>CAVAGP010000048.1:0-16992 GCA_963588175.1 Faecalibacillus sp. | reverse complement strand
CCCTTATAGGCCTCTCAAGATTGCCATTGTCGATGATGAAAAAGAAGTGTTTGAAGACCTCAAACTCGCTTTTGAACGTTTTACTTCTGAAAACGGAACTAGATTCGAACTCACTTATTTTTCGGAAGGCCTCGCATTTCTTGAGGAGAACAAACAATTTGATATAGTTTTGATGGATATTGAACTCCCTACAATGAACGGGATGACGGTGGCTGAAAAATTAAGAGAAGTTAATAAAACCATTATCCTTGTCTTTATTACCAAAACTCCTTACTTTGCGATTAACGGTTATTCAGTTGGCGCGATCGATTATGTCTTGAAACCTGTCAAATGGGGCCGTTTCTCGACGCTTATTAAGAAGATAGAACCTCTTGTCAAAACCAATAAGGATGAAACCATTTCAATAAAAACTTCATTCGGAATCGAAATCGTCAATTTAAGCGACATCGTTTTTATTGAAATTGCCGAGCATCTTTTGTCTTATCGTTTGCTTGATGGTAGAGAACTTCAAACTTGGGGATCTCTCAAAGAGATAGAATCAACTCTAGAGGAACGTGGCTTTGCCAGAATCAACAAAAACAGCATAGTCAACATGGCGCACATCACCACGATTGACAGGAATGATGCATATCTTTGCAAGGATAAATACCGTTTGCCAATCTCTCAGCAGAAAAAGAAACCGTTCATCGAAAAATTCACAAAATACAAAGAGAAGAACAATTTCTTAACTCTCTAAAGTCTCGTAATCTCCTCCTAGTGATTAGGAGGATTTTTAATTGTGCTTTATTCGATTGGATTTGGTTGTGGTTTTGAATTAGAGAAAACCAAAAAACTTATGCAGGGGATGAAGCGTCAATCACGCGTGTTCAAATGTATATTTATTATCTTATTTAGAATGATAAAATTTTGTTTATGGAACTGGGACTAGTCGTATTTGTTGAATCGTTCTTTCTCCTTATTTATCCGCTTATTTTCTTGTTTCTCAATTTCGGCAATCCGATCAAAAAGAAGACAGCTTTTATCTCTATCCCGTTAATATCTGCATACGTTTTCTTGGCCATCCTCTTTAGTGTTTTGCTTTACTCCGACAAAATTGATTTCGAACTGAACGTTTTATTGTTCAATTTCTCCGCGATTCTCATATTTTATGCGTTGAACATCGTTCTTATAGATGAAGATATCCATGCAATCGATTTCAATTATCTGATTTTCTTGCTTATATCCGGAAGCTTTTATTCCGCTCCTTATTTGATTCGGAACCTTATCGAGCAATTCTCGAATTTTTCCAATGTCCTTTTGTTTCTTGCCATTACATTCGCTTTCGCCTTTGCTTTTGCGGCTGTAGACTGGAAAATTTTCATATCTAATTTCAAGAAAACTAAGTTCTCCGATTATCGCTTCTCAATCCTATTAGCGGTGGTGACGTTCTCCTCGTTTGTTGATGAACTGCTGATTTATTTTCTCCACAAAATATCTTCCGTTCTTCTTGAAACGGTTTCTTTGGGCGTTTTGCTTCTGATAATTGTTGCCTTTCATTTTATTGCCTATGGAATCCTATCTCAGAACATTTCTCAGCAAGAAGTTAGTTTAGTCAAGCGTTTATGGGCAGAAGACAAAAAGCAATATCGTTTGCAAAAAGAGAGCATTGAGATGATCAATATCAAATGCCACGACCTTCGTCACCAAATCGCCGCTTTGAAAAATAGTTCAGGAGAAGTCTCTAGCAAACTTATTGCGGACATGGAAAAATCGATCGATGTCACCGAATATACCTTCCAGACCGGCAATGACGTTTTGAATGTTATCTTTTCTAACATCGGAATCAGATGCAAGCAAAACGGTATTGATTTTTCCTGCATGGCGGAGGGCTCATCCTTGGGCTTCATGGAGGAGATGGATATCTATTCGATTTTCCAGAATCTATTAGATAACGCGTTTGAATACGAAGACAAATACGTTGAACCGGATTGCAAATTCATCTCAATAACCGTTAAAAATGCTGATGATATTGTGCAAATACACTGCGAAAACTATTGTAAGGGTGAAATTCCAAAGGAACAGTTAGAACAAGGAAACATCGAAACCACCAACGAGGATAAATCCAATCATGGATTCGGCTTGAAAAGCATCAAGAACACCACTAAGAAATATGGAGGAGATTTCCGTATTTTCTTGAAAGACGACATGTTCCAAGTCAACATCATCTTTCGTTTAAAAGGAGGCTCTAAACATGAATAAGAAACGCGATGGCTATCTTATCGTGGCCGCTTTAGTGTCCATAGCCTCGATTGTTGTCTCGGCCTCATCCTTAGTAATCGCTAAACTTGGAGAAATAAAGAATACCTATCCCGATTTCTCTTATAGAGATTGTGTCAATCAAAGCGAAAACATGCTTTATTCGAATAAAGCCGGCTCTCAACTATATGAGGCTGAGCGTGCCACTCTTAGCGATGGTGTTGAAGCCAATTCTTCGTTTGCCTCTAATTATTCTTATCTGAGCCTTGATAAAAGCGGTGCCCGTGTGCTTTGGCAAATCGATTCGGATGAGAAATGCGAGGCTGAAATGGTTATCTCTACCGCAATCGTTTCCTCATTTGACACTGAAGCCGGCAGTGTTTTCGCTCTTGAGGTAAACGGAGAGAGAATTTCTTCCGATCAAAAACTCACATCCAGTCATTCCAATAGTGACTTCAAAGAGAATAATCTCGGCGAAATCTCATTAAAACAAGGAAGAAATGAGATTATCCTAACCAATATTGGCAGTGCTTTCTCAATTGATTATATTGCCCTTGTCTCTTCAAAGGCAAAAACGAGTGATGATAAGACGATAGGACAAATTTATCGCCCATTTTATAGCGGTGGAACCGAACAAATATATGAACTTGAATCCGGGTTAATGGAGGGTGGAGCGTATATTGAAGAAGAATCCGATGCTTCTTGGGGTCATTATTGCTCAATGCCGAAAGCCAATTCTTCGGTTACTTATTATCTAGATTCGGATGACGAGTGCACCACAAATTTGGTCTTGAAGGGAAAAATAGATAACGATTCTAAAAACATCATTTCCGTCTTATCCGTTTCTATCGATGGAAAACCGGTTATTTGCTCGCCTTGTTACATCACTAAAGAATATGAGCGGTTGGACATCCTTGATTTGAATTTGACCAAAGGCCAGCACTCAATCACATTCACCTCTCTAATAGGAGGGGTTTCGCTCGATTGTTTCTCACTTGGAAGCGAAATAACGTATTCCTCTCACGCGAATGGGAATCTGTATCAAGCGGAGAACGCCAATCTTTATCTGTGTGCGGTTGAAAATAATGTAACATCATCCGGGGAAAGAGATGTGGGTCATATCCAAATAGGCGCAGTTTTGACGTATTCTTTTAATTCCAGGACAAAGGACACAACGCATTTATCCCTTTCTATCTGTCCTTTTGGGATACATGATGACACATCTTTGTCCTCTTTGCTGTCCGTATCTGTTAATGGTGAAAATTTGTCTTTGGATTCGTATGCCGTTACCCCGTCTTCTAGCTATGATGCCTATCAGGTTGTTTCTTTAGGCGAGGCCAATATCAAAGAAGGAACGAATAATATTGTTATAACCTCCTTGGTAGACAATATGTTCAATCTCGATTATCTAACAACTTATAAAGCCTCATCCATTGGGCAAAATCTTCATATTGAGGCGGAAGACACCCCCTTAATCGGAAACGGTAGAAAAGAATTCCTCTCAATGAACGATGAAAAAGAAAACGTTGGACATCTCGCCACCTCAAGCGCCTTGGTCATTCAGTTCGAATCTTTGTCACCATCTTTTGCTTTGGGGTTCTCGTATAGTTCCGATTTCTCTGATGACATCTACTTTTTGACCGATGTTATATCTCTGAATGTAAATGGGGTCGCCCTCGACAATTCATCATATATTTTCACAAACGGAAATAACTGGAATAAATACTATTTCATGAGCATAAGCGGCATCGAGGGACGTGTTGGTTTAAATACAATCACCATCAAAATGTGCACCAATCCAATCAATTTCGATTACTTCACAATTTCTTATTAAACGATGCGAAAAAGTAATTTTTACGCGTTTTCGTGTAATGAAAGCATATGCGCTTATGCAAAATAAACTACCATTTCGGCAATCAGGAGCGATTTTCATATGAGGAAGAAACTCAAAAAAATTCTTGGTGTATCGCTAAATTCTTTAGGGATTGCCGTTTTGTTGTCCGCAGTGGTGGTTGCGGACGTTATCTTGTCCAAAAACTATAGCACAGTCGTCAATACTCTTTGTCCGCCAAAAGTCGATCAGGAGGCCTTTTCCGCCAGCGCTAAAAGCGGGCAGGAACTCGCCGATAAGATCGAGACTGAAGGCATTGTCTTAACTAGAAACGTTGACAATCTACTCCCATTAAGCAAGACCACAACCACGAAGGTGAATGTCTTTGGCTACTCCAATCTCAAATGGACTTATTGTGGTTCCGGCTCTGGAGAAGTCAGAAAATCCGATGGCAGCGCAACAGAAGATGAATCATTCACGAATCTTTTGGGCGCATTAGATGAATTTGGCATCTCATATAACCAAGAAATCATCGACATGTACAAGAGTTATCGCAACCCATCCGATCCTAGTGATGTCATCTCCAATGAAGCAACCTTATACAGCGCTGATTCAGAGGTCTTCAAGATGTATGAGCCATCCATCAGCGATAAGAATTATTATTCCGATAAATTATTAGCGAACGCCAAGAGTTACTCCGACACCGCAATAGTCACAATCTCTAGAAGAGCGGGAGAATCATCTAACGCTCCATACTGCCAATACAAAGGAAACGGAACAATCGATGAGACTAGAACTTATTTAGAAATCTCCAAAGAAGAAGAGGAATTGCTTAAATATGTCGGCAATAACTTTGCAAATGTCATCGTTGTCATCAATTCAACCAATGCGATGAAACTCGATTTCCTGGAGACAATCAACAACTTAGGGGCTTGCATAGTGGTAGGCGCAACCGGCACCAAAGCGGCTAGGGCAATCCCATATATCATCTATGGCGAAGATGCTGATGGAGAAGAAGTATCCCCATCTGGCAGATTAACAGATACATATGCCTATGACTTCAAGTCCAACGTCAACTATCAGTACGCTGGCACCATCGGAACATCTTCCTATACCAATTCCGGCAATCTCTACCCGGTTGGAGTCGGCCATAATGGCGGGCATTTGAAGAATAATGAAAATAGAACCGCCGCCGTATATAACGATTATATCGAAGGAATATATGTTGGATACAAATGGTACGAGACCGCCGATAAGGAAGGCGTTTGGAACTCGGTATCAAATAGTTTTGGCAAAGGCTATGACGGAGTCGTTCAGTATCCATTTGGCTACGGCTTAAGCTATACGGATTTCAAGTGGACCTTAGAAGACGTTTCTATGACAACTGAAACGCTAAACGAGAATAGCGTCATTACCTTCACGGTAAATGTGGAGAATGTGGGATCGTATTCCGGGAAAGATGTGGTGGAGCTTTATGTAACAAAGCCATACACCAAAGGCGGAATAGAGAAATCCTATGTCCAATTGGTGGGATTTGGCAAAACCGAAACCCTAAAACCTGGCAATAGTCAAAAATTAACGATTGAGGCAACAGGGGAAGACTTGATGTCCTATGATTGCTATGACAAGGACAACAATGGTTTCAAAGGCTATGAGCTAGAAGAAGGGGCTTATGAGTTCAAACTCATGAGTGATTCCCATAACCTCAAAGACTCATCTCTAACCAAAACCTATTCAGTCGCCTCAACAATCAATGTCGATAAGGATCTGCACACAGGCGCCACAGTCTCTAACAAATTCACCGGAGAAAATGCGGTGGATGGGGCAAGCGTTGACGGAAGCGATGGCACAACGACCATCGATTTCATCTCCCGCTCATCATTCCCTAACCCGTTTGAGATGAATAAAACTCCTGAGCGGGCCATAAGCGAGAAGGAGAAGACCCACAACCTTTTTACCGCCGAGGAATTAACATCCTGGGATAACGCCACAACTGATGTGTTCGGCAACAAAACACATACTGAAAGCGTCACTTGGAACGCCAAGAACAATCTTTCAATCACCAATTCGGATGGGACGACAATCTCGTCTTTAGGCTATGAGCTAGGCGAAGATTACAACGATTCCAATTGGGATAAGCTGCTTGACCAAATGAGCCCAAGCGAAGCCCTCACCATGATTGGCAACGCATATCTTATGACTGCGGGAATCTCATCCATCGGTAAGCCTGAAACTCACGATTATGACGGCCCTTCTCAAATTAGAAGTTTCACCTCCGCCCCTAGAGGCACCGGATATCCATGCTCAATCGTGCTAGCCCAAACCTGGAATTCAAGCTTAGCTCACCAATACGGATTGGCTTTTGCCAATGACATGAACGTTCTTTCCGCCGACAGTGTCTATGGATTCAGCACCAATATTCATAGGTCTATCTTCCAAGGGAGAAACTACGAGTATTTCTCAGAAGACCAGTTCTTGTCTGGCATCCTTTTGACACAAGAATTAAGAGGGCTGAAAGAGATGGGTAAGGTGAGTTACGTCAAACACTTCGCTTTAGCCCAGAATGAGTACCATCGTGAAGCCAGCTATAATTGGATCACCGAGCAAGCTTTAAGAGAAGTCTATCTAAAACCATTTGAAATGGCCATCCATAGCGATGTCATGACCGGTTTAATGACCTCATATAATAGAACAGGAAACACCTGGGCAGGCGCAAGCGAAGCCTTAATTGCAGGGGTTTTAAGAACAGAATGGGGATTTAACGGGGCAGTTATCACCGACTATTCCGACCACGTTCAGTATATGAACGAGGATTCCGCCTTAAGAGCCGGCGGAGATTTAGGAATGAAATCGGATGGTACAATGTATTCGAATTACCATCTTGAATATTCCACGAAATCCACGAATAGGCTTCAGTATCAGCTTAGAGAAGCGGTTCACCATGTGACATACGCTTATTTAAGTGCTAAAGCGGCAAATAAAGATTACTTGGAGAATGGGACGGAAGAGACAACCATTATCGCTTCGAATTCCTCCCAATCTTGGAACTGGGTCAAACCGGTTTGGATTGATTTGAATATCGCCGCTGGATTGGGGATCCTCATCTGGGGCTATTTCACCGTGAGAAACTGCTTAGTCAAAAAAGAGGAGGGTGACCATGAATAAGAAAATCGAAAGAATCGTGCTTATATCCGTCCTCTCAGTCGGCGCTTTGGTCTTAGGGGTTGTGCCTTTAATTTCTTATGCCAAATATGAATCTACCCAAAAAGCCGCTAATGATAATAGCCAAGCAACGCCAATTGAGAAGAAAACCCTCTCATCCATCAGCGCGAAATTAAAGGATGGAGTCTCATATTTTAACAACGGCAAAGCCAAGGTCTCATCTGATGATATCGAGATTATGGGTATATACTCCAAAGGAAGCGAGGAAATTGAAGAGTTGATCGACACCTCAAATTGTTCCGTCACAACGCCTATTGATTTCGCTATCAACGGAGGTGATATCACCATCGCCTATAAGGGCAAAGAAGATAAAATCACAGTCAATCTCACAGAAGTCGTTCCGACATCAATTGAAGTTAAAGAGACGCCATATAAGACCGTATATCAAGTAGGTGATTACTTCTTGAATACCGGTTTGTCATTCAATGTCACCTATAATGATGGGGCAACGAAGACAATCGACAGTGGTTATATGATCGCTACATCACGTCAGCTAAGAAAAGACGACAAATCCGTTAGCATTATCTACGATGAGGGCTCAACTAGATTAAACACTGAAGTTGCCATCTCAGTCGTTGATAATCTCAATGACCAAGCGTTTGAGAGCCTATTGGTTAGAGATGGCTCCACAATTGAAAATGGCGCTAAATATAGCGAGGCCAGCTTCACGCTTCTTGGCAAATATCCAAGCGGAAATCTCAAGGCTATCGACGGATACTCTATCGCCAATAGTGATGAGGTTGCTAAACTTGGAATCAAGCCTGAAGTGGAAGTGTCATACAATGGACTATCATGTTCATTCAATCCGAAAGTCATATCTAAAATAGAAGCCGAATCTGCAACATTATTCGGCAATTATGGCATCAATACCGAGGATGAATACACCTTTAGCGATGGGACATTCACAAAAGGGGATTCAACCACATTCGTTGGCTCATTCGGCACTGGGTATGGCCTAGAAGTCGATGTGACAGATTGGTCTGATGCCCCATTATCCTTATCTCTGAAACTTGGTAACGGAAATCTCAGCAAAGACACATCTAGCAATTATTGGATGTCGCCGCTTCAGCTGAATACCGTCATGCATATATATGCCGATGACGAAGAAATAACGTTGGATGATGGCCTTGTCCTCAAGGCAATTGGACCATCCCTTGATTTTGCATATCTATATGACGTGTTTGAAGTCGTTGAAATTGATAACATCACTCTTCCTGTTGGGACCTCAACATTAAAAATAGAGTTAGGCGAAAGTTCCATCGGTGAGCTTAATTACTGGGAAGAGCCTCCTTCAGTCAACATAGATTATCTTTCAATTGCCACATCTGGCAAATCATTCAACAGCAAAGAGATAACGTCGATCTCATCTAATGATCAAACCATGATAGTGGGCGAGGATAAACATGACGTCTTAAACAAGATCGAAGTGATTGGAACCTCCGCAAGCGGAGAATATCTCATCCCGAATTCTGAATGCACATTCTCAGTTGAAAGCGGTGTTGCCACAAGCGATTATACTGTCGAAATCGTTTATAAATCCCTCGCATGTCGTCTTAAAGTCAACGTCATCCCATACGAGGAGAAGATAGAGGCTGATTCTTATCAAATAATCGGCAATGGCGAAGTTAAAAGCGATGCGAATGGCTCTTATATCGAGAATACCAAAGCAAATACCTCGCTTATTGGGAAAGTATCATCAAGCGTTGAAAGAGATGCCGATTTGTATTTAAGAATCGCCAATGGCTACCATTTAGATGACAAAAAAGTGGAATGCCAATTGAACAAAACCTTGGCAATTTCCCTCAATTCATCAAATGTAACCATCTCCGATTCAGTTGTCTTATCTGGCAATGACACCGGTTCATGGACTGACTTCCAAGAAGTGAAAGTCTCATCGATTCACCTCCTAAAAGGAGAAAACGCAATCAAAATCTCATACATTGATGGAGGGCTGAGAAACGCTTGGAATGAATCTCCAACCCATAACATCAGCTGGATGCTATTAAGGAGCGAAACAAAATGAAGAAAAACATCATTATGCTCATGGCCTCAACCATACTCTTGATCAGCTGTGGTGGCACAAAGAAAACCGAATCAAGCCTTGCTCCATCTTCAAGCGAAGTTGCCTCTAGCCTAAAGAGCGAGACATCAAGTGATTCGCCATTAAGTTCCAGTCACGAAAAGGCGGATGAGCAGTCTTCAGAAGTGGAAAGTTCTTTTTCCTCCCCCGGAAGCGATTCATCACCTGAAGACTCAACTGATGAATCTTCATCCGAAGAAAGCAGTTCAGAAGAATCTAGCACCGATGAACAATCATCTGATGATGAAGAAAACTCTATAAACGAGAATGAAAATTCTGAGAGCTATGGCCCTCTGCATTAAAAGGTCAATAAGGAGAACTATAATATGAAAAAGAAAAATCTCTTAGTCTTAGCCGCATTATTCTGCTTAAGTGCCTGCGGCAACGTAACTGAATCGTCCACATCATCGGAAAATAATGCCGATGCGTCTTCAATGGAATCTTCTAGCCAGTCATCTGAACCGGAAGAAGACGTCTATTACATCATCGCCAATTCCGGCGATGGTTATCAGATTGTTGATTTATCAGCAACAGAGGCCAAAGCAGGGGACGCCATCACATTCAAAGTCTTGATTAGTGAAGAAACAAAAATACTCGATTCAGTCACATATAACGGCATCGTTATCACGCCAAATGATGAGGGAATATACTCATTCATCATGCCTGAGAGCAACGTTAGGATAAATGTTAATTTTAGGGAATTATCTAGAGAAGTAAGGGATTTAGAGGTTACGTCAATTTCCTTAAACGCAAATGAGGCGAATGACAAAGCCTTGTTGAAGATTGCAGGAACTTACGCTTGCGATATCTCTTATAACGAACTCTCCATCGACGATTTTCTAATCGGCATCTGCAATCTTGAAACATACGATGGTGCCTGGACAAAGCATCCTCTTAAGGATTTGAATCCTGAATTTGAATCCATCGATAATTCAACATTTGCAATCTTATTTGATGTCACCAAGGTCCTCAAAGAGAAGACGAATGGCGTTTATGACAAGATGGTATTGCACTTCAATGGCGATGTCGTCGTGGACAATCTCGAAGCCAAGACCGTTCGTCTCAATGGCCACAACCTATACCGTATCGCCTATGGCAAGGACTATGATGGTTTGGCAGACTGGACCAAGAATTTAGTCGTGTTGCAATATAGCTATGAGGACGTTTCCTTAACATATGACTTAACAAGTGCATCCTTAGAGGAGAATGGCACGTTCACTTTTAGCGGAACATTCTCCTGCAATATTGATGACATAGCAGAAGATGAAATCGATCCGTATTTTGATATGCAGCAATACCAAGGCGATTGGACCATATATACCGCCGAAGAATTAAATGCCACAAAATCAGCAAGCCTTGAGAAAAAGACCTGGTCATGGAGCTTCAATGTTTTGACTATTTTGTCAGAGAACCCTAACTACGAATATTATTTCCATTTCGGAAGCGCTTCTAGCAACCTTTCCTTTGCGGAGGCAATGATTGAATCTACAACATATGAAATCAACGAGAAGACGAAATTGGAGGCTTATTCCGCTTCAGGACACACATCTTTAAGCGATCTTTGGGCCAATGGCTTGTTATTCATCAAATACGAAGTCCATGAAGAACCGAAATCTTATAGCATCACCGCGGAAACAGGCGAAGGCTACGAAATAACCAACTTGTCAGCAATAGAGGCAAAAGCAGGGGAAACCGTCACATTCAAGGTCAATGTATCCGATTCTTCAAAGAAGGCGGGTTCCGTCACCTATAATGGAACAGAAATCACTTCAAATGATGCCGGAATCTATTCATTTGTCATGCCGGAAGCCGATGTCACAATACACGTCAATATCGTTGAAAAATCTAGAGAAATCCAAGATTTAAATGTCACATCAGTTTCCTTAGACCCAAATGAAACAAAAGATAAGGCCTTATTGAAGATTTCAGGAACTTATTCATGTGACCTTGACTGCAGCGAACTGACCGTTTCAGATTTCTTGATCGGAACATGCAACCTTGAAGTCTATAACGACGAGGAGACCGATTGGAGGAAGTTCAGCCTCTCCGACATGAACCCGAGCATCGTATCATTGGACAGCAGCACATTCTCGATTTCGTTTAATGTCACTGATGCCTTGAAAGTAAAGAACAGCAGTGGTGAGTACTACAAGATGATATTGCATTTCAATGGTGACGTCACAGTGGATAATCTCAATGCCAAGACCATCCGCTTAAATGACCAGAATCTATACCGCATTGCCAATGGCAAGGATTACGACGGCATGACTGACCTTTGGGGAAGGAATATGATTTTCTTGCAGTATGGGGATGTTATTGAGACAACATATGACATCACAAGCGCAACCCTAGACGAGAACGGAACATTCACGCTCAACGGAACGTTCACATCCAACGTTGATGACGTAACCGAGGATGAGGTTAACCCATACTTTGACATGCAGCAATATCAAGGTAATTGGACCATCTACACCGCTGAAGGATTGAATGCCACAAAAGAAGTCGATCTTGAGAGCAAGACATGGTCATGGAGCTTTAATGTTTTGACAATATTAATTGGGGATCCAGACGGCGAATACTACTTCCATTTCGGGGATAACACCAATAACTTAGCGTTTGACAAGGTTATGACCTCCTCAGTCTCTTATGATCTAGATGATAATGGCAAGTTAGAAGCCTATTCCGCCTCCGGGCATACATCCGAGGACGATCTCTGGATTAACGGCTTATTGATTGTCAAATACGAAGCAGCAGAGGAAGAGGAATCTTACCACATCGCCACGAGTTCTGATGAGGGCTATGAAATAACCGACTTATCTGCAACGGAGGCAAAAGCAGGGGACACCATCACCTTCAAAGTAAACGTGACAGATTCTACAAAGAAAGTCGATTCTGTAAAGTACAATGAAATAGCCATCACCCCAAATGACGACGGAACTTATTCATTCCTCATGCCTGGGGCCGATGTCGAAATCAACGTGATTCTTAAAGATTTGTCCAAGGAAATCACGGATTTGGCGGTGACCTCGGTTTCACTAGACGCCAACGAGACAAACGATAAGGCTTTGCTGAAGATTTCCGGGACATATTCCTGCGAATATCCATTCGATCAGCTTTCCGCTTCTGATTTCTTGATCGGAACATGCAACCTTGAAGTCTATAACGACGAGGAGTCCGATTGGAGGAAGTTCAGCCTCTCCGAAATGAACCCGAGCATCGTATCGTTGGACAGCAACACATTCTCGATTTCGTTTGATGTCACTGATGCCTTGAAAGTAAAGAACAGCAGTGGCGAGTACTACAAGATGACCTTACATTTCAATGGAGACGTCAATGTGGATAGTTTGTCCGAGAAGACAATTCATCTCGGGAACGACAACCTCTATCGCATCGCCTACGGCAAAACCTATGGCGGTTTGGAGAGTTGGGCGGATGACCTTATCTTACTTCAGTACAGCACCGGAAGCGTATCAGTCGATTACTCTGCAACGAATGCAAGTCTAAGCAAAGACGGCACATTCACCCTCAGCGGAACATTCACAGCCAATGTTAATGACGTAACTGCAGATGAGGTAAACCCATACTTCGATATGCAGAGATATGGCCAAAACGATGGCACTTGGACCACCTACACCTCGGAGAATCTCAATGTTACGAAAACAATCGATCTCCAAAACAAGACCTGGACGCTCAGCGTGAATCTGATGTCTATCTTATCCGAGGATCCTAACGCCGAATATTTCTTCCATTTCGGATCGAGTTCCAATAACCTATCCTTCGATGGCGTTATGTCTGGTGAGGCGTCATACGAAATCGGTGAGAACACATATTTAAAGGCATACTCCGCCTCCGGACATACATCCGATGGCGACACTTGGATCAACGGATTGCTGATTGTCAAATACGAAACCGCTGATTAAGGCTGACAGGATATTGCAAATCGCAAACATGGTTGAATATCGTTCAAGAACGTAAACTCAAACAATGTAACGAACGGGCAAACGAGATAGAATCATTTGCCCGTTTTCTTTTTGCCGCATTTGAACTGATGGCATAATGCCAGAATTTTATATGGTTAAAAGAGACGCTAAATGTTGAAAATCTCTATATAATTGCCATTATTCCAATGCAAATCATCTGGCTGAAAGGAAATCGTTATGAAAAAGAGAATTACATCGCTTCGTCTTCTCGTATCGTTTATGACATGTGGCATCTTCTGCCTATCCGCGTGCAATAACTCAAAACACGTTCATAGTTATGTTGATTTCGTTATTGAAGAAACGTGCACAACGGATGGTTACACCGTCCATAAATGTTCCTGCGGGTATGAGACAAAAGATACGATAGTCCCTTCCTTAGGCACAATTACGGAGCCTATATTTCAAATAAAGACGCAACTTGCACCCATGACGGGACAAAGACTGCCAAATGCACAAGATGCGATGCAACCGACACAATCGCTGATGCGGGCAGCAAATCTGCCCATTCTTATGTTGACGAGGTAGTGGAGCCCGCCTGCACAACCGAAGGCTACACTCTCCACAGATGCTCTATCTGCGGCTACGAATGCAAAGATTCGGCCGTTTCTCCCCTCGGACATGCTTTTGGAGAATATGTATCTAACGATGATTCAACGTGCACTGAAGACGGCACAAAGACTGCCAAATGCATAAGGTGCGATGCTACCGATACAATTGAAGACGCTGGCAGTAAAGTGGCCCATTCCTATGTTGATGAGGTTGTCGCACCCACTTGCACAACGGATGGTTATACCATCCACAAATGCTCTGCCTGCAGTTACGAATACAAGGATTCCGTTGTCTCCGCAACCGGACATGATTATGGCGAAGTCCAAACCGTAAAAGCGACTTGCACGGAAAATGGCTATACATATCATGTCTGCGAGACTTGCAACAACTACGAAAAGATAGAGACATTGACCAAAACTGGCCATACAGCGCTTATTGATGCTGCCAAAGAGGCAACCTGCACGGAAACCGGACTGACGGAAGGTTCGCATTGCGGTGTCTGCGGCATCGTTCTTGTTCCGCAAACCGTTATAGAAAAAGTTGATCATGTCCCAAGCGATTGGATTGCCGATGAAACCGTGAGTTGCACAACGGCTAGAGAGAAACATAAAATCTGCACCGTGTGCAATACGATCATTGAAGTGGCAACGGCAGAGCCGGAGGAAAAACACGATTTCGTCAATGGCAAATGCACACGCTGTCTCGTTACAACATACACAAAAAGCGGCAAAACGATATATTTCGGTTCCTATCCTCAATCGCAAGTTACGGATTCGACCTTAACGGCATCCTTAACCGAACTGGCCGGAACTTTGCCAACTAGCAGCAACCAACAGGCTTGGACAAACTATGGGTATTACGATTCCGATTCGGTCTCCAATTACATGTGGTATATAGATAAGGAATTGAACGGCGAAAAATACCGCGGTGTTTACTTTACCAATTATCGACCATATGGAACTGATATGGCTTGCTTGGCCTGCAACAGCTATCAAGACGATAACGGCTACGATACGGACAATGTTTATTGGTTCGAGTATGAGCCAATCAAATGGAAAGTGCTAAGCGAATCCGATGGCAACGCCCTCATTGTGAGCTCCATTGCGCTGGACGCTCAGCAATATGATTGGGATAGCGATAACGAATATAACGACAGCGATATGAGAAAATGGCTGAATGAGGAGTTCTATACCTCCGCCTTCAATGACCTTGAGCGGGAGATAATCCAAACCACATCCGTTGATAACAGCTTAGTTAGCGTGAACACGAACAGCAACGCCTCTTATTACAATAATGGCGTTAACGATTTCGTGTGCGATAACACCGAGGATAAGGTTTTCCTGTTAAGCGTGAACGAAGCTACAAACACCGCTTATGGTTTTAAAGCCGATCCTGCTAAAACTGACACAGATAGAAAAATCAAGTCATCCGAATACGCATATGCGCAAGGAAATCGCAAATTCAGCAATGAATACTGCGAATGGTACTTACGTTCACCGTATTATGGGGGCAACGTGATATATATGGCAGATAATGGTGCAACCTCAAACCTCAGATCTTGCAGCAAAATATTGGGTGTTGTTCCCGCTTTGAACATTAAACTTTGATAAATCAATAAACCAACAAAGACCGAGGAAGAAACGCCCTGTCTTTTTAATATGCAATTGCATTCTTGATGGAGACGCAAATTGATTTCGTGAATAAAAAATGGGCGATTATGCAAAGACATAATAATTTTGTTGTTCGTATTAATAGAATTAAATCGAAAAATTTTGAGGGGAAACTCTATGGAAAAGAAGAATTTTGTCGAGCCGACTTTTGATTTAATTGTTTTGGATGCAACAGATGTGGTTACATCATCCGGCGAATACGTTAATGAGAAAGGCGATTTCATTAAGTTCGGCGGCCTTTTTGACGATGAAGAATAAGGGACATATAAAATGAAGAAGAACAAAAAAATCTTATCAATCTACGCCTTAAGTGCTGCAATGATTTTGACTGCATGCGGAGTCTCTACTCCAAATGTGGAAGAGAATGCTTCTTATAACATGGATGGCATGTCGTTTGTTGATGGAATCGTTGGAAACAAAGATTTTGGCCGCATTCAACGTGCCGACAACGAATCGGCTATTGAAAACCTTACATCCGAGTTCAAAGATGCCGGCGAGAACGAATATGTTTCTAAAGCGCAATATCAAATCAACAGCGTTGACGACAAGAATTCCATCAGATTCGTTGCCGCCGCAAAAGTTGATGGTGCCGCAGAAGGCATAACTTATGGTTTCCATGTAAGCTATAAATCAGGTGACACAACGAAGAATTTCTTTGCGCCTGTCACGAATTTTTACAATTCCTTCATCGCAGGCGAAGAAACGTACACAAACGATAAGTCATCTTCAAAAACCGACCGTACAAAGACTGTTGCGGATTTTGTCGGTGCTAAGACAACCGGATATACGCATTTCATCGCTCTCACTATTTATGACATTCCGGAAGATTATTTGAATACCACATTTACGGTGACCTCTTCTTATAAGACATCTGGAGGGTATTATGATTCGGGAGACGTCAGATACACGTCTTATAAGAAGACAAGTTTATTAGAAGGGGATGACCCTTTTGTGCTTGTCAATGACAACACAAGCGATATAAAAGCGTATTCTGGAACCGAAAGCATGGAACTAAAAAAAGACGATGTGGTTACCTATTACGCAAATGGCACGTCGACACCAAAGACAACCAAAGTTGTTAATGCTGGGACATATTCCACAATTAATTATTTCGCAGGCAAGGTTAACTATACTTCGGTTACAAACGTTTCCTTGGATTCCAACGATAATAAGGACAAAGCATATCTAAAAATATCCGGCAATTATTTAAGAGACACTGGAACAGATGAATTAACGGTGTCCGATTTCTTACTTGGAACATGCAACCTTGAAGTTTACAAAGACTCGGAGACCGATTGGAGAAAGTTTAGCCTTTCGGACATGAATCCGGAATTCGTGTCATTGGACAGCGAAACATTCTCGATTTCGTTTGATGTCACTGAGGCTTTGAAAGTAAAGAACAGCAGTGGCGAGTACTACAAGATG
>CAVAGP010000047.1:0-17039 GCA_963588175.1 Faecalibacillus sp. | reverse complement strand
GTATATACTTGTTGGTATGACTATCTAATTAATTGTTGTAAGACAGAAGAAGATATCCTCAATTTTGCAAACCTATTTTGGTGTTATGAAGGCTACAATCAAATCATACCAAATCCTATTGAATTTTGCTCATACTTCTATGCAAACATTTCCCCAAAAAATCAGCTTGAAAATTCCTCGGTTTTGGATGGCATTGCCTGGTATGCGATTAAAAATTCGGGCATTTATTCAAACATTGACCCTTATTTTGAAAATTTTGAGCCATTAAGAAATCCCGAAATTATCTCAGGAATCAAGAAATGGAAGGACAAGCAAAATCGATTATGTTAAATTGTCAAAAGAGGTGTCTTATGCATTAAGACATCCGCCATGGGAATACGACTTAGAACTTGATTCCGAAGGTTTTGTCAAAATAGACCAGTTTTTGGATTCTTTGAATTCATCAAAAGAATACGGGAGGAATATAACGATTGAAGATTTAAAACGCGTCATAAAAACTTCGGACAAGAAGAGACATAAAATAGTCGACGATAAAATTAGAGCCTTATACGGTCATTCAATTCCAAATAAGATAACTAAGGAAAAAGCGCTACCTCCTGATGTTCTTTATCATGGGACGGCCCATAGATTAATTGATTCCATACTTCAAAAAGGGCTGCTGCCTATGAATAGGCAATATGTCCATTTGTCTAAGGATATTGAAACAGCGATGTTGGTTGGAAAACGAAGAGACGCTAATCCTGTCATTCTAGAAATCGATTCAAAATCCGCTTCAAATGATGGAATAGTGTTTTATATTGGAAATGAAAAGTGTTTTTATGTGATATTCTTCCACCGAAATACATAAAAATAATGAACCAATGACTCAATTATATTTAGCGGCTCTATGATTTGATTCAAGCAAGTATTTATAAAAGTATTTACAAAATGGTTGGTAACTTTTTTCGATGATATCTTTCTTTTTCGCGATATGTGGGCTTATTTTGGAAACACTTCAATTCCAATACAACCATTTTTAGGCCGATGTTGCCCTGGTTTATGGTCGACCTGAGCATGACCCAGTTCAGGTAATTCTGGAGTTATCCGTTCCTAAGGCCGATGCCGATTATTATCATTTGGTTATCAATCATCTTCAAACCATAAACTATCCTTGATACAGAGCCGTTTCAATTTAATTTCAAGGAATCCGTTTAGATAGTTATTGTTCTTGTTACCTAATGGTTTTCCGTAGCCGCCATCGTTAATTGGCAAAGGATTCAAAGAAACCCTGCGAATGACTTTATCTACGACAACCTTTTGGGAACCATCCAATTTTTGATAGTCGCGAATCGAATTCTCGGTATAAACAACCAACCAAGTCATTCGATTACAAGATCCTCTTCTGAAACGTTATCAAGATCATCCTTGGTAATTCCGAATTTTTTCTCCACTTCTTCTAGGGTATAAGTTTTTTCGCTTGTCTGTGATTCTCTTTCCAAAGTCATAATGTAATCTTCTAAGTCTTCGATTTTATCCATAAGTTCCACATACTCCTTCGGCGATAATAAAACGCATTCCGCCTTATTGTTCTTCATGACAACCTTTGCTCCGTCTTGATTAACGGATTTGAAGATTTTTCCGGCAAGACCCTTATTGAAATCGGAAATTGAAACTGTGCTTTTAATAGCGCTTTTTACACAATTCATTTTTTACCCCAAATAAATTATACAAATATCGATATATTTATTAATATATTAAACTATAACAAAAGAAAAAGGGAACCAATGCGATTCCCTTTATGATTAGCTTTAATTACTGAGCTTTAGATTTGATATACGCGTCGATTGAAGCAGCACCGGTCTTTCCTGCGCCCATAGCGAGAATGACTGTTGCAGCACCTGTGACAGCATCTCCGCCAGCGAAGACTCCAGGTCTTGATGTAGCGCCATGTTCATCAGCGATGATGCATCCATGAGGATTAGTATCAAGTCCTTCGGTTGTTGATTTGATGAGTGGGTTTGGAGATGTTCCAAGAGCCATGATGACGCAATCCATCTCGAGTTCGTGTTCGGAACCTTCGATGACAAGCGGACGGCGTCTTCCTTTTTCATCAGGTTCGCCAAGTTCCATATTGACGACTTTGATGGCTTTGACATTACCTTGCTCATCTCCGATGATTGCGGTTGGGTTGGTCAAAGTCTTGAAGACAATGCCCTCTTCCATTGCGTGCTCAACTTCTTCTTTACGAGCCGGGAGTTCCTCAAGTCCACGTCTATAGATGATGTAGACTTCTTCTGCTCCAAGTCTCTTAGCCACACGGCAAGCGTCCATTGCAACGTTACCACCACCGACGACTGCGACTTTATGGCCATGGAAGATTGGGGTTCTTGAATCTTCTTTGTAAGCCTTCATGAGGTTAGTTCTAGTCAAGATCTCATTGGCGGAGAAGACGCCTTTTAGGTTCTCTCCAGGGATGCCCATGAACTTTGGAAGTCCAGCGCCCGATCCGATGAAGATAGCCTCGAATCCCATCTCATCCATCAATTCATCGATGGTGATTGTCTTGCCGATGACGCAGTTTGTCTCAACTTTAACGCCCTGGGCAATCAAGTTATCGACTTCCTTCTGGACAATTGTCTTTGGAAGACGGAATTCTGGGATACCATAAACGAGAACGCCACCTGCAAGGTGAAGAGCCTCAAAGATTGTGATGTCATAGCCGAGTTTAACTAAATCGCCAGCGCAAGATAATCCGGAAGGGCCTGAGCCGATGATTGCGACTTTATGCCCGTTGCTGACAGGTTTTGCCGGAGTATTTGTTGCATGAGCGTTGTGATAATCGGCGACGAATCTTTCAAGACGTCCAATTCCAACTGGGTCAGAATCGATTTTTGGATTGCCTCTTTTGATGTTTCTCGTGCACTTGCCTTCGCATTGTGACTCCTGCGGGCAAACACGTCCACAGACCGCTGAAAGGGAGGATGACTGATAAATAATCTGGAATGCGCCTTCGAAATCGCCTTCAGCGACTTTGGCGATGAATGCCGGGATGTTGATGTGGACTGGGCAGTTGCCAACGCATGGTTTGTTCTTGCAGTTCAAGCATCTCTTTGCTTCATCGATTGCCATCTCTTCGGTGTAACCGGTTGTAACTTCTAAGAAATTTTTATTGCGAACGTTAGGTTCCTGACAAGGCATTGGATTCTTGTCTTTTCTCATATTAAAAGCCATTGTTATTTGACCTCCTTTTTGTAAAGGTTGCAGAATCTTTCTCTTTCCTTCTGCTCGAATGCGGAATACTGACGGCTTCTTGCCATAGCTTCGTCGAAATCAACCTCAAATCCGTCGAAATCCGGTCCGTCAACGCAAGCGAACTTTGTCTTGCCACCGACTGTTAAACGGCAACCACCGCACATACCGGTTCCATCGATCATGATTGGGTTCATGGAAACGATTGTCTTGATATTGTACTGTTTTGTAAGTTTAACGACGAATTTCATCATGATGAGCGGTCCAATGGTGATGACTTCATCATATTCGTTGCCTGCCTTGATCAAATCTTCAAGCGCGTTGGTGACAACACCTTTAGTTCCGACCGAGCCGTCATCAGACATAAGTCTAAATTCATCTGAACAGGCCTTGAAATCATCTTCAAGGATGACTAAATCTTTGTTTCTGAAACCGATGACTGAGTGAACAATGCAGCCTCTATCATGAAGTTCTTTAGCGATTGGGTATGCGATAGCGCATCCAACACCGCCACCGACGACTGCGACTTTCTTGAGTCCCTCGATTTCGGTTGGTCTTCCAAGAGGACCGACGAAATCATGGACATAGTCACCTTCGTTTAAGGTGTTGAGCATCATTGTGGAACCACCGACGATCTGGAAGATGATTCTAACCAATCCTTTTTCTCTATCGTATCCAGCGACAGTGAGAGGGATTCTTTCGCCATCCTCAGTTGCACGGACGATGATGAACTGTCCAGGCTGGGCTTTTTTGGCGATTAATGGAGCCTCGATATCCATCAATGTGACTGTTGGATTGAGGTTCTCTTTCTTGACAATCTTATTCATTTTATGCCTCCGATGAGATTATCTGACAAATGTGTTGGTAACTTTGAATATCGGCTCATAGAGTGAGGAATTCAAATTTACCTTAATGATATTTAGCGTCTTGCTTCCTTTGGCCACCGTCAGAATATCTCCTGGTTCGATTTCGAGGGTTTCGGAACCATCGATTTCGATGTTAGGGACGAAATTCGTGATCTTGTGTTGGCCGATGCTCATCGTAATCACGTCATCGCTAGAGACAACTAGAGACGTAATAGTCTTAAGCTGAGCGCAGATTGGGGTGAGAACGAAGGATTTTGCGGTTGGATACATAAGAGGTCCACCGCTGGCGAGGGAGTAGGCACTAGAGCCGGTTGGAGTAGCGATGATCAAGCCGTCTGCATAAAACGAGGTCTCATTGGAATTGTTGATACTGATATGCAAATCTAGCATCTTAAGCGAGATTCCCCTCTGAACGACAACTTCATTGAACGCGAAGATATTCTTCACTTCACCATTAGTCTTCTTAAGGGTGCCTTCTAATGAGACACGCTTCTCGATCTTGTATTTCCCGGTTAGGATTTTATCGATGGCGTCCTGATATTTATCAGGCTCAGCCTCCGCTAAGCATCCTACACGTCCAAGGTTGATTCCTAGAATTGGAAATTCATAGTCTTTGTATTTCTTGGCGTTGCTCAAGATAGTTCCATCTCCACCGATTACGATGAGGAAGGAGATATCTTTAAGCGTGGCCTCTGAAATAGTCTTAGTCCCATTTACCTTCAAAGCGAGCTCTTCTTCGAGGAAAACCTCAACTCCCTTTGAGGATAAATATGAAGAAATGTTGGATGTCAAAGATAAATCAGCATCTTTCAGTTTGTTGATAAGGACCAATACTTTCTTCATTTTATAACTATAACAGCGCTTCTCCTGTACCTTGGGGTACGTGTGTATTTTATACACATAAAGTTAAGAGTAAAAGTTTTAAGTAATGAATTACCGATATACTTATTATTTAGTCGCCTTAAATTCAAGGAAACAAAACAAAAAACGAGACAAAAGACTTAAAATGTTACTAGAAGCCCATTAAATTAGGGTTAAGAATGGAATTGACAAGAAAAAGTTAGCAAATTAAGTACTTTTTTGGTTGATTAGATTAATCTAACGATTGATAATATATCCAACGGCAGAGACGACAGCTCCTGCCTAATAATTTTAGGAGAATAAAAACAATGAAAAAAGGATTTAAGTTTGCAGTCCTCGCTTGCGCAGGACTCATGCTTGCAGCTTGCGCACCTTCACAATCAACAGCGGACAAGATTAACTCTGCAGCAGCAACATCATCAACATCTGATGACTGGACATATGACAAATGCGTCAAACAGTTAGGCACTCCAACAGTTGATGCAACAGCTTCCATCGGTAACTTGGGAAGAACAGGCCTCGCAACTTGGTATGTTGGATGCAAGGACCTCGAAGAAGTTTCTACAAAATACAACGCAGGCAAAACAATCAAGTCTTTAGCAGTTACATTCGCTAACGGCGTTGCAACTCACGCTGACTGGACCGAAACAACAAAGCCAGCTGAAAGCAAATAAACTGAATCAAAATAAACAACTAGCTCTCTTAACGGAGGGCTTTTTTGATGTCATTTTTGCATTAGAAAAGCCCTGCTTTCGCAAGGCTTGAGGTCTATTTTATCTTTGGGAATTCGTTTTCAGGCTCATCGATGACTTCAACCTTCTCGATGACGAACTGTTCATAAGGGAAATCCTCTGGGACGTGTGGGTAATGCTTATAGGTTCTGCAAGTGGCAATCTTATCCAAAATATCGAATCCATCTAACATTTTTCCGAATGCAGCGTAATTGCCATCCAAGAATTTTGAATCTTTATGGCAGATAAAGAATTGAGCGCATGCCGAATCATTGACCATGGTTCTAGCCATGGAGATGACGCCTCTATCGTGAGACAATTCGTTATTGACTCCGTTGGATTTGAATTCGCCTTTTATCGTGTAATCAGGCTCAGTAGCCTTTATTTTGCCATCCACGAGTTTATAACCGCCACATTGAATCATGAATCCTTTGATGACGCGATGGAAGATAATTCCTTCATAGAATCCACTCCTAGCGAGTGAACAGAAGTTAGCAGCACTAATCGGGGCGTTCTTATAGTCTAGTTCGAAGCTCATCACTCCGAGGTCTTTGATGTGAATCTTGATCATTGTTTCTTTTCCTTTTGTCCGTAATAGGCATTCTTGCCATGCTTACGATTGTAATGCTTATCCAAAAGATATTGTGCAATTGGTTTAACATCAGGGTTGATCATTTCGGTTAAGGCAGCCATTTTGGCGCATTCCTCTAGTGTAATCGCATTCTCAACAGCCTTCTCCGCGGATTTGCCCCAGGTGAAGACACCATGGTTTTTCAGCAAAACGCCAGGTATTGCCTCATAATCCTTGTTCGAGAATTCCTCAACGATTGCAACCCCAGTATTCTTCTCATATGCTTCCTCAACTTCCTCTTTGGTGAGAATGCGAGCGCAAGGAATCGGACCGTAAAACGCATCGGCGTGGGTCGTCCCGTATGCCGGGATATCTCTTCCGGCTTGGGCAAATGAGGTAGCGTATGTTGAATGGGTATGAACCACTCCCCTTATATTCGGGAAATGCTTATATAAATATAGATGTGTCGGGGTGTCACTTGACGGATTGAGGTTGCCTTCAACGACATTGCCATCTAAATCAACGACAACCATATCCTCCGCTTTCATTGTCTCATAAGGCACGCCAGACGGTTTGATAACAACGAGTTTTGTCCCGGGGTCGTATCCCGAAACATTACCCCAAGTCAAAACAACAAGTTGGCTTTTTACCAACTTGATGTTCATCTCAAACACTCTTTGCTTAAGTTCCTCTAACATACTTATAAACTAAGGTTCTCACCAACTAAGCCAACATATGCGCCTTTTGCGGCCTCTTTTGTGTCTTTATGAGCGAGCAGCCATTTGTTTACCATCCATAAAGATGGCTCTAACGGAGAGGTTAACGGAGCGGTGTTCGTACCTTTTGGCAAAACGACCAAGACTCTAAAGCCTTTTCCGTCAACTCCGCATGGCGCGTAATGCAAAGTTGTAGCATACACTTCAACCATGACATTTGCCGGGACTTTGAAGGCTTTGACTTTGGAGGTGTCGAACTTGCCATCCACTATTTCTTGGCGTCTTCCCAACATAAGGATGAATTCATCGTCTGAGAGGTTGAATTCGGAATCCTTATGATATTCAAGGCAATTGAGTTTTTTGTTGTGTCCGTTGCAATAACCGACCTGAACCGATAATCCGCCATAATAAGCTTCATTAAGATTCTTCCAGGAAGCAGTGTTCTCAAAATCGGCATCATGTGGGACGTACATCGTCCTATCTTCTGGGCAAGGTTTATCTTTAAGGATGTTCACCAAATCAGCAAAATCACCATTGATGACTTTGCCATATTCGGCGAATTCCTTATCGTAAATGCTGTAAATTTTCATTTTTATTCCTCAAATGGGTTTTCCGATGGGTATGGAAGACCTTTTGGCTGGTTCCACCCAATCTTTTCTGCACCCACATATTTAAACACTTCGAATAAGGCTTTGCCATAGTGTCCAAAGGCGACTGCACCGTGATGAGGGAATCCATTCTCGATTAGGACATGGCGATAGAATCTGCCCATTTCTTTGATTGCAAAAACGCCGATTGACCCAAATGAGTGGGTTGCGACTGGAAGGATTTCTCCGTTAGCCGCATAAGCGTATAAATGGCCATCGCTTGTGGACTGAAGTCTGAAGAATGTGATGTCTCCTGGCTTAATATCGCCTTCAAGCGTTCCATTTGTGACCTCAATTGGAAGGGATCTAGCCATGATTTTCTGATATTTCATGGTTGGCTTGCAGAGAAGTTTGCTGCAGGTGTTACCACAATGGAATCCCATGAATGTATCTGACAATTTGTAATCGAATTTGCCTTCGATATCGGCCTTATATAAGTCAGATGGAACGGTGTTGTTGATATCAAGCAACGTTGTCATATCCCCAGATACACAAGTGCCGATGAATTCTGATAAACAGCCATAGATATCAACCTCGCAAGAGACCGGGATTCCGCGTCCGGTGAGTCTTGAGTTTACATAGCAAGGGACGAAATGGAACATGGTCTGGAAGGCTGGCCAACACTTACCAGCGATAGCGACGTATTTTCTATAGCCTTTATGTGCTTCAATCCAATCCAAAAGAGTGATTTCATATTGAGCAAGAGACGGGAGAATCTCCGGTTTCTTGTTTCCTTCACCAAGCTCATTCTCCATATCTTTGACAACATCTTGGATTCTTGGGTCGTTAGCATGTTTCAAGAACGATTCATATAAATCAAGTTCGGAGTTCTCTTCAATCTCAACGCCTAAGTTGTATAGCTGTTTGATTGGGGCGTTGCAAGCGAGGAAGTTCTGTGGTCTAGGTCCAAATGAAATAATTTTCAAATTATTCAATCCATAGACTGTTCTTGCGATTGGGAGGAAGTCATGAATCATCTTGGCGCATTCCTCTGCCGTTCCAACAGGGTTTTCTGGTATATAAGCCTTAACGTTTCTAAGCTTTAAGTTATACGATGCGTTTAAGACTCCGCAGTAAGCATCGCCTCTATCGCTAGAGAGGATACCGACGCTTTCTTCTGCTGCTGCGCAGAACATCTTAGGTCCTTCAAAGTGCTTAGCGAGCAAGGTTTCGGAAATCTCTGGTCCGAAATTTCCAAGGAATACGCATAAGGCGTTGCAGCCATGGGCTTTGATGTCATCTAACGCCTGAACCATCTGAATCTCGGATTCAACGATGCAGATTGGGCATTCATAGATATCGTCTTTATCATAGCTGGCGTTATAAGCGGCCACTAAAGCTTTTCTTCTATTAACGGATAACGACTCTGGAAAACAGTCTCTGGATACAGCGACGATTCCGATTTTCATCTTTGGTAAATTAATCATTTTATTAACTCCTTTTTTAATCGACTTTTAATGTATTGATAGCCTCAACTTCAACCGGTAATGAGGCAAGATACCTTGAATAGAATTTATTGAATCCATCAATCTCTTCTTGAGATGCCATCTCTTTGGATGATGATGCATTCTTGAAGACTTTATTGTCGAGATAATCTTCTAATGACTCGTTATCCTCTTTGTGGAGATAATAAGCAGCAAGCAAGGCCATGCCATATGGGCCACCTTCTCCGGCGGATGATAATGTTACGATTTCCGCATTGACGGCGCTTGAGAAGATGCGTGCTCCAACAACTGGTGTTTTGAAGTAACCGCCATGGCCGGTGATTTTGTTGACCGATACCCCATCTTGAGCGAGCACATCAAGGCCTTTTCTAATCGGAGCAAAGAGATTTGAGCAAATCATCCTCATGAAATTAGCAAGGCTCATGTTGCTGTTAGGGGTTCTAACGAATAACGGCCTAGCTTCATTAATTCCGAGAACCGGTTCTCCTGAACTTGTGTTATATCCAAGAAGTCCACCACAATCTGGATTGCCTTCTAAGGCTTTGTTGAATAACTTAACATAGAGTTCGCTTTTAGAGATGTCTCCACCCGCTAAATCAATCGCTTCGGCAAAGAGATTTACCCAAGCGTTGATATCTGATGTCCCGTTATTGACGTGAATAAGGGCAGCCTGTTCTCCAGATGGAGATGCGATAATATCGACCGTTTTCCTTGGAGGCAAATTCTTCCCAGTGACGATTGTGACGTTAGACGATGTTCCGATACTTGCATTGCCGGTTCCAACGCGACATGAATTTGTGCAAACCATGCCCGTTCCCATATCCCCCTCAGGAGGAACGAGAGGAACTCCTGGCAAGAATGTTCCGGATGGATCGAGGAATTTAGCCCCTTCATCCGTTAGATATCCGGCATTTTCTCCGGCAACTAGATTAGTCGGGAGGATATCTTCTAGCTTCCAAGATACTTTCCCTTCAAGCAATTTGTCGTATTTTGCAAGCATTGCTTTATCGAATTGCTTGCTGGATGAATCGATGGGGAACATTCCGGAGCCTTCTCCGATTCCCACTACTTTACGGCCCGTTAATCTATAGTGGATATAGCCTGCTAACGTGGTTGCAAAATCGATTTTGCCAACCTCAGGTAAATTATCGATGACTGATTGATAAATGTGCGAACAACTCCATCTCTGCGGCATCGCAAATCCCAATTCTTTTGAGAGGATATCAGAAGCTTTTTCGGTCATTGTGTTTCTCCAGGTTCTAAATGGCGCAAGGAGATTGCCTTCTTTATCAAAAACCAAATATCCATGCATCATTCCAGAAATTCCCATTGCCCCGACTGTGGTTAACTTTTGGTGGAATTTATCCTCAAAATTAATTAGCAGATCTTTGAAAGTGGATTGCATTCCCTCCACAATCTTATCCATGCCATACGTCCAAACACCGTTGAGATATTGATTCTCCCAGACGTATTCTGATTGGCAGATGATTTTGTGTTCTACATCGATTACGACGGCTTTAATTCTTGTTGAACCGAATTCTAAGCCGATGGTGAGTTGTTTTAAATCCATATGTTTAAATCCTCAATAATTATGCTTTAGTCTATTGAGATTGTTATATTTATATATGACAATGTTGCGATTTTAAGAAAACAATACCGCTATATATGCGTAAAATAGCACATTTTGTTTTATAAAAGTTTTAACAATTTATAAATTGTTGCTATAGTAACGCTATGGAAAAAGAGAAAGACGTTGCAACAATAGAGAAAAAAGAAGAGAAGAAATACCCAGTCAGTTTTAAAGCGGCTGAGGTATATAAAGACAAGATTGCCTTCTACAATTACGAGCATCTTAATTTCTTCGGAACGCAAGAAGAAAGACGCGCCATTGATAAGGCTGCGATGAAAGAACCGACATTTGTTTACTTCAAAGGCGTTAAGAAACTTATCTTCCACCGCTTTTTCAATACAGCTTATGTTTGGGTCAAATACATCGACAAAAACGAAAAAACCAAAGTGTTCAAATACGATTGCAAAGGAGTGAGGGTCGGAACAAACTTGGGCTCCGTTCTCTTGAATTTATCGATTGATACCGCTAATGATGCAATAAGGCTCTACCATGCATCAAAATCAGAGGGGGGAAAGAAATAATGGCAAAGAAAAACGTTTTGATAATGTTCGATTGCTTCGGTGTTCTTTATTCAAGACTCGTCAAATCCTTCTTCGAACTTTATTACGGGGATCCAGAGGCTGGGCGCCTTACCACTTTATACACAAAAGACTACGATCTTGGAAAAGGGCATTTTTTGGATGTGGCCAAGAAGATTGCCAGAGATTCAAACTTCAAGGAAGAGGATATCATCAAGGAATGGAAAGGGCTTGTTAAAAGAAATAAGCAACTCTTCTACTTAGTGGATAAATTAAGGGAGAAATATACGGTTGCGTTGGTATCAAACTGCGCTAGAGGACAAATCCAGTTTATCGAAGACAATTCCGAGTCGGTCATCGATCATTTTGATGGGGTCTTCCTCTCGTGTCAAACCGGAATCGCTAAACCAAATGTCCAAATCTACAAAAACGCGATTAAACACTTCAAGACCGATTTCGAGACAATCATTATGATTGATGACACAGAAGAAAACCTAAAACCTTTGGAAGAAATTGGGGTAATTGGTGTCCACTACACCGACAATGATGAGCTCTACGAATGCTTAAAGGCTTTGGATTTAGAGTTCTGATTGTTACATTTTTACCTAATTAATTAGTTAAATAAAAAATGCGATTATGTGTCGCATTTTTATTTTGTGATGTCTTTAATTGCAATGGATACTGATCTCGCGGTATCTCCGCTTGTCATGCCTATATCGCCCCATGTTTCAGAGGCAAGTTCTCCGGCATATCCGTTCACATAAGCACCGCAGGCGACCACATATGTGATGTCTTCTTTTATATATCCAAGCATTCCGGCTAGGATTCCCGATAAGACATCACCTGAACCAGCGGTTGCCATTCCAGGCGTGCCCCTATCAATGAAATATGCTTTATCTCTATCCGCAACAATCGTGGTCGGGCCTTTTAAAAGCAGAGTAACCGGATAATCTTTGATGAATTCCAATGCAGATTCCAACGGATGAGACATTATCTCTTTGATGTCGTATCCAGTTAATCTTGAGAATTCTTTTAAATGAGGGGTCAAAACGATTTTGCATGGGCTTGTTTTCAGAATATCCAAGCCGAGTTTAGATAACGTGTTTAAACCGTCTGCGTCAATTACCACTTTTAAAGATTTGGTTTCGAGTATGTATTTGAGTATCTTCTGATTATCTTCTCCATCTCCCCAACCCATTCCAATCGAGATTGCTTTAAACCCTTTCAAAGCGGCATCTATGGTCTTTTCGTCATAAGCCATAAAGCCGTTTTTGGAAGGAATTGGAACAACGGTTGATTCCAAAACGTATGGGTAAATCTTATCCGCTATGACATCTGGAACGATTATTTTTGAGACACCACATCCGGCATATATGGCATTTTGGCCCATATTCGCAAGTTTGAGAGCGCCGGGATATAGCTTAGAGCCGCCAAGGATACCAACATATCCGTAATCCCCTTTGTTGGAGAAGTTATTCCTTTTTGGGAAAATAGGCTTAACATCTTCCTTTTCAAGCAACATGAAAGGCTTGGCTGGAGGGGTTAAGCCGATGTCCACTTCTTCAATTTCGCCCGTATAATCTTTGCCTGCGTTTAAATAATACCCAGGTTTTAATCCCGTTATCGATATGGTGAGATTTGATTTGACGGCAACATCGCACAACCCGTTGTTCAAATCCATTCCCGAATTGGCGTCGATTGAAATAACGTATTTGCCGCTTCTATTGATGGATTCAATCAATGGAATGTATTCTTCTCTAACGTTTCCTTTGAATCCAATTCCAAATAAACAATCAACGATGATATCGAATTTTGATGCGTCCAATTCCTTATTGACATAAATGTGAGGGATGCCGAGTTCTTCGCATTCTTTGCGAAATAAGCCTGATGTCACGCTGAATGAGGCGTCTATAGAACAGGTTTCTACATCAAAACCATTTTGTTTGAGGAGAGTCGCTAAGGCAAACCCATCTCCTCCGTTGTTGCCTTTGCCCACAACAATTAGGGCGCGTCCATACCATTTGAATGAATCGAAAATGCCTTTGGCCGCTTTAAGCATCAAATCCTTCTCGAGGATTCCGTTTTCATGAGCAAGTCTATCGGCTATTTGTATGTCTTTAACGAAATAAATTTTCTTCATTATTTGTTCAATAAACCACCAAATCTTCTATTTCTATTGCAATATTCTTTTAGGCAGTCGATAAGGTTATCCCTTTTAAAATCAGGCCAATAGGTCGGCGTGAAGATGAATTCGGCATAAGCAAGTTGATAGAGCATATAATTCGATAGTCTCTGCTCGCCCGATGTCCTGATTAGGAGGTCAACTTTAGGTAGACCTGCGGAATATAGATAGTCGTTAAAACTCTCGTTATTGATGTCATCAAGATTTAATTTACCCTCTTTATAGTCTTCTGCAATCATTTTGGCAGCCCTAACGATTTCTTGTTGGGAACCATAGTTAAGGCAGATATTGAAGACTAAAGAGTCATAATTCTTTGTTTGCTCTATCGCGTCTTTTAATGTTTCTTGCGTATGCATAGGCAATCTAGAAGTATCGCCCATCACTCTGATTTGGATGTGTTTTTCGTGGAATTCCTTGATATTGGCATGGAAGAAATCATCGAGATAATGGAATAAGTGATCGATTTCGTCTTCCGGTCTATTCCAGTTTTCGGTGCTGAAGGCATAAAGTGTCATGGCTTTGATTCCGAACTCTTGGCACGCCCTGGCGATTTCCACAATCCTTTTGCAGCCTTCTCTATGGCCTAAATGCCTAGGGAGTCCGCGTTTCTTAGCCCACCTACCGTTGCCATCCATGATGAATGCGATGTGTTTGCATTCCTTGGTTAATGTGAATTTGTCATTTGTCATTGGCGTTTTCCTCCAGGTATTCTTTGATGTCTTCGACCACTCGGACGTTGGTGGATGTCCCAGAGGCGATTACGACGTTTTCGACGTTGGATAAATCAACGTCCTTCAAATCATATTTATCATTAATCTTAAGTGATTGTCTAATGTTTTTCTTACCTAATGCAATCTCATATAGTTTGTTTGTGTTGCTGCTTTTCTTAGAACCGACTATTAGACATAAATCATATTCATCTTTCAAATTGGCTATGGATTGCTGCCTCAAGCGGGAAGCGCTGCAAATTTCATCTATTATCTCCGCGTTAGGTCTATGCTCTTTGATATCCTTATGGATATACTCAATCTCGAGGAAGGATAAAGTTGTTTGATTGGTGACTAAAGGATTATCCCCAATCTTAGAGTAATCAATACCTTTGTTTATATCGTATAGATGGACTTTCGGGGAGATTGAGATGCTCGCCTCAGTCTCCGGATGTCCTTCTTTGCCGATAAATATAACGTCTCTTCCTGAATTTATCGCATCTTGGATTTTGCCCATGTTCAACTTGACGATTTTGCAAACTGCATCGTAATGCGTGATTCCTTTTTCATCCAAGATTGAATCCAGTGATTCGTCATGTCCGTGAGCGGTGAAAATTACGATATCGCCGGGTTTGAATTCGTTTAGCTTTTCTCTTTTATCTAGGCCAGTTGTGTCAATTGTCACGATTCCAAGTTCGCCGAGTTCCTTAGCAACTGCCTCGTTGTGCACGATCATGCCAAAAACATATATTGGCGATCGCGGATTTTCTTTCCTAATTTGTTTTGCTAGGTTAATCGCGTTGATTACCCCGTAGCAATAACCGATTGGGCGTATCTCTTTGATATTCATCGGTTAATCCATTCCAAGGCTTCTTCTAAGCTGACGCCCACTCTTTCTTCTTGTTCGAGTGTGGTTCCTCTTTCGACATATTCCATTGGGATGGCCTTAATATTGAGTTTTCCTTCGTAGCCCAAGTCGTATAACGCGTTCTTTATAGATGAAGAGAATCCGATTTCAGTACCATATGGGTCATAGACGTAAATGGCCTTGTAATCTAGTAATGTTTTAAGAACGTCGATGTTTAGCGGAATTTGGAATATGGCGTCAATTAAAGTGATTGATTTATCGAGTTTAGAGCGCAATTCCTCAATAACCGGGCCATAGGAAATAACACATTTATCTTTGCCTTGATTGATTATGTCCCACTGCCCACGGGTGATTTCATCATAATTTGGAGCGTGGCCAACAACCATCTTGGTTTTGGGGAATCTGATTGCCAAAGGGTGGTCGAATTTTCTGGAGAAAGAGAATAGCATTTCCCCGACTTTGTCGTTTCTTGCCATGCAAACCGACATATTTGGGATGCTGGAGAAATATGCGACGTCATATATTCCATTATGCGTTTCCCCGTCCGCGCCGACTAAGCCGACTCTATCAACAAGCAATGTGACATTGCCATCCATTCTGGCTACATCATGATGCAATTCATCATAAGCCCTTTGAAGGAAGGTTGAATAGATTGTGACATATGGTTTCATGCCACCAACGGACAATCCGTTAGCAAAAACGAGGGAATGCTCCTCGGAAATTCCCACATCATAACATCTATCTGGGTATTTTTTGACGTTCTCAAGCAAGTCGCTGCCGTACCCTGTTGCTGGGTGGATAGCCACAACCGTTGTGTCTTCATCCATCGCTTTAGCTAGGCAATCCGAATAGAAAGACGACCAAGAGCCGGTGTTTGGATTAGATAAAACACCAACATTTGGGTCAAAAGGCGGCACCGCATGATAAGTTCCGTATTTATCACTTTCGGCCGGCTTGTAGCCCTTGCCTTTAACAGTCCTGACATGAAGGATGACAGGCCTATCGAATTTATCGATTTTGTTGAAGGCCTTATCCAAGGCTTTTATGTTGTGCCCATCGACGATTCCGTAATAATAAAGCCCCATCTGCTCGAAGAAATTCTCAGGATATAGGTGCCTTTGGAAGAAATTCTTGATTCTAGAAGTTAGTTTATAAATCCATCTCAATCCTTTGCGGCGGAAGAGTTTCAGATAATGTTCCTTACCATTGTGGTATCCTTTGGAAATCTTGATGCCGGAAAGTAATTTATGAATGCCTCCAACAGGCTTGGTAATCGACATTTCGTTATCGTTGATTATGACGATTAATTTATGTTTGAAAGTCGAGAGATTATTCAAGGCCTCATAGGACAAGCCGTTTTCAACCGCAGAATCACCGATCACCGCGATGACGTTGTAATTATCGCCTTTGATATCACGGGCAAGCGCCATTCCCATAGCTGCGCTGATGGAGTTGGATGAATGACCGGATTCATAAGAATCATAGACGGATTCTTTACGTTTTTGGAAACCATCAGTACCAACGCTAGTCCTCAAATTATCGAGGTTTCTTCCGGATAAAATCTTCTCGGTATAGCTTTGATGGCCAACATCGAAAATAAGTTTGTCAGTAGGCAAATCGTAGTGATGGAAAATCGCCGTGGTCAATTCAACTACCCCAAGATTCGATGAAAGATGTCCGCCATTTATGGAACAGGCTTTAAGAATCTCATCTCTGATTTTCTGACACAAATCATTGAGACCATCGTTATCAAGCGTCTTGATGACTTCAGGATTTTTGAGCTCGCTAAGTTCAATTGTCTTCACTACTCTCTTGCCCATAAGTATTCGTATTATACACGCAAGAGAGGATGAATGGAAATAAACCATTTCTCCATTAAAAAAGACAGGATTGCTATTTCCTGTCCCAGTTTTTGCTCATTTTTATAGAATTTTTTCCATTTTGGTTTCCAAGACTTTTAAGCCGATGTGCTCGTAGAATTTCTTGGCGGAGTCATTGCCCTCCCAAACGTTTAGCGTGATGTTGTAGCAGCCGATTTCTTTAGCGTATTTCAGAACATATTCATATAG
>CAVAGP010000046.1:0-17594 GCA_963588175.1 Faecalibacillus sp. | reverse complement strand
GTCATACGATATCGGCTATGGTGGCTTAGACCATGTCTTGGCAAACGAAGCAGACGTCAACGTCCTCGTTCTCGATACAGAGGTTTATTCCAACACCGGTGGCCAGGCATCCAAGTCCTCACAGACCGGTCAAATCGCTAAATTCACGGCTTCTGGCAAGAAGGAAGCTAAGAAGAACCTTGCCTTAATCGCAATGTCCTACCAGCATGTTTATGTCGCTCAGATTTCATTAGGCGCAAACCCAATGGCAGCCATCAAAGCTCTCAAGGAAGCTGAATCATACAATGGTCCATCCCTTGTCATCTGCTACTGTCCATGCGTCAACCAGGGAATCAAGGGCGGACTCGTCAACTCCATCAAAGAGGAGAAAGACGCAGTCGAGTGCGGATACTTCACGACATTCCGTTATGATCCACGCAAACTCAATGAAGACGGCACTGGTGCTCTTACCCTTGATTGCAAGGAACCAGACTTCACCAAGTTCCGTGACTTCATCATGCATGAAACACGTTACTCACAGCTCCCAGTCGTCAACCCAGCTGAAGCTGAGACTCTCTTGACAAAAGCAGAAAAGTACGCTCAGCGTAGATGGACTGCCATCAAGAAGTTCGGTTTATAATTCCAAATCAAAAGCTAAAGGCAGGGAAACCTGCCTTTTCCTTTTATTTGCCTAATTTATATCGAAAAATAGGCAAATATTTCTCATAACCCATTGATTATTTGCCCATTTTTATTAAAATATTAGGCAAATAAATTAAAATATGCACAAATTTGATTACTCATTCTTAAAAAATATACCCATACCATCAAATACGGCTTCAATGATTTCGTATGTTGAACGTTCTAGAGATATGACAGGCAACTTTAAAGAGAAATATCCTCGTGTTTTTGATAATCTCGTGAAAATAGCGAAGATTCAGTCCGTTTACTCCAGCAATGCTATAGAAGGGATTCTAACAACCGATAAAAGAGTTAAGGATTTGGTCAATGAAAATACGGAACCAAGAAACCATAACGAGCAAGAGATTGCCGGATATAGGGATGCTTTGAATATCATTCATTCGAATCCAAATATGTCTCTCGATGAATCTAACATCTGCTTGCTTCACAAAACACTGCTTTCTAGAACGAACTTAGATTTTGGCGGCCAATATAAGAGAACCGATAATTTGATTGTCCAAATGGATTCGAATGGAAATAGAAGTGTTAGGTTTAGGCCTGTCAGCGCAGAAGAGACGCCCAAAGCCATGGAGCAGCTGTGGCTGGCATATGCTGATGCTAGACAGGATTATTCCATAAACCCTCTATTGCTTATCCCTTGCTTTATTTTGGATTTTTTATCTATCCACCCATTTAGCGATGGCAACGGTAGGGTATCAAGGCTTTTATCGATTCTCCTTTTATATCAATCAGGATTCGATGGATGCAAATACGTTTCATTTGAAAATAAGATAAACAACAACAAAGGCCTTTATTACAAGAGTCTTGATGAGTCATCAATCAATTGGCATTCGAATGAAAATGATTACTGGCCTTTTATATCCTTCTTTGTCTTTTCTCTTTCGGAATGCTATCGAGAAATCCAGAAGAGATACGATTTGATAAAGAACAAGAAACTTTCTAAGTCAGAGAGAATAGATTCATTCATTAATGAAAGTATTGGCATGTTTTCTAAAGAAGATATTCATGATTTTTGGCCTGATATTTCATATTACACCATCGAGAATGAACTGCATAAGCTTCTGAAGGAAGGCGTGATTCAAAAAATAGGAAACACCAACGGAGCTGAATACATAAAAAAGAATTAGTCTTATAATATCGGCAAGGAGAACTTGCCATGGAAGAAAGATTGTTTTCAGAGATATTAAGAGATGAGATGAAGAAGAGAAACGTTTCTCAGCGGCAACTAGCCATAAAATCCGGTTTAACCGAAGCTTCCATATCCAAATACTGCAGCGGCCTTAGAACGCCTGAAACCAAGGTTTTAACCATAATTTGCAAGACTTTGGGGATCAAATCCGACGTTTTATTGGGGTTAGATGTTGATAAGAGCTCCTTTGATCAAATCAAATCTTCCATCGCCTCCATTAAATCCGAATTGACATTTCAGCAAAAAATGGAATTAATACAGCTTATATCTCAATAACCTTATGAAGAAGAAAACTGTCATTTATGAAATCTTGCTTCTAGTTGTCACCCTCATATGGGGCATGGCTTTCGTATTCCAAGATATCGCGATGAATTATCTCGATCCTTTTTCTTTTTCCTCAATTAGATGCCTTATTGGAGCGTTCTTCCTTTTCTTGGTCGTTATCGCGATGACTTTATTTAGAAAAGCAAAAGGCATTGCTCAGCCTACTCGAGGCAAGAACTTAATTTTGGGCAGCGTATTCATTGGACTTGCAACTGCTGCCGCGATGTCTTTGCAGCAAATAGGTGTCAAACTTGAAGGCGCGGGTAAATCGGGATTCCTAACATCTTTATATATTATATTTGTGCCAATCATTGGTATTTTGCTGAAGAAGAAGTGCCCACCCGTTGTGGCAATCGCGGTGGTTTTGGCTTTAACCGGTGTTTATCTAATTAACGTTGAAGGCGGGAATTGGGGCATTACGATAAGTGAAGGAACGTGGTATCTTCTTGGCTGCTCATTTGTTTACGCGATCCAGATTCTATTAATCGATCATTACTCACCCAAATGTGATTCAATCGAACTGACATGTGGCGAATTTTTGGTATCTGGCGTGGTTTTGATTCCGTTTATGTTTATTTTAGAGACACCGACTTGGGATAACGTTTTTGCCTGCATTTGGCCGTTGATATTCTGCGGAGTAGTCTCAACTGGAGTCGCATATACGCTTCAGATTTATTGCCAAAAGAACGTGCAGGTCACGATTGCCTCACTTCTTATGTCAATGGAATCTGTTTTCTCCGCACTTTTCTCCATAATCATTCTCAAATCCACCTTTGAAGGGCAACAAATGCTTGGTTGTTTCATTGTTTTATGTGCGGTCATTCTTTCTCAAATTCCCACTAAGGCGAAAAAAGATGTAACGAAAGACGATGGCTCTTTGTCTAATAAAGTGAAGGAAAAATAATGAACTTCGAAAATGAGCTTAGAATTGCTAGACGTAGCAATGACTCATCAAAACTAAAAATCGTGTATGAGGCTATCTACAACGAGTATGTTCGTCTCGTTTATTTTTCCGTCTCCCGTTATTGCGCGGATAAAGAAGATATCAAAGACATTGTCTCTGATGTCTTCGTCAAATTCTTTGAAAACCCGGATGGTGTTAAAGATTCTATCAAACAGTATCTTTTGGCTGTGGCAAAAAACGAGGCGATCAACCGCATGAAAAGAGAAGGAAAAATCAATATCGATGAGATTGAGCCAACAATTAATGATGAATATTCGACTTATTCCATCATCGTTAAGGATATGATGAGCGTACTTAAGCAAGAAGAAGTGGACATTATCATCCTTCATGTTGTCGATGGATTATCTTTTAAGGAAATCGCAAGAAAGAAGAATTTAAAAGAGGGGACCCTCAGACAAACATATAACAGGGCCTTGGGTAAATATCGCGAGGCAAGGAGTTAGTATGAAAAACATAATTGAGGATAAGATTGACAAGTCGATAAGTGATGTTCCGTCTTTTGATGAGACATGGAATAGGGTGGACGTTACTAAACTTGAGAAAAAGAAATCCAAAAAGCCTTGGATTATTGGATTGTGCAGCGGTGGCGCGGCCCTAGTTTTGACTGCAGCGATTGTTATGCCCCTCGCTTTGCTCAATAAAACGCCTGATTCCTATAGCGGCGTCACCCTTTTAAGGCAGCCTGCAAAAGCCGAATATAACAGCAACACAAGCGTTATTTCCAAGGATTTTAAAGAAAAATTAAATAATTTCTCGGCAAAATTCACTGATTTGGCTTACGACTATTTAGAGGAAGATGGCGGAAATCAATGCGTTTCCCCATTATCTTTGTATATGGCATTATCTCTAGTTGAAGGATGCACATCTGGCACGGCTAGGGATGAGGTGCTGTCGGCTCTAGGTATGACACATGAGGATGTCTCAACCATGACAAAGCCTTTATTTGAATCCTCCACTAGGGAATATTATGGCGGCGATGCATCTGATATTCTTATGGGCAGGGAGTCATTAACGAACTCAATTTGGGGTTCCCCTTCATTTTCAAAGAAGGATGAATGTTTAGACGATCTTGCAAATAATCTATATTGCTATCCATATGAAGCCGATTGGAAAAGCAACAATAAAAGTGCGAATTCCGCTTTAAGAAAATTCATTTCCGAGCAGACCAATGGCCTTATTGACCATGATTGGAATATCGACGCAAGTACGTTATTTCTTCTCGTTAACACGTTGTATTGGAAGGATGCGTGGTTAGAAACGGGCGAGGAACTCGCTAAATGGACATCCGGCTATTATTTTGAAGATTATGCGGGCTCAAAGAAAAGCATGACCGCTTATAGGGCTAACTATATTACTGGCAAGACATATGAATCCGAGACTTTTAGAACATGCTTTGCTAGGACATCGCATGGCTATAAATTAAAATTCGTTATTCCTAAGGATGAGTATTCCTTAAAAGACATATGGAACCAAAACACCATAAAAGAAGCCAATTCCGTTGATTATTATGCGGACGCATTTGACGCCGACAACAATAAGCAATATCAAACCAGATGTATATTTCCGGAGTTCTCGCTTTCATATACCCTCGATTTGGTGGAAATTTTTAGAGATTGCCTTGGCATAAACGAAATATTTGCAAATCCGCGCTCATTTAGTACTTTAACCGATGATTATTGCCTTTGCGGTGGTGCGCTTCAGGAGACGCGACTTGATATCACTAAAAAAGGTGGAGAAGGGGCTGCCGTTACGATTATTTATCAATCGGAGACAACATCATATCGTGACGCAGAATTAGTGAGCGAAGATTTTGTCGTTGATAGGGCGTTTGGCTATATTCTAACTGACTCAGATGACGTGCCATTATTCTCTGGAGTAGTCAATCAAATTCAATAAGGGAAAGAGGCCAGGAAATGCCTCTTTTTTCTAGGCTCTACTAATATTCCACATTTTTCGGTGTGTCCTGCTTATTGTTTTAGGAATCGTAAGGTATAATACCTACGATTATGGACTCTAGGAAATTTATTATCGTTAAAGGCGCGAGGGAAAATAACCTCAAAAACGTGGACATCGCCATCCCAAAAAACACACTTACCGTATTCACGGGAGTTTCGGGCTCAGGCAAATCAACCTTGGCTTTTGACACCATCTATGCCGAAGGCCAGAGAAGATATGTTGAATCATTATCTCCATATGCCAGACAATTTTTGGGCGGAGTCGACAAGCCTGATGTTGATTCAATCGAAGGGCTTTCTCCTGCGATTTCAATCGATCAGAAGACAACATCACATAACCCTAGGTCAACGGTTGGAACAGTAACGGAAATCTATGATTTCTTAAGGCTTTTATTTGGCCGTGTTGGCGTTCCTTATTGCCCTAATCACAATATACCGATTATCTCCTTCTCACCCACCGCTATGGTGGAGATTGTGACCTCTTATGAAGAAGGAACTAGACTCCAGATTCTTGCTCCTATCGTTAAGCATGAAAAAGGAACGCATAAAGACACGTTGGATAAGGTTAAGGTAGCCGGATTCCAAAGACTTAGAATCGATGGAGAATTCTACACTGTAGATGAACTTCCAGAACTCGATAAGAACAAGAGACATGACATCGATATCGTTATCGACCGTTTGATTATCAGAGATGATATTCGTTCGCGTGTATCAGAAGACGTTGAGCTTGCGTTGGACTGGGGCCATGGATATTTGATTATCTACACTCCAGATGGTGAGAGATTGGTGTCTAGCCATCACACTTGCCCACAATGCGGATTCTCGGTTCCTAAACTTGAACCAAGACTTTTCTCATTCAACGCACCACAAGGTTATTGCCCAGACTGCAAAGGCTTGGGAATTAGACAAACCGTTGCGGAAGATTTGCTTGTTCCAGATCCAAATAAAACCATGAATCAAGGCTGTATCCGTTATTACAAAAACACGGTTGGAACCAAGAACATTGAATGGCAAGAGATGGAATACCTTGCAAAAACCTACAAAATTAACCTCAATACCCCTTGGAAAGACCTTTCTCAACAAGATAAGAACATCCTTCTCAATGGATCTGATAGAGAACTTGATCATAAGGTTGTCACAAGTGGTGGCAACACGATGAACAAAAGAGGCTTCATTGAAGGAATCAAGAAAAGAATCGAGAGACTATATTCGGAGACCGGCTCTAAATGGATGCTTGAATATTATGGTTCCTTTATGCGCGATTCCCTCTGTGAAACCTGTAAAGGTGCAAGACTTAGTAAAGAAACTCTATCAGTTAGGGTCAACGGATTAAATATTTATCAGGCTACTTGCTTAACGATTGATAAGCTAGTTGCGTGGATTGATGACACAAGGAATAAGCTTGCTGAGAATGAACTTCAGATTGCGAATCTTGTTCTCAAGGAAATAAAGAATAGAGCGGAGTTCCTCTTAAACGTGGGACTCGATTATTTAACACTCGATAGAATGGCTCTAACCTTATCGGGAGGCGAAGCGCAACGTATTCGTTTGGCCACTCAGATCGGATCGAGATTGTCTGGTGTTTTGTACGTCCTTGACGAACCATCTATCGGCTTGCATCAAAGAGATAATACAAAGTTGATAAAGACCCTCCAAGGAATGAGGGATTTAGGCAACACATTAATCGTCGTTGAGCATGATGAAGACACGATGCGCGCTGCCGATTGCTTAGTTGATATCGGGCCTGGCGCCGGTGTGCATGGTGGTCAGGTTATCTCCAATGGTTCGGTTGAAGATTGTATCAATAACAAAAATTCCATAACCGGCGATTATCTATCCGGCCGCAAATACATTCCTATTCCAAAAGTTAGAAGAAAGGGGAACGGCAAGAAGATTGTTCTTAAGGGTTGCAAGAATCACAACTTAAAGAATATCAACGTTACTTTCCCGCTTGGAACATTCATTGTCGTTACCGGTGTTTCTGGCTCGGGCAAGTCATCCCTTATTAATGAGACTTTGAGCGAGATTTTGGCTCAAAAACTCAACAAGGCAGATACGAATCCTGGCGAATATTCCTCAATTTCCGGTTTAGAATACGTCGACAAACTCGTTAATGTCACTCAAGAACCGATTGGTAGAACTCCAAGAAGCAATCCTGCAACTTATACAAAAGTCTTTGATGATATACGTGAGGTTTTCGCAGAGACAGCAGACGCTAGAGCCCGCGGATATGACAAAGGAAGATTCTCTTTCAATGTCGTCGGCGGAAGATGCGAGAAATGCCAAGGTGCGGGTGTTACTTATGTTCCAATGAACTTCTTGCCTGATGTTTATGTCAAGTGTGATGAATGCGATGGCAAACGCTACAATATGGACACGCTTGATTGCTACTATAAGGGCAAGAATATATATGATGTTCTCGAGATGAGAGTGGAGGAGGCCATGCATTTCTTTGAGAATAGGCCTGCTATCTATAAGAGGATAAAAACGCTTTATGATGTTGGGCTTGGATACGTAAAACTTGGCCAGCCTGCCACAACCTTATCGGGTGGTGAAGCTGAACGTGTTAAACTCGCTTTCGAACTCCAGAAGAGGCCTACAGGCAAAACCGTCTATATATTAGATGAGCCTACAACCGGTCTTCACAGCGACGACATTGCCAGATTGATTAAGATTCTTCAGCATATCGTCGACCACGGAGACACAGTTATTGTTATCGAACATAACCTCGATGTCATCAAGGTTGCGGATTATATCATCGACATTGGCCCTGAAGGCGGCTTCAGAGGCGGCAATGTCGTGGCAAAAGGTACGCCGGAGGAAGTTTCTGAAGTGGAAGCTTCATACACCGGGCAATTCCTTAAGGACGTTTTGAAGAAAGCCAAAGAGAAAGGACAGGTAGAGTAATATGGGTTTAGCGTTAATTGTTATCGGATTCATCGTGCTTATAGGATCAATTGGATATTTCATCTACAGAGATAAGAATTTCATGAGATCGGTTAAATCCGCGATGAGCAAGAAGAGATTCCTTAGATTCTTAATCACTACAATAGTGGGCTCTTTTGGGGCATTAATTGCCAATATTGGCTTGGCAATCCAATTTAATTGGGCTGCAAAAACCTCGTATACCACTGGTGTATTCGAAGGGAAATCCATTTCATTTCCTCTTCAGATGAGTGCGATGGTCATCGGCATTCTCCTTATGACGTTTGCCCTTTTTACGCTGGTTTTCACTTTTAGGCTCCGTTATTACAAGGAAAATTTTGAACCAGCTCAAAGGAAGCTAGCGTCCACTTTGATGTTCATATCCATTCCGGTTCTAGTTGTTGCCTTTTTGGTTTGGAGCTGCGGAATCGGCTCATATCTCGTCTATCCTTTGATTTCCGGATTCGCGATTGACAGCAACGGATTCCATTGGACTGCCACATCCGCCAGCATCATTTGGAAACCGGTTGATGGATATACAAGCGATGTTGAATATTTAAGTGGTGGATTTAAGATTGCTTGGTACGCATTGTTCATCCTTTTGGGATTTGGAATCTGCTATTGGATTTCCGACCACAAAATCTATAAGTTATACGGCAAACACGGCACGCTGGATGTCACCGGAATCCTTTCCTTCTTTGCGGGTATTATCGGCGCTCGTGTTTGGTATGTTGTCGGCAACTACGAAAGAGAATTCGCCGGGCATCTTTTCCCGGATGCCTTCCAAGTTTGGAATGGCGGCTTGACGATTCTTGGCGGCGCTTTATTCGGATTTATTGCCGGATTCATCATGGTTAGACTCACCCATAAAGAATTCGACATGAGAAAGATTATCGACATCATTGTTCCGACCATCCTTCTTGCTCAGGCAGTCGGAAGAATGGGCAACTTCACGAATATTGAGGTTTATGGTTCTGAGGTCTCAATCGAAGGCACCGCTTGGCAATTACTTCCGAATTGGATATTGCAGCAGATGAATTACACCGGAAGTGGTGTATCTCTTGGCGCCGGAATCATTAATGTTCCTTTGTGCTTTATAGAAGCAATCATTAATTTAGCTGGCTATTTCATCATCAGGTTTGCGATAGGCAAAGGCCTCAAGAAGATAATCGTTGATGGCGATTTATGCGGTTGCTATTTCGTTTGGTATGGTATCGTCCGTTTCATCTTAGAACCGCTTCGTAATTCCAACTACAACATGGGCATGGATAACTCTTGGAGCATCTGCAATTCTCTTGCTTATATCTTCATCGGCGCCGCAATCATGCTCTTGTGCCATATGAAGGATTTGTCCGTAAAGAATAACGCCAAGAAGATTATTCTTCCAATTGCCGGAGGAATATCTCTTGTCTCTCTAATCTTCCCTATCATGAAGTCGATCACTGTTTCTAAATCCGTTGGAGACACTGTTGCGTTCAACGGTTTTGACATTATGTTCAATAGAGGTGGAGTTGTCGCTTTGATTGCTTATATCGCCGTTGCATTGTCAGGCGCTATTTACGTAGTTTCTGGTTTTATTAAGGAGTCAAAAACTCAGCAATATATGACTTATGCTGCGATTTTGCTTTCATTTTTGGGATTCGCAATGTTTATGCTATCGAGCAAGGGACTATCCTTCGCAATCGATAATAGCGGGGCCGATTTAACTTATAACCCATCATACGGATTCGTGTTGGTTGGCTTGTGCGCTTTGTGTGCTGGGGCTTCTGCATTCGGTTACGCCTGGGCCAAGTGGCCTAAGAAACAAGTTGTTGTTGAAGAACAGTCAAGCGAGGAGGCCAAGTAGTGTACAAGCTCATAATTTGGGATTTGGACGGAACCGTTTTAGACTCCGATCTGGTTCTAGTTTTAACTTGGACTACGTTGTTCAATGAATACGCGCCCGATAAGAAGTTAAGCATCAATAAGCTATTGGCTTTTTCTGGCCCTGCAATGGTTGATTCCCTCAAAAAGGAATTCCCAGATATTCCGTTAGATGTTTCCGAAAAAACATACGTCAAATATTCAGATTATTACTATCAGAAATATGGAACAACATATCCGTATGTCCGAGAAGTCATTGAGGAATGCAAAAATAGAGGTATTAAGGTTGCGGTTAACACGAACAAGACCAAATACCACACTGACATGGCTTTAGAGATTATCGGGATGGATAAACTTTTCGATTATGTTGTATCCGGTGGGGATGTTTCCAAATTTAAACCGGACCCAGAAGGCGTTTACAAAATCATGGAACGCCTTGATGTCACCAATAAGGATGAAGTGCTTTATGTTGGTGATGGGATAATTGATTACAACACCGCAAAGAATGCCGGAATAGATTGCATGATATCAACGATTCCACCTCATAAGCTTCCTACTGTGGGAGAAGGATTCAATCCCCGCTATTTCATAAGCGATTTCAAAGATTTCTTCAAGATATTGGAGGGCAAGATATGACAAGTATCGATGTATTGATTATCGGGGCTGGCCCAGCAGGATTATCAACCGCCCTATATTTAAAAAGAGCGGGTATTCCCTTCCTTATCATCGATAAATACGCTCCAGGAGGAAAACTCCTCAATATTGCGGAGATTTCCAATTACCCAGGCTTCCCAACGGTAAGTGGATATGAGCTCGCCAATGCGTTGGTGAAGTCGGTTACGGACTTAGGCGTCACAATCGATTATGGCGACGTAAGTGAAGTCAAGAAAGTTGATAACAAATTCGTGGTTACAACCGATTTTGAGACATATGAAACGTTGGCGGTGGTTGTAGGAACTGGTTTATCAAATGTTCCAACCATAAAGGGCGAGAAAACCTTCTATGGCAAAGGAGTTTCTTATTGCGCTACATGCGATGGCGCACTTTTCAAAGGCAAAGATGTCGTGGTCATCGGCCATAACGAAAAAGCGGTGGAGGAATCGCTATATTTGGCAAACTTAGCTAGTAAGGTTTACCTCCTTGTTGATGATGCTGAAGTCAGCGGTTCTAAAATAATGCTAAATGCCTTATCCAATAAGGATAATGTAGAGATTTCGTATAATGTTGCTGTTAAGGAAATTAAGGGTGATATTGCAGTCGCCTCCATCTCGTTGAAAGATAGAGATATTGCTTGTTCTGCGGTCTTCCCGCTATCTGGTGAAAGAAGCGCATCTGCCTTCCTAGCGCCTTTGGGATTGAAGACAAAGAACGGATTCATTCCAACCGATTCATCTATGATGAGTGAGGTTCCAGGCTTATTCGCGATTGGGGATGTTGTTGATAAGAGATTAAGGCAGGTTGTCACCGCTTGCAGCGATGGGGCAATTGCTTCAACTGGCGTTTCTACTTACATAAGGAAATTAAAGAAATGAAAGACCCGGCCCATATTTCCTTTGCCCAGAAAGTTAAAGAGGAATCCGCTAGATATCCACGCAACGACGTGGAGAAAAAGGCTTTCCTCGCCGCTTTCTTATGGAGTAATGGATATCTTGGCTTAATGGATGGGAAATTAGAGGTTTCTTCAGAAATCTCCGCAATTGCCAAAACAATCTATCAATATCTTCATGAATTATACGGGGTTGACGTTAGATTCTCATACACTAGAAACTCATCCTTTTTAAAGAGAGTTGTTTATCACGTAATCGTGGATAAAGGCGGAGAGGCAATTATCAATGATTTAGGCATTGATTATTTCTTCAATGCTTTCCCTAAAGAGATGGCCGGCAATTACTCTAAAGGCGCAGGTTATATGGCCGGGGCATTCCTTGCATCCGGTTCTGTCAACGACCCTTCGTCCACGAACTATCATTTGGAAATCGAAGTTGGCAATGAGGCCTACGCCAAATGGCTTTCTAGAATTTGGAATAAATCGTTGCCTGCCGTATTTGAGAGCAAAATCACCAAGAGACGCAACAAATATGTAATCTATATCAAGAAATCCGCACAAATCTCAGATTTTATGATCTTAATCGGCGCAAAAGAGCAGTGTTTGCAATTTGAGAACGTTCGCATTGATAGGGATTTCGCCAACGTTGACAATAGACTTCAGAATCTCGATACCGCGAACTTCGGAAAGACCATGAAAGCCGCTGAACGTCAGATTGAGGAAATCGAATATTTTCAGTCTCATGGAGGACTTTACGCGATTACGAATCTTAAATTAAGACACCTCATGAAATTGAGGCTTGATCATCAGGATTCCACGCTTGATGAACTTGCGGAGATGCTTTCGGAAGAATTGAATACAGAAATATCAAAATCCAACGTAAATCATTTATTTCGTGCTTTGCACGTGATGTATCAGGAGGCGACTACCCATGAAGAAAAATGATATGTCCGTGCTTGTTCAGCTTGGAATGAGAATCAGGTATCTTAGAAGGGAGAGGCATCTATCTCAGATGGATCTCGCTTTAGATTCCGGTGTCACCAAAAACTATCTTTCCGACCTTGAACGCGGGGAAAGAAATCCGAGCGTTATGGTCTTAAATAAGATATGTAAAGGACTTAAAGTGTCGCTTGAAGACCTTTTTAAAGGCGTAGAGGACCTTGATTCCTTACTCTAGAGAGTAGAAAACAATAAAAAATTACGGATTAATATTCCATTAGTCATTTTTTGCTTATATAATCTATAACGCAATTAATTAAGGAGGACATATAAATGTCAGTTAAAGTTGCAATTAATGGATTCGGTAGAATCGGACGTTTAGCTTTCAGACAGATGTTTGGTGCTGAAGGATATGAAGTCGTTGCTATCAATGATTTAACCAGCCCAAAGATGTTGGCTCAGTTATTAAAGTATGACACCGCTCAGGGCGGTTACACAGGCCGTATCGGCGAGAACTTACACACAGTTTCCTCAAAGGAACCAGTTCTTGCAGAAGACGGAAAGACAGTCGTCACTCCAGGATCAATCACTGTTGACGGCAAAGAAATCACAATCTATGCAGAACCAAAGGCACAGAACCTCCCTTGGAAGGCTCTTGATGTCGATGTCGTTCTCGAGTGCACAGGCTTCTATTGCTCAAAGGCAAAATCACAGGCCCACATCGATGCAGGCGCTAAGAAAGTCGTCATCTCTGCTCCAGCAGGAAATGACCTCCCAACAATCGTCTATGGCGTTAACGAAAAGACTCTTACAAAGGGCGATACAATCATCTCAGCTGCATCATGCACAACAAACTGCTTAGCTCCAATGGCCAAGGCATTAAACGATTATGCTCCAATCCAGTCTGGTATCATGAGCACAATCCACGCTTATACAGGCGACCAGATGATCCTCGATGGCCCACACCGCAAAGGTGATTTAAGAAGAGCAAGAGCAGGTGCTGCTAATATCGTTCCTAACTCAACAGGCGCTGCAAAGGCAATCGGACTCGTCATCCCAGAATTAAACGGCAAGCTCATTGGCTCAGCTCAGAGAGTTCCAGTCCCAACCGGATCAACAACCATCCTCACAGCAGTTGTTGCTAAAGAGAATGTCACAAAAGAAGACATCAATGCTGCTATGAAGGCTGCTGCTGCAACATATGCAGGTGGTGCATCATTCGGCTACAACGAAGACCAGATCGTTTCATCCGATGTCATCGGTATGAGATATGGCTCACTCTTCGATTCAACACAGACAATGGTCAGCAAGATTGCTGATGGCCTCTTCCAGGTCCAGGTTGTCTCATGGTACGACAATGAGAACTCATACACTTCTCAGATGGTCCGTACAATCAAGTACTTCGCTGAGAACTGCTAATTAGTTTTCTAAAAGACATCAACGAATAAGAACCTTCCTCCTTTATCGGATGGGAGGTTTTTTATTTGCTTTTTGATTTACCTTAATCGCTTTCAGTATTTTTATATCAGTATCGTTATTACACATCTCAATGATGTGTTATAATCCTTATCGCAAGGAGATTTTTAATTAAAAACTATGCTTACAGTCAAAGATTTAACAGGCATTGAAGGCAAGGTCGTTTACGTCCGCGTCGACTTCAATGTTCCTCAGAAAAACGGCGTTATCCGTGATAACAACCGTATCAAAGCAGCTCTTCCAACTATCACAGAGCTCACAGGAAAAGGCGCTAAAGTCGTCTTGATGTCCCATTTAGGAAAAATCAAATGGAAAGAACCAGATCCAGCCAAGATCGAAGAAATGAAGAAAGCCAACGATATGGCTCCAGTTGCTAAGACATTAGCAGAACTCGTTCCAGGAACAAAGGTCACATTCTGCCCAGCAACACGTGGCGAAGAATTAAAGGCAGCGGTTGCCGCACTTAAGAATGGCGAAATCCTTCTTTGCCAGAACACACGTTATGAAAAAGGCGAAGAGAAGAATGATCCAGCTCTTGCAGCTGATTGGGCTTCATTTGCAGATTTATACGTCATGGATGCATTCGGTTCAGCACACCGTGCACACGCCTCAACAGTCGGAGTTCCTTCAATCCTCAAAGCTGAAGGCAAGCCGGTTGCTCTTGGCTACCTCATGATCAAGGAAGTCGAGAACCTCACACGTTGCGTTGAGGTTAAGGATGAAGATCGCCCTTATATCGCAATCCTCGGCGGATTCAAAGTCTCAGACAAGATCAAAGTCATCGAAACACTCTCGAAGAAGTGCGACAAAATCATCATCGGTGGCGCTATGGCATACACATTCAAGAAAGCCCTTGGCCAGGAAATCGGCAAGTCACCATATGAACCAGATCAGCTCGAATACGCAAAGAAATGCTATGAATCCGGAAAGGTCTTAATCCCAGTTGATTCAGTTGTTTCGGATAATTTCGATGAAACAGCTCCAAGAACAATCAAGGTTGTTGAAGGAAATATTCCTGAGGGATTCGAAGGGCTTGACATCGGTCCAAAGACCCGTGCCTTATATGCTAGCGAAATCGCAAAGGCCAAATTAATCTTCTGGAATGGCCCTATGGGTGTCTTCGAACAGAAGGATTTCCAGGCTGGAACAATCGCAGTTTGCCAAGCTATTGCCGATTTAAAGGGAAAAGCTTTCACAGTTTGCGGTGGTGGTGATTCAGCATCTGCAGTCAAACAGTTTGGTTACAAGGCTGATTTCTCACACGTCTCAACAGGTGGTGGCGCTTCTCTTGAAATGATCGAGAATGATGGACACCTTCCAGGCGTTGACGTTCTTAAATAGTAGGAATACTCAAAAATGAGAAAGAAATTACTTTTAGGCAACTGGAAAATGAACAAGACTCCAGCAGAGGCAAAAGCATTCGCTTTGGCAGCTGGAGAAATGGTCGACTATGCCGTTGCCCATGATATTGATGTTGGTGTTGCTCCTACATTCGTTTGCTTATCTACCGTTAAAGAGAACATTAATCCAAAGTGCATCGTTGCCGCTCAGAACTGCAATGAGCATCCATCTGGCGCTTATACGGGCGAGGTTTCAATCCCTATGCTTCAGGCTTGCGGAATCTCCTGGGTTATCCTTGGCCACTCCGAAAGACGTGAATATAACGGTGAAACATCAGAAGCCTGCAACGCCAAAATCAAAGCCTTACTTGCTAATGGCATGACGCCAGTTTATTGCTGTGGCGAATCATTAGAGACATTCGATAAAGGCGAAACCAAGAAATGGGTTGCTGAGCAAATCAAAACCGGACTTGCCGGCTTAACTCCTGAAGAAGCCTCTAAGGTAGTTATTGCCTATGAACCAATCTGGGCAATTGGCACCGGACGTTCCGCTTCTAAGGAAATCGCTGAAGATACCATTGGATTCATCAGACGCACACTACGCGAATTATTCGGAAATGTCGCTGTTGATATGAGAATCCTCTACGGCGGATCAGTCAAACCAAATAATGTTGCCGAATATATGAGCGCCGAAGATATCGACGGCGCGCTTGTTGGCGGAGCATCCCTTGACCCAGATAGCTTCAAAGGCTTAATTGAGGGGATGGTTGCTTAATGGAAGTATCCTACACCGAGGAAAAACAAGCCGGACAAGAAGGCTTGTTCCTCGATAAGGTTCTTGGCTTTACGGGCTTAGCGGTTCTCTTCACCGGACTTTTCGGTTGGGCATATGGAAGGATAATATTGCATCTCTTCCATGCGGATGATGGTATTATCACCAGTCAAGGCGTTGCGGTTATATCAATCGTTTTGGCTGTGGCTGTGGTCTCTTCCATGCTGATATCGATATTTGCAACCGCAGCAGCTTGGAGAAGTCATAAAACACCGATTGTGGCATATATTGCCTACATCATTCTAGAAGGATTGATGTTTGGCTCGATTGTCGCGCTTGGCATTGAACCTTTGGCCATCGGCATTGCATTTGGCATAACGGCTGTGTCGTTTCTAGCATGTTTTGCGATAGGTTATCTATCAAAAGGCAGAGTGCAAGGGGCGAAAATGGCGTTGATGATAATCTCGGTTGGTTTGCTTATCAATTTCTTAACCTTCGGCGTTTGGTATTTGCTATTCCCGTCCACATTTTATGCAATGTATCCGATCGTCTCGATAATCCTCTTCGTTGTTGCATCCTTATATATCATTATCGATTCCAACAGCGTTAAGAACCGAATTAAAGATGGTTACGCATTAACGACCGGACTTGCTCTAACTTGTGCATTTACCTTATATACAGATTTCATGTATCTATTCTGGCGAGTGCTAAGACTGATAATAATGCTGTTCGGCCGTTCAAAAAGATAAAACTCAAGGCTCCAATAAAATGGGGCCTTTTCTTATTTAATATATATACGTGCGCGTGTATATGCGTATGTGTACGCATGCCTATACGTTTAATATGCGCACACATATGCGCGTCCAAAGTAATTTTACAAAAAATGGCATAAAATTCTTTCGATGAAATCTACATTTTAAAAAAAAGTGACAAAAAGTCATAAAAAGTAGTTGCGGAAAATATAGAAAAGAGTATCATTTTGCTTGCGCTCAACGAGAGGGGTAACCCAAACGGTGAGTCGATAGATAACTTCTCCTGAAGGATGTTAAAAAAATCTTAAAAAAGATAGTTGACATCCATCAGCGAAAAGAATAGAATATCCAAGCGCGCAAAAAAATCGGGTAGAACCGAACAGTGAGCTGTGGCGCGCAACTGATCTTTGAAAACTAAACAGATGTACAACATACACTAACGTCGATTCATTTAAGAATCAAAACAATAACCAGATAATTCATTTAAATTTAAATTGAGAATATAGATCAACTTATTTGAGAGTTTGATCCTGGCTCAGGATGAACGCTGGCGGTGTGCCTAATACATGCAAGTCGAACGAGAGTCTTCGGACTCGAGTGGCGAACGGGTGAGTAACACGTAGGTAACCTGCCCCTTAGACTGGGATACCCAGACGAAAGTTTGGCTAATACCGGATAACAACAGAGATCGCATGATTTTTGTTTGAAAGGCGCTTTCAAGCGTCACTTTGGGATGGACCTGCGGTGCATTAGCTAGTTGGCGGGATAACAGCCCACCAAGGCGAGGATGCGTAGCCGATCTGAGAGGATGACCGGCCACAATGGGACTGAGACACGGCCCATACTCCTACGGGAGGCAGCAGTAGGG
>CAVAGP010000045.1:0-17779 GCA_963588175.1 Faecalibacillus sp. | reverse complement strand
TGAACCTGTTCTCCTTCTACTGGAACACCCCCGGAGACGCGTTCGAAAAAGCGCAAGCTTTCATCGAGATGGCCGTCAAAAAACGCAGAATTATGCGCTATAGAGCCTGGGCAAAAGGAGAAAATATCGATAAAAACTGAATTTGCTATCCCTTACGTGCAAATAAGAGCTTATTGCATTAAAACTGAAACGTTGTTTTTACTTATTCTCCAATTGTTCTCTAATCTTAATTAGTGGAATTCAATCGATTATTTGCTAGAATGGCACTCACTGCGAAAGGAGAACCAATATGCTTTTTGGTAAACACTTTAATAAGTACTATGCCAAGTATTGGATCTTTTTTGTTGTTGGTGTTGTCACATTGGTGGCAATCGATGCCGTTCATTTGATCGTTCCTGAAGCGTTGGGCGAGATTGTTAACCTCTTTAATATAGATGGCGATTTAGATTTAAAATCCATCAATGCTTTAGCCCTTAAGGTTGTCATTGTTGGATTAATTATGATGATCGGACGAATCATTTGGAGGAGCACTCTCTTCTATGCATCAAACAAAATTAAACTTGATATGAGACTTGAGATGTTCTCTAAGGCCGAACGTTTGTCCCAACGCTATTACCATTCTGAGAAAGTCGGAAATATCGTTTCTTGGTTCACAAGCGACCTTGACACCATTGAGGAATTCATTGGTTGGGGCACCGTTATGTTGATCGACGCCTTCTTCTTAACCATCTTGATTTTGGTTAAGATGTTTATGTTAAGCGTTCCGCTGACTCTACTCGTTCTCTTCCCTATCATCCTAATCGCATTGTGGGGGTGGCTATCGGAAAAATATCTTGCAAAAGTTTGGGAAACTAGGCAAAAATCCAACGATAAGCTTTACGATTTCTCAACTGAAGCGTTTTCCGGTATCCGTGTCATCAAAGCCTTCGTCAAAGAGAAACAGCAGGCTAAGGCATTTAAGAAAATTACCGAAGAGTGCCAGAAAAATTCCGTTAAGGTTGCAGAAGTTTCTGGCTTATTCGAGAGATTGATCGATGTTCTTATCTATTTGGTCTTCGGCGGGTTCCTCCTCGTTGGCGGATTCTTTGCGTATTGGACGGTTAAAGGCGCTCCAAAGTCTTTATTTGGCATGGCCATTAAACTCAATACTGGCGACCTTGTTACTTTCATTGCTTATTTCGACACGCTTATTTGGCCTGTTATCGCTTTAGGTTCCGTCATCGCTATGCATAGCCGCTCTAAGGCTTCATTAAAGAGAATTTCAGCTTTCTTAGACCAGGAGGAAGAAGTTGCCATCACTGATGGAAATGAAGAACTCACGAATGTCAAAGGCGACATCGAATTCAATCATTTAACGTTTGCCTATCCAGGTACCGATTTAAATGTCCTCAAGGATATTACGCTTCACATCAATGCCGGCGAAACGGTTGGAGTTGTTGGCAAAATCGGCTGTGGCAAAACAACTCTTATGGATTGTCTATTAAGATTGTATAACATTCCGGAAAACTCCGTAAAAATCGACGGAATGGACATCATGAAGGCTAAAATCAGCGATGTTAGAGCCTCCATCGCCTATGTCCCTCAAGATAATTTCTTGTTCTCTGACACCATCCAAAACAATATCTTACTCGCTAGACCTGATGGAGATGAAACTCTTGCTAAAGAGGCGGGAATCTTCTCATGCGTTGATGGTGATATATGCGACTTTAAGGATCAATACCAAACCTTATTGGGCGAGAGGGGCACAACTGTTTCTGGCGGTCAGAAACAAAGAATATCTATGGCTAGGGCCTATATTAAAGACGCTCCGATTTTGATTATGGACGATTCGGTCTCTGCGGTTGACGTTAAGACTGAAACCGCAATCTTAGCCAATATCAAAGAGAAGAGAGCGGGAAGAACAACCATCATCATCGCATCCCGCATCTCGACCGTATCTAAACTTGATAAGGTTATCGTTTTAAACGATGGCGCAGTTGAAGCATTCGGTTCGCCAAAAGAACTTTTAGCGACTTCCAAGACATACGCCAGAACGGCCTTGCTCCAGGAACTTGATAGAGAGGAGGCAGACTAATGGATAATGAAGAAGAAAAACTGACATTAACATCAGATAGACACCTCTCTTCTGCAGAGATTTTGAGGCGCATGATGCCATATCTTGCTAAGGAATGGCCATCTTTCCTGATTGCGTTATTGTGCCTTGGACTTCAGGTTGCATTGGGTCTTTTATCTCCTCTTGCGGAAGAAGGAATCCTTTCTTTGCTCAACAACGAGACCACCTCAATCACTCAATTCACTGAGAGGGTTTACAACTTCTGCGGTTATGACATGACCGCACCAAATATTATTCTCTCTTACATCATGACATTAGGCGTCTCATTCATCATCATCGCCATCCTTAGCAATGTTTTCCAACAAATTGACACAATAGTCTTGTCCAAGGCTGGTGAGCGTATCGTTTACCGCATGAGAAACGAGGTCTTTGAACACATTGAATCGATGTCTCAGAACCAATTGTCGGAAATGCCTGTTGGCTCATTGGTCACACGTGTAGCTAACTACACAACCGACATCTCGGATTTATTTGTAACCACGCTGGTTAACATCTTGGTTAACATGCTGACCGTCTTGGGCGTCTTCATTATCATGCTCATCCTCTCCCCAAAACTCGGCCTTGTCATGGCGGGATTTATGGTGTTGCTGTTCGTCATCAGTTATCTTTTCAACAAGAGAGTGAAGAAGCTTTTCCATAAGGAAAGAAGGGCGATCTCTGACTTCAATGCGTTCTTAACTGAATCATTGTCAGGCATGAAGATAATTCAGGTCTTCAATCAGGAGAAGAGGAAATACAATGAATTCCACGATAAAGCCGATGACCTTTGCAGACTCCGCTATAATGTCGTCATTTGCTTTGCAATCTATAGACCGGTTGTCTCTTTCTTATATTTCCTTGCTTTAGGTTTGACGTTCTTCCTTGGACCTATACTTTCCTTAACGGGCCCTGCAATCGTTGCCTTCTATCTTTATTTGTCCAAATTCTTTGAGCCAGTTCAAAACATCGCTGACCAGCTTAACAACATCCAAAGAGGCGCAACCGCAGTGGAAAGGCTCTTCAATTTGCTTGATGTTAAACCTGAGGTCAGAGATGCTGAAGATGCAGTCGAGCTAATAGACGTCAAAGGCAAAATCGAATTCAGAAACGTATGGTTTGCCTACTCCGGCGAGGAATGGGTACTTAAAGACGTGTCTTTTGTTGTAGAACCTCATACAACCTGTGCGTTTGTAGGCGCCACTGGAGCGGGAAAGACCACAATTCTTGGCTTGATCGCTCGTAATTTTGAACCGCAGAAGGGCGAAATCCTCATCGATGACATCCCGGTTAACAAAATCAAACTTACCAGTTTAAGGAGCGCTTTAGGTCAGATGCTTCAAGATGTGTTTCTCTTTAGCGGCACCGTCAAAGACAACATCACCCTCCATGATGATGACATCCCGATTGAAGATATCGAAAATGCCTGCAAATACGTCAATGCAGACTCATTCATCAACAAAATGCCTAATGGCTTGATGTCTGAACTTGCGGAGCGTGGTGAGAATCTGTCTCAGGGCCAAAGGCAGTTATTGTCATTTGCTAGAACGGTTTTGCACAAACCTAAGATTTTAATCTTGGATGAAGCGACCGCTAATATCGATACCGAGACCGAGCACCTGATTCAAGAATCGCTAGAGAAGATGAAATCCATCGGAACAATGCTAGTGGTTGCCCATAGGCTTTCAACCATCCAAAAATCCGACCAGATCATCGTCCTCCACAAAGGCGTTCTCAAAGAAAAGGGCACTCATCAAGAACTTTTGAAACGTAGAGGCCTTTATTACAAACTCTATCAAATCCAGTTTGAGGAGAAATGAGCGTGGCAAGAACATTTAAACTTCTCACCATCGACCAACTTGATGAGGTGATGGGGATAATCAACGATGCCATTGAGCTGCTTTCGCATCTTTCTTTGCAGTGGCAGCAAGGCTACCCAAATGCTGAAGTCATGGCAAGGGATTTAAAAAATAACTGGGTCTATGGTTTATACGATGATGGTGCCCTGGTTGCCATCTCATCTTTGGTGCCTGGTTTCAATCCGGATTACGCCGTAATTGAAAAAGGAAACTGGTCATACTCAACCGGCGATAATGATGCAACAATCCACAGAATCGCCGTAAAAGCCGGCTGTCATGGCAAAAAATATGGGATTGATATGGTTAAATTCATGATAGAGGAATCTAGGCGTAGGGGATATAAGTCTTTAAAAGCGGACACTCACGTCACCAACATCGCCATGCAACAGCTTTGTTTGAAGAACGGATTTGAGTACAAAGGCGTAATCTATATTCAACGAGATGAAGAGGACAATTCCCGTCTTGCTTACGAAATTGTTTTGTGACAAAAAAATCCAAAAAGTGCTATCCTAAAGACGAACAAAAAGAGGTTAAAATATTATGAACGTTATCACTATTTCACGTGAATTCGGCTCCGGTGGCCGTGAGGTCGGAAAGAGGCTTGCCGATGCGTTAGGCTACGCTTATTACGACACTGAAATCATCGATTTGATTGCCAAGAAAGCCGGCATGGATAAAAACTATGTATCAACAATCCTGGAATCATCCCCATCATATGCTATCCATTTCGGCGCGACTTTCTCAGCGATCCCACTATATGACAACACAACTCAAGTCCTCATCGCTCAGAAACAGGTTTTTGAGGAACTTATGTCCAAAGGCAATTGCGTTATCGTCGGCCGTGGTTCGAGCTGCTTAGTCGGAAGTGGCGAAAATGTCTTTTCCATCTTTGTGTATGCGGATATGCCAACCAAAGTCGCCCGTTGCTTAGCTAGAGATACCGAGCATAAGGAAACCGCGAAATCCGTTGAAAAGATGATAAAGAAAATCGACAAGAACAGACGTCATTACACCGAGACATATTTCGGAGTCGAATGGGGCAAAAAAGAGAACTACTCCATGACAATCAACACCAGCGGCGTGGAGATAAAAAAGATTATTCCGGGACTCGCCTCTTACATCCAGGGATACTTCGAAGGCAAATAATTAAACGCAAAGATCGCTTCGGCGGTCTTTTTCTTTATTTTCTTTTATATAAACGCACGTTGCGCATGTGTAATGCGCATATACGTACACAAAAATATATCGATAAAATCTATATTTTTAACTATTGACATTTTCTGTTTATCAAATATATTACATTTTTGTTATGGATAGTATTGCTAAGGTTTTCAGCATATTCACTATACTGGTTGTGGTTATCTTTTTACTACCGGTAATTTACTATATGTTCAAGAAGAAAACCGATTTCGGAGTATTTCTTGGCATCACATCCATTTATTCTGGAATCGCGGTGTTGGCCTATGCCACATCTCTACTTAGGAATATTGAGGCTCATTATCTTTATGCGATGGTGATGTCGACTTTATATTTCACGAGCATTGATTGCCTTCTTTTGTTTTTTGTCTTGGCGGCCGTAGCCTATACCAAATCCGCAAACGCTTTTGTGAAGTCGATTCTAATTATCATTACCGCTTTGTGCGTCGTGGACCTTGGGATGCTATGGGCGAACTGCTTCTGCAGCGCTAATAATCAATTCTGCGTTTCTCTTTCCTGGGTCGAAGAACATCCAACAATTCCGATTTACTCAACAAAATGGCCATGGTTTTTCCACTTGTCGCACGCTTACTGCATGGTAATTGTTGCGACTTTGCTCTTCCTCAACAAAGCCCATCATGTTCCAAAAGGCTATAGACGCCAGTACATTGCTCCCATCATCGCTTTGCTGTTTATCGTCTTAGTTAATGTCGTTTTCTTGGCCATTCAGACAAATAACACGGAAAGTTTAGTGATGATTGATGTTTCCACTTTAGCCTATCCTGCCGGTATGTGGGGCGTGTATTACGCCATCTTCACCTACCCAAATAAAGTGATGGTTGCTAGATTCAAGAACAGAATTGTCGACAACGGATTCAATGGAATCATTGGGTTTGACTGGGAAAATAAACTGTTTGTGGTCAATGACAGGGCAAAAATGTATTTTCCTGAGCTAGAGAAGCACAAGGGCAAAGAAATCCATTATCTTGCTAAACTCACAGGTCTATCAATACTCGAGAGCAATAGCCGTGTTTGTCAATGCTTCACAACCGATTCAAACGGTTATCCTATCTCATTGAGATGCGACTATATCGTCGACAAGAACAAGGACCGCAAGGTGCTGTCAAAAACCTTTTATCTTCAGGATATCTCTCCAGAAACCGACCCATTGACGGGTTTCCAGATGGAAGAGGCTTTCCATCATACGAATGAGACTAGAGACCATGTGGCAATGAACCCAAAAGCAGTGGTTCTATTTGATATCAGAGGCCTTGGTATGATCAACGCCGCAAGAGGCCATGATGGTGGCGACAGGGTCATTAAGCATTTGGCGGAATCTCTTTCTTCAAATTTCCCTAAAGACACATATTTCATAAAAGGAAATGGCGGAACAATCTACGCCATAACCATCTCATTATCCGTAATCGGAGTTAAGAACGTCGCCTCCGATATCGTTAAAAATTTCAACGATGCCGACCTTGATTTTGCTGTCTTGCCATTTAACCCAAACGAACCGATCAAAACCACGATGGGCAAACTCCAAAGCGCGGTTCAAAATGAAAAACTCTTGAACAGCAAATCCAGCAAATCGAACATGATCGCTTCTCTATTAAAGGCCTTGGAGGAAACCGATATCGATACAGAAGCCCATGTCAAGAGAACCACGATCAACGCTGAAAAACTCGGCAAACGCCTTGGATTATTTGACTATGATCTCTCCAGACTTAAACTTTTAACGGTTCTTCATGACATCGGAAAGATTGCAATTCCTTTGGAAATTCTCAATAAACCGGGAAAATTGACCGAACAGGAATTCGAAATCATGAAAACACATACCATTAAGGGCTATGAGATCGCAAAATCCAACAAAGCCCTCGTGGATATCGCCCTGGATATTCGTCAGCATCACGAGAGATGGGATGGTAAAGGCTATCCAGATGGACTCGCCAAGGAATCCATCTCATATCTAGCTAGAATCGTCTCAGTCGTTGACTCTTTTGATGCGATGACCAACAACAGAATCTACCGCAAAGCCTTGACTTGGGATGAGGCAAAAGAAGAAATGAGAAGAAGTGCCGGCACCCAGTTCGACCCTAGAGTTGTCTCTGAGTTTTTAGCGATGCTCGACGAGGAGGTGCATATCGAATCGACTTCTGATAAAAAAGAACAGAAAGTTCTTGATATCTCCCTTGCCAACGTTCCTGTTAACAGAAATGTTTTCCCTATGACATCCGGCAAATACATCACCGATGAAAACGATGAAATCACGGAAGTCGACGAAGGTTTCACCGCGATTACGGGCTATACGATGGAAGACTGCAAAAATAGAAAACTCAATCAGCAGGATCTCATCCCAGAAGATGATTTGGTGGAATATGTCGCCGCGGTTCAAAAACAATTCGCCACCGGAACAGATGTGGTTCTTCTTGAACATAGAATCGTCAAGAAAGACGGGAGCAATATCTATGTATATTGTCTAGGAAGAAGGCATTTTGAGACGTTCTCAAAGAAGATCATGAATGAAATCACGATAGTTGAATGTTCTTTGACACACGCTGCCCGTTTGGTGGCAGAACGCGAAAAAGAAAGAGCGGCAGCCCAAAGAGAGTCCTGGGAGAGAAGATATCGCAAGGACGGGCTTACTGGGCTTTTAGCCCACAATGCCTTTGAAAACGACGTCGCCAATGTCCTCCTGCACGAACGTGGCAAACTGCTTTTCATGATGTTTGACCTTGATGGTTTCAAACTCTATAACGACACCTATGGCCATAAAGCGGGCGATGAGTATCTAATCCTCGCCGCCAATCATCTTGCCACATCGATCAGAAAAGAAGACCTTTGCTGCCGTTTGGGCGGAGATGAATTCGCCGCGGTCATCCGTTTTGACGAGAACGACAACATACAATCCATTAAAGACAGGGCCAAAACTCTTTTGGATCAAATTAACGACTCATTCACGCTCGTTTCCAAATCATTCTGCAAATTCTCATGTGGCGTTTCTTTATCCGGCCCTGCGTTCAACGCTTTTGACAAGCTATATATCGATGCCGATAAGGCTCTTTATGAATCCAAAACCAGAGAAAAAGGCACTATTTCATATGGTTCATCATTTCAGTAGTGGCCTGTGTTTTCTTTAAGAAAAATCATCTCAAAAGGTTAAACGCCTGAAAACGGATATTTTAGATAATGTAACATCCGATAACTGGGATTTACAAAAACTTTGATTCGTCAATATTATTGGTCATTACAACCTGAATAAAGTTAATTTTACAAGCATTTGCAGCGGAAATTTTATATTGAATATTTTCGTCAATCAAAAAATTCATTGTCGACCTCGTTCCCTCTTTCGTGTAATATGTGCGCAGATAGGCGCATTTTATTGTGCGCTTGGAGGAAGAAAACATGGGAAAACCATTCGTAGAGCCAACCCGCGTCCATGAGGGCGAGGCTAACCCAAACGAGAAGATTTTAAAACTCGGTCAAAAAATCACTGACGTCGTCGCCCATAAACTCGGTTCTTTAAAGCCAACTGATCCAGAGTATTGGGGACTCGCCGCTGTCATCGATGACGAGATGGCTGATGTTGCCCTCAGCATGAAACTGAGACATCACTACACGCTCGATGAACTCGCAAAAATAAGAAAATGCAAAACCGCAGAAGAGAAAGCGCATCTCGAAGATGAACTCATCAAGATGTGCGAAGTCGGACTTCTCGAATACGATTATGGCAATTGCTATAACCATGATGGGGCAATAGAAGGTGATCATACCAGAAGATACTGCTTGCCTTTATTCGTCCCAGGTTCAGCTGAATTGATCAACATGAATCTCCAGAGATTAAAAGATCATCCTGAGGTTGGCAGATTCTTTGAAAGGATGACCTATGTCCCTCTTGCTGGAATCACTCAGCTTGTCCCACCTGGAGGATCTGGTGTTGGCATGCATGTCATCCCGGTTGAAAAGGCCATTTCCCAAATCAACGAGACAATCGACCTTGAACATATCTCATATTGGCTCAAGAAATACGAAGGACATATTGGCGCCTCCATGTGTTCCTGCCGTGTCTCAAGAGCGTTGACAGTTGATCATGATGGCCCTGGCGGATGCGGCGATGACTTCAACGACTGGTGCATCGGCGTTGGCGATTTCGCAGATTACGCTAGAGAAACCGGATTGGGCCATGACATCACTTATGAAGAGGCAATGGCAATCTTCAAGAGAGCCGAGGACAACGGCTTTGTCCATCAGATCACAAACATCGACGGCGAAAATAAAATCTTCGGTATCTGCAACTGTAACGTCAAGATCTGCAACGCTTTAAGAACGTCACAGTATTTCAATACACCAAACCTTTCAAGATCGGCTTACACCGCTAGAGTTACCCCAGAAAACTGCGTGGCATGCGGACGCTGCGTCGAATATTGTCCAGCAGGCGCCGTCAAACTCGGACAGAAATTAAAGAAAAAAGACGGATCACAGGTTCAGTATCCAAAAGTCTTGCTTCCAGATAACCTCAATTGGGGCGAAGAGAAGTGGGATCCAGAATATAGAGACAACATCCGCACGAACTGCTATCCAACCGGAACCGCTCCATGTAAGACCGCTTGCCCAGCGCACGTTGCAGTCCAAGGCTACATCAAGATGGCAAAGGAAGGCAGATATCAGGACGCTCTCGCCCTCATCAAGAAGCAGAACCCATTCCCGGCTATCTGCGGACGCGTTTGCAACAAGCGCTGCGAAGCCGCTTGCACCCGTGGCACGATCGATGACCCAGTCTCAATCGACGCCATCAAGAAATATATCGCTCAGTTGGATTTAGACGCTGAGACAAGATACATCCCGCCAGTCATCCCGGCAATCTCTCCAATTGCTCCTATGAAGTCATTTGAAGAGAAGATCGCCATCATCGGCGCTGGTCCAGCAGGTTTGACCGCTGCATATTACCTTGCAGTTGAAGGTCATTCCGCAGTCACGGTCTTCGAAAAAAACGAAAGACCTGGTGGCATGATGACTTATGGCATCCCAAGCTACAAACTCGAGAAAGATGTGGTTGATGCCGAAATCGACGTCTTGAGAAAATTGGGCGTTGAATTCAAATGCGGAGTCGAAGTCGGGAAAGACGTCACCATCCAGCAATTGAGATATCAGGGTTACAAAGCCTTCTATGTCGCAATCGGTTGCCAGGGCGGCAAGCTCCCAGGCGTTCCAGGCGACACAGCCGAGGGAACCGATATCGCCGTTCACTTCCTCCATGAGGCTACAGAACATCAGGATACGGTCCTTGATGGCGATGTTGTCGTCGTCGGTGGCGGTAATGTTGCTGTGGACTGCGCTAGAACCGCCAAGAGATTCAAAGCGGCCAACGTTTCAATGTTCTGCCTTGAAGATGAGGCTTCAATGCCTGCTTCTAAAGAAGAGCAGAAAGAAACCCTTGAGGAAGGAATCTCCATCAACAACTGCTGGGGACCAAAAGAAGTTCTCACGGAAAATGGACATGTCACCGGCATTGTCTTCAAGAAATGTTTAAGGACAATCGATCCAGAAACCAAGAGATTCTCCCCGGTTTATGACGAGAACGAGACCAAGACCGTCAAAGCCGATCACATCGTCTTCGCTATCGGTCAGAATCCAATCCTTGGCAAATTATTCGACGGAACAAAAGTCGAATTGTGGCATGGATATTATCCAAAAGCCGATCCAGTCACTTATCAGACTGCAGAAGATGATATCTTTGTCGGAGGCGATTTCTTCACTGGACCAAAGTTCGTCATCGATGCTATTGCAGCCGGCAAGATCGCTGCAGATTCATTGCACAGATTCGTAAGGCCTGGCGCATCTTTGACAATCGGTCGCAACAAATGGCAGTTCAATGAGCTTGACAAGAATGACATCTTAGTCGAAGGCTATGACACCGCCAAGAGAAGCGATGTCGCCCTTGACCCGACAATCGATGCCAAGAACTCGTTCAGAGACGCTCACACCAACCTCACTGAGGAACAGGTGAAGAAAGAGTCCAACCGCTGCTTAGGCTGCGGCGCTTCGGTCGTCGATGAGAACAAGTGCATCGGATGCGGTGTTTGCACAACCAAGTGCGAATTCGATGCCATCCACCTCTTGAGAACTCACCCAGAGGCCACAAAGATGGTTTCTGCCGAAGATAAATTCAAATACATCCTCCCATACGCCATCAAGCGTGCCGGAAAGATCGTCTTTGGCAAGAAGACTCCTGCTGAGAAAGAAGCGCAGAAGCAGTATAAGGCTTACAAGAAAACCAAAAAGGCTTCCAAGAAGGCCGAGGCCAAGTAATGCATGAGCTTGGAATCGCCTTCCATCTCATTGACACGGTGATTGATGTAGCTCATCAGAACAACGTGAGCCACGTCAAATCCGTCACCATCTCTTTGGGAGAGGTTTCCGGCGTCATTCCCGAATATCTCAATTCCGTTTGGGAATGGGCGTGCAAGAAGCATGACGAAACGCAGGGAACCAAACTCAATATAAAGACGATTGAGGCCCTCACCTATTGCGAGGATTGCAAGAAGAGATACCCAACCATCCAATATGGCAAGATCTGCCCGCATTGCGGTTCGGAGAACACCTACTTGGTCCAAGGCAATGAATTCACGCTGAAGGAAATAGAAGTCGACTAATGATTTAGCCTCGTTCAAAACGGGGCTTTTCTTATGCTATACTAAGGGACATGAGAGAAATACACGTAAAAGATATAACCCAAAAGGTATCGGATGCCTTGTATGAGGCCTGCCATAACCTCAATAGCTACACGCTGAATCTATTGAAAAAAGCCCGCGAGAGCGAGGTTGATAAAACGCCTGAAACAATACTTGACCAACTCCTAGAAAACGCTGAAATAGCCAAAAATGAGTCAATTCCGATGTGTCAGGACACGGGAATAGTGACCGCATTTGTAAAAATCGGAAGAGATTGCCATTTAGATGATGATATCCATAAGGCAATCAATGAGGGTATTAGAGACGCCTATGACAAATATTACCTCCGCAAATCCGTGGCGGATCCCCTGACTAGGCTCAACACCAAAGACAATACCCCCGGTATCATCCATATTGATATGGTAGAGGGGGATAAACTCACCATTACCTTAGCCCCTAAGGGTGCTGGTTCCGAGAACATGTCCCGCCTTGCGATGCTAAACCCAACCGATGGGATCGAGGGAATCAAAGCCTTTATCCTTAAAACGGTCAAAGAAGCGGGCGGCAGACCTTGCCCTCCAATTTTTCTAGGCATAGGAATCGGAGGCAATTTCGAGAAAGCAGCGGAGATGGCTAAAGAATCCCTTATGAGAACAAGACAATCTCAATATCCGGAAATCGCAAAACTCGAGCAAGAGATCAAAGATGAGGTGAACGCGACGGGAATTGGTCCTATGGGACTCGGTGGCAAGAACACTTGCTTAGGAGCCTTTATCACAACCTATCCTTGTCATATTGCTTCCCTCCCGGTTGCAGTGAATATCCAATGCCACGCCAATAGGCATGTGGAGGTGGAATTATGATCGATACCAAGATGTGGAAAGAAGGCGACGTAATCTATTACACAGGCATTTTGTACACCGCTAGAGACGCTGCCCACAAAAGGCTCCAAGAGATGGTTGAGAGGGGTGAACCTCTTCCTGTTGATTTTAAAGATGCCTTCATCTATTATGCCGGCCCAACTCCGACCAAACCTGGACATGTCGTTGGTTCCATTGGCCCAACCACCAGTTCCAGAATGGATAAATTCATCGATATGATGCCGATTTTGGGCATCAAAGGAATGATCGGCAAAGGCCCAAGGTCTGATGCATTCAACGAATCCTGCAGGAAATACGGACTTGTCTATTGCGTTGCAACAGGCGGGGCGGGAGCTCTCCTCTCAAAACGAGTTAAGAAATGCGAAGAAGTGGCATTCTTTGATTTGGGCTGCGAATCAATCAAAAGACTGGAAGTGGAGGAATTCCCGATCATCGTGCTTGTCAAATAATCCCAAAAAACTGCCATTCGTAATCTTTTAAGTGAATTTAAAATGTTAAGTGCTATTTTTAATGCATCAAAAAAAGAGGACATTTTATGAAAAATAAGAATGCATTAGTTTTAGCGGCTTCGCTTCTTCTGTTGGGTGCATGCGGCGGAACAACTCCTAACGAGTCTTCCAAAGCACCTGCTCCAAGCGATGCTGCAACCTCATCAGAGATTATTGCTCCTATAACCAGCGAGGAACCAACCCCAACCACATCCGAGGAACCATCTCCTGACTCATCTTCAGAACAGGCTGAACATGTCCATGAATGGGTTAAGGGAGAAGAGGTCGGAGCGATGTATATCGAGACCTGCTCATGCGGAGAAAAAGCGTACCGCGTTGATATAGACGCGGATGAGATATTTGATGATTTCCTCTCTTGGGATGCCATAGACCTTCCTAGAGCGAAATATCGGGTTCTTGCCAATATCAAATCCGCATCCGCAGATGATGGAGATAGAAAATGGTACAACATGGCAACCTCTGATCCAATTGAAGAAACCAGAACGGAAAAAGCCGATACCTCCGCGATGGCTGAATATCGTTATCACCTCGAAGAAGATGATGTCATCATCAATCCTACCAACACCAAATCCAGAGCGGAAGATGGCGTAGGAACCGATGCATTTACCTGGGTTGAGATGGTTGATGGGGCTGATTTTGGCGGATATTACATCGACTTGAATGCGGGAGAGGGAATGCCTGGCATGATGTATATTGAATCACTTAGATTCATCAAAGTCGGAGAAACGGATAAAGGCTACACAGTCACATTCGATTGCGATGAACATTGTCATGTAGAAATCTTCAAATCTCAGGATTACACAAAGACTCCAGTTGAATCAACAACTGCCGTCAGCCGTGATGGAGATACGGGTCAGATTACATCTTCCGGTGACGGACAGGTCAACTTTGCCCTTATTCTTGATGAAGGCTATACGTATAACCCATTAACTGGAACCGAAGATTGCTATAAGAATATCAAGCTTGTGGACGGTTCCGATGAACAAAGGCCGATATTCAGGATAACAAAGATCTCTGACAACATGACATTGATTGCAACAACATCTTTGATTCCAGAGCAGGAATCAGGATTTGTCGCAACATTCGTTCATCCAACTGAATATACGGTTTCCGTCTATAAGACGCAGACTGACGCGATTGCTTTAACGAATGGTGAGGTTAGCGATACGGCATTTGCAAGAACGAAAGATGGCGTTGCCACCTCTGATTCGAGCCTTGAGCCACAGATTAATTTCGTTATCAACGGAACGCTTCCGGAAGGTAAATCTTGGAGCGTCACCGCAACAGAAGGCGCTTATAAGAACATTAAGCAGGACCCTGAAGGAAGCGGGGCGGTTAACTACTTCAGAATCACAAAGATTAAGTCGGATCTTACAGTCACAATTGCCTTAGTTGACGTTGTTGCTTAATCCGACTTGTCCAAGAAACCTCACATTTGTGGGGTTTTCTTTTGGCAGCAAAAAATAATTAACAAATTTGGTGCGTAATAAATGACAAATATCATATTTAAGTTAAAATACGCGTATGACTAGATACGAAAATCAAGACTTCGAAGGCGAAAGAGCCCTCTATAACACGCATGATGCAGAAATCGACCATTGTCGTTTCCACGATGGTGAATCCCATCTTAAGGAATGCTCAGGACTGGATATCAAGAATTCCAGCTTTGAATGGAAATATCCTCTTTGGTATTCCGACCAAGTTGTGGTGGATAACTGCTTCTTTGCCCTGATGAGCCGCTCCGGGATCTGGTACACAGATAACATCACCATCAGAAATAGTGTTTTTGACTGTCCTAAGACATTTAGACGCTCATCCTTCATTACTCTAGAGAACTGCAAATTCAATTCCTCAGGCGAGATGTTTTGGAATTGTCATGACATCATCGTCAAGAACTCGACATTCAAAGACGGGGATTATATGTTCATGAATTGCCGTAACGTCGAAGTGGAGGATTTCCATTTAGATGGCAACTATGTCTTTGACGGTGCCTCTAATATCAAAGTGAAGCACTCGTTCCTCAATTCCAAGGATTCCTTTTGGAATGTCCATAATGCCTATGTTGAGGATTCCACAATCATCGGAGAGTATATCGGATGGAATTCCGAGAACCTCACCTTTATCGATTGCGAGATCGAATCAGAGCAAGGTTTCTGCTATATAAAAGGCCTCAAGATGAGAAACTGCAAACTCAAAGGCACCAACCTTTCATTTGAGTTATGCGAGGATATCGATGCGGAAATCGTGGGAAATATCGTCTCAATCAAGAACCCGATCTCCGGAAGAATCGTCTGTGATTCCTGCGATGAGATCATAATCGATAAGGCAATCGTGGATCCGTCAAAAACCGAAATCATCATCGGTGGTAAGAAATATGAAATATGACTTTGATGCCCTAACAAATAGAGTTGGAACCTATTGCTGCAAATGGGAGGAATGCGATATTCCCAACGCTCTTCCTATGACTATCGCGGACATGGATTTTGAGATAGCTCCCAAAATCAAAGAGGCCGTCATCAATCCAAATAGACCTTTTGCCTGTGGCTACTCATATATTCCAGATGCTTATTGTGAGGCAATCGCATCCTGGTGGAATAGAAGACACAATGCTGGAATATCTAAAGAGATGGTCGTATACGCGAATGGAGTGATATGCGCTATCTCATCCATCGTTAGAAAATTAACCACACCTGGCGAGAACGTCCTTCTTCAATTTCCTGTATACAACACATTCTTCAATTCGATTTTAAACAACGGAAGGAATCTTGTGTCCAGCGATCTCGTTTATGAGGATGGCAAATACTCAATCGATTGGGAGGATTTAGAGGAGAAGTTATCCGATAAGCAAACATCCCTCATGATCGTCTGTAATCCTCATAATCCAATCGGAAAGAACTGGAGCAAAGAGGAACTTGCTAGAATAGGCGAATTGGCCAGGAAATACGGAGTCCAAGTTGTTTCTGATGAGATTCATTGCGATGTTCAAGAACCCGGCAATGAGTACACCCCATATTTAAGCGCATCAAAAGAGAATTTTGAGACAGGAATCATGCTTGTATCAACTAGCAAGACATTCAACATGGCCGGATTCCATGCGGCTGGTGCAATCGTTCCAAACCCTATTTTAAGACACAAGGTCTGGAGAGGGCTAAACACCGATGAATGCGCAGAACCTAATTTCTTTGCAATTCCCGCATCTCTTGCCGCTTATAATGAATCAGAGGATTGGGTAGAGGAAGTTAATGCTTATATCGCTGAGAATAAGAAATGCGTTAGAGAATCGTTAAAAGGAACCGATTACAAAGAGGTTTCAGGACCTGCAACATATCTCCTCTGGATTGATATCTCTAAAATAACCTATGATGATGAAGATTTCGCTGATAGACTCGCAAAAGAAACAGGCCTTATCCTTAATGCCGGTTCGCATTACAAAGCAAAAGGTTTTGTGAGAATGAACGTTGCCACTCAAAAATCTAGAGTGGTGGACGCAATTAATAGACTCAAGAATTTCAAATATTAGGAAATTTATTTATATTTATAAATATATTGTCCATTTTTGTATTTTTTAGATTAGCATTTCTATCTCATTGGCTATAATTATGAAAAAACCAGGAGATAGCTATGGAAGAAGAACTAGCTTTAAATGCCCAGGAAAGGGCAGATGATTCTAAATTTGTTTCTTTAGTGAATGTTAACAAAGTCTATGACAAAAACGTTCATGCGGTATATGACTTCAATTTAGATATCTAGAAGATGCATTTTTGCTAAGCAAAGCGCAAAGATACAATGTCAAATGCAGAAAATACATCGGAAGCATGGAGAAATATTATTTCAGCGATCTGGGTGTTAGAAACAGTATCCTAGGTTATAGGCAATTCGAACCAACCTATTTAATGGAAAACTTAATTTATAATGAGCTGATTCATAGAGGGTTTTCTGTCGATGTCGGAGTCGTAGAGAAAAATGTTAGATCATCCAACGGGAATGGCGCTAAAGAATATTACGAAGTTGATTTTGTCGCAAACAAAAGATCCGAAAGATATTGCATTCAGTCATCTTATTCGCTACCGGATGAGGAAAAAGTTAAACAGGAAGAAAGATCCTTAGATAATATTAAGGATAACTTCGATAAAGTAATCATTACATTTGACGATTTTGTTACATATCACAAGAATCAAAAGGGATACATCATTATGAATCTTATGGAATTCCTTTTGGACAAAAATTACCTAAATTAGCCTTGATTGATATGAAAAAACCGCCCAAATCATGGACGGATTTAATTTATAAGTTGTCTTTGATGGTTTTGATTAGTTCTTGGTATTCATTATCAGTTAAGAACTTTCTCTTTGGATTCATTGCGAATGTTGAACCCCATTCAAATTCATCGTCTTCGTATTTAGGGCAGAGGTGGAAGTGGAGATGATGACCTGTATCTCCATATGCTCCGTAGTTTATCTTTTTTGGATTGAAGGCTTTGTGAATGACAGTGGCCGCGTGATTGACGTCTTCAATGAACGCCGCCCTTTCTTCTGGGGTGAGTTCAACTATTTCTGAGACATGGTCCTTATAGGCC
>CAVAGP010000044.1:0-18118 GCA_963588175.1 Faecalibacillus sp. | reverse complement strand
CAGTCACTTTATACCGGTATTTTTTAAGCGATACTAGACCTGCATTCTATAAAAGTATAGAATATATCGTCATACCTAGGAAATATTACTATGGAAGATAATTCGCTTAAAGAACTTGAGGCTCTTATCCGCTATCTTGTGGACCATAATGTTCATCATACAGAGGAATTGGAAGAGCTTGCCGAATCCTTGAAAAAGAACAACAAGGATGAAGCCTATGCAGAAGTCTTGTCTGCAATTGAATCGTATAGAGAAGGGAACAAGAAACTGTCTGGCGCTTTAGATAAGTTCTTAGAGAAATAATATGTGTCTCTCAACTGCTTATAAAAACAAAATCGGCGAAGAGAACATCATCATGAAAAACGTCATGAGTGTCCAATACCTTAACGGCAAGGTTGTTTTAACGGACCTCATGGAACGCAAAAGAGAAGTGCCGGGCACCCTAAAAGAAGCTAACCTAATTGATAATTACATCATCATTGAGGAGCCTTCCAATGTCTGAGCCTAAAATCATTGCTTTAGTGGGAAAAGGAGGTGTTGGCAAAACCAGCATCTCCGCTTTAACCGTCAGGGCCTTAAGGGAAGCATATCCCGATAAGAGGATCCTTGCGATTGATGCTGACCCAGCAGTGGGTCTTGCAACCGCTTTGGGCGTTGATGTCGCATCAACCGTTGACGACATTAGAAAATTGTTCATCGAACATGCTGAATCAGGCGATTCAAAGGCCGCCATCGAAATCCTATCTGAAGCCAAATACCAAATGTTTGATGCCTTAGTTGAAATCAACAACATTTCCTTCTTGGCCATTGGCAGACCAGAAGCGGCAGGCTGCTACTGCAAGGTCAACGCCTATTTAAAAGAAGTCATATCGCTCATTGCCAATAATTTCGATTACGTCGTGATTGACGGAGAAGCCGGTATTGAGCAAGTGAACAGGCGCGTCATGGAGAAAGTGACTCATTTGATTCTCGTATCCGACGCCTCAAAAAAAGGCCTTCAGGTTGTCAACACAATCCACGAAGTCGCAAAGAAACTTACCATGTTTGAGAAATCGGGCTTAATCATCAACCGCATGATGGACATGTCATACATAAACAACCTGGACACCCACGGCTTAGAGCTCTTGGCCTGCATACCGGATGACAAAGCAATGTCCCTCTCTGATATGAGGGGAGACTCCATCTTCGAATTAGACGGCAATTCCGTCATCTTGAATAAAGTTAAAGAAGCTTTAAAAAAGCTTGGAATATTATAGAAAGGAAGGAATATGAAAGACTTAAAGCACCTATACTACTTAGAAAGCCTTCTAGATAACGCTGACAACGAACTTGTCCGCGAAGCTCAAAGCGAAGGCCGCAAGTGCGTCGGTAGCGTCTGCTATCAGATTCCGGAGCCATTGCTCAATTTAGACGGCATCTTCTCCGTCAGGTTGCGCGCTCCAAGAACCGGTTCCCTTGAGATGGGCACCTATTACATGACCAGCTTCCTCTGCGAATACACCAGAGCCTTGCTAGAAAGAGCCATTGAAGGAGGCTATGAATTCCTCGATTGCATGATTGCCCCGGATGGCTGCACCATGATCAACCGCTGCGTTGAGAATATGGAACTCCTCAAAGTCAACAGCAAAGAGGATTTCTTCTACGAATACCTCGAAGTCCCTATGAAGGACGATGACAACGCCTTAAGTCTTTATGTGAGACAATGCAAAGAGAAAATCCTTGAGCCTCTCCATGAAAAGTGGGGCGTTGACATAAGCGAAGAAGCCATTCGCAAATCGGTTGAGCAATATAACCATATGTGTCACCTCATCAACGAAATCGGTGACTATAGGAAAGAGGATAATCCGCGCATCACCGGACATGAATTCCACCTCATCTGCATGGCGACTTACGTTTGCCCGCACGATAAGCTCATCAAAATCCTTGAGGAAACCGCTGAAGAACTTAAGACCAGAGTCCCAGACGAGAAGAAACGCTATAGAGCGCGTGTCGCATTCGTTGGTTCCGAAGTCGATGACATCGATATGATAAAGCTCGTTGAGGAAAGCGGTGCTTTAGTGGTCGCCGATAGATTCTGCTATGGTTCTCTCCCGGGAAGGCGGGAAATCGAATTGAACGACAAAGAAGATGTCTTGACTCAGCTCTGCCGCCATTACATGAACACGACCATGTGCCCACGCCACATGAACTCCGAGAAGATGAAAATCAGAAAAGCCTATGTTGATAAGATCGCCAAAGATTACAAGTGCGACGGAATCATCTATGAGCAGATGAAATTCTGCGACCCATGGGCTTATGAGCGTATGACCGGAACCTATATCCTGCGTGAAGAATATCACTATCCAGTCCTATCAATTGATAGACCATATGCCGTTGGAACATCAGGCCAGATCAGAACCCGTGTTCAGGCATTCGTCGAATCAATCGAAATCAAGAAGATTCAGGGAGGTAAGCAATAATGGGCGCTAAAATCGGAAGCGAACAGCTTGGGAAACTCTATTCCCACGGCAAAGTGAGACGCCGTCGTGAGTGGCGCGGATGGAAAGATACCATCTATGATTTCACCAGATGGCTCGGAATCATGTGGACACTCCTCAAATTCCTCGTCAAACCAGCCAACTTAAAAGGATTCTTCCGCTACAGATGGATGCTTAACTACTTCGCCGTCCCAATGATGGTTGACCGCCATACAGCCGGTCTTAGAGTCGAGCACTTAAGAATCGCACACAACGAATATGACACCATCATCGTTGACGTCGCAAACCTTCTAAATAGAGCCTTCCACGCTGATAAATACTGCGGAAATGACCAGAAATTATCAAAGAAATGCGTTATTTTGGATGAAAACGAGATGTTCACGATCATGTGCGGATTCCCAACCCTTAAGGGCGTTTCTTGGGAAACCGCAGCAGTTTATGTCTCAGTCCTTCTTAATCAATATGGCGTCACTCATTACCTCGATGTCGTTCAGGAGATGGGTTTGCCGGGAGACGTTTGCCCAATGCCAGCCGCAGAGGCAGGTGTTGTCATCGATGAGGACTTCCCTGTATTCGGTGCCTGCGCCATTCAGTGCAACACCACATGCGATGGTTCTCTATTAGGCGGAGGCATCTTAACTAGAGCCTTAGAAAAAGAGGGCATCCCTTGCTTCCAAATCGCCGCCCCTCTTAGACACACCGAAAAAGGTGTCCAAGACTATGCCGCCCAAGAAATCAGAAACGCCATCGCCTTTATCGAAAAAAACACGGGCGAGAAGTGGGATTGGAACGCATATTTCAAGAATATCAAGCGTTTCAACGCCGAGAATAGACACAGATATTCCTGGATGGAGATGTCGAGAACCGACTATCCGCAGGTCATCGGCGCCAACCTTGCCTTATATGCCGAAACAACCTACATGGCCGTTGCCGGACGTGACCCATCCTTCCTAAGGGCGGATGAGAACATCACAAAGCTTGCTAGACACGCTTATGAGCGCAAAGCCAAGATTGTTCCTGAATACAGGCATAGAGCCATCATCTGGGGCGTTCAGTCACAATACTACACGGAATTCCTCCCTTGGTTGCAGAACTGCTGGGGAATCCTCCCGCTCGTTGACATGTTATCCCTTGTCTATTTCGACCAGGTTTCAGAAGATGACCCGGAACAGGCTATCTACGATATCGCAAAACTCTATCAGGAGATGATCATGAGAAACAGAACCCATGGCGGTTACGAAGTTCTCCTAGATGATCTCTGGAGATTCTGCGAATACTATAGAGCGGATATGGTAATCCTTTGGGAACATATCTCCTGCAAAGCCCTCACCGGCATGCATGGTATGTTCGAACAAAGAGCTAGGGAACATGGTATCAAACTCATCTGGGTCGACCATGATCTTATGGAGCCGCGTGTCGTCTCTAGACAATCCATCCGTGATGACGTCAATAGATATTGCCGCTCAGTCTTAAGAGAAGAGCCAGTCGACCCATCTCTAGAAGTGATTGACGACGCTAATTCTTGGTAATTAAAGGAGTAATTAATATGAAATATTTTGGTGGATGCGATTCCGGTTCAACTTACACGAAATGCGTGATTATCGATGAATCCGGAAAAATCGTTTCAGATGTCACATTAAGATCGAACATCAATTCCGTTAAATCCGCTCAGCAGGCTTTGGATGAGGCTATTGCCAAAGTCCCTGAGCTGAAATCCGCGCAGGACCTCGCTTATTTAGTTGGCACGGGCTATGGACGTAACAAAGTCCCTTTTGCTGATGAGAACATCTCGGAAATCTCCTGCCACGCGATGGGAGTTCACGTTGCCGACCCTAGCGTCAAAGCAATCATCGACATCGGTGGTCAGGACGTCAAAGGCATCGCAGTGGATAAGGATGGCACAGTCCTCAATTTCGCGATGAACGACAAATGCGCTGCTGGCACAGGCAGATTCTTCGAGGCCATGGCTAGGGCATTCGAGATGTCGCTTGATGACTTCTCCAAACTCTCCCTGCAGGCTAAGAACATCATCCCTATCACCGCTCAATGCACGGTTTTTGCCGAATCTGAGGTCATCTCTCTTGTCGGAGAAGGCAAACCGATGGATGAAATCGCCGCCGGCATTGAATTCTCGGTGGCCAAACGTTGCTTCGTCATGGCAAAAAAGGCTGGAGCAGTCGATAGCATCACCTTAACCGGTGGATGTGCTAAAAATGCCGGTCTTAAAGAGGCCATCGAAAAGGTTCTTCACCTTAAAGTTGTCAATCTCCCAATCGATCCGCAGCTGATGGGAGCCTTGGGAGCAGCAGAGTTCGCCCGTCAAAAAGGCATGGCTCAGTAAAGGAGGATAGATATGTTCTGCACGATATTAGGTACAGCAGCAATCATTCTCATCTGGGTCTTATTCATTGGAATGGGTTTGCCTACTTGGGCCGCAATCGTTTTAACGGTTGTTGCCTCATTCATCATCCTCGTTGGCCTATTGTTCCTTGTCTATTTCTTCAACCTCGACATGAAGCTCTTGGCGGCTCTATCGGGACCATTCTCGAAGATATACGACAAACGCAAGAGACATAAAGACATCTGATGAGAATCTATGATTCGGTCATTTCCTCTATCGATGAGTTGGTGGCCGCAAGTGCAATTAAAACTTTTAAAGGACAAGATTCTTCCTCTTGGCCAGAAGGCGATCAAAACTCACTTCTTTTCAGAGATGAAATCGCTTATGAGCTCGGTAGAGGCACTTTGCCTGGTCTAGCCGGAATTGCTCTGACAAGTGATGAAAATGTCCTGAAAGAAGACGAAATCGTTGTAATTGGCCAAGATTTTGACGAGATAAAAGCAGAAACACCATACGCTAGAATAGTCATTGCGTTGGTGGATGGTGAGAAGATGGGCGAGGGCAATCTCCTGTATCAAAACATAAGGAAGATTGATTACACTCGTTATCACAATAATCCCAAAGGCATGATGGTCAGAATCTCCAGCATGAATTCCAAAGAGAGTTTGGCGGTTTCTAAAGCGGCCTTAAAAGAACATCTGAGTTTTCAATCTTTAGGCAAACTTTATATCAACGCCTATAAGAAAAATCCCGCCGTTAAAGCGATTAAGATTATCTTTATCACTGACCCTCAATTCAATTACGAAGAATTGCATAAAGCCCTAAGTAAAAGCGAGGCTATCGCCAAATCCCTAGACCACTTAGCCAATAAAGTTAAAATGGACTGTCATTCCTGTGCCATTCAAGCGGTCTGCAATGAGGTGGAGGCTCTTACGAAGAAAGACTTCAAAAAAGAATAGCATCCCCGGTCGGATGCTATTTTATTTTGCAAAGATGTATGCTGTTAACTTTTCGGGTGTTTCCTGACAGCCATTCTTGAACCAGTATTCGATTGTTAAAATGAGATTTTCCGTGATTTTGTTTATCTGCAATTCCATAGGAATCTCCGATCTCTCAACTAAACCCGATTGAATTATCTTTTCTGCTATCGGCTTAATCTGTTTGCGGAGGTCAGATAAAAATGTATCCCTGCATTCCGAAGTGATGATTTTGATAATCAGGTCTTTTTCGTCGTGCAAGTGGTAGAGGATATGAGTGATAAGATGTGTGTAATCGAAGATGTCGGTCTTTGAAAAATCATGCGTTTCCTCTTCTTTTAATGAATGGGAGAAAACATGTTCAAAGATATTGTTGGAAATGGACGATAAGACTTCTTCCTTGGATGAGAAATGAGAATAGAAAGTTGAACGCGAGACGTGCGAGGCTTTAAGAATGTCTTCAATCGTCATCTTGGAATATGAAACGTTTTCCAACGCTTTTGCGAATCCGTCATATATCGCCTGCCTAGTCTTCAATATCCTTTTGTCCATATTTCAAACCCCTTGTTCGGTTATTGTCCCACAATTATACGATATGTTCGATAAATTATTAAAGATATCGAACAAAAACGCAAAAAAGTTGCGATAAATATGTTGATATGCTAATTTGATACCTATGGTATTTGCTAGAACGCCTCTTCGTACAAATTATATTAAGAAGGCAAAAGGCAAAATCATTTTCCTTGCTATCATGACTGGGGTGTTGCTTTTATCTATTTTCTTCAGTTTATTCGTTGGTTCAAGCAACATGCCATTCATCGAAGGATTGAAGGCTTTGGCCCATAACAGCACGAATGTGAATAACAGGATTATCTGGAACATCAGAATCCCCCGTATAATCGCCGCAGTTATTGCTGGGGCTGGATTATCGGTTGCCGGACTTATCATGCAATCCACTTTAGGCAATGCGATGGCCTCACCTTCTACCCTTGGGGTAAGTAATGCCGCGGTATTCGGTGCCAATCTATCAATCATCGCCTTTGCTGGTGGATTCTTGGAAACCGGTAATAACGTCAATAATTACTCAGCAGGCGCGAATCCATTTGCAACATCCCTCATGGCGTTCATCTTTGCGTCTTTATCAGTTCTATTAATATTGGGGATGTGCTCATTTAATTCCTTTGCGCCAAATTCAGTTGTTCTTGCCGGTATTGCAATTGGCTCAATTTGGAGTGCGGCCACAACGATTCTTCAGTTCTATGCAACCGATGTAGGTTTATCGGCGGCTGTAGTTTGGAATTTTGGAGACTTGGGTAGAACTACGTATACGAACGATTGGATAATGCTTTCGGTTGTGGCATTAGGCTCAATCTTCTTTGGTCTCATGTCTTGGAGATACAACGCCATTTTGTCCGGTGAAAACAGTGCAAAAACCATGGGTATTAACGTTTCGGTTCTTAGATTTGTTTCCTTATTCATCGCTTCACTTATCACTGCCGTTTGCGTGTCATTCCTGGGCATTATCGGATTTATAGGCATCATCTGCCCGCACGTTATGAAAAGAATCCTAGGGCAAGATCATAGGTTCTTAATCCCAGCCTCAATCATTTCTGGCTCATTGCTATTAACTCTCGCGGATATGCTCTCTAGAACGCTGGGAAGCGGTTCCGCTTTGCCGGTAGGGGCTATAACGACAATGCTAGGCGCCCCATTTTTCCTCTATATGATTTTCGCTCACAAGGAGGATTCAAGATGCTAAAGATTGAAAACTTATCATTTAGATATCATAAGAAATCCAGCCTTGTGTTAGACAACATTTCTCTTGAACTAGATAAGGGTCAAATCGGCATCGTCTTAGGCAAGAATGGTTCCGGGAAATCAACTCTATTCAAAAACATCCTTGGTATTCTTAAACCTGAATCAGGCTCAATTTCAATTGATGGGGAGAACGTCCTCGCAATGAATAGGAGACTTAGGGCATCCAAGATTGCCTATGTCCCTCAAGACATCACGTTTGGTTCATTAACCGTCTATGATTCGATCCTCATGGGCAGAGTCTCCAAGTTTGGATTAATGTCTTCGGTCAAAGATAAAGATGTCGTGGATTCAATCATCGAGGAGATGGGATTAGAGGCAAACGCTTTCAGAAACGTTAATGAGTTATCGGGCGGAGAAAGGCAAAAAGTCGCCATAGCTCGCGCGATGGCCCAAGAACCTGAGTTATTGGTCTTCGATGAACCTACAGGAAACCTTGATATCGGAAACGAGCAATTAATCCTAAAAGAAGCTAAAAGGCTCGCAAAAGACAAAGGAATTACAATAATCGTTGCAATTCACGATTTAAATACCGCCATAACATTCGGAGATAAGTTCTTCTTATTAAAAAACGGAACATTCGTCAATCAAGGCGGAGTGGAGGTTATCACCCCAGAACACATCCATTGCCTGTTTGACGTGAACGCTAAAGTAGAAGAACTAGATGGACGTAAAATCGTCCTATTGGAGGATAATGATGAAACAAAATAGATTGATTGTATTGGCGGTTGCCACTCTAACACTTGTCTCATGCGGAGATGACCCAACAGGGTCAAATCCGAATTGCATAGAAGTTACGGATATGGTTGGAAGAACGGTTCAGGTTGAACCGGGTTCTTATTCCCGAGTAATATGCATAGGCGCTGGTGCATTGCGTTTGTATTCATATGTCGGAGATGTTTCTAAACTTGCTGGCGTAGAAGATATCGACAATATGAAATGCGCTAATGCGGATAGGCCAAAGATGTTCGATTCCGTTGCTAGACCATATTATCTCGCCAACAAAGATACATTCGAGACTCTGCCTTCATGTGGTGTAGGCGGCCCAAATGCGCAATCAGCAGAGGCGGAAAAGATTCTCTCCTGCAATCCAGACATCATCATCTCAGAATATGAAGATGCTGATAAGGCGGATGCTTTGCAATTACAAGTAGGCGTACCTGTTGTTACATTGTCCATAGGCTCTAAAGCGGTATTTGATGAAAAAGTCCAGCAAACAATCACTCTTTTGGGCAAGGTTTTTGGAAAAGAGACTAGAAGTGCATCCTTAAATTCCTATATAAATAAGGAAAAAGAAGAGATTCAAAAAAGGACAAAAGACATTAAAGAAGAAGACAAGAAACAAACGTATATCTGCGGTCTTGGCAACTGGGGAACGACCAATCATTTGATGACATCCTCCAATTTTGAACCATTCAATGTCGCTAATATCTCCAACGTTGCTGGTGATGTCGGGGTTAAGGGAATCGGCGCTATCGAAAAAGAAAAGTTCGTTGAACTCGGCGATAAGATGGACGTCATGATCGTTGACCTTGCGGCATTGAAGAACATTGCCCCATTATATAAGGAAGACCCGACCATGTTCGATACATGCAAGGCTTGGAACGACGGCGAGGTTTATGTTGAGATGGCTTATAACGCCTATTACACAAATCTCGAACTATCTTTAGCAAACACTTGGTATTCCGCTAAAATGGTGTACCCTAATCTCTTCAATGACATCGATATGACCGCAAAACTCGATGAAATCACCACGGAATTCAATGAAAAAGCACTCGCTAGTGAAATTTCTTCCTATGGTTCCTCATCTTTTGGTTATAAGAAACTCACAAAAGATGTCCTCACATCATTCTAATTATGGAAAATAAAGTCGAGCAATTTTTTGATTCTTTGGCGTCTTCTTGGGATGAGGGCGAGACATGCCCAAGAGATAGGAAACTTTCTTTACTAAAAGAAGTGGGCATTAAAACCGGCGATCATGTTTTAGACGTTGCCTGTGGAACAGGCGTGGTAACGGGATTAATCCATGAGTTATCAAACTTCGATGTAGTTGGCATTGACTTATCCAATAATATGATCCAAATCGCCAAGGATAAATATAAGGATGACAAATGGGCTTCTTTCGTTCATAGCGATTTGCTTACGTGGGATACGATGGATAAGTTTGATGATATTGTCATTTATAATGCTTATCCGCATTTCTTAGACTGTAACGCTTTGGCCAATAAGGCCTACAGTCTATTAAATAAAGGCGGAAAGCTTGCGATTCTCCATTCCTTATCTAGAGAGCAATTGAGCGTTCACCACTCTGGAACGGCCAGTCAAGTTTCTAGAACTTTGGATGAACCCGAAAAAGAAGCGGAGCACTTCAAAGATAAGTTTGATGTAATTAAGGCAAAAGAAGACAATAATTCAATCGTCATAGTCTTAGAAAGAAGATAAGGCCCTCAATGGCCTTTTTCTTTTTGAAATATTTTAGCACTCACCCCTTTACAGTGCTAAAAACCGTGCTAGACTATATCTCGCTTAGGAGGGCAATTAAACATGAAAGAAACAAAAGAATTTGCCACTGAATCAAAAGAGTTGCTCAATTTGATGATCAACTCAATCTACACAAACAGCGATGTCTTCCTTAGAGAATTGATCTCTAACGCAAGCGATGCTATCGACAAACACAAATATTTAGCGCTCACCAGTGAGGGCAAAATTCCAACCAATGATTATGTTATTCGTTTGGAACCAAATAAGGAAAATAGAACTTTAGTCATCTCCGATAATGGTATCGGCATGAACCATGATGATTTGGTCAATAACCTCGGAACCATTGCAAAATCTGGCTCAAAAGACTTTATGTCCAAGGTTAAAGAGGCTAAAGACAAACAGGATGTCAACATCATTGGCCAGTTCGGCGTTGGCTTCTATTCCGTCTTCATGGTTGCAGACTCGGTTGAAGTCTTAACCAAAAAAGCAGGAGAAGACCAAGCGTATCTCTTCACGTCAAATGGAGAATCCGAATATACGATTGATGAAGCGACTAGAGACGAATCCGGCACAACAATCACCATCCACCTCAAGAAATCCACTGATGATATCGATTACGATAAATACGCAGAGACTTGGACAATCAAAGATTTGGTCAAGAAATATTCTGATTACATCCGTTATCCAATCAAGATGCTAGAAAAGAAGTCTCGTAAGAAAGAGGGAGCAAGCGAGGATGCAACCGATGCTTATGAGGATTATATGGAAGATACCACTCTCAACTCGATGATCCCATTATGGAAGAAGAACAAGAAAGAAGTCACCGACGAGGAGATGAACAGCTTCTATAAAGAAAAGTTCGATGATTATGAGGATCCGTTAACATCGATGCTTGTCTCGGTTGATGGAGTAATCACATATAACGCTTTGCTCTATATCCCATCACACGCCCCATATAACCTATATAGCGATAACTACGAGAAAGGCTTGCAGCTTTACTCAAAAGGTATCTTCATCAAAGATAAATGCCCGGAATTAATCCCGGATTACCTCAAGTTCGTTAAAGGGCTTGTTGATTCCGAATCCTTCTCACTCAACATCTCTCGTGAAATGCTTCAGACCTCGCCTGTCATGAAGAAAATCGCCGAGAATATCGAGAAGAAGGTCATCGATAAGCTAAAGGACATCAAGAAGAATGACCCAGATAAATACGCTAAATTCTGGGATGTCTTTGGGGAGCATATCAAGTTTGGCATCTATTCCTCATATGGCGGTAAGAAAGACTTGCTCCAGGATATCCTTGTCTACCACACATTGAATCACGAAGATAAATACATCTCCCTTGCAGACTACAAGTCCGAGATGAAAGATGGCCAGAAAGTCATCTATTACGCAAGTGGAGATACCATCGATTCCATCAAACTTCTCCCACAAATCGAAAAATACAAGAAGAACGGAATGGATGTCCTCTTGCTCAACCAGAAGATCGATGAATTCACCATCATGATGATGAGGGATTACGATAAGGCTGAATTTAAATCCATCTCAGATGAGGATACGGACACCATCAGCGATGAGGAAAAGAAGAAAGTTGAAACCCTCACCAGCGACAACAAGAGGCTCTTAGATAACCTCAAAGAAGGCCTCGCTGGAAGCGTGGACGATGTTGTCTTCTCTTCTAAACTCGTTGATTCTCCAGTTTGTATCTCAACTAAGAACGGCATGTCTCTTGGTATGGAAAAGACTTTAAACGAAGATCCAACCAAAGATAGGGATGTCAAAGCGGCCAAAGTCCTTGAAATCAACCCAGATCACGAACTATTTGGAGCCTTATCTTCCATCAAAGACGATGATGAAGCCGTCAAAGAATACGCATCAGTCTTATACGATGAGGCTATGCTGCTTGAGGGATATGACATCAAAGACAAAAAGGAGTTCGTCAAGAAACTCAATGCCTTAATGCTCAAAGCCTTCAACAAATAAGCATAAACTAAAGAGGGGAGTTAAAATGACTCCTCTTTTTTCTTATAATATTAGGGAATTAAGGAGAAAATCATGAAGATTGGATTAGTTATTGCAGTCGTTAGAGAACTGAAATCGTTCTTAGAGAGCGACTTTAAATTCGAGACGATAAAACACAGATGTTATGAGGTTTATCATTTTAAAGTCAATGGCAATGATGTCTATGCGATCCAATCTGGAGTGGGTAGTTCCGAATCCGCAGCAGTAACCCAACTCTTAATCTCCAAATTCGATTGTGAAATCATCATGAATTACGGCGTAACTGGTGCGCTTGACCCAACAATCAAGCCAGAAGATTTGTTCATCGTCGCCAATGCCGTCAATCACGATTTGGATACATCGCCAGTTGATCCGGTTAAGAAATGCCAGTATTGCGACTTAGACGATATCTATATCCCGCTTGACAAAGAACTTATAGACAAAGCAAAATCCCTTAGAAACGGCCTTAAAGAAGTCAATTGCGCATCTGGAGATGAATTCATTGACGATAGGACAACTAAGATATATCTGAATTCCCTGGGCTGTGAAATCTGCGACATGGAGATTGCCTCAATTGCAAGGATTGCCTATAAGAACAAAGTCAAATGCTTATCGATTAAATGCATATCCGACGCCTTTGATGGCGATGGAAGCGACTTCGAAAAGAATGTCGTTAATGCCGGAAAGAAGGCATTCGCCCTCTTAAAAGATTTGCTGCTCAGCTTATAAGGATTATCCTTATATGCAAAACCATTAAAATTGCTTCGTTTGAGTGTTGAGCATTTTAAAACTTGTGTTTATAATATGTCTCGCCCAAGCGTTTCGGTCCATTGGCTCAGTGGTTAGAGTAGGCGACTTATAATCGCTTGGTCGCTGGTTCGAATCCAGCATGGACCACCAAATGTGGAGACGTACCCAAGTGGCTGAAGGGACTGGTCTTGAAAACCAGAAGTAGGGTTATGCTCTAGCAAGAGTTCGAATCTCTTCGTCTCCGCCAAACCGAGGCTAATACGTAACAGAAATGTTGCGTATTTTTTTATGCAAAACTTAGGTGTTGAATATCCGCCGGTTATAGCCGCAATGCATGTTTAGTTTCATTTTTCTTTGATGGGTATCTCTATTGTTAAGCCATTTGATCCATTGGGAAATCAATGTATGCGTCAAGGAAAGCTTAAAGGTCCTCACTTCTCTCTTCTCGAATTTCTTCTACGCTCTTTTAGGCAGATAGACTGCCCCTTAGCGAATGCAACACGCTTATTTTGCCGACATATGGATTGGTTATTTTTGCAAATATTTTTCCGTTGCGAGTGATATAGATATCTTCTTTCGACGAAAGATCCAAACACCTTCCAAACGGCGTCTGGACAATCATTATGCAAAAACCTGATATGGATTAAAACACGACTGTTCCGATTACTTAGAAAGGCGATTTTGCGATAGGTTCATTTATTGAATAGTTTTCTTCATCGTTACGCCTTTGCGGCATAAAAAAACTCTCACATCCTTCAAACGTGAGAGTTTCATGAATTTACTTTCTTTTTGCTAGAGAGAAGATGTCGTGCATATTCTCTTCATCGATTTCCTTGTTGAACTTCAATTTCCCATTTTCGTTTTTCTCTAATTTGTCCAAGCAATAATAGACGAAGCCAATTGCAATCAAGGCAACTAGGATACCCGCTAACAGTCCAATCAAGAAACCATATGAAGAAGTGTTATCGACATTTGTAAATCCGTATGGATAGTAATAATCCCATATATTTTCCGGAATCGTGCCTCCGCAAGCATTCCTTTTGATTGAGAAACGAGCGATGACAACAATCCAATAGATCAAAGGAAGAACAACGCCTAAGAATGGATAAGATACGCGATATGTTCTCTTTCTGTCAAATAGCGCCGAATCGACAACTACCATGATTGGCATGAGGAAATGGTGGAATGTGCTTGAGAATGTCCAATATCCTGCTGTCCAAATCTTATCCGGCAAGACGAATGCCGCAACGACGAATGTTGCAATGATCATGATGTTTGAGCAGAACTTCAAAAGCGGTAAATAAGTGTTGTTTCCTTCTCTTTTGCCTTTGATGACTTGGATAAGCGTTGAGATGAAGCTCGCTCCAATCGTGAATTCGGCAAGGAAACATGACCAATGGGTGTAGTACAAGAACGGCGAGACCGTTCCTCCATCGGATGCTCCGTTTAAGATGGTGAAACTCGTAATAAGAGAGATGATGGCTATAACCAATAAAATAGAACGATATATCAGCTGTGCAAGAAGATTATTTCTTAATTTCATATGCAATGTCCTTTCTAAACACGACGGGAATTTTATGTTTTTCCTTTGCAAAATACAATAGGTTCGCATTTATTCCGCTTTTGAAAACACTTTACTGATCAATTTGCCAATATAGCATTCTCTTTTAAACGTCCCTCCTTTAAAATAACCTCCTATTGCAAAGGCAGTAGAGGTGTTAGTTATGGAATGGTTCTTTCTGATCTTCAGCACATTAGCGTGGGGCATCGCCGAAATCTTTTATAAAAAAGGCAATGGCGCTAAAGAGAAGTATGCTCATTTAAAAACAACTATGTTTGTTGGCTTCTTCATGGGAGCATATGCGCTTGTTATCTTCATCATTCAGGCTTGTAATCCTGAAAGCGGTGTGGATTTCTTAAAGAATTTCCCAATAAATTTCGTTTATTATTTACCGGTTGCCGCTTGCTATATCGTTTCTATGGCGTGCTCTTATTTCGGTGTGAGATTCATCGCAGAATCACTCTCTGACCCAATTGAAAACACATCATGCGCTTTCGTTCCGTTGCTTTGTTTGATTTTCATCCCTGCAACTAGAGAAGATTACTTAAAATGGCCCGTCTTGTTATCTGTTGGCGTTGTCTTTATCGCCATTCTCGGTATTGGTTTATTCGATAAGAACGGCAAAGAGGAAAGACATAAAAAATACGGAAAAAAGCTCGCAATTGCGGGGATTGCCATGCCATTCTGCTATATGTTGCTAGATGCAATTGGCACATTTTTGGACGTTTTCTATACGGATGATGTTGAATCAACGGTTTTAGTCGGTGTAACTGAGGGGAATCTTGAGCATACCGCCAACTGCGCTTATGAATTCACATTCTTATTGGTCGCCATCGGCATCTTGATTTTCTTAAAAGCCAAGCACGTTAAGATCTTCAGTAATAGCGATGAAGAAGATGAGATAACGGAGATATCTGTTGATGGAAATGGAACGTCCATTGCCAAGAAAAAAACTTGGTTTCAGAGGATAATGACTCAGAAATGGAAAATCTTAGCCGCTATCTTCGAAACTGCAGGACAAGCAACATACTTATTCGCTTTATCAGAAGGTGGGGGAATTGCGGCGGTCATATTAGGTGCTGGTACGGTCATCATCTCGTTCATCTTATCAAGAATCTTCTTAAAAGAAAAACTCAGTTGGCTGCAGTATTTATTCATCGCAATCATCTTTGCAGGCATCATCACCTTATCCCTCTTAGGCGTGTAAATAGCAATCAGTTATCGTAATTACTTGATAATGAGAGGTTAAAAGGAATAAAATTACACACATATAAATTAATATTTATAGAAATTGGAGAAAAAAAATTATGGCAGTTGAAGCAGGAGATTTCAAAACAGGATTAACTTTATTGATTGATGGCGATCCATGGGTCGTTGTTGATTTTATGCATGTCAAACCAGGAAAAGGCGCAGCATTCTTAAACACAAAGATGAAGAACCTCAGAAACGGTAAGACATTAGAGAAGAACTACAATGCATCTACAAGATTTGAGGCAGCTGAAATCATCAAGAAGAAGGCCTCATACACATACGAAGCTGGTGGCATTTACTACTTCATGGATGTTGATACATATGAGACATATGAATTAAACGAAGAGCAGATTGGTTTCAACAAATACTTCATTCTCGAAGGCGCAGAAGTCATGCTTGTCTTCTTCCAGGGCGAAGTCCTCAACATCGCACTTCCAGATAAGGTTGAATTAATCATCGCTGAAACTTCACCAGCAATCAAAGGCGAATCAACAGCATCTAAGGACGCAGTCACAAACACAGGCTTGAAGATCAGAGTACCTCTCTTCATTGAAGAAGGCGAAAAGGTCATAGTCATGACGGCCGACGGAACATATTCAGGAAGAGCTAAATAATAGCTCTTTTTCTTACTATGAAGAAAATTGCTTTAATCACCGGCGGAGCTAAAGGAATCGGTAAGGCCATCGCAATCGAACTTGCTAAAGCAGGATGCGATGTCGTCATCAATTTTCATACATCCAAAGATGAAGCGGAGCAGTTGGCCAAATCTTTAAGCGAACTATACGGCGTAAAAGCCGTTTCCATCGGATGCGATGTATCAAATGAGTCCGAAGTTGAGGATATGGCTAAGGAAATCGAGGAAACTTTCGGCGGAATAGATATCCTAGTCAATAACGCGGCAGTGGATTTATCTTGCTTATGGCACGAGAAAACAGTCGAGATTTTCAAAAAGACATTGGATGTAAACTTAATGGGGGCGTATATCGTCTCTCGCAGGTTCTACAAACGTATGATTGACAAGAAATGGGGTCGAATAATCAATATCTCCTCCACGAATGGAATTAACACGTATTATCCCGTCTGCATGGAATATGACGCCTCAAAAGCCGCATTGATATCCTTGACGCATAACTTGGCGATTGAATTCGCACCATACATCAACGTTAATGCCGTAGTTCCTGGCTTTATCGGGACGGAAAGCGAACTTGACGGTTACGATCCGGAATTCTTGAAATCCGAACAAGAAAAAATTCTTCTGGGTCGATATGGCGAGCCAGAAGAGGTTGCTAAGCTTGTTAGATTCTTAGCGAGCGATGATGCGAGTTATATTAATAATTCGATAATCAGAATTGATGGAGGGCAACTTGGAAGTTAGTCCTCTTTTTTCATCTTAGTCAAGGCCATCATGATTCCGAGTTTGCCATACTCAGGAGTCAATCCTCCTTGCATATACAATGTGTATGGCGGAACAACTGGAGCATCCGCGCTTAACTCGATTGTTGAGCCTTGTGTGAAGGAGCCGGAGGCCATAACCTCATCGAATGGATAACCTGGCATTGGAGCCGGCATAACATGGACATAAGAGTCGATAGGGGATGCTGACTGAATGCCTTGTGTGAATTTTACTAAATTCTCTTTTGTATTGAGCGTGATCGTCTGGATTATATCTGTTCTAAACTCATCATATCGAGGCGAAATCCCTTCAAATCCAAGCTTTTCTAACATATAAGAGGTGAATATTGCCGTTTTTAGAGCGCTTCTAACCGCACTTGGAGCCATATAGATTCCCTTGAAGAAAGAATTGTTTTGGTTGAAGTTTGCGCCTAAATCCTTAGCAATTCCTGGAGCGGTTAATCTTTCCGCAACCATGTGGACTAGGTCTTTTCTGCCCGCAACGTATCCGCCTGAGCAAGCCACACCTCCGCCAAGGTTCTTCATTAAGGAACCAACGACAACATCTGCGCCGATATGTCCTGGTTCTCTAGTTTCAACAAGCTCACCATAACAGTTATCCACCATGATGATGACTTCGCTGTTAACACTTCTGATTGCCTTAATCACTTCTTCGATTTGGGCAATAGTTAATGACTTTCTTGAGGAATATCCCCTAGAGCGCTGAATCTCTACTAATTTGACGTCTTTTTTGACTAACCGTTCAACGATTTTCTCGATATCGAATTTGTTATCGACTAAATCGATTTGCTCATATTTAACACCGTGTGCTTTTAACGATTGGGTGGATTCACCGATGATGCCGACCATCTCCTGCAATGAGTCATATGGCTTTCCAGATAATGAAATCATGGTGTCGCCATGTTTCAATAAAGCTGTGAACGTTAAATATAAGGCATTGGTTCCGCTCATTATTTGCGGACGGACTAGTGCATCTTCGCATCCTAATGTTGTTGCGAATATTCTCTCCAATTTATCGCGCCCTGTATCATAGTTCCCATATCCATTTATA
>CAVAGP010000043.1:0-18262 GCA_963588175.1 Faecalibacillus sp. | reverse complement strand
CCTGCGGGCCTAGATACAACGAGAAATACTTCAGCTGGACCGACAGCATAAAGCTCAAGAAGGACCATCTGGTCTTCGCCTTCGAGCACCTTTCGCCGGACGACGTCGTCACATGGTATCATTTTACGCCTTTATTCACCACGGATACCAAAAGTCAAACTTTTACAGTCCCCGGATTTGACACTTATCGAGAATATTTGCCAATATTGGATTATGAGAAGACGATGAAGAATAAGAACTACGATGAACTTATTTCGTTTTCTAGATCCGACCGCCATTGTTGTGTTGGCTTTCAAGCAAGTGTATATGATAACCCATCTTATGACAAAGAGGTTTTTGAACTCTATTTTTCGTTCGATTTCGACAACAGTCTTGTTTTCGCGTGGTGCTTTTACGAGGCGTATGCTCAACTCCTTGCCGGCTGGCCTTCGAGAAATGGCAAATATCATATGAACAAAATGGACGACGACACAAACAAAATGTGGAAGAACCATTTCCTCGAGATATATGAGAATGCGCCAAAAGAGGATGAAAAATAAAATCGATATTAAAGAACTATTGGAAATTCTCCCATTTAATTAGTCATAAATGTGCTTTAATAGCAAATACTTAAAATAATTCTTTACATCTTATCGACATAAGCTAAACTTTCAGCGGATTGATAGAGGCGCAATCAAGATTAGTAGCCAATGGAGGGGGTACCCGAAGAAATTGGTGAAAGGCGAGATTGCCGAAACGATCTAGAGACATCTAGGTTGATTGGGCCACGGAGGAATACTCCAGTGGACTCCTACGTCAAGTAGAGGCGCTATTCAATGAACACCGAATTTTTAATGGGGTTGCATTGAGCGTGCAATCCCGTTTTATTTAAAAGAGGTGCGTCATGAAAAAAGACATCATATTTAAGGGAACGGCTACAGCAATCATCACTCCATTCAAAAATGGTGAAATTGATTACGAAGCCTTCCGCTCGTTATTAGAGGAACAAATATCAAAAGGAATCAATGCCGTTGTTGTTGCGGGCACAACAGGTGAATGTTCGACATTAACCGACGAAGAGCAATGGGATTTGATCGAATATGCCGTAAAAGTGGTTAACCACAGAATTCCCGTCATCGCAGGAACCGGTTCAAACGATACTAGGCATGGTTGCAGATTGACAAGAGGTGCATGCGATAGGGGCTGTGATGCCGTTTTAATGGTAACGCCTTATTACAATAAGACTTCCCAAACTGGTTTGATTGCTCACTTCACCGCGATGGCGAACGCCTCCACTAAGCCAGTTATTTTATATAACGTTCCATCAAGAACTTCAGTTAATATCGAACCTGAAACTTATGCCACACTGGCCAAGGTTTCAAACATTACCTCCGTCAAAGAGGCTAGCGGCAATCTGGAAAAGCTAAAAAGGACAATGGAACTTGCCCCCGAACTCAATTATTACAGCGGAAACGATGACCAAATCGCTTCTATGATGGAGATGGGGTGCTTGGGAGTTATTTCTGTTTTGGCGAACGTTTGCCCGGTAGAAACGGTTGAATTAACCGACGCAATGCTCGCGGGCGATTACATAAAAGGAAATGCCATCCAAGAGAAATATATGCCGCTTATAAAAGCGTTATTCTCCGACGTTAGTCCTATTCCAGTTAAGGAAGCTATGCATATGCTAGGCTACTGCGATCTTGATTTAAGACTTCCTCTAGTCCCAACTAGCGATGAGAAACGCGCCAATTTAAAAACTCAGCTTATCAATGTGGGATTCAATCTATAAGGAGCAGCATATGAAGATAATTTTAAACGGTTCAAAAGGAAGAATGGGTCAAGCCGTCATCAAGAAAGCTGGATCCAATGAAATTATTGGAGTGGACAAGCTAAGCGAAGAGTATCCAACCCTTAATTCATATGATGGTGATGCGGATGTTATCATCGATTTTTCTCATCATAGTGCAACAAAAGAACTCGTTTCTTATGCAGTTTCCAAGAAGTTGCCTTTAGTCATTGCAACAACCGGACAAACTACAGAAGAAAAAACACTAATAGAAGAGGCTGCAAAAACCATACCGGTTTTCTTCTCTTACAACATGTCAATCGGCATTGCGGTGCTTGCCGAATCGGCCAAGAAAGTGGCATCTGTACTGCCAAATGCTGAAATCGAAATCGTTGAAACCCATCACGACCAAAAACTAGATGCTCCATCCGGAACTGCTCTATTGCTCGCAAAATCACTAAAAGAGGTTAGACCAAACGCAAACATTGTCACAGGACGCAGTGGTTATGGAAAACGCAATCCAAATGATATCGGCATTCAATCTGTCAGGATTGGCAATATCGTGGGAATTCATGAAATCATCATTTCCACCGGTTTAGAATCGATTACGTTAAAACACGAAGCATACGATCGCTCTTTGTTCGCCGATGGCGCTTTAAAAGCTGCCGAGTTTATCGTTGGCAAAGAAGCGGGCTTATATGAGATGAAGGATACCCTCAAATGAAGATACCTTTCATTAAGATGCAGGGTTGCGCGAATGATTACATCTATATTGATTGTCTAAAGACAGATGTCGATAATCCTAGCGCACTTGCAAAGGCTATGTCTCCAAGGCATTTTTCTGTCGGAAGTGACGGTTTGGTTTTGATTTGCCCTTCTCAAGTCGCAGATTTCAAAATGCGGATGTTTAATCTCGATGGAAGCGAAGGAAAAATGTGCGGCAACGCCATAAGATGTGTTGGCAAATATGTATACGACAGCGGATACACTCAGTCAACCGAGTTAAGTATCGAAACATTAAGTGGCATTAAGCGTTTGAAATTGAATGTGGTAGATGGCAAGGTTCAAACCGTTATTGTCAACATGGGACAGGCTAAATTAAACAAAGATGATATTCCTGTTCTAAGCGATTCTGACACTCTTATCAATAAAGAAGTCCTAGTTGCCGGAGGAACTTATAAAGTAACATGCGTCAGTATGGGAAACCCTCACTGCGTCACGTATGTTGATGATGTTAAGAAATTGGATTTAAACACTCTTGGCCCTAAATTTGAGAATGACCATATGTTCCCCGAAAGAGTCAACACGGAATTCATTCATGTTATAGATAGAACCACGCTTGACATGAGAGTTTGGGAAAGGGGAAGTGGAGAGACTTGGGCATGCGGAACAGGCGCCTGTGCCGCTGCGGTATCCTCAGTCCTCAACGATTATTGTGATTACGATAAAGCAATCACCATCCATCTTTTAGGTGGGGATCTAAAGATTACGGTTGATCATTCATTGAATGTTTTGATGGAAGGACCGGCCAAAAAGGTATACGAAGGAGTGTATGAATATGAGTGTTAAAATTAACGACAACTACAATAACCTTGTTAAGAATTATCTATTCTCCGAAATAGCTAAGCGTGTTAAAGCTTATTCTTTAACAAATCCCCATAAAAAGATTATCCGTTTGGGTATTGGAGATGTTACGCAGCCTTTGACTAAGACCGTTATAGATGCCATGGCGAAGGCCGTAGAAGAAATGGGTCAAAAAGATACATTCAAGGGTTACCCGCCAGAATATGGATATGATTTCTTAAGAGAGGCTATTGTGTCCCATTATGGCAAGAGGTGCAACGTTGCTATAAAAGTTGACGATGTATTCGTATCCGATGGCGCGAAATCGGACTGCGGCAATATAGTTGAGATATTCGGAGATAACGAAATCCTTATTCCTGATCCAGTGTACCCCGTTTATCTCGATTCGAACATAATGTGCGGTAGACATGCCACATTTATCGACGCAAATGAAGATAATTTGTTCGCGCCATCACCGAATAATATTAAGGGAAAGAACTTTGTTATTTATATCTGCTCTCCAAATAATCCAACCGGTGCGGTTTATACAAAAGACCAGTTGGCCAAATGGGTTGAGTTTGCTAAAGAAACAGAATCAATCATCATCTTTGATTCAGCATATGAAGCTTATATAAGCGGAGATGAACCTTGCTCGATATACGAGATAGAAGGGGCAAAAGAGTGTGCCATTGAAATCTGCTCATTATCAAAGAGTGCCGGCTTCACCGGAACTCGTTGTTCCTGGACAATCGTTCCAACCGAACTCATGGTTGGCGATACATCTCTCAACGCCATGTGGGCAAGAAGACAGGCCACAAAATTCAATGGTGTTCCTTATATAATCCAAAGAGGTGCAGAAGCCGCATTATCCGATAAAGGACGTCAGGAATCCGATGAGCTCATTAAATACTATATGAGAAACGCAAAAGTCATCGCCGACCTATTAAGAGAGAAAGGCGTATTCTTCACCGGTGGCATCTCCTCCCCATACATTTGGCTTAAGACACCTAACGGAATGTCATCTTGGGAATTCTTCGATAAACTATTGAATGAAGTTCAAGTTGTTGGCACTCCAGGTTCAGGTTTTGGAAAGAACGGAGAAGGCTTCTTCCGCTTGACTGCCTTTGGCAGCTACGAAGATACCTTGGAAGCGGTCGATAGGCTTCGCAAAATCTTTTAAGGAGACGATATGAAAGAAATACTTCACGATAATGTAACGGTCAAGAATGGCAAATTGTTCTTCGCCGGCAAGGATGTTAAAAAAGCAGCAAAAGAATATGGCACCCCGGTTTTCTTATTGGACGAGAATAAAATCAGGAATCATATCAACGAATACAAAACCGCGATGAAGGAATATTTCGGCGAAGGCTCTATGCCGCTATACGCTTCAAAGGCCTGCAGTTTCAAAGAAATGTACAGGATTGTAGCCTCTGAAGGTATCGGTACAGACATAGTCTCACCTGGCGAACTTTATACTGCCGCTGCTGCTGGATTTGATATGTCTAAGGCATTCTTCCACGGAAACAATAAGACCGATAAAGACATCGCCTTTGCCATGGATAAAGGTATTGGTTATTTTGTCGTTGATGGAATTGAGGAATTAGACGCCATCGAAAGGATTGCTTTAGAAAAAGGCATTAAGCAAAAAATACTATTGAGAATCACTCCTGGAATCGATCCCCATACTCATAAGAAAATCTCAACCGGAGGGGTTGATTCCAAATTCGGCTCCGCAATTGCAACTGGTTTAGCCGAGAAGATGGTTGAGCAAGCCCTTAAGAGATATGCAGTCATCCTAAAAGGGTTCCATTGCCATATAGGGTCGCAAATCTTCGAAGTTGACCCATATATCGACGCAGTGGATATCATGACGGAATTCATTGCTGACATGAGAAACAAATTTGATTTAGAGACTGATGTACTGAATTTAGGTGGTGGATTTGGTGTTAGATACGTTGAAACAGATCCTGAAATCAGCTACACCGAAAACATTAAAAATATCGGTGAAGAATTAGACAAGAAATGCGAATCGCTAAAAATTAAAAAACCGACAATTTATTTAGAACCCGGAAGAAGTTTGGTTGCCGATGCTGGAATGACAGTATATGAGGTTGGTTCGGTAAAGGTAATCAATGACGTAAAGAACTACGTCTCCATTGATGGGGGAATGACCGATAATCCTCGGTACGCTCTATATCAATCGGCCTACACCCTTGTCTCCGTTGATAAGCCTGAAGCACCTTGCGATTTCAAATGCACTGTCGCTGGAAGGTGTTGCGAATCTGGAGATATCATTCAGGAAGACGTAATGCTTCCGAAAATGAAGAGAGGAGATTTAATCGCAGTTTTGGTCACAGGTGCGTATAATTACTCAATGTCGAGTAATTACAACAGGATTCCTCGTGCCCCAATCATCTTGATTCATGACGGGAAAACCAAGCTTGCTGTTAGAAGAGAAACGTATGAGGATTTAATCCTCAACGATATGTAAGGAGGAGGTCTTAAATGATCGTTGCAAAATTTGGCGGTTCATCACTTGCATCCGCTCAGCAATTTGAAAAGGTAAGAAAGATTGTTCTTTCCAATCCTGAGATTCAGGTTGTGGTTGTCTCTGCCCCTGGCAAAAGATTCAAAGGTGATATCAAAATTACTGATTTCTTATACACTTTAAGATCTCATTACAAATACAGTGTTCCTGAAGACAAGATAGAAGGCGAAATCATTTCTCGTTACAAAGAAATTTCTGATGACCTTAAGCTTGGCTACAAAATCGAAGATGAAATCAAGGCGTTCTTCGACACCTGCAATAAGGACACTGATACCAACAGAATCGTTTCTAGAGGCGAATATTTCTCAGCTAGATTGATGGCGGAATGCCTTGGCTTCGAATTCGTCGATGCCGCGGATATTCTCCATTTCACATTCGATGGCGATTTGGATGAAGAGTCATCCGCTATTGCTGCTAGAGAAGCCGTTGAAACTTACGGGAAGATCGTTGTCCCTGGATTCTATGGCTCATATCCAAACGGAGATATTCACTTATTCTCACGTGGCGGTTCGGATATCACCGGCTCGTATCTCGCTGAATTCTTAAGTGCGGATGTTTATGAAAACTGGACAGATGTTTCCGGTATCTATAAAGCCGACCCAAAAATCGTCAAAGACGCAGAAATAATCAAATCAATTACATACGAAGAATTGCGTGAAATGTCTTATATGGGCGCTGATGTCTTACACCAGAATTCCGTTAGACCGTGCCAAGAAGCTGGGATACCGATTCATATCAAAAATACGAATGAACCAGGTGCACCTGGAACATTCATCATTGAAGAGGCAAAGCAAGACCATCCAGTCACTGGCTTAGCCTGCAAGAAGGGTTTCGTTAACTTCTTCATCTACAAGAGACATATGGCTAACCAAGTTGGTTTCATTTATGATGTACTGGAAATCTTCAAGAGATATAACGTTTCGGTTGAACATATCCCAACCGGAATGGATAACATCACAGTCGTTGTCCAAGAAGCCAATGTCACAAAATGTATTCACAAGATTCTCTCCGATCTGAAAGAGGAGCTTGATTGCGAAGTTGATTTTGAAAAAGGCATGGCACTTGTCGCAATTGTCGGTCTTAACATGATTGGATGCGTTGGCTTATCCGCTAAAGTCCTCAATATTTTGGCCGAAGAGAAAATCAACGTTAAGATGATTGTCCAATCACCAGACGAAATGAACATGATGGTAGGTGTAGATACAGCAGAGGCTGAACATGCCCTTGGATCCCTATATGTCGGACTTCATGCTCAAAAACTTTTATAAGGAGTATTGAAAATGAAAGAATTCGTTGTTGCTATTCTTGGCGCCACAGGAGCTGTGGGTAGAGAAATGATGAAGGTTCTTGAAGAAAGAAACTTCCCGATTTCAAAATTAATTCCTCTTGCCAGTGCTAGAAGCGCAGGATTAAAGCTTCCATTCAAGGGTGGAGAAGTCACTGTTCAGGAAATCACTGAAGAATCATTCAATGGTGTTGATATCGTTTTAGGCGCCTCCCCAAACAAAGTTGCTCAGCAGTATGCCCCGGCAATCGTTAAAGCGGGATGTGTGTTCATCGATAATTCAAGCGCATTCCGTATGGATCCAAACGTTCCGCTCGTTGTTCCTGAAATCAATCCGGATGATGCATTTAAACATCATGGAATTATCTCTAACCCTAATTGCTCAACCATCATTACTTTGGTGGCAATCAACGCAATCAATAAGCTTTCTGAAATCCAGGCAATGGTCGCATCAACCTATCAGGCAACATCTGGCGCCGGTGCCAATGGTCCTAAAGAATTAGCAAAAGAAGTTAAGGACCTTGAGGCCGGAAATCCGGTACATCCTGAGACTTTCCAATATCAGATTGCCTATAATCTCATTCCACATATCGGTTCATTCTTGGATACTGGGTACACAACAGAAGAAATGAAGATGCAAAATGAAGGAAGAAAGATTATGCATCTCCCTAATCTTAAAGTCACATGCACATGTGTACGTGTGCCAGTCTTCAGAAGTCATTCAATCTCTGTAACATTAGTCACGAAAGATCACTTGACAATCGACGCTGTAAAGAATGCGATTGCCCACGAAAAGGGTTGCAAGCTTGTGGATGATCCTGCAAATAAGATTTATCCAATGCCTCTAGATACATCCGATCAGGATTTAGTCTATGTTGGTAGAATCAGAGAGGATTTAATCAATCCGAATGGAATCACTCTCTTCTGCTGTGGTGACCAGGTCCGTAAAGGCGCTGCCACCAACGCAATCCAAATCGCCGAATTATTCATAAAATAAAGGTAAATAAAATCCTTTTGCCCCATTAATCAATAATCATATAATTAGGCAAGAGGATTTTTATATGCTTACTTCTTATTATGACAAAAACTTCCCTAAATGGCTTAAGATCCTATGCTGCGTAATTGGGGAAGCCTATATCGTCTATAGAGTTTTGATGTTTGTTGATTCTTGCATCGCAGGAGGCCCAAAGAAGGTTCAGCCATTGGTGGTGGCTATCCTTGAATGCGCGTTATGGCCATTTATGTTGGTCTGCTTCATCGTTGACCTTGTCCACACATGCCATAACCAAAAGATTCATTGGCTTTGCAATGTCGACGAGGAAACCCCAAAAGAGGATCCAAACCCAACTGAAACCGCCAGCTCTTCAACCTCGACTGAAGGCGCAACGGAAGTCGATTCAAAACCCATTGAATAAAGTAGAAGGCAAATGAAGACGGATAATCCGTCTTTTCTTTATGGGCAAAAAGAAAAGGCCTTGCCTGAGCAAGACCCGAATCTTCAAGAGATTACTTTGCAGCTTTCTTAGCTGTATCGCAGAGGGCAGCGAATGCCTTTGGATCGTTGATAGCTAATTCGGAAAGCATCTTTCTGTTGAGACCTTCACCGGTCTTTGAGATGACGCCAGCCTTTGTTAAACCGTCGATGAATCTTGAATAGCTGAGGCCATTCATGTGGCATGCAGCATTGATACGCTTGATCCAGAGCTTTCTGAAGTCTGACTTTCTGTCTCTTCTTGACTGGTATGCGTATTTATATCCTTTTAAGACCTGCTCTTTAGCTGTCTTGAAGAGGAGGTGTTTGGCACCGAAGTAACCTTCAGCGGATTTGAGGATTTTCTTTCTACGTGAGTGCGTAGCGACACTATTTTTAACTCTCATTGTTTTTCCTCCTTATTTGCAGATCATATCGCGAATTCTCTTCATATCAACTTTGTTGACACAATAGGCTTTTGCGAGATGCTTTCTCTGTTTTCTTGATTTGCGTGGTGCGAAGTGACCCATGTAAGCATGTTTGACTTTGAGCTTACCTGTTCCAGTAACCTTGATACGCTTGGCCAAGGTTCTGCTTGATTTCATTTTTGGCATGTTCTTTCCTCCTATTTCTTCTTGGGCGCCAATACGGATTTATACCATTTTTCTTCCCAGTAAGGGGCCTTATCGACTTGAGCAACATCAGCGAGGAGTTCCATGAACTTATTCATGACGTCCACACCGACTTCCTTGTGAGAGAGCTGTCTTCCGCGGAATATGACGGCGACTTCGACTTTGTTTCCATCTTCAAGGAATTCTTTTCCTTTTCTGGCTTTGGTCTCGATGTCGTGTAAACCGATTTGAGGAGTTAACTGAATCTGTTTGATTTCAGTCTTGTGCTGGTTCTTCTTGGCTTGTTTCTCGGCTTTTTGCTGCTCGAAACGGAATTTTCCATAGTCAAGGATCTTGCACACAGGTGGATTTGCCTTTGGGGAGATGCAGTAGAGGTCAAGATTGTGCTGAGCAGCAATCTGATTTGCTTCTCTAGATGACATGATTCCAAGGTTTTCACCATTAGGTCCGATTAAGCGAACCTCTGGGAAACGGACATTCTCATTGATTGGATCGCGTCTTTTTTCTGGTCGACGCTGATCGTGTTGATTAATGTAAGCGATAGGTAGTACCCTCCAATTTCTCGAAAAAAAATAGCGCGCAGCAATCTGCACGCCTCACGTTATGGATGTTAGTCCATTGTAGCCGGGGCCAATCTCCTTAAGAGATCTGGCGAGTTCGTGCTGGAACTGCTTTCTACTTTTTCGACAAGCAAAATGATACAAGATTATTCCTCACTTGCAACATAAATTTATTTATAAAACGAATTTTTTGATGTTTTTATCCGTCAATTGACAATGCGGTCTATTACGCCTTTTAATTCCTAATTTATTAAATTTCCAGGTACATCAATTAGTTTTAATAACTCTCTCATCTTGTTTTTGAAACGTAGAATTATGTAGATTTTATCATCTTCTAGTGATAGATTAACCGCTATGCGTGCATAACTTATAGTATTACAGCGCGTTTCGCACTCAAGAAACAACCGAAAGGAAAAAATGATTTATGAGACAAATTAAAATCTTAACCGACTCAACATCTGATCTCTCAAAGGAGTTAAGAGAAGAGTTCGACATCGACTATTTAAGAATGGGCGTAACAGTGGATGGAGAAGAATATCCAGCTGACCTTGACTACGCAGCTTATACTCCTGAATGGATTTACGACAAAATGAGAAAAGGCTCTCGCGTAAAAACAATCCAGGTCACAGTTGAAGAATTGACCAAGAGATTCCCAGAATATTTAGACAAAGGCATGGACATCATCTATGTTGCCTGCTCAAGTGCTTTATCAGGTTCCTACAACACCGCTAGACTTTATGCTGAGGAACTCTTAGCAAATTATCCAGGTGCAAAAATCGCTTGTATTGACGCAAGAAATTCTTGCATGGGCGAAGGCTTACTCGCTATTGAGGCATCAAAAATGGCAAAGGAGGGCAAATCCGTTGAAGAAATCGTTGCCACTCTTGAAAATGACAAAGACTATTACCATCAGTGGGCCGCAACAGAAACACTCAAATATTTAGCAAATGCAGGACGTGTTTCTGCCGGAAAGGCTTTCTTTGGCAATATCATCGGTTTGAAGCCAATCCTCATTTCAAACCTCAAAGGCGAAAACTACGCAATCAAGAAAGTAAGAGGTCGTAAGGCTTCTATCGAAGATCTTGCAAATGAAGTTGCAACCAACATCGTCGATCCTGAGAATCAGTACGTCGCTGTCTTACACGCAGATGACCCAGAAGCAGCCAAGATGCTTAAAGATGAAATCTCTAAAAAAGTCCAAGTCAAAGGATTCTATGATGGAATTCTTGGACCGATCATCGGCGCATCGGTCGGCCCTGGCACAGTGGCCGTTTATTTCAAAGGCAAAAAACTCGAACTCTAATTCAAACCAACATCACATCTATAAGGAGGTTTCCCTATGGAAATCACAATCATCGATGGCAAGCTCCTCAGTGATATGTTTAAGGCTGGCTTAGCCAACCTCAAAACGCAGGAACAGACCATCAACGAATTAAATGTCTTCCCAGTCCCAGACGGCGACACGGGAAGCAACATGAGAATGACACTGGAAAATGGCGTTAAAAGCGCCACGGAAACCGATAACATCGGAGAATACGCTACAACATTTGCTAGAGGCGTGCTTCTTGGTGCTAGAGGCAATTCTGGCGTTATTTCATCCCAATTCTTCAAAGGCATGTCGCTAGTCTTCAAAGAACACAGCAAAGCAACTGTTAGATTGTTCGCAGATGCTTTAGTTCAAGGTTATAAGACTGCATATAAGGCGGTTGTTGTGCCAACTGAAGGTACAATTCTTACCGTTTGCCGTGAAGCTATCGAATTAACATACGGGGATGTAACCGATGACATGGATCTCCAGTCCCTCCTCAAGATGTGGCTTATCCAAGCAAAAAAATCACTTGAAGAGACACCTGAGAAACTTGCCGTTCTCAAAGAAGCGGGAGTCGTTGATTCTGGCGGTGCTGGATTGATTGCCATCTTCGAAGGATTCTTAAAATTCCTCGGAGGAGAAATCACCGACATCGAAGTTGATTCAACAGGTCATGGTACCTCCCAAGTTAAACCTGTCAGCAAAGATATATTCAATGCTGATTCGGAGATGAAATTCGGCTATTGTACCGAATTTATCATCCAGTTGATGAATGCCAAATGCAATCCTGCCGAATTCGATCTTCAGGAATTCATCAAGTTCCTTGAATCAATTGGTGGAAACTCAATCGTTGCCCTTAAAGACGAGGATATCGTCAAAGTTCACGTTCATACATTAACCCCATGGGTTGTCTTCAAGAAAGCCCAGGAATATGGCGAATTCGTCAGTATGAAAGCGGAGAATATGGATATCCAGAATGCTCAGACAGAGGCTGAGAAGAAAGCCAAAAAGCGTGCTGAGCACAAAGCCATCGCATATGTTGCCGTTTGCCAAGGCGAGGGAATCACGAGCCTTTATAAAGAGCTTGGATGCGATATCGTTATCAACGGCGGTCAAACGATGAACACCTCAACCGAAGAGTTTGTCGAAGCCTTCAAACAACTTAACGCCGATAACATCGTTGTCTTCCCAAACAACAAGAACATCATCATGGCAGCTGAACAAGCACGTGATATATATAAAGATGCTAAAATCCATGTCGTTGGGACTGGATCTGTTGCCCAAGGATACTTCGCTTTCTCAATGATGGACGTTGAAGAAACGGATATCGATGCTCAATTAGAGAACATTAATGCTGGTATCGAAAATGTCATAACCGTTTCTACAACCCGTTCAATCAGAGACACATCAGTCAACGGCATTAACTGCAAAGAAAACGAGCCAATCTCAATCGTTGATCACACGCTTGCAGCCTCTGATCCATCACTAGTTGAATCAACAATGAAGGCCATTGCAACAATTGAAGACATGGATGATAAAGAGATTGTGGTTATCTTCAAAGGACAAACCGTTGATGAAGAGACAACCAACCAACTTCAGAGCGCTCTAAACGCCAAATATCCATGTGCTGAGATTGGAGTCATAGACGGACAGCAAGATGTTTATGATTTTATCCTTGGTATTTGCTAAACTTATTGCATGAACAAAATAGTCATCGATACATTGGGAGGAGATTTACCTCTCCAAGAAATATTAGAAGGAGTTAACCTTTGCCTTGAACAAAGCGGAGATTACCAGATAGTTCTAATCGGTCCTAAGAAAGATATCGATGACTTTTTTATATCCAAAAACAAAACGGTTGAAGTTATTGATGCGGAAAATGAAATAACAAACAGCACAAATCCCGTGTCTATGCTCTATGAACAAGATGACAGTGCTTTAGTTAAATCCCTTAAGTATTTAAAAAGCAATGAAGACGCCAAGGGTTTAATTACCGTTTCCGCAACCGGTTGCATCCTTGTTGGGTCAATCTTCCATCTGGGCTTAAAAGAAGGGCTAAAATTCCCGGTTTTAGGCGCTATACTCAAACATGCTAACGGCAAAGAATTCCTCATTGCAGATTGTGGTGCGAACATTGATGTTAAAGATGCTGATTTAGTAAAATTTGCAAAACTTGGCTCCGAGTTCATGGCCCATTACCTCTCCATCGAAAAGCCTAGAGTCGGTCTCATTTCCAATGGAAAAGAAGAAGGAAAAGGCAATGCATTAATCAAATCCGCATTCAAACTCCTTAAAGAAGAAAAAACACTCAATTTTGTCGGTAACATCGAGGCTTGCGATTGCTTCGCTGATCAGGCGGATGTCCTAGTTTGCGATGGCATGATAGGCAATGTCGTCATCAAATTGGCAGAAAGCGTTGCGAATATCGTTAGGTCTTATGGTGACTGCAAGGTAATCAATGAAAAAGTGGAAAGCAACTTTGATTACAACAATCATGGCGGTTCCGTTCTTATCGGCACAAACAAGGCTATTGTTAAAGGCCACGGATCCGCTAATAGAAATACGATTCTTGCCTGTTACCGCGAAATAACCAAATTGATTAACGGAGGTTTTTAATATGGTGGCGAGGGCGTACATTTACTCTAACGATAATTTATATTCTGGAAATGTTGTCCTTCCTGATAACGTTATTGAGCATATTGATAACTCGCATCATTTAGCGGGCAAAAACAAAATATCCAAATCAATGTATTCATATCTTTATGAGCTGCTTGGCGGAAACCTTACTTTCACAACAACTAACAAGCCAATGCACGACACTTATGAAATATCCGTGTCCCATAGCAATAAATTCCATGGTTTTGCAATTTCAGATTTGATGGTCGGATTTGATGTTGAAGAACTGATTCCCGATGAAAGAGTCAATCAAATCGCGCAACTCATTCTCACTAAAAAAGAAAAAGAAGAATTTTCTAGTAGCAAAGACAAACAGCTTTATCTCACAATCCGTTGGTGTGTTAAAGAAGCTTATGGAAAATTAATCGGTTACGGTTTAACCAAAGAAGCCTTCGATTGTGATGACATTCCATATAGATGGGTGAAAGTTAACAACACTATAGTTGTTGTTGTTTTCAAAAACATACAGCAAGATGTAGAATTCTACCTTAATGGAGAGCCATTAAGTGGAGAACATTAATTTATTAGTAAAAAGTAGATACGAAGCATTAAAGAATTCCCCGAAAGATTTCGAGTCATTCTTCAATGTTTCTTTTACTGATGAAACCAAGGTCATGTCCGAGAAGAATGATGGCTATAGAATCTTTAAAGTCACGTATGGAGAAGCCAAGAAAAGAATCGGGCAAATCGCCTATTCCCTAAATAAACAATATCCAGATTTAAAAGATCAATTCATAGGCATATCAATTGATTCATCCCAAGAATGGATTGACGTATTTTGGGCAATTCTTGCTTCGGGCAATAAACCATATCTAATCAACCATAGATACCCTTCTTCTATAACCAATAAAATATTGAAAAGGCTGAATGTTAAATACTGCTTGAGATTTAAGCAATCGTTTAATTACGAAACCGAGGAAATCGATATCCGCAATCTGTGCGAAGATGTTCCAGAGGGTTACAAATTTAGATGGGCTAATGAGATTGCTCTTTCAACATCGGCAACCACGATGAAAGAAAAGATAGTTTTTTATAAAGGACAAGAACTTTCAGATAACGTTTTGAACGTAAATTACATACTAGGAATCAATAAAAGAGCAAAGAAACACTACAAAGGTTCTCTTAAACTCTTGGTCTTTTTGCCTCTATATCACATCTTTGGCCTTGTAGCTATTTTGGCTTGGTTTTCCTTATTCTCCAGGACATTCGTGTTCTTAAGGGATTATTCCGCAAAGACAATTTTAAAAACAATTAGAAAACATCATGTTACCCATATATTTGGCGTGCCTCTTTTCTGGCACACAATCGATAAAGAGCTACGTAAAACCGTTGCTAAAATGGGTAAATCTACCGAGAAAACCTTTTATAACGCCATAAATATGACCTCTAAATGGCAGAGGAGGGGAAAACACATCGACGCTTCTAGAAAATTGCTGAAAAAGGTTACGAATCGATTATTTGGGCCTTCAGTCTATTTCTGCATATCGGGCGGTTCATATATTAGAAGCGACACATTGAAACTTATCAATGCTTTAGGCTATCCGCTATATAACGGTTATGGTATGACCGAAGTCAGTGTTACCTCAGTTGAATTATCTAACAACTTTAAAGATAGGGCCAACGGTTCAATCGGAAAACCCCTCCCTAGCGTTGAATATAAGGTTGCCGAAGATGGTGAACTCCTTATCAAAGGCGAATCCATTTCCCATAAGATTATGATCAATGGGGTTATTCAAGAGAACTCAGAATGGTTCTCCACGAACGATTTAGCGCGCGTTGATGAAGAAGGTAATTACTACATATTAGGCAGGAAAGACGACCTATATATCGGTGAGAATGGCGAGAACATTTCTCCGGATGACATAGAGAAAAACCTGATGATTAACGCACCTAGATTCTGCGTGTTTAACCACGATGATAAATTGACACTATTAATTCAAGTTTCAAATTACTTAACAAATGGGGAAATTTTGGACTTGAACAAATCCGTAATGGAAGAACTCGATAAACTGGACTCGTCTTCTAGACCAACGAATATACTTTACACCAAAAACGAGATTGCCAATGCTAATTCTATCAAAGTGTCTAGAACCGCTTTGAAGAAGATGATTGAGGACAAAGAGTTTTCGTTTATCGATATCAAACACTTAACGGAATGCAATCCTAAAGATGGATATATCGTAAATCAGGCTATTCTAGACAAGGTGATCTCAATTATTGAGGAATACACAAATGTAAGGCCGATTGAGCCTACATCGCATTTTATGGTCGATTTAGGGTGTTCAAGCCTTGATTATTTCACTCTTGTGTCAAGATTGAATACGGAATTTGGCATCAGCATGCCTTATTTAGACGACTACGATTCCTATACGGTTCGTGGAATTGCTAAAGTGGTGGAGGGGCTATTATCATGATTTCCTGGTTGATGTATTGGTTCATGAGAATCACGGCCTCGCCTCTAATGTGGATATACACAAAACGCCGCACGTATTATGAGGACAAAAAGGACACGAATAGGCATATTAAAGGCCCTGCGATTGTCATATGCAATCATAGGAGCCTTAAAGATTTTGCAATGATCATGTTCCTTTTCCCGTTCCGCAAAGTCTATTGCCAAATGTCAGAAGCGGTATACACAAGAAATAAGTTCCAAGGTTGGATAATGAAGGTGCTTGGAGGAATTCGCGTTGATAGGAAAAACAATGAATTATCTTTCATGGATAAGTCAGAAGAATTATTGGAAAAAGGAAAGATATTGGTTGTCTTCCCGGAGGCAAAGGTTTCTACGGATGGGCAGGTTAAGAAATTCGCGCCTTCATATGTAGTTCTTGCCCAAAAAACCGGAGTGCCGATTATCCCTGTTTTTACCGATGGCAACTATGGATTGCTCAAAAGAACGCATGTCACAATCGGCAAGAAACTATTCGTTTATGACTATTGCGAAGATGTTTATCCAACTAAAGATCAGATAGATAGCCTTAATAAGATGATTAGACATCGCGTTATGTCCATGGGACAACAGCAACAGCATCTCATCAATGTGGATAAATACTCAACTGTATTCGCCCCTAAGTATTTCCTTAAGGATTTAGGCCGCTTTATCGTTTATCAATTCAACCTGTATTTCCGCTGCAAATGTTTCAATTTAGGCGAAAAGAAGGAAAAGATTAAACATAAAGGTGGATTGGTAATCGTTGCCAATCATACGAGTTTTGTTGATCCATTAGCCCTCATTATCGCCTATTGGAGAAGACGCATTTTCTGTCTTACTGCGGAGGTTGTCTTTGCAAAAGGACATCCTGTTAGGAATTGGCTATTGAAACAACTTGGCTGTGTAAAGATAGACCGATATAAAAACGACACAAAGGCAATTGAAACTTGCATAAACATCCTTGATGGCGGCGGTGTCTTAGTCGTGTTCCCTAATGGAAGAATACATAGGGATGGCAGCATGGACGACTATAAATCCGGTGCCGCATTATTGGCTTCAAGAACCGGTGTTCCAATGCAGCCTGTTTATATAGAGAATCAGCATAAAAAGCGGAATAAGGTCAAGCTGTATTTTGGCGAAGCAAAAACCGTTAATGAACTCTGTGATAAGGAATATCCATCCGTTGAAGATTTGAATTCCGTAATGGATAATATGTTCAATCAGATTGCGGATTTAAAAGCAAAGGCTGATGGAGAGAAAAAACAATGAGCGAGACGTTAAATAAACTATATGAAATCCTTTTGAAAATAGAGCCTGACACAAAAGTTAAACTTGAAGATTTAAAACCTGAGACAAACATCAAAAACGATCTCGGCTTAAACTCCATCGGATTCCTTTATTTGGTTATTGGGGTTGAAAAAGAATTCTGCATTTCGATGCGTGACGTTGACCTCGATGATCTTCAAACTTTAGGCCAAGTTGTTGCTTACGTTGAAGAAAATGCATAATTAATTTCTAGAGCTCAATTCTCGTTAAGAGTATTTTTTGCGTTTACAACTGGGAAACCGCAAGGAAAACGGCTTTTGCGTTTTCATTTCGTTGGTTTCTTAGAATTGCGGATGCCGTCTTTAAAAATTCAAACTGTTTGCGTTAAGCAAAAAGTCAAATAGGCTCAACATATAGATTCCGTCCTCGCTATAATGCGAACGGAATAGGTCTTTAACGATAATTATTTTTTTGAAAGCATCGTTGATATGCATAAGCGAGTTTTGCTCTTGATCAAGCTTTTCTTTTGTTGGAATGGAATATGCTACTTGGATGTAATATCGCTTGTCTAATACGTTACATACAAAATCTACTTCGGCTGAGTTTAAAACGCTTTTATCGCCGGTGTTTTTTGCATAGTACTCGACGACACCGACATCGACGTTAAAACCGCGAATTTTCAATTCGTTATAAACGATGTTTTCCATTGCGTGTGTTTCTTCGGACTGCCTAAAGTTCAACCTTGCGTTTCTC
>CAVAGP010000042.1:0-19223 GCA_963588175.1 Faecalibacillus sp. | reverse complement strand
CCTTATGAGATTCACGATTTCCAAAGAAGAACTATTGAAGGGATTGCTAACAGCCGGTCACGCCGTGGGTTCGGCATCCGCAAACCCAACCCTATCGAGCTTTAAGTTGGAAGTAACAAGCAAAGGGCTTGAAATAACTTCCTCAAATGGAGATATCTCGATTTGGACATTGGTTCCGGAGTACAGAGATGAAACGCAAGTTATCAGAAATTCATCAATTGGCTCAGTCCTTATCAACGCCAAAATCTTTACGGAAGTCGCCAAGCGTTTGAGCGGAGGCGAGGTGACCGTTGAAATCATTGATAACGCAATCGCAAAAATCGATGATGGCAAATCTTCGTTCAAACTCAACTGCATGGATGCGGACGAATATCCGGATATCGATTTCGAAAAGAACGGAAATTCTTTTGCCGTAACATGTGACGCCATTTCAAAATTAACGGCACAAACCGCCTTTGCGGCATCTGATAAAAATCGTCCTGTTTTGGGCGCTGTCAACCTCAAGGCGGAGGCTGGAATTTTAACCGCTACAGCAACCGATTCCGCAAGGCTTTCTAGGAAATCCATCGCCGTCGAACCGAATCTGAGGTTCTCGGCGAATATCCCGGCAAAAACCTTGTCTGACATCGTGAAAATGTTCGATTCAGTCGAAGAAGTTGAGATTTTTGCCTCGAAAGAAAAAATCGTCTTCTCTTTCGGAACGACAATTGTCACAAGCAGACTCATCTCCGAAGATTATCCGGTTTCCAACTCAATCGTTCCCCAAGTCTTCAACTACTATCTTGAAATCAATTCTCAGCAGCTTTTGAACGCTATCGAACGCGTATCCACGATCTCCAGTGACAAAGCCTCCGTTGTTAAACTTTCGATGACCGCGGACAACGTCGAGATTTCTTCATCTTCCGACCAAAACGGTTCTGGCGTTGAAAAACTCACCACGATTCAGTTCACCGGAGATAGGCTTGACATCGCGTTCAACGCATCATTCGTTTCACAGGCCGTTCGCGCCCTTGGGTGCGAAGACGTCACGTTCTCTTTTGTGGGCGAAATGAGACCGTTTGTCATCAAAAACCCTGAAGATGACTCGGTCGTCGAATTAATCACCCCGATGAGGATGAGATAAGCCTTTTGAGGGCTTTAAAAATTTATTTTAAAGAGACGCAAAAATGCGTTTCTTTTTTTACTACTTGTAGTAAACTATATTCATGGCGAAAATAGACACTTCCAGACAAATCAAAATCAGCACCGAGTATATTACCCTTGGACAGCTTCTTAAGTTCGCAAATGTCATTGACGAGGGCGGAATGGCAAAATTTTACCTTTCCACCAATCGTGTTTTGGTGAATGGCGAAGAGGAGAATAGAAGAGGTAAGAAACTCAGGAGTGGTGATATTGTTGAGTTGAAGGAAGGGAAATTCGAGATAGTTAACAAATGATTCTCGAAAAGATGTCACTTACGAACTTCAGGTCGTATGCCAAATGCGATGTGCAGTTCGGGAACGGCGTAAACGTCATAGTCGGACCGAATGGATCCGGCAAAACAAACCTCGCCGAATCTATTCATTTGATGTCTTTGGCCAAAAGCTGGCGAACAAACGAATCATCGACGCTTATCGGCGTCGATTATGATTACGCGTACGCAGAGGCGCGTGTGAATAATGGAGGCACGACAAAAACAATCGGAATCCAAATCTCGCAAAAAGGAAAAAGGGTTCTGATAAATGGGAAGGCGATCAGGAGACTGAGCGAACTCTCCAAATGCGTCAATGTCGTTGTGTTCTCACCGGAAGACGTGTCTCTATTCAAGGGGTCTCCAAGCGATAGGAGGTCCTTCCTCGACGTGAACATCTCGAAACGTTCGCTCGACTACTTCTCCCTCATCGCAAAATACAACAAATTGCTGGAGGAGAGGAATGCGGCGCTTAAATCGGAACCGACCGACATGACTTACTTGAAGGTCGTGACCGAAAGGCTGATTGGAGTTGAGGAGCCGATTTCACGCTACAGGAGACTTTACGTTGACGAACTGAATAAAGTATTGTCCGAGGTCGCGAGCGGCCTCTATGGGGCGGAAAGAAGCGTAAGAATCAATTACAAACCCTTCATCAAGAGCGCTGAGGACTTCAAGTCTCGCGCTACGAAGCTCTACGACAGGAGTCTCGAAAGCGACATTTACCACAAAAGCACATCAATCGGCCTTCATCGAGAAGACTTCGAATTGATGCTGGATGGCAAGAATATCGCTCTGTATGGAAGCCAAGGGGAGAATAGACTCTCGGCAATCGCCCTGAAAATGTCGCCATACTTCTTGATTGAAGACGACGACCAAAAGCCAATCGCTGTTCTCGATGACGTTTATAGCGAATTGGATAATGAACACGCTGCCCGTCTCACCGAGTTGGTGAATAAGATGGGCCAGACGTTCATCACCGCAACAAAATTGGAAATAGAGGGAGCCACCTACATAGATGTCTCCTCAAATAAAGCCGTTAGGAGGAAATGAAATGGCTGATGAAAAGAAAATAGCTGCCGCCGCTGAAGCAAGCGGCGCAACGGAAGAGTCCATCGAAGAAGAAGATAAATTCTCTTATTCCGCTGTGGAAACATCCGTTGATAGACGCAGCATCGAAAAAGCCGACGAGAAATACACCGGCGAAAACATTCAGGTCCTAGAAGGTCTTGAGGCTGTCAGAAAACGTCCTGGCATGTATATTGCAACCACAGCGTCTGCTGGTCTCCATCACCTCGTTTGGGAAATCGTTGATAACTCCATCGATGAAGCCTTGGCTGGCTATTGCGACAAAATCGATGTCACGATCAACAAAGACAACAGCATCACCGTCACGGATAACGGACGTGGCATTCCTGTTGATAAGGTTGCCAAATCCGGACTTTCCGGCGTCGAAACCGCATATACGATCCTTCACGCTGGAGGCAAATTCGGCGAAGGTGGCGGTTATAAGGTTTCCGGTGGTCTTCACGGCGTCGGCGCATCAGTCGTTAACGCTTTATCCACTTGGTGCGAAGTTACCGTTTGCAGAGACGGCGGAGAATACAAAGTCCGCTTTGAAGACGGCGGCAAGATCAAAGAGCCTCTCCACAAGGTCGGAGATAGCTCGTTACGCGGAACATCCGTCACGTTCTTGCCAGACCCTACAATCTTCACGGAAACTCAGGTTTATAACTACGACACAATCAAGAACCATTTACGTCAAATGGCATTCTTGAACGGTGGAGTTAGGCTCACGTTAACGGATGTCCGTGGTGATGAGCCGGTTCACGAAGAATTCTTCTATGAGGGCGGCATCAAGGAATATGTCGCGTTCATCAATTCGGCCAAGCTCCCAATTTCTGGACCGGTAATTTACTGTTCTGGAGCAGAAGAAGTCACATTGCTCGACGGCACGAAAGAGAAGATTTACGCCGAAATCGCCCTTCAGTGGACCGACAGCTACAACGGTGACGGTGTTTATTCATTCTGCAATAACATCACCACAAAAGAAGGCGGCACACACGTTGAAGGCTTCAATTTGGCAATCAACAGGGTCATGAATGACTATGCCAAGAAGATTAAATTCCTTGACGAAAAAGAGAAATTCACAACCGATGACTGCAAAGAGGGCTTAACATGCGTTATTTCCGCAAAGCATCCTAACCCACAATACGAAGGACAAACCAAGACAAAACTCGGCAACTCCGAAGTCAGAAAGATTGTGTCCAACATCGTCGGTTCACAATTACAACAATACTTATTGGAACACCCAGATATCGGTAAAGCCGTTTGTCAAAAGATCGGCATGGCATCAAAAGCTAGAGCGGCAGCCGCTAGAGCTAGAGAAGCTGTTCGTAAAGATGCTCTTGGAGTCACAACCCTCCCTGGCAAATTGGCCGATTGCTCATCAAAAATCCCTGAAGATTGCGAACTTTATATCGTTGAGGGTAATTCCGCAGGCGGTTCCGCAAAGAACGGCCGCGATAGAGAGACCCAAGCGATTCTTCCTTTGAGAGGTAAGATTCTTAACGTTGAGAAAGCCAGAGAAGAAAGAATCTTCAAGAACGCCGAAATCGGCAATATGATCACCGCTATCGGCGCTGGTATTCGCGAGAATTTCGACGTCTCGAAAATCAGATATCACAAAATTGTCATCATGACCGATGCTGATGTCGACGGCGACCATATCAGAATCCTTCTCTTGACCTTCTTCTACAGATTCATGAGACCGCTTATCGAAGGCGGATTCGTATATATCGCTCAACCACCTCTATATAAGATTGAGGTCAAGGGCAATCAATATTACGCGTACAACGACGCTCAACTTGAACAATTAAAGAAAGCCCTCCAGCTGAAACCTGGATATCCATTCCAGAGATATAAAGGACTTGGCGAGATGGACGCTCAGCAGCTTTGGGAAACAACAATGGATCCAAAATGCCGTAAGATGATTCGTATCACAATCGACGATGCGGCAGAAGCCGAGAAAGCATTCTCGGAACTCATGGGTGAAGATGTTTTGCCACGCAAAAATTTCATCACGGAAAGGGCCGTCTTCATCGACAGAGACGACCTCGATATTTAACGAAAGGGGACCACAATGGAAAACGAAGACAAGAAAATTGAAGAAACTTCAGAAAACGAAGAAAACGAAGTCACAGAAGAACAGTCAACAGCAGCCGCTGGCATCGTTCCCGGTCTCATCGATAGAGAAATCACGGAAGAAGTCCACACCGCATTCCTTGCTTACTCCATGTCCGTTATCGTCAGCCGCGCAATTCCTGACGTCAGAGACGGATTAAAACCGGTACAAAGAAGAATCATCTATGGCATGGACGAATCAGGCATGCAGCCAGGAAAACCATACAAGAAATCAGCACGTATCGTCGGTGACGTCATGGGTAAATATCACCCACACGGCGACGCTGCGCTTTATGGAACTTTAGTTCGTTTGGCTCAGCCATTCTCTTTGAGATATACGTTGGTCGATGGACACGGCAACTTCGGTTCCATCGACGGCGATGAAGCCGCGGCTATGCGTTACACCGAAGCGAGAATGAATAAGCTTGCGGTTGAGATGGTCAGAGACCTCGATAAGGATACGGTCGATTTCGTTGATAACTACGACGGCACCGAAAGAGAACCGTCGGTTCTTCCTTCAAGAATCCCTAACTTAATCATCAACGGTTCAGAAGGTATCGCGGTTGGTATGGCCACCAACATGGCACCACACAACCTTTCTGAGACGATCAACGCGATTGTTGCCCTTTGCAGGAATCCGGATTTGACGATTGAAGAATTGATGAGAGACTACATTCCGGGACCAGACTTCCCTACAGGAGGCGTAATTCTCGGTAGACAAGGCATTGCCGACGCTTACAAAACCGGTACTGGAACAATCACGATTCGTTCAAGATACCATATCGAAGAAAACGAAGGCCACAAGGCAAAGATCATCGTAACCGAGATTCCTTACCAGGTTAATAAATCTGCCATGATCGAAAAGATGGCGGAACTCGTCCGCGATAAGGTTCTCGATGGCATCAGCGACATCCGTGATGAATCCAACAAAGACGGCATCCGCGTTGTCATTGAAGTCAAAAACAACTTCATGCCAGAAATCGTTGTAAATAACCTTTTGAAACATACGGATTTGCAGACAAATTTCGGCATTATCAACCTCTGCTTAGTTAATAACGCTCCGAAAATTCTTGGCATGAAGGATCTTCTCCAAAACTACATCGATTTCCAAATTGACGTTTTGACCAGAAGAACCAAAAAGCTCCTCGATATCGATTCCAAGAGAGACCACATCGTTACCGGGCTTATTCTTGCCCACGACAACATCGATGATGTTATTGCCATTATCAGATCATCCAAAACCGATGAAGAATCCACTCAGAAATTAGAGGCAAAATACGGATTGTCCGATGAGCAGGTTGCCTCAATCCTTGCGATGACATTGAGAAGATTGCAGGGCCTCGAACAAGATAAGCTTCATGCTGAACATAACCAATTGACCGCCAATATTGCTGAGTACAACAGGCTTTTAAGCGATAAGGCCAATATTGTTGAATTGCTCATCCAGGAAATCACCGAAATCGAAAGAAAATACGGAGACGCAAGACTCACCACAATCACAGATGATGCCGCAAACATCGACAATGAAGACCTCATTCCGCAAGAAAATATCGTCGTTGTCCTCACAAAGAACGGCTATATCAAGAGAATGGGCGATGATACATTCCGCACCCAGAATAGAGGCGGAAGAGGCGTTAAAGGCGTCACAACCACGAACGGCGACTTTGTTCGTATCATTAGACACATCAAAACTCACACAGATGTCTTATTCTTCTCTTCAACCGGTAAGGTTTACAGAATGAGAGGATACCAAATCCCTGAGGGTACAAGGGATGCGAAAGGCTTGCCAATCGTCAATCTTTTACCTCTTGACACAAACGCAAACGAGAGAATTGTTTCTATCGTCGCTTGCGATGATTACGATCCGAATGATTACTTATTCTTCGCAACTGTCAACGGACTTGTTAAGAGGACAAAACTTTCGCAATATGAATCAATTCACCAAAATGGTAAACGTGCCATTGGATTAAGAGAAGGTGATGAACTTCTTGATGTTAAGAGAACCAAAGGCAACACAATCATCTCCTTGGCTGCCTCAACCGGAAAAGTCTGCACATTCAACGAAGCTGACGCTCGCGAGATGGGAAGAGATGCAACCGGTGTCAAAGGTATGGAAATCGATGAGGGCGCAAAGATTGTTGACCTCACAACTTCCGAAGAAGGATCGAAACTCCTTGTCTTAACAACAGCCGGTTACGGAAAGATTTCTTACGTAAACGACACGGATGTCACAGATGAAGACGGCAACGTTCGCCACTATGACGGCTATCGTATGACAACTAGAGGCGCTAGAGGCGTTCTCTCGCTCAAGATGGGTGCTAAGAACGGTGAATTAACCGCCATGAGAGCTGTCAACGGAGATGAGGACTTAATGGTCATCACTAACAAAGGAATCGTCATCAGGACGCCTTTGAGCCAAATCAAGATCGCCGGCAGAAATACCCAAGGTGTCAAGATCATCAACCTTGAACCACATAACAAAGTAGCCGCTATCACAATCGTTCCACACGAGGAAGAGAGTGAAGAAGAGGAAACGCCTATCATTGAAGATGGTGAGATGAACCCATCGTTAGTCGGAGAAAGCGAAAATAACGAGGCGGAAGAAGTTGTCACACCAGACGATGTTATTTAATTAAAAAAGCTTAACCTCAACAATTTTTGTTGGGGTTTTGCATTGATAATAAACAATTAAGGAGTCATAAAAATGATTGATTTGAAATTAATCGAAGAAAGACCTGAATATGTTAAAGAGGCCTTAGCCAAAAAAGGTTGGGATTTTGATCCAAAACCACTGCTTGCGTTAATCGCAAAAAGAAGAGAACTCACAAAAGCTGTCGAAACGAATAAAGCGGAGCAGAACAAACTTTCCAAATCCGTTCCAGAAATCAAGAAAGCCGGCGGAAACGTCCAAGAGATATTCGCAAAGGTAAAAGCCTTGGCTGCAGAAAATAAAGAGAAGGAAGATGAACTCAGCAAAACATCTGATGAAATACAGGCTTTAGTCGAAGTCCTTCCTAATATGCCAGACCCAGATTTAGAGGCTGGTGGAAAAGAAAACAACAAACCATTCTACGTTTTCGGGAAGAAACCGGAATTCAACTTCAAGCCAAAAGATCATGTCGAGCTTGCTGAGTCCCTCGGATTAATCGATTATAAGAGAGCTGCGAAAATCTCCGGTTCTGGCACATGGATCTACACAGGTCTAGGCGCGCAACTCGAATGGGCACTGCTCAATTATTTCATCACAACGCATATTGCCGATGGATACACAATGATCCTCCCACCTCACATCTTAAACGAGGATTCAGGCTTCACGGCAGGACAGTTCCCTAAATTCAAAGAGGATGTCTTCTGGCTTGAAGGAACAGAACCACGTAAATTCATCCTTCCAACCGCCGAAACAGCACTCGTCAATCTCCATAGAAACGAAGTCTTATCAGAAGATGATCTCCCAAAGAAATACTTCGCCTACACTCCTTGCTACCGCAAAGAGGCTGGTTCATATAGAACCGAGGAAAGAGGCATGATTCGCGGATATCAATTCGACAAAGTCGAGATGGTCCAGTACACAACCGACACAGGCTCGGATGAGGCATTCGCAGAATTGGTCAAGAAGGCACAAACCTTACTTGAAGGCCTCGGACTTCACTACCAACTTGATAAGCTTGCGGCGGGGGATTGCTCTCACTCGATGGCGAGAACCTATGATATCGAAGTTTGGATCCCATCCATGGGTATCTACAAAGAAGTCTCTTCAGTTTCCAACGCTAGAGACTATCAGGCAAGACGCGGAATGATCCGTTACAAAGATAAAGACGGGAAAATGCATTTCTGCCACACATTAAACGGTTCAGGACTTGCAACTTCCAGAGTGTTCCCTGCTCTTCTTGAACAAAACCAGCAGGCGGATGGGTCCGTTATCATTCCAGAAGCCTTACGCCCGTTTATGGGTGGGCTCTCAGTTTTAAAACCAATTGAGAAGAAATAAGTAAAGCAATATAATAACTAAGCCATCGCGAGAAGTTGTCTTCGAACCAGGTCAGATGGGGAACCAAGCAGCCTTAAGATCAGAACTCCTGTGCGGTGGTTTTCTTATTGGTTTATAATGTTGGCATGCAAGATGAATTTTATATGCAAGCAGCCTTAAAAGAAGCACAAAAAGCCTATGAATCGGATGAAATCCCGGTTGGGGCGGTCGTTGTAAAAGATGGCGAAATAATCGGTAGAGGTCACAATTCGAGGGAGAAGAACCACGATATTGCCTCTCATGCAGAGATTGAGGCGATGAAAGACGCTTCAAACAAAATTGGAGACTGGAGATTAAGCGGTTGCACCCTTTATGTGACTTTAGAGCCGTGTCCGATGTGTTCCGGGGCGATTCTTCAATCGAGAATTTCTCGCGTTGTTTTTGGGGCTAATGACCCAAGAGATGGGGCGATTGTCTCCAATTACTTCTTGTTCGATTCCCCTTGCGTTCATGAAAGACCGTTGATCGATTTTGGTACACTCTCTAAAGAGTGTGAAGAATTATTAAAAAACTTTTTCTTTTATAAAAGAAAATTAAGATAGTATCTACATTTTTATACACGTGTCAAAATTAAGCATAATCTTTAGAAAACATATGTGATATATTTTCTATATGCTCGAATTGAAGTCTATTGTCAAAAACTATGAAATAGAGGGTGAAATCTACCCCGCATTAGACGGAATCGACCTTGCATTTCCAGATAAAGGGATGGTGGCAATACTTGGTCCATCGGGCTGCGGCAAAACAACCCTTTTAAACATAATAGGCGGACTTGATCATTACACATCCGGCGACGTAATCATAAACGGAAAATCCACCAAATCGTTCAAAGATGCCGATTGGGATGCTTACCGCAACGAGAAAATCGGGTTTGTTTTTCAAAGCTATAACCTGATTCCACATAAAAATATACTTGCAAATGTCGCCGTTTCTTTGACTTTAGGCGGCGTCTCTTCTTTAGAAATAAGGAAGCGTTCAATGGACGCTTTGAAGGCCGTTGGGCTCGCTGGTCTAGAGAAAAAGAAGCCGAATCAGTTATCCGGTGGTCAAATGCAAAGGGTTGCGATTGCTAGGGCTATCGTCAATGATCCAAGCATTATTCTTGCTGATGAACCAACAGGCGCTCTTGATTCGAATACCTCTGTTCAAGTCATGGATTTGCTGAAGAGCATTTCCAAAGATAAACTTGTCATTCTTGTCACTCACAATAGAGAACTTGCAGAACGATATGCCGATAGAATCGTCGAGATGAGAGATGGCCACGTTGTGTCCGATTCAAATCCTGTTGTGGTTTCTGGTGTGGTTGTTGGAGATGATAAAAATCAAAAGACTTCGATGGGGTTTTTCACCGCTATAACCTCATCTTGGTCTAACATCAAAACCAAAAAGGGGCGCACAATCTTAACTGCGGTCGCCTCGAGTTTTGGCATTATTGGAGTTGCTTTGGTTTTGGCAATATCTAACGGATTCTCGGGATTTGTCTCCAGGGTTGAGAAATCTTTAGCGTCCACTGCCCCTATTTCCATCACAAAAACACAGTACAGTTATTTCGATAACAGCACAAAGATAAATGACGTTGAGTATCCTGACACGGATAAACTTTACCCTTTGGACACCTCAAGCGATTCATATGTCAGCCACACGAACCATTTTTCCCAAGATTACGTCACGAAGGTTCTTGATCCATTGATGGATGAAGGCCTTGCCAGTAATATTCTGATCAATAGAAGCGGATTGAATTTCAATATCATAACCGAGAAGGGAATCACTTCGGGAAGCGGCGAATATAAGGAAATCAGTCAATACAGCAGCGCTGGGTCGTATGGCAGTGGAATTGAATCCATCACCGGACTACCTGCAACCATATTTCACGAGCTTTATTTGCCTGAGGCACCGCTCAGAGAAAGTTATGACCTAATTTATGGAAAATATCCGGAAAATGCAGATGAAATTGTTTTAATAACCGACAGTTATAACCAGATTGAGCTCAGCACTCTTAATAAATTGGGTTTCTATTCCTCAGAGGATGAAGATGCCACGAAACAGCCGATTAATTTTGAAGATATCATCACAACGGACACTCATGAGGGAAAAATCTATAAAGCTTACCCGAATTCAACGTTCTATAAAGACCCGATAGAATACACCGAGAAGGAATATGAAATCACCCCGGTAGCGAACGGAGATGCAATTTCATTTGAAGGTGTTCTGAAGGATAAGACGATGAACATCTACCAACGCCAGCCTACCGATAATGACGGGCTGAAGAAAATTTACGAAAACGATGATGAGTACGATGAGGTAAAACTCAAAATTGTCGGCGTTTTGCGCCCTGCAAAAAACAGTTATCTGTCTTTGATGCCCGGGTCTATTGGATATCTCGAATCGTTAAAGGATTTGTTTGTAAAAGATTCCGAGGAGAATTGCAGTGGCATTCACGAGAGTGCGACCCAATCATTCTTCGTGCCTAAAACAACATATGATTCAAAGGATGGCCTTAAGGCGGTCAATGAGACGATGAGTTCCATCTACCAATCAATCGAATCAATCAATTCAGATAATGTAGCCGAGATTATCAGCGGATCGCTTATTTCAAAGATTTCGTCTTGTTTCAAATTCAAATGCTTCTTCATTTATAACGGCACGTACGTTCCAGGGAATTTGTATTATTCAGGATTCTTTAATTACGCCAAAAAGGTTGGTGCGGATTTCCACGAAGATCAGGTTGCCGAGATGATGGAGGATCTTCTTTATGGCAAGGACGAGGAACAAGAGAAAGCAAAAGAAGCCCTGCTTAATAAGTTGTTGAGTCCGGAATTCTACCGATCAACTTGGGAGAATGATGGTGGCGAATATGATTTTAATATCCTCGATTTAATCGCCTATTATGAATCATTCTCGTTAATTGATTCCATTTTAATTTTCCCTTCAAGCCTTACCGTCAAGAGCCAAATCACAGATAGGCTGGATGCCTATAACGATACCCAGGAAGATAAATCAACCAAAGTTTATTATTCCGATATTATGTCTACCGTTACTGATAGTGTGGGAACCGTTGTCAACGCTTTAACGGCCGTTTTGGTTGTTTTTGCGGGTATTTCCCTTGTTGTCAGCTGCATAATGACCGCAATTATTACATATGTTTCCGTCATTGAGAGAACCAAAGAAATCGGTATCTTGAGAGCATGCGGCGCTAGAAAACGCGATGTCGGCAGACTCTTTAGATCGGAATGCATGATGATAGGGTTTGCTTCCGGAATAATAGGAATTGCATTCTCTTATCTCGTTTCAATTCCGATTAATATAATTGTTAATCAACTTTACCCATCATATAAAATCGGTACGATCGCATACCTCAACCCGTGGGCTGCGTTGTTCCTTGTTTGCCTGTCTGTCGTTCTTGCCTTGTTTAGCGGGCTTATCCCAGCGGCAATCGCAGCGAAGAAAGATCCTGTTGTGGCTTTGAGGGCTGAATAATGGCGGCGAATAAGACTGAATTATTAAAACAGAAGATTGCCGAGGCCGCGGCTTATGAGACTGATTTTTTGGTTGGCCTTAATGATGAGCAGGTTCAGTCAAGAATTGATGATGGCTTGGTGAATAAGAGCAAAAAAACCGTTACCAAAACCACTTGGCAAATATTAAAAGACAATGTTTTCACGTTCTTTAACATCATATTCTTCATAATTTGCATCATCTTGATTATCGCGAGAGCGGATTTAAAGAATTTTTTCTTTATTCTCCCTGTTTCTGGAAATATCGTTCTGGGCCTTGTTGCCGATTTTAGAGCCAGGGCCTTGGTTAATAAACTGAGCTTAGTCACAAATCCAAGGCAATCCGTCATGAGAAACGAAAAGGAAATCATGGTGGCTTCCGATGAAATCGTTTTAAGTGACATAATCGTTCTTAGAGCAGGTGACCAGGTTTGCGCTGATGCGATTGTTGTCGGCGGCAAAGCCTCATTCAACGAATCTTCAATCACTGGTGAATCCGATTCAATCTCCAAAGAGGTTGGAGATGAGATTTTATCTGGTACATATGTTGTTTCTGGTCTTGTTTATGCGAGGGTTATAAGGATCGGTGCCGCTTCATACATTGAAGGAGTCACCGCTGCCGCTAGAAACTTCTCCCGTCCAAAATCCGAAATCAAAATGTCCTGCCTTTACGTTTTCCGTTTGACTGGAACAATCGCAATCGTGTTTGCCATTGCAATGACGGTCATCTGGTTATTCAAGAGCGAGATTTCTTATGAATCCTTCTCTGAATTTGCGACCACCTTTGCCGGATCGTTGGTCGCCATGATTCCTGCCGGATTATATCTATTGTCATCCATCACACTTGGCATTGGCGTCATTAACCTTGGCAGAAAACAAGTTAACGTCCAAGAACTTTTCTGCATTGAAACATTGGCCAGGGCAGACGTTATTTGCTTCGACAAAACCGGCACACTAACGGATGGGACATTAACAATCAAAGAACTTTATAATTACTCCAACATGAGTGATGAGGACATTAAAGACAGAATGGCATCGCTCGTGGCTTCAACTAAAGACACGAACGGAACCGCTAGCGCGATCTCATCATCTTTCGGGCAAGGCAAGAACAAAGCCGTGGCCGTTATTCCGTTTGACTCCGCTTATAAATACTCGGCCGCAACATTTGAAAATGGTGAGACATATGTTTTGGGAGCGTATGGATTCGTTGATGCAAAACCTGTTGCTGAGATTGAGCAGATGATTAAGAAAATGGCTGCCCAAGGTGAAAGAGCCGTTTGTTTTTACCGCTGCCCAAAACCGCTCAAAAATGACAAAATATCCGCAAAATGCGAACTTATTGCGGTTTTAGATATTGCTGATCACATCAAAGAAGATGCCAGCGATAACATCGATTGGTTTATCTCCAACGGCGTTGATGTCAAAGTCATTAGTGGCGATGATCCGATAACCGTTGCAAAGATTGCCAACCAAGTTGGCGTGCCACATGCCGCAAATTACGTTTCAATGGATGGCGTAACGCTTCAAGAAATACCTGAACTCGTTAAGAATCATTCGGTTTTCGGACGTGTTAGCCCAACACAAAAAGAGGCAATCGTGAGCGCTCTCCAGGCTCAGGGACACAAAGTGGCAATGACTGGCGATGGCGTTAATGACATTTTGGCTTTAAAGAAAGCTGATTGCTCAATTTGCATGGCTTCAGGTTCTTCTGCCGCAAGAAATTCAGCCCACATGATTGTCATGGATAACACCTTCTCGCATTTACCAGATGTCGTCGCGGAAGGCAGACGAGTTGTTAATAACCTTCAAAGAACATCATCCTTATTCCTTTCGAAGACGGTGTTTGCCATCATCATGAGTTTGGTCTTTATGATCACGAATATTTGTGGTGGCCCATCATACCCATTCACCACATCTAACATGATTCTGTGGGAAACAATCACGATTGGCGGAGGCGGATTCTTACTCGCTCTCGAGCCTTCAAAAGAACCTATTACCGGAACATTCTTAGGCAATGTCGCCAAAACCGCATTGGTGGCTGGTGGAGTTGAGACGCTGTCGGTTTTGGTAATCTATTTAGCCTACCTCATTGTTCCGGATTTATTTATGAGTTCTAGAACGGTTGTGTCTACGGTTGCTGTTTATGTATTCTCAATCATTTCGTACTTAGTCCTGTTTAAGAACTGCCTTAAGTTAAACAGATATCGTGCGACCGTGTTTATTGCTCTTGTTGTGGTAGGCGTTGCCTTCCTTGTTGCCGACTATTTCGTGTTTGGTTTCTTATCCAACCTCGTTAAGGCGCCTGGTGGCAGAGGAGGCGGTTCGGAGTATTTATCTATTTACCATTGGGTTGTCATGATTGCTGATGTTGCGGTCATGTCTATCATATACGTTTTAATAAGCTTGTTCGTGGATAAGACTTACAAAAAGAAAATGGAGCGCAAAAATGAAAATTAATCATGAAGTTGAGTTGGCGTTAAAAGATGGCAGGCCTGTTGTCGCTTTGGAAAGCACGATTATTTCTCACGGCATGCCATATCCTAGAAATGTTCAAACCGCATTGATGGTTGAACAGGCCATTAGAGATAACGGTGCAGTTCCGGCCACAATGGGTATCATCGATGGCGAAATCATCATCGGTATGAATCCCGATGAAATCGAGGAATTCGGAAAAAAGAAGGGTATTGGCAAGATTTCCAAAAGAGATATGCCTATTTGCGTTGCAACGGGTGCTTGGGGCGCAACAACCGTCTCCGCCACGATGCTTTGCGCAAAAATGGCAGGTATCGAGGTTTTTGTCACAGGCGGCATCGGCGGTGTCCACCGCGGTGCTGAGACGACTTGGGATGTATCCAGAGACTTATATGAACTTGGCGCAGAACCCGTAACTGTTGTTTGTGCCGGCGCAAAAGCGATCCTTGATATTGATAAAACGCTTGAGGTTCTTGAAACGCAAGGTGTCTCGGTTTTGTCTTACAAAGAACCTTCGTTCGCCAATTTCTATTGTCATAGTAGCGGCAAACCTGTCGATTATGTTTTCAACACCCCATTAGAGGCCGCCAAAGTTATCAAGGCCAAAAGAGACCTTGGCTTATCCGGCGGTATCCTAATCTCCAACCCTTGCCCAGAAGAATACGCCTTATCTCATGAATGCGTAGATAAGATTATCGATCAAGCCATTAAAGAATCTGAGGAACAGGGAATTCACGGAAAAGATTCAACGCCATTCTTGCTCAAAAGAATTGTTGAATTAACCGGAGGTGACTCGTTAGACACGAATATCAAACTTGTTGTTAACAACGCCGTATTGGGCGCTAAAATCGCTTGCGAATATGCGAATTTGAGGAAAGGGGAGAGTAAATGACTACCGAAGCTAGACTAAAATACGCCCTCAAAGAGATGATGCTGACCAAATCCCTAAATGAGATTAACGTTACCAGCCTTTGCGAGAGATGCGGATGCCATAGACAGACGTTCTATTACCACTACCAAGACATTTATGACCTTTTGGCAGCGATTTTCCTGAACGAAAAGATTCCTGGGTTAAGTGATGCAGATGATATCAAAGATTGTTTAAATACCTTAATTGCCTATGCCAAAGAGAATTATGATTTTATCCGTTCTAGTTATAATTCAGCCGCTCACGATTTGGTTGAGGACTTTTTCTACACAAAAATAATGGCCAAAGTGTTTGGCATTCTCGTGTCGAACAATGAATATGGTCTAACAAAAGACCAGTACAGAACCGTTTCTAGACGTTTTGCTAGATTCGTCGGAGATGAACTCGCTTATGCATTTAAAGATATGAGAATCACGCCTTTGAGATTCGAGAAAAACACCAAGAAATTCGTCAATTGCGTGGTTTTAACCGTTTTACCTGGATTTATTGAATTGTCCAAAGAGGAGAAGAGAAAATAATATGGAAAACTTTGAATTTTATAGCCCAACCAAAATATTCTTTGGGAAAGGAAGAGAAAAAGAGGTTGCTCAAATAGTTAAGTCTTATGGATTTGGCAGGGTTGCTGTTGTTTATGGCGGGAAAACCATCATGAAAAACGGTCTTTTAAACCTTGTGAAGGCTGAATTCCTAAAGAATGGAATCTCCTTCGTTGAATGTGGTGGCATAACCCCAAATCCGGAATTGAGATTCGTCAAAGAAGGGATTGAGGTTTGCAGAAACTTCCGGCCCGACGTTTTGCTTGGGTTGGGCGGAGGCTCCGTTATCGACGTTTGCAAGGCAATATCGGTTGGATACTATTACGATGGCGACCCATTTGATTTCAACCTTGGGTTAGCGAATCCGACCAAGGCTTTGCCTATTGGAACGATTATCACAATTGCCGCCGCTGGAAGCGAGTTATCAAATTCATGCGTAATCACAAATCCTGAAACCAAAATCAAAAAGGGATTCAATAAAGATATAGTTCGTCCTTTATTTGCGATTGAGGATCCTGAACTTACCTATTCCGTGCCCGCATATCAAACTGCCGCAGGCGTGGTTGATATGATGATGCACTCAATGGAGAGATTTTTCGGCCCATCAGATGGCAATCAGCTGTCAGATGAATGGGCTTTGGATCTTTGCAAAAACGTCATGGATGCCGCAAAAATCGTCATAAATAATCCATACAATTATGATGCTAGAGCGCAACTCATGATCGCTTCGAGTTTTGCCCATAACGGAATAACCGGTTTTGGAAAAAAGAGCATGTTCGTTGTCCATCCTCTTGAACACGCCGTTTCAGGATATGCACCACGGGTAACTCATGGAGCCGGAATTGGAGTTTGCTATTTGGGGTGGGCACGCTATGTTTATCAGCAGGACAAAGCAAAATTCGCAAAACTCGCACGTACATTATTCAATGTTAATATGGAAGATGACGAAGAAGCGTCTATAATGGGTGTCATTCGAATGGAGGAGTTCTACAAATCCATTGGAATGCCAACTACTTTAAGAGAACTTGGCTTAAATGAAAACGACCTCCCGGAATTGGTGGCGCTAGCAAGCGGAAACGGAACACGTGCGATTGGCCTTTACCCGCAATCGCTAGAAGCCAAAGACATCGAGGCAATATATCGTCTCTGTCTTTAATTAGAGGAGGGTTTTATTATGAAGAAAAACGATCTCTATTCATTATTTGTCTACGCAATCATGTTGGCTATTGCCATAGTCACCGGGTTGGTATTCGTTAGACCTACGTTTAACACATCGAGCGGAAGCGTTCCGATGAACAGCGGTTTCTTGTTCATCTTGGTAAGCGTATTCGCTTCAGTTATTTTTAACGCTATCATAATCGAAGTTGGACATATTATCGGCGCAAAAGTCGGTCATTATGAAGTTTATTCGGTTTGCGTATTGTGGTTCACGTTAAGAAAAAAGAAAGGCAAATTCAAATTTAAATTTGCTGGATTCGATGGCTTAACTGGTGAAACAAAAGTCAGCCCTAAGGACGTTCAGAAATCAAATCCAAAGGCGATGATTTATTTCCCGTTGCTGTTCTTGTTGCTCGAGGTTATTGCCTTCGTTGCAATCATTGTTTGCGGTCAGGTGTACGCAGGTCCATCGAACAGTTGGGTTTGGTGGAAGACATTTGCAATTGTTTTCCTCGCCGCTTCGTTCATGATCCATGTCTACAATATTTTCCCTGCGCAACTCGACAATAAGAACGATGGTTATTTGTTTGCGATTTTGACCAGTCAGACAAATAAAGAAGCTTATAACAATATGCTACTCTCTGAGTATCAGATTGCCATGGGTGGCGAACCTAAAGATGCACCGGTTTATGATAAAGTTACCGATTTTACCTCTAGAATAAATGACATAACTCTTTATAAAGACCTCGATAACGGCTCATACGAGCAGGCTTTAGACGTTGTTGAAAAGACAATCGCATGTGAGAAAGACGTGTCTGAAAGAGTCTATAATACAGCTGTTGCAAACAAGATTGCCTTGTTGATGATGCTCAACAGGGACGAAGACGCGAAGAAGTTCTACATGGGTCAGCCTTTGCCGATTAAGAAGTTCTTATCGGAGGCAAATAACGCCCCGTCATTAAGAGCCTACATTTTAATCAGTTCAAACGTTGATGAATCTTACGGCGAGACAAAAGACGCTCTTGGATACGCTGAAACGATGATTAGAAAAACCGTCGCCAACAAACGCAAAATAGAGGAAAAATTATTCGATAAAACATTTGATATCGTTAAGGCAAAACATCCTGATTGGGATCTAAAAGAATTCGAGGAAGATGATAATTCTTCTGAGAAATCGGAAGAAAATAAAGAAGAGAATGATGAAAAAGAGGATGATTAATTCACCCTCTTTTTTCTTGAATAAATTGACGAAGAATTAATGTTTCCAAAGGCTTCTATATAGGTCAGTGGCCAAAAGTTTTGATGCCGTCTTTGCTGGGAAGAATTTCGTTGCTTCCATGACCTCATTTGCTCCTAAATGCTCTTTTCTAATATAGTTGGCGAGGAGAGAATAATTTGCTTTTAGAGTCGAAAGATCCGTCATTGCAACATAGCTTAAGAATGCGTTTAAAGAATAATTGTCATTATCTATAGGCATATACGGTTTTCTTAAGATGAATCTTTTAGAGAACATATAAACGCTCTTTTTTCCACTTGTGGCTTTATTGGAGATGATTTCTAACTTATCCTCGATTGATGGTCTTTTTCCGGTGATGCTATTAATAAAGTTAACGCCTGTATAGAAACCTATATGGTTATTACCGTTCTTAATATATCTCATTTCGATGGCATCCATTGAGTCGGGAACGCCTGTTTTTTGCTTATCTGGAAGATAATACACTCCATAAGAATATCTTCTTACGGATCCATCTTTCGTAAGTCTCAAAAGTTCTTGTTTAATGGCTGCTTGAGTCATTGTTTTCTCGTGGATATCCGATAAAAAGAACAGCTCCAATGGCTGATATTTATCCTTGATTTGCTCAAACAACGATTTTTTCATAATCGAATTATAACATAACCTTTTAAAAAGGTAAAAAGATAACTTATTTTTTAACAAAAGTTCGATAATATCTGTATATAAATCACAAAATAAAGC
>CAVAGP010000041.1:0-19814 GCA_963588175.1 Faecalibacillus sp. | reverse complement strand
GCCTAGCTCCGATCCACTGCATATATATTTTGTATTTATTGTCTTTTCTTAACGGTTTCAATAACGTTAGCAATTCCGGGTATTCCTGAATCTCATCAATGAAAATTATTGTATTTTCCCTTAATTTTATTTGGGATGGCATGCAAACAAATCTTCTATTGAATGTTTTTGTTGTTGTCTTAAAGAATATTCAGCAGATTCTCTTTCAACAAAATAACAGGAAATAATTAAGTCCAGGTTATGTGGTATTCTTTGTGGTTTTTAGTTTTGGAAAAGGGTTGGATTAGCCAATATGGAATTATTGTTCATTGCCTCTTTCAACTTTTTCAGTAAAGCAAAGACCATATACAAAGGGATGGTCAAAATCTTTGCCTCCGAATCGTAGCCTAAATTGTTCGTGGAAATTTTAATCGCTTTTGAATAGGCATTATGTTCCTTATATTTCGCCAGCGATCTCAGACTACCGCCTTTTTTCTTAACATCAATAGGAATAACGTTTCCTTCGTTCTCAATCAAAAACTCGAATTCCGAACCGTTTTTTCCTTTCCAATAAAATAAAGGAAAACCATAAGTCTTGAGTTCATTTGCGACATAGTTCTCGAAGAAGACGCCAGAAAGGGTATTACCGGTGTCACCCGTCACAAAAGCCGTAAGATCAATGCTGCTTTGATAGGCCAGGAATCCAAGATCCAAAAGATAAATTCTGTAATTGTTCTCATCATCTTCCTTCAAAGGGATAGAAACCGGCTCTTTGACCTGCCTAGAACAATAGACCAGCGAGGCGGTTTCAAGCCAATCGAGAGGTGATTTTAGATCGCGGCTGCGAAGAGTTGAGTCAACGAGACTAGCTTTGAAGTTTTTAGACTCTTTGCTCAGCTGAGTGTAGATGCTGTTGAAAATAGACTTTGCACGGATGGTGGATTCGCGGCTAGCTTGATAGAGTTCCATGTCGTTTAGGTAGTCATCAAAAAGAGAGACGATATTCTGCCTAACCTGAAGAAGGCTTTTGCCATCCAAAAAGAGCTGTACGTCTTCTGGCATCCCCCCTACTAGCATGTAACGATAAAGCAGTTCCAATGCCATTTTATGAATTGATGGATCCAAAGGTTCCATCGCTTCATAGCTTGATAGAATCGCATTGCGCATCCTCGGATTGACGTTCAGCAAAAACTCCTCAAAAGAAAGTGGGTAAACCATGACAGTATCCACACAGCCAACCGGGAAGAAAAAGGATACTTCCTTGTGCCGGTTGTCATTCTTGACCTTCCTCTTCAATTTGATCCGAACCATCGAGCCTGTGCAAATAACCGGAATCTCAGGAAGGTCCTGCTTGAAATATTTCATCGCAGTGATTATCGGAAGTGCCTCTTGGACCTCATCGAATATCAAAAGGGTTGAGCCATTGATATCTCTTTTTTCCTTCAGAGAAAGATATTCGACGATTTTTTTGGCATCGCAAACATTGCCTTCATTGATAAAATCACGCATCGCTGAATCTTTTTTGAAGTCAACGTAGATATAGTTCCCTCGGTAGTATCTCTCCGCAAAAATATTCTTAACTAGATAGGTTTTGCCTACTTGCCTAGCGCCATAAACAATCAACGGTTTCCTTCTGTCTTTCTGCCATCTTTCAATCTCTTCCAACGCCAATCTTTCCATAAAAATCTCCATGAAAATTTTAACCGAATGCAAAAAAATGGCAAAGAAAGAGTTGTAAAAAGTGCTAAAAATGGCAATTTAAGGCAATAAAATATTGATAAAAATGGCAAAGAAGGCTTGCAGTCGACATTTTTCATATGAATAAAACCATCAAATGCATATAAAGACAGGTGGTCTCACTTATCGTTACCTATCCGTTCTTCATAAATGCCTCCGAGTCCAGCCCAAAAGTTTAGTCAGCGGTTTAGTCTAAAATTTAGAACCCCTACAAATTTGAAAACGGAGGTGCGGATTGCACAGATGGCACACAAGCCAAAGCAAAAATCAATTATTTTCAAATGACCAAAAGATATATCGATTGACCAAAGAATATGCCAAATGACCAAAAGTCATGGCATTATAATTTTGGAATATCGATTAGGAGGAAAGTATATGCAAAATTCAAGATACTACGGTTTTTAATCAACATATTTGCGGATTTTTCACAAATTTCCACTTTATATTCCAAGATAATTAGATTTAACAACATTCAGACATGCATTTTCGCAGGACAACATGGACCGCATTTTATTGTTATGCCGTTTCTATTTTGTGCATTAATTTTGATATTTATTGCGCGATTTCGCCTATTTTATCCATATTGTGCATTATTTTTTTTGCTGCAATTGAAAATTGCTGTGGTTTTTATGGCAAAAGAGAAAACCGGAAATTGCCTTAAAAGGCGAGGCAACCGAAGAAACAAGCCGAATTTGTCACGGAAGAGGCGGCGAAAATGAATCACGACGATGTTTCTGCGTTTACACAGGATTTAAGACGCTGCTCTGTGTTTTTGCTCAAGAGGAATTCTTAATCGGTAATGCCATTATTTTTCCGGTTCATTAGGTATACGCCTAATTTCCGTAATTGCGGTTCGAACAAACTTTTCGATGATGCTTTTGCATTTAACAACATGGTCTCGGGATATTCCGTATTTTTCGCCTGATTGGTGATCGCGATCGTTTTGGTGGGTAATTTGATTTCTCCGTGTATACACAAAATTGAGATCAGCCTTTGCCTTTGATATAGATGTCGTTTTATCCTTGCCGTGGATGGAAATGCAAATCTTGCTGAACAATTCTTCAGACAAAAAATTGAACGGTTTATTTATATCATCGCATCCAAGATAAGTCTGAGAGGCGATTTTCTCGTCGATCATCTTAAGGATCCAAGTCTCATCAATGCCATTTCCGATAGCCTCATTCAATTGTTTTAATTTAACGTTGAAATTCAAATAGTTAGTAGTCTGTCGCCATTCATGCCTAAACATTTTAACGGCGCCTAATTTCATAATGCAGTGACAAAAATAATCAAAAGCGCTCTCCAGCAATACTATTTGATAACGCCAAAACTCTTCTTTCCTTTGGGCATCGCCATCCTTCAATGAGGCAATATAGCCCAAATTATCATCAATATCGGTTAAGGTTTCTTGAAAATTCTTTTCGATTTCCTCAATTGAATAAACATTGTAAACCTCTTTTGTCTCTCGAGTGTTTACCGGACGATCCAGAAGTTCTTTATTTAGAGCCATCATTTAAAACTTCCTTTAGCAAATCCGTCTTGATGTTCTCGTTAATCATCGGAACACCGGAATACTTACCCAGAATATAATTCTTACTTATGTTTTCATCCTTTCTAACAGATTTCAATTCAACCAATGAATACAAATCGGTGAATCCTTGCGGAGTCTGTTCTGTAAACCAGATTTGATCTCTTCTAAACAGCGATAAATCAAGCAAATTAACATCGTGTGTAGTGATGATAATCTGAGATTCGGTCGCATTTTCTTCAAATAGTTTAAGCAATTCACGAACGATCAAAGGATGGATGTGAGTCTCGAACTCGTCGCATATGAACACTTTCTTGTTGATAATGATGTCCACAAACGGGAAAAACAGGGCAAACAGCTTTTGGATGCCTTGCGATTCATCTCTAAGGTCAATGGAATATCCATCATAATTGAACTTAACGTCCGCGGACTGAGTTTTGCCAGATTGCAACTGCTTCCTGAATTCATCAGTTAAAAATGGCGGTATATGATTCTCTGGAAACGGCTTTTCCTCCACTTTCGCGGATACATCTTTTAGATTAGCCTTCCCGACGTTATGTAAAAACTCAACGAAAATGTTCCTTAATCTCACGTTTTGGTTCGCGACATTCGCAGAATAAAGATTCCAGTCGAATTGTCCTTCGTAAATGACTAACTGAGCATTGAAGAAAACGTATACATCAGTTATTTCCTTTATGTTTTTTTGGTCTGCCGCGCAAGAGAGCATCAGCCTATTCGGTTTCAGAGAATTGTTATTTACGTCGGATAAATCTTTTTTATAGGCATCTCCATATGAGATCTTATCCTTGCTTCTAACGAAAATTGTCTTAATTCTATTGTTCGGATAGCAATAAAGGTATTCTTCAACGATTTCGTCCTCATTATAACTGAACCCGTATAAATACCTCATTCCGTTGGAGATGAAATGCATTGAGAATTCGGTATCTTTATCAATCATCCTCTTATTCTTAAAGGCGATGATTCTTGATCCGGGCATATTGTTATGACTTCCAACGACCATGGCTTTAAAAAAGGAAAGGGAGCGAATGAAATTTGTCTTCCCACTGCCGTTAGCACCATAAATAATGCCTTCTTTTAGGATTTTTAACTCAGGCTTATAGCTGAAAAGATTATTGTCCAAACTAGTGTCGCTCGAAGCTTTCATCGAAAACAGGATTTCCTCGCCGATGGAGCGAAAATTCCTGCATGAATATTGTAGAATCATAGCAATTGCCTCCGCACATCAATATTACTTATTTCTTAGGTTTTAATCAACATATTTGCGGATTTTTCACAAATTTCCACTTTATATTCCAAGATAATTAGATTTAACAACATTCAGACATGCATTTTCGCAGGACAACATGGACCGCATTTTATTGTTATGCCGTTTCTATTTTGTGCATTAATTTTGATATTTATTGCGCGATTTCGCCTATTTTATCCATATTGTGCATTATTTTTTTTGCTGCAATTGAAAATTGCTGTGGTTTTTATGGCAAAAGAGAAAACCGGAAATTGCCTTAAAAGGCGAGGCAACCGAAGAAACAAGCCGAATTTGTCACGGAAGAGGCGGCGAAAATGAATCACGACGATGTTTCTGCGTTTACACAGGATTTAAGATACTACCAGGCTGAGATACGGGATATCTGTTTAAGAATTTTGTTTCACATCATTTGAAATAGAACAATCGACAAGATATTCTTCGGCGGAGAGGCTGATCTCCGCTTTGAGTTCGATCGTCTTTTCCATTCCTGCTTCAACCACCCTGAATTCGTCAAAAAGGTCGTAATGGTTTTGGGAAGATGAAAACAAATATCAATTCGGTTCAGATTAGGGCTTAACTTAAATGCAAATTCCACCACGCCTTCTTCAAGAAACTTAAACAGTTCGCGTACGGTTATCTAACAATCTTCCAATAGCCTTTTTTATTTGTTCCAACCCTTTCGATATACCCTTTGCGACTTAACGATTCAAAGGTTCTGGAAATCGTTCTTCTTGATACGCCCAACTCAGCAACAAGCATGTCATATGGGGCGCTCGGATTTCCAATAAGTTCCAAAAGAACTCTTTTTTCGTTTTCGGTCAATTCATTAGATAGACTTTTACTGTCGTTTTGGCCGTCGGTTTGGTTATTATGCAGTGTTAAAAGAACTTTTTGATTAAACGGAATCGACACATTGATGTATGTATCATGGATATCGAAAACTTCTTTGCCGTATTTATCGATTATTTTTGGAATTCCGTGACCTGTATGTTCGACTATACCAAGTTTCAGAAATATTCTCATAAGCACCGAATTCCTAGGATGGCTTACGCCATTGAAGAAATCATCTACGGTGATTTCCTTAGGCACGCCTCCATGCGAAGTGATTTCCAGCCTATTGTCATAAAAGGAAACCAATGGTTCGGATATCGTCCAATCATTATGTACAATCGCATTTACCAAAGCTTCGGTGACGCAATCCATATCATAAAGATATTCATCTATGCGCGGTCTAACAGTAGTATCAGTTATGCAGATGTTTTCCGCTATAAGCCTATCTTTTAGCCTTTGCAAACCCAGCAAGATGCTTTGATCGCCATAATCGCTTCGTTGGGAAATCGATGTTTTGTTATTGCCCCTGAACTTAACGAAAATCAATGGGACCATGTTCTTGTCCGATAGAAGCTCGGCCATCAGGTTATAATCACCGTTCTTAGTCCTAAGGCTAAAATTGGATTCAAATGCCGTTTCATTAATATGATAACCTTTGCTGGTCAAAAGAATTTTTAGCATATCAAAGGACAATGGCGAGTAATGAGCCGGTGCCATTAAGATGAAATCGTCGTCAGTGAAGTTCTTTTGATATCTGTTTTCTATTTCATCCGGACTCATCTCTCTGCATGTAGTGCCAATCCTGACAAGGCAGCCTTTCGAGGAATACCCATATTTTTTGATACAATAAATCGGCTTGAATCCCCTTCCGATATCTACCCGAATTATATTCTTCCCGTCATCAACTATCGGAATGACATTTATCTCATTTTGAGGATTTGGCTCAATTTGTGTTGTGATAATTTCAGAAATTTTTTTCTGAGTCTCATCCATCTTATCGCTGCCAAGACCTTTAACTTCGCCGTTATCGGATATGCCAACGTATAGAGTTCCTCCTTGAGAATTAAGAAAAGCGACAATGTCCCTGACTATGGCATCGGTAAATTCTTCTTTTAATTCAAGCGTTTGAGATTCTATATACATGATCCGGTCCTCCGAACATATGATAATTTATTTTTGCCATTCCACGAAGATTTTTGCCATTATTTTTGCCATTTCGTATTGATTTTTGCCAAAATAGCAAGATTTTTGCCAATACAAAATCTGAAAATGGCAAAAATAATTGGCCTACAAGCGTCTAAATGAGTGGCAACAATAAGCGAGACCGCCTGCTTTTGTGCATTTGATAGAATATTAAATGGACATAAGCATTGACCCCTAGGGGGTTGTGTAGCATGCGCGGATTCCTGCGTTTACATAGAACAAAGATAACTACAACGCATGCCGCAGACTTGACACTTTGCCGTTTTGGTATGACGTAATATTAAAGGCCTTCTGGCTGCAAGGGCAATTGGACGTTACCATTGCATGCCTCGGAGGCTTTTTTTCATCAACGTCATGGCTTATTTCCAGGCTCTGCAAGCCGCATATGAAAGATTAACAAAAAATGAATCAATAGCGAAAAAACAAAAAATTTTACGATTTCGCTTTTATTGGTAAAAAATTGGGAAAAATGGCTAGTGGTGTTGCTTTCTTTGAGTTATGATTATACTGCAAAAAGCGAAATATCATTTTTTTGAGCGATTTCGCTGAAAGGAAGCATTATGACAGGACGCGAAAAAGAAACAAAATCTCTTTTAGAACTTTATCAAAGGAACCGTGCCGAATTAGTGGCCGTCTACGGAAGGAGGCGCGTTGGCAAAACATACCTCATCGATCAAACGTTTCAAGACAAGTTCGCTTTCAAACACACTTCGATTTCCCCTGAGGAATTGAATAAAGAGGAAGCCTTATCCTTACAGTTGGAATCATTCTACCGCTCACTCATCAAATACGGGCTTAGCAAAGAGGAGAGCAAACCGCAAAACTGGTTCGACGCCTTTGACCTGCTAGAGAAACTGCTGGTCTCAAAAGGAAGCGAAGAAAGACAGGTTGTTTTCCTAGACGAATTTCCATGGCTTGATGTTGAAGGGTCTCGTTTCATAAAGTCATTCGAGAGATTCTGGAACGATTTCGGCTGCACAAGGAACAATCTAATGTTCATCATATGCGGCAGTGCCGCCTCTTGGCTACTAGACAAGCTTATTAATAACCATGCGGGGCTCTACGGAAGGACGACAAGCGAAATCAAGCTTTCACCTCTGAGCCTAAAACAATGTGAAGAGGTCCTAAAGGAGAACGGCAATGAGCTTTCTCGCTATGACATCGCAACGGCCTACATGTGCTTAGGTGGAATTCCTTACTATCTAAATTACCTAAGAGGAGACCTCACTCTCGCGCAGAACATCGACAAGATATTCTTCGGCAGGGAGGCTGATCTCCGTTTTGAGTTCGACCGGCTTTTCCATTCCTGCTTCAACCGCCCAGAATTCGTCAAAAAGGTCGTAATGCTTCTGGGGAAAAAGAAATCGGGCTACACGCGCAATGAAATAGTCAAAAAGCTCGACATAAGCGATGGAGGTGACATAACCAAAATACTGAATGCCCTTCAATCATCCGACATCATCGAGAAATACGTTCCTTTTGGAACCGGCTCAAAAATCCCTAACTACAGACTCGTTGATCCATTTTGTCTCTTCTGCCTGAACTTTGCGAATAACCGCAATGAGAATAGATTCTGGAGTTTGAACTTAGATTCCCAAAAAATAACGATATGGAAAGGACTCGCATTCGAGAACGTCTGCTTCGCACATGTGGAGCAGATTAAAGCATCCTTAGGAGCGGGCGATGTAATCGCAGAAGCGAGCCCTTATTACGATAAAGATGATGGTCATCAAGTTGACCTGGTGCTTAAAAGGAAAGACAACGTCATCAATCTTTGCGAGATAAAGTTCTATTCCTCTATATTCACTGTCACAAAGGAATATTTCCTCAAGGTTAACGAAAGGAAAAACCGCATCGCTGAGATTATGCCTAAGAAATGGGTGGTAAGAAACGTGCTTATATCCACGTATGGCTTGAAGAAGAATGAATACTCCACCACCTTCACCAATTCATTGACCCTTGATGATTTGTTCTTGTTTTAATAAGCAAAAAAATATCACGATAACAAACGGGAAAAGAACAGACGGTGCTTCCGTTGATGATGGTCTAACAGAGTCATCTATTATTTCCGAGAGTTCTTTTATACAGGTGCGCAAAAGTATGTGGTCTCACTTATTGTTACCTATCCACCTCTTGCTTATATCTTTCGAATAAAAGGCATAAGCCTGTATAAGTCTTGTATAGATACAAATATATTCAAATACGAGAAATTGCAAGATTAATTGAGTCACAAGGTCAGATGTTGATACGTATTTAGGAAGTTTGCATCGGAATAAATACGTTTGAAACTATCTTTAGAAATGCGATATGGCCATCTATTGCGGTGTCATAATAAAAGAAAAGAGACCTCACCAGTTACGGCAAGGCCTCCCCCTTAACAAACTGGAAACACGGGTATTGCCAACGGGCAAAAAGAAGAACTCAATGAGGCGTTTTTGCCCGCGATTATAAGGCAATATGTTTCTACCAAACAGCTATCTCATAAAGGGTTCGGAATCCTAGCAAAAAGGCATCTAGCCCATCAACGTTTTCGGCCAAGAAACCATGAAGGGAGATGCCATGAACATTATATGTGGGAGGAAAAAAGAATTTCGTCCATTGGATTGCTATCAAGAACCATCTCAATAATGAGAAAACACCCGTTCCCAAATGAATGTCATTTTAAGAAAAACGCTGATTTAATCGGTATTCTTCACCAACTGTTTTGTAGAAACATCTATAACTTTTTAGATGCTTACCACCACTCTACATCCATATATCTAGAATTTCAGCAAATCGAATAATGTAACTTCATTGTTTTTCGGAGGATGAACACGATGATATTCACGAATGGTGTCGAGTAAGAAGTCGGCGTTAGAGAAGTATTCGGAAACGCTCTTCACGCTTTTGACATCAGACATGCCTAAGACAATTCTGCAATAATCAGAAGGCTTCTTATGTTGGGATTTTTTAAATTCATCCCACTTCCCTTCCGCAACCACGATCAAAGACTCTATTTCAGGAGTGGTCAGAACTTTGATGATCTGCTTCACCTGATGCTGATACGCTGCAGTGAGTTTGAATTGCTCTGACCGGGAATCTATGACAAGCACAACAGATATCGGACTATCGTACTCCATCTTCAGATATCGATTCTGGAAGTCTTTGACCCCCATACGCGCGATCGGCTTGCGATCAATCAATTGATTGCGCGTGAAAATCAAGGAATTGCTATCGAGGAGGATATTTATTATCGCGTTCTCAGCGCCACCCTCCACCATGCACGCGATCAAATCTTTGTCAGTTAGATTTGGAACCATTTTTGAATAATTCCTCTATTTTGTCCTGAAGAGCCACGATTGCCCTATATTTCGGTGCTGTACCGCCGAGGAAATTGCTTTGGTAGATTTCGCTCTTCCTTAAATCGTTTCTCTCAAGCAACGAATCTAGCCTATCAACAATCAAGCCACCCGCACTTCTAGTGATATAGACGCTGTCATTCCTTGTTAATTCGTCCAAGAGTTCAGAATAATGGGTAGTGAAAACTATGGTTGCCCCTTTTGGGTTTGTGCGCTTATCCAAGAACAATCTCAAAAGCTCGGCAACCAACTCATGGTTGAAATGATTTTCGATTTCATCGATGAATAAATATCCGCCGGAAAGAAGGCTCTGAACGGAAGCGGAGAAAACACTGATGCCCTTGATTGTGCCTGAAGAAAGATAAAACTCCAGTTCCTCGGTTTTTATATCGGATATCTCATCCTGATTGCGGAACTTGAGATTATAGATGACGTTCCCGTTTATCCTCTTAAGATTGATGTATTCAATGGTTGGGTCCAAAAGAGAAATGATGTCTGCTGGTATTGTGTCAAGATTGGGGTTCAACAAATTGTAATTAGTCAAAGAAGTCAGGTTAATAAATTTGATTTTGTCGTTATTTTGCTTGTTCAAAGCAATGATGATGCTGATATCGTCAGGCAGATATCCGCCCTCCTGCACATCACCCCTTTCCCTTATTAGTTTAAATCCAGTATCATTCAAAACGTTAGATTTGGAAATCGTTGAATCTATTTTTTTGGAATAAAGCGTCTCCGATAAGATTCTGGTATGTGGCACCCCATCTTCATTCTTTGCTTTTAGTATTTTGCTTTGAAGGCGATAAATGGCGTTGTTTGCGTAAAAATGGATATCAAAAACGGTTTCTTTGCCTCCAGAAAGGATATCTGGCAAGGATTTATCATTCAACGGAGTGGAATTCATCATTTTAAAAGCATAGACAAGGGCATTTAAGGCCGTGGTCTTGCCAGAGGCGTTGATGCCGATAAACGCCATTGCGTTGTTGACATAAATGTTGCCAAAAAGATTGGTTACCATTTCAACATGGTTTTCCTGCACACGCTGATTGGCAAGAAAGGAAATGACAAGAGGCTGGCGATAACGAGGCAATCCATCAATTGAAATCTTCAATATATTCATAATTCCTCCTTAAAAACGATTTTTCTGTTTTTATTCCAGAATTCAAATATATTATAGACTAGATAATACCATTTTCAACGCAATTGATGTTTTTAGATAAGGATAAATAACAATAAGTGGTATCATCAGTTTTTGCATTTTTAATAAAGCGTTTAGCAATCGTTGGAATGGCAATATCTGAATAGTCCATTTACGGGCCAAAACACCACAAAGAATTTCGAGGGAACGGCATAAGTCTTCTCAAAAGAACGGATAAAGTCATAACCAAAGACTTATCACGAACCTGATTTGAAAATAAGTTTTTTTGATATGGCAGATTTCTGTGTTTACACAGAATTTAAGATACTACCTTTTCTAAAAGGGGAAACATCCATATAATGCAACCGAAAAAAGCAAAGTTAAAAAAGAATGGTCGCCAGCAACACAGTTGCATCGCGACCACCTTCATTCCCCTAGACGCATCTAAGGGCATATTCATCAACTAAACTATAACTTATTCTCGTCAATTTTCAAGAAAATTAAAGCTTCGTCAGAAACTTATAATCAACGCCCGTATAGGCTGTATATTGTTTTGAAAAAGAGAAGGCGTTGTAATCAGATTTCTTGCGCTTTTTGCCAATCTTGTCTTTCAAAAAATATATTTCATTCAAAGACTTAGATATTCCACGAAGTTTTTGAACATACGGCTTGTGCTTTTTCATATTTTCTATAACGGAACTAAAATCATTTTTTTGAAGAAGGTCTAATCTGACGATTAAATCCTGAATATATTGAGGATCGCCATAATCTTTTTTGCCATAAGTCAAAATAATGTTGTATTCCTTATAAATATTTTGTATTTCAGTTTTAAAATCTCTTTTTGGAGCAACCTTTTTTAGGATAACATCGACTAAATAAATTAAATAAGACAAGTCGAATTGGTTATTAGCCCCAAACGGCTTAATGCCAAAAATCACCTCCAATGAAGAGAAAGAATCATCAATCATTGCTTTTTTTCTCTTATCCATGATTGAAGCGATCTGTTCTGGTGTTTTACCGGCTCTTTCATCTGGCGATAATCCTTTTGGTTTCGGATAATCAAATTCGATATTAGGGTAAAACCCCTTGGCGTTATAGAAATATAAAGGGCGATTATGAGCCAATGTGTTTCTAAAATCTCCTAAAGTATGGAGAACCTTCTCAAAAATTTTAAGATATTTACAGCAAAGCTGTTCGCCTTTACTTGTCTTTTGAGAATTATCATCAATTTGAAATATGCACATTTCATTAAAAAGATTTATCAAAACTTTTTGACAGATATCCTCTTTTAGATAGCCGATCGTTTTTATCGTTTGATTCAACGTCATTTCATTAATCAAAACCCAATATGGGACAGATAACGATCTATCAACTCTGTTTCGAATCGCTTTAGATTCGGGTTTATCCTGCATTCCAAGGATTATTTGAAGGCATTGAAGAACGTCATGATGACTTGATAAATCGTTTTTATAATAAGAAATATCATTAAAGAAATCCGGTTCCAATTGAGTGTCATTGAGAGTAGCTATAAAAACTTTTTTTAATGAGATTTTCGATATATAAAACGTGTTTTAGCAATACACTACACAAAATGGTTTCGAATTCGTACATCCTAACAAAATCGATGAAATCGGGAGAGCTATACAAATGATGTTTGTATTTGATCTGATTCTTTACGATATTAAGTTTGTGTTTGCAATCCTGATTTTCATAACCGGTAATACCGTATTTATTTAATATGGAATTCAAAACCTTTATCTTAAATTTATCCTTATTCGTAGGGTCAAACTTTACCCCAAAAGTTTTTTCATAGGATTTTATTTTCAACTCGTCTTGATTATCAATGTGCCTAAAAATGGTATCTATTGTTTCGATGCCGGAAATGAAAATTCCTTTGTATGCATTAACAACCTGATAGTAGTCGTGTTTTTCAAATTGCTCATTATCTTTGGTCTTTAAATATATACCTTTGTTTCTCAAAACTTTTTTCAATTGTTGATTGTTGTATTTTTTCATGAAGATAAACTCCGACCGCATCCATTTTACCCACCAATCAATGAGAATAAAAGAGAGCAAGAAACTGTAAGAGCCTTTTAGATAGGTAACAATAAGCGAGACCAACTAAGGAAAGATTTTGCGCACACTGTGTTCAAAATGTTTGGAAACTCAACCCCATTTACACAACTTCCGGTCTATATTCGAAGAGAGCGGTAAGGAATCAACATTATGCGATAACGGAGATTGTTATTGGAGAAATGGGTTTAGGAACGACAAACCCAACTCTAACATGCCATAATAAAACAAATACCGCCGGGTTTCCCCGACGGTATTGCATAAATTGTTGTATATTACCTACCCTTGTAGTGGAGGATGAGCCACTCCCGCTCTAGGCGTATGCACTCCTCGAGCCACTTGATGCCCATATCGGATAAATACCAATCTATAGTCTCTTTGATTCCATCCTCAAATATGGTGGTTGGTTCCCATCCTAGTTCCCTATAAGCCTTATCGGAATCCAGGGTATATCTCCTGTCGTGGTGCTGCCTATCCTCGATATGGGTGATGAGTGATTCTCCTTTGCCCAACTCTTTGAGTATTCTCTTAACGACATATAGGTTGCTTCTCTCGTTATGTCCGCCTAGGTTATAGACTTCCCCTGCTCTTCCTTTATCTATCACTGCAAGGATCCCTTTGCAGTGATCATCAACATATAACCAATCCCTGATGTTGAGGCCATCCCCGTATATCGGGAGTGGCTCATCCTTGTATGCCCTATATATCATCAGTGGTATCAGTTTCTCAGGAAACTGGTATGGGCCATAGTTATTGGTGCTTCTAGATATGCTTATTGGCAATCCATATTTATGTGAGTATTCCAAAACCAGCTCATCTGCGGTTGCTTTAGACTGGGAATAGGGATTAGTGGGTCTTAGGGGGTCATTCTCCTTAAACGGCCTAGAATCACTCAATAATGAGCCGTATACCTCATCAGTGGATACCTGATGGAATCGTTTGACGTTATATTTAAGTGATAGGTCTAATAACGCTTTAACCCCATTGACGTTCACGTCATGGAACAGCTCTTCATATACCCATGACCTATCCACGTGTGTCTCTGCAGCGAAGTTAACCACTATATCTGGTTTCTCTTTATTAAAGATATAATCCATTGCTGGGTAGGAGCGTATATCCGCGTTGTAGTATATGTAGTTAGCATAGTTAACGGGTATGTTGTTTGAGGCGTATGTGGAGGAATCAACGTTTATGATGAATACGTTCTTTTTGGCCAGGAGCAATATGAAGTGTTTGCCTATGAAGCACAAATAGGAGGTTAATCATTTCTAATCTTAACTGTTTAAAATGTTGCTGAAGAAATTATCGTAATTCATCATAAACTCTTCAAATGTCGGAAGTTTTAAATCTTTATCAGCAACGATGAGTTTATCCTTGCCTCCAATCAAATCGTATGGCCATTCAATTCCAAGTTCAGGATCATCAAACTTAATACCACCATCATATTCGCCATAGAACTTTTCGGCGCATTTATAAGACATAATGGAATCTTCCAAAACCAAATAGCCATTACCAAAGCCGGCTGGAACCAAAATTTCTGTGAAAGAATTTCCGCTCAAATCAAATGACAACCATTGTTTAAATGTTGGAGAATCCTTTCTTAAATCAATGATAACGTGGAACACATGTCCCTGAATGCATCTCATAAGTTTTGGTTGTTGCTTAATTCTTTGGAAATGCATAGCTCTAACAACGCCTTTATGAGAAATAGTATAAAAAGTTTCTTTTAGGTCGTAAGGAATACCGTTTTGTTCAAAGACTTCCTTAGAATAATCCTTAACAAACCCACCCCTGATATCATCAGCATAGAATGTCGAAATCTTATATGCGCCTTTTAAAGGCAGTTCTTCAAATTTCCATTTCTGCATTATTCATTTCCTCCAATCAATTTATCAGCAAGGTTCAGTGCATTCAATACGCATTGATCCATATTGTAGTATTTGTATTCAGCAAGCCTCCCCAATAGATATATGTTTTTATATCTGGTAGTCTCGGTCTTGTATTTTTCGTATATTTCATTGTTTTTTTTGGTCGGAATAGGGTAGTAAGGTTCATTATTGGAATACTCATCAAATAATACTGGGTATTCTTTGGCAATCACCGTCTTTTTGCTTTTTTGGAAAGGTAGTTTTGTGTATTCGGTTATTCTTGTAAACCCATAATCATGTGAGGGATACGCAACTATTGCCACGGTTTGGTATGAATCAGTATCATGAGTTTCATATTCAAATTTCAAAGAACGATATGGCAATCTTCCAAATTTATATTTAAACAGTTCGTCAGCTTGACCTGTAAAAATGATTTTCGTTTCCCTACCATCATATAAAACTTTGTCGTCTTCAAATGATATATGCTTTAGTCCGTCTTCATTCACCATTTTTTCAATATTTGACGAATCAAGAAGGTTATTGATTAGAGTCATAAACCCGCCCTTAGGCAACGCTTCAAACTTATCATAGAAGTATCTATCGTAATAAGAAAATTCTACAGGGACTCTTTTTAATACTGAAGGGTCCACTTCACAAGGACTTATCCCCCACTGCTTAGATGTATATAAAGAGTAATCCTTATCAAAAAGCGTCTGTGCATAATTCTTGACGTCATCATCTTTAGATTCCAAAAGTTCAACAACGGTTGCGTGACCCGCTGGATACGCCTTTGTAAGTTTATCTTTCAACAATGACGCCCTTTCTTCGTCGTATAGCTGATCTATTGTTTTGAAGTTAAATGGAGAAGGCGTGACAACGCCATCAAGGTTAGCTTCACATCTCATGTTGTACGGTTCGAAATCAGCGTATTTTGTTATGAATGCTATGACATCATCATTATTAGTATGAAAAGTGTGTGGTCCATATCTTTGAACCAAGATTCCATCTTCGTTGGTTTCATCGAAAAGATTGCCGCCAAGGCGATTCCTTCTTTCGACAATAAGGATCTTATTGCTAGCGTCAGCGAGTCTTCTTGCTACAACAGAGGCGCTTAATCCGCCTCCAATAACGATGTAATCATAGCCCATAATCACTCTCCACTTCTCAACCAATCCAGCGTCTTTTTTGTCCCTGCGGCAAAGCTTGTTTTCGGCTCGAAACCGCAGTCGTCAACGATATCATTTATCGAATAAACGTTCAAAGGGATATTCACCCCCGTGAACGGAACATTCCCAAACAACGGTTTGTTACCCCCGGCGTTGGCATCACACATCTCGGTTATGAATTCTCTGAGAGGCCTTGCCTTGCCGGAACCAATCATATACCCCTTGTTGGCCTTGCCGTGTATCCCCAGCAGATAAAACGCCTCTGCAGCATCATCGATGTAGACGAAATCGTAATTCTGGGTCCCAGAGGTGAACTCAAGTCTCTCGTGGTTCATGATTTTCCTCAGAGTTGTGTTTATGAACCTCGGCGATTTCTCGCCCACGCCATAGGCGTTCGTGATGTAGCCCCAAACCAGTTCAATGCCCAGCGAGTTAGCGATTGGCTTGCAGAGCTCATGCGCAAGAACCTTGCCGGCCCCATAAACATAAGCCAGGCCGGGTCTAGTGTTTTGAGCGTATACGGCCTCATTCACCTCGTATTCCATAATAGAACCTGCGCAAATGAATTTTTTACAGCCGAGTTTTGATGCCTCCTTGAGGCACTCGACGGTCTGCAAGGCATTTTCCGTCTGGATGTGCTCATCGCACCTCAATGCGCCCGCAGAGCCGTTCCATGCGAAATGATAAAACAGCTCGTACTCGCCTTTTGCGGCAATATCGGCAAGCCTACCAACGTCTTTAACATCCATTTCTATCTTCCTAAGGCGCTCATGCTCACCAAGCCTAGAACACTCAAAGGAGCGGGAAATGGCCAAAACCTCAATGTTTTCTCTCAACAGTTTCTTAACGACATTCGAGCCCACGAACCCGTTGGCCCCTGTAACAATTGCTTCCATAATCGAATCTCCTCTCATTGTCTCTCGACAAAAAACGTTCAATTATGAAATCCTGTGTCTAGTAATTTTCTATCGTGTACCTGATGGCCTCCTCGAAAGGCATCGATACATACTCTCCGATGTCTTCCATGAGCCTCGAGACGTCGAACATGCCATAATCATAGATTATGCCATCATCCGGTCTTATGCCTATCTTGATGAGGCTTTCTTTGTCTGCAGCCCTACCAATTTCGAGCAAGTAGTCCCTGAGGAGTCTTGGTGATCCGGAACCTATAAAATAGAAATCGTTTTTGGTTTCGCTCACGCCTAGAAGATAGACGGCCTTTATCAAGTCGTCGACATAGATGAAATCATACGGCTGCATTGCTGGCCCGAAGATCGCCTCCTTGCCATCCAGTATCTGCGACAGCGTGTAGCTTACGAGATTGCCCGTCTTATTGGATGGGCCAAATATGTTGGAGAACTGCATCCATACGAAGTCGAGACCAATGTTCTTGCAATACGTCTCAAGCATAACGTGGGCCGAATACTTGCTTGCCCCATAGAACATCCCGGGTCCGGTTTTGTCCAATCTGCCCAGAGACTCAACGTTTCTTTCGGCAACGGTCCCCGCGCAAAGAAATTTCCGGCAACTAACGCCTTTGGCAATCTCGGCGCACTTAATAGTCGTCACGATGTTCTTTAATTGAACGTCTATATTTCCTTTATTAACGCCGTTAACACCCCCCCACGCGAGATGAAAGAACAAATCACATTCGCCATCCAGCATTTCAGGCTTCAAATCGTCGGCCGAAGCCTCAATCTTCGTAATCAATTCGCTCTCGATTAGCCTCGAAGGCTTAAACGACAAATCGATGGCGGTGACCTCGATACCGTTTTCAACGAGCTTTCTTATCAGGCTGCTTCCAATGAAACCATTTGCGCCTGTAACTATCGCTTTCATTTGACACCTCCCATAAATTCTTCGATTTCCTTATTCATCTCTGAAGGAATATCTTTCTTATCATTTAAATAGACTTTAGTCCATTCAACAATCTTTTCAATAGTTTCATCTATATGCCATCTTGGGGTCCAGCCAAAGACTTCTTTTATCTTAGAGTTTTCTAATTTCAAGAATGCAGCCTCATGTGGCCCGCCATCATGTTTGTTGACCCAGGAAACGTTGTTTCCCCATGCATTGCAGAATTTGGTGACTAAATCACCCGTATTTACGCAGTCGCAATCATCTGGGCCAACGTTATAGTATCCTTGATATTTCTTATCATTATATTGCTTCTCAACAATTTCGAGATAGATATATAGAGGTTCTAAAACATGCTGGTATGGTCTCGTGGAATAAGGGTTTCTAACAATGATCTCTTTCCCTTGTTCAATTGCTCTAACGCAATCAGGAATGATTCTGTCGTTAGCAAAGTCTCCACCACCTATAACATTACCCGCTCTAGCAGTAGATACGGCAATATCCATATCATTAAAAAATGATTTCTTATATGAATGGGTAACCAATTCGGAACATGATTTGGAATTGGAATATGGATCGTATCCATCCAATGGCTCATCTTCCTTAAACGGATGATTTGGAACTTCATCATTGAGGTAAACCTTATCGGTTGTGACATTAAGGACACTCTTGACGCTTGGGGTGAGCCTTACGCATTCCAAGATATTAACGGTTCCCATTACGTTAGTTTCATATGTGTATCTAGGTTCTTTATAGGAATCTCTAACAATCGGTTGAGCAGCTAGATGGAATACGCATTCAGGCTGATATTCATCAAAGACTTCTTTCAGATGATTGTAGTCTCTAATATCGCCAATAATAGAAACCATCTTATTCTCGATATCAGCCAAATTAAAAAGATTAGGCTCAGTTGGAGCCTTTAAAGAATACCCGATTACCTTAGCGCCGGCATTGATGAGAATGCGACACAGCCAAGAGCCTTTGAAACCAGTATGGCCGGTAACTAAAACTATTTTGCCTTTATAAAAATTAAGATTAAGCATAGTCTTAGTCCTTCCATATCTTCCACGGAGCATCACCAGATGCCCAGAGTTTCTCTAATTTCTCTTTTTCCCTTAATGTATCCATGCATTGCCAGAAGCCTTTATGAATATATGCATTAACTTGATTGTGGCCGGCCAGATCTCTTAATGGCGCAATTTCAAATGGAGTGGCGTCGTCGTGGATCATATCCAACACCTCAGGCTCAACGACCATAAATCCGATATTGATCATGTCGCCATCACTGTCGGATTTTTCTCTAAAGGCTCTTACAGTGCCATCAGCGTTGAAATCGATAACGCCTTTAGATTGACCGAAGTTATAGCATGTCATGGTAACTAGTCTATTAGCCTTCTTATGGCACTCCAATAATGCGTGGATGTCAATATCGCCAACGGCATCGCCGTAAGTAAGCATAAATGGCTCATCGCCAATATATTTAGCCACTTTTTTTATGCGTCCTGCCGTTTGAGTGTTTAAGCCTGTATCGACTACCGTGACTTTCCAATTATCTTTTCCTTTTTCATGAATAATTCGTTCGTTAGTATTACTGCCAATGTTAAATGTAACGTCGTTATTGTATAAAAAATAATGTGCAAAATACTCTTTGATTATCTTTTGCTTATAGCCTGCACAAATGATGAATTCGTTAAATCCTTGTGTAGCATATATCTTCATGATATGAACCAAAATAGGCAGTTCCCCTATTTCAATCATAGGTTTTGGTTTTAAATGTGATTCCTCGGAAATTCTTGTTCCAAGTCCACCTGCTAAAATTACTACTTTCATGC
>CAVAGP010000040.1:0-19941 GCA_963588175.1 Faecalibacillus sp. | reverse complement strand
GTTCCCATTCACAACACTTATTAACACGTTTTTATTCATTTCCATGATTATCGCTTTTAATAAATCTCTCAAAGAAGAAAGGAAAAGGGGAACAACTGGTGCAAGAACTGTTATGTTTTTTTGCAGTTTTTTAGCTGCAATCCCATTGATTGCAGAGTTTATTCTGTCTTTTCGAATTTACAAAGTAGAAGATTGGGGACGATATTATTGGGATGAATGCGGTATTGCTGGCATAGTAACGTCATCATTATTAACACTTGCGTCCCTTGCATCCTATGGATTTTTGATTAACCAAATTCACAATAGAGCGCTTTTGAATCCATATATAATGAAGTCTATTAAAGCAAAAAACGGTAACTTTGAAATAAACATTAGAACTGGCGATCTAAGATATAAAAAACTCGCTATCAACGTGCAGATAATAACCGAGATTGAGATAGTTGATAGGTCAAGAACAATCGCAAAATCCAATATCGCCGAAGCCATCATAGGCGGCGCACTATTCGGCAACGTTGGGGCGATTGCAGGATCCATGGCAGGAAATAAAGAGAGGTTCGTTGAGGATTACAAGGTGATTATCAGAACGAATAGCCTTATGCATGCAATTGAATTTATTCCGGCAAAATATGAAAACTGCATCCAAATATCAGAAACCATTTTTAATGTTAGAAAAGCATTAGAAGCCAAGCAGCAGAGTCTGAACAAAGCGAAAATCAGTTGAAAAAACATAGATATACCCACCTATATTTACACTACTAATTTTGTTTTTGCTGCAATCAAAAACAAAAGGGATGAACCCCATCGAGGACCACCCCTTCATTTATTGATTACGACTATTTAGCCTTTTTATTAAAGCAGATTGCCGCTAAAGCCGTTCCTAAGGATAGGACGAAGAACACGACCGTTGTGACAAACGTTCCACTGACATGTGTAACATCGATTCCACGAACAACAGCAACTAAGTAGTTGGCGTTGTTAACGAAGAAACAGACGAGTGCAATAACAATGAATGTGAACGCAAATGTCTCGAGCGTATCCACTCTTTTCACTGCATTTAAGCAAGCGATGATAATGCCTAAGATTGCAAAGATAAAGACTGGCGCGCTTAAGTTTTCGGTGAAGCCTTTGATTATGCCCGTTGTGCCATAAAGGATCACCGCAACAATTCCTAAGACCGCTGATGCGACAGAAAGACAGAAACTGGCTTTGTTCTCTTTAAATACTTTTAAGAAATCCATATTTATATCCTCCTTGATTAAGCGTCTTTCCTCTTAACTGATACGACCACAATCCACGCGATGCCTGCAACAGCGAGCACGCCGAATACGCAATCGATGCCGATTAAGAGCTTTTCCCAGCCTGCCATATCGTAATAAGCATAGCTGCCAGGTCCAATTCCGTCGTAAGCGTTGGAGTTGACAACGACATAGCAGAGATTGTGAATGGCTTTTCTAGCGCACCACTTTGCAGTTGGAGTTGAGAGATCAAGATCGGTCTTTCTCATAGCCATCCAAATATCATTTCCGACTCTATAACCAACATTCTTGTCTTTGAATGCACCAGATGTGAAGTCCGTGATGACCATTCCCTCGAATCCCCACTCATTGCGGAGTGTTTCGGTCAAGAGGGTATATGAGTTGGTTGGTGACTGAGTTCCGATATAGTTCATGGATGTCATCATGCCACGTGTGGCTTTGACTGTTTTTGTCTGGAGGGAATTCGTGGTTCCATCATAATATTTGATTTCACCCGTTGCTCTCTTAACGCAGATTTCAAAACCTTTGTAATAAAGTTCTCTAGCAACCTGCTCGTTTGTCCAAACCGAAACAGATGCTCTATCAACATCGGTTTCATTAAGAGCAAAATGCTTTAAGTAAGCATATAATCCGCCTTTTGTGAAAGCTCCGCCTACGGTTGATGCTGCAATGACGCCAGACAAGACTGGGTCTTCTGAATAATATTCGAAGTTACGTCCTCCGAATGGAGTTCTATGGAGGTTAAGTCCTGGTGCATACCATCCGGACAATCCATTAGTGATTGACTCTTCGCCAACCATCTCGCCATATTCTTTGGCGATATCGACATTCCAAGTGGCTGCGATTGTTGGAGCTGCTGGGTAGCAGCAAGCGGTGACCTTGACGGAGACCATGCCGAACATGGCTGCAAGTGCATCATTGCCACCCCACGTGGCGGTAAGTCCGGCTGTGCCATCGTTATCGCATGTCTCAACCTTTCCGATTGAATCAATCTTAGCGGTCTGATAGAGAGCCCATGTTAGAGCGTTGTCGACGTCATCTGATTCATAATCGAGGTTGTCGAGCAATTCATCCCATCTTTCATCATTGAGGTCAAGTCCTCTCAAATCCGACAATGTGATACTATTTCCGGCTTTGGAGGTTGGGTCTTTCTCTTGATAGAGGACGGAGCCTTTGACTTCTCCTAATTTTGGGTCATTTTTGATATCAACAGTCTTGATGTTATTGAAGAATTTCTGCGGGAGTGTCTTTGAATCAATAGATTCTGGATAAGTGGATTTCATATCCGCTCTAGAAAGAGTCGTCATCCCACCTTCTTTTTCGTAATCATTCAATTCATCGTATAGGTTATTGGCCTCCACTTCGTCTGATAATCTCTTGCCAACAGGTGTTCCTGTCTTGGCTTTTGTTGAGTAGACCTTAGTCTCATTAAGTTTGATTGTATCCTCTCCCCAAGAGTTATGAGCGTCTTTGCCAAGATAAATATTGTAAGTTCCTTCTTCAAGGACGTATGAGCCTGTGTCGGTATAGAACTTCTTGTGGTCATAGGATGCCATATCCTCATCATCGAATGAGATTTCGAAGTTGGATGTTTTCCCTGCTTCAACATGAACTTTTTCGAATGCAACGAGGTTCTTTGCAGATTTCTCGATCTTTGAGGTTGAGTTGTATGGGGCTGCATAATAAATCTGAACAACCTCGTCAACCGCTCTAGACGAGGCATTCTCAATCTTGCCGGTTACGGTTACTGTATCGTTTTTGTAAGTGACATTCGATAATGTCTGAGTGACTTTATCATCTTCATAGTTAAGTCCGAATCCAAATGGGTAGTTAACCGCATCATCATAGCCTTTTGTCTCTCCAAACACTTGGAATTCATTATCTAAAGCCGCACGGGTTTCATAATATCTATAACCCATGTAGAGTCCTTCTTCGTATTCGATAACGCATGAAGGTCCGCCATCTACTTTGTTGGTTAATGGGGCAGAAACGTGATTCTTCCAAGTTGGATCGCTTTCGAAATCGGCATACCATGTGTCTGGCAATTTACCAGATGGGTTAACCGTGCCATCGAGTATTTCAGCTATTGCCTCGTATCCGGCAGCACCTGGAAGTCCTGCCCAGATTATCGCGCTGACTTTATCGTCCTTGACGAGGTCATTGATCATGAACTGAGTTGGAGTGATCACCAAGACTACGATGTTTTTGCAGTTTCTTTCAGCATACGCAATCATGTCCTTCTCATTCTTTGTGAGAGTAAGCTGATGTGGCGTGCCGTCGGAATAGGCTTTGGTTGAGAGGATATCGTATCCTTCCGTGCCTGGTCTAGAGATGTAGATGATTCCGGTTGTGTCTTCGCACGATGATTCTTTGCCGTTATAGACATCAACATTATATTCAGAGATATCTGTTGGGGCGTTCTCTCCATCACCTGTCATGGTCTCAACGTCCGCAACTTTATCCTTAAGAATGTTCGCGATTTCCGTATTGACCGTGAAATGCTTTGCTAAAGCCTGCTCTGGTGTTTTTAGCCAACTTGTGTCGGATGTGTCGATGTTGGCAGATCCTGTTCCGCCATACACAGGCGAGGCGTAGTGATAACCAAATGGGGTTACCTTAGCCTTTGATGCTAATGGAAGAACATTGTCTTTGTTCTTTAATAGAACTGCACCTTGTTCCTCCGCTTTGAGTGCGACATCCACTGCCGCGTTTCTTGATGCTTCCTTTGTGGCATAATTATGCTCATAGAAAGCGGTGTCTGATTCCTTTAGCCCCGAGACTGATACGGCGTGCTTCTCACCTTTACCAAACGCGAAATCAAGAGATGCTGAATACTCTTTCGCGGTGATGGTAGCGATGCATGGAAGCGCCACTAGCAGCGAGACAATAGGAACCAAAATAGTCCTGAGTTTCCTTCCGGACATTTTAGCCATATTATTTCCTCCTTATAGCTATTTTTGTTGAGGATAATTTGCGGCAATTAAACCGCTTTCATCAAGGGAAAAGGCGAGTTTTGCGTATCTAGAGGCGAGTTCGGTTAAAATCAGCTATTAAACGTGGCATTAAGGGCAAATGAGTGGCCTCTAACATCGAATGACAAGGTGCCGTTATATCGCTCAACTATAGATTTCATCGAAAGAATACCATATCCATGGTATCCCTCCTCCTTATCCTTTGTGGTCATTATCTTGTCCCCGTCGTATTTGATGATTCCATCAAAATAATTCTCGATATGGATGGTGATGAACGAATTTGTTTTTCTTATCAATATGGTTATGACTCTTTTGTCTTCATCAACCTTTTGGAGAGCGTCTATCGCATTATCCAATGCGTTGCCGAAGAAAGAGAAAATATCCCTTGGCTCCATGAAATCAAGAAGTTTGCCATCTACTATCATGGATAACGTAACATGGTGCTCTTGGCAAAGAAGGGATTTCTCAGTCAGAATGACATCTAAGGATTCGTTCCCGGTCTTGGCTATTGAATCGTAAATAGATACGGCTTTTTCGATTTCATTAAGTTCATTCTGGTCGATGCATTCAGATTTGCCGATCTTATGGATCTGATGCTTGAGGTCATGGACTTTCTTGTTGATGAGAAAGATATTCTCTTTCGACATCTCATATTGGGATAGCCGCTCATTGTACATCATCTTCTCCGCTTCCATCTCCAATTCCATCTGTTTCTTCCTAAGAGACGAGAATTGCAATGTCAAAGAAAGAATGCAGATGAGCATAGATGATAGATAGATCAAATATGAGGCAACCGAATTAGCGGACGTGTAGAAGACCGCTATCTGATTGAATATGACATCGGATACGATGACCGCTAAAGCGATTACGACGAATACGTTGTTTTGAATCTCTAAGTTCTCGTTCTTCTTTATGCGATAGGAAAGATTGTTGAAGGCAACAAAATATATGTTGAAATAGGCGAAAATGTAAATGATTGCCTGAATAATAGTAAAGAGCCCTTCTTTTGATATCTGTCCGGTATAAGGGTTATTCGGGGCAATCCAGTTGATTATCTCTCCAATGGATATCAGGTCATACAAAACGGAATAGGCAAGATATGAGAGGTGTTGGATTGTATATCCCGCCAAAGCGCAAAATAGAACATTGCCCCATGATTCTTTAAGGCAAATCTTCAAAGCGAAGAAGGTGCAGGCAAAGAAGGAGATGAACATGAACGAGTTGTACCATGGGTTAGACACCGGAACAGGAAAGAGAAATGAGATTCCGAACAAAACTATGGTTGATAAGATAACTCTTAACCAAAAATAATTCCTTCTTCTCAGCTTATAGGCAAAAATGGCCTCCGCCACGACTAACTCAAGCATAAAAAGAGGTCGATACCAGAATATGAGGGTGAAACCAGGCGCCATATCTAGTTCCTTCCAAGATAATTCGATAAGGCTTGCATGAAGTCCTTCTTCTTCGGCCTTGACACTCTAATCGCATTGTCTTTGATCATAACGTCATCATGATCGATGCCGGTAACATATTTAAGATTCACCAAGGCATAACTTGATACTCTATAAAATCCATGAGATACGAAATCTTTCTCAAGGGACGAGAGAGACGCCCTCGCTTTATAGACTTTGCCATCAGAAGTATTGATGGTGATGTTATGGTTAGACGTTTCAATGAACATAATGGAATCGTATACAAATACAGTCGGTCGTCTATCAATTGATATAACCACCTTGTCATTAGAATTCAGCGAGAGTTTTTCAAGGATTCTATCGAGTTTGATGCTTAAAATTCCTGGCTTAATCGGCTTAACGATGAAATCATAGGCCTCAACCTCATATCCATTTATGGCATATTGAGCCATGTTTGTTACGAATACGATTATGGTTTTCTTGTTTTTCTCTCTATAAGTGCGGGCGAGATCCATGCCGTTTATTCCGGGCAGTTCGATATCAAGAAAAAGAATGTCATAATCAAAATTGCCGTCAGCCAAAAAAGATTCTGAGGATATGAAAGAGGTTGTGTTTTGTTCTATCCCCTTACCTTTGAAATATCCATCAAGAAAATCCAACAAAGGCTTCATTTCCGTGATGTTGTCTTCAACCACGCCGATTTTTAACATGGCGTAATTATATCGCGCTTCTACACTTTTCAATAAAGCAAATATCAGTTCTAGTTGATCAGATTCTTGTTTTAATTGACGTTTTTAAAATAACAAACAATTCAAACGGGAAATGATTAAATTGTTTATGGTGATTGAGGACCGACGTCAAATAAACACCTAGTGTCGGTTTGAAGAACTCAATGCGGGCAAGGATAACAATTCTAACTTTTGTCGGCATCAATTATTCACCATCACGGTTTAATCCAACAATAAATCAACACCTAAAACGAAATCGAAAAATACTCCTATAATTCACTTCAGATTTCCAAATCTTAGTGATTGCATGAACTAGAATCATTGTGATGGCATCCATCGAAATATTTGGGGTGGATGAGGACAATTCCCATTGTCACTTTTATGCAGTCTCAAAGATTTTGATGAAGGAATAGCATTTAATTGCGGGGATTCTCCTGATTAATCAGGAGATTTTAAGTTGAATGCTGGGGCGCACGCAGCGGTCCGAGAAGTGGACGCCGTAGTAGCTGAGGCTGCCACCGCTGCTCACGTACCAAGCGTCGTAGGAGTAGCGCGAGTACGGAGAACGGATCCAATAATAACCATTGTTTTTATACGATGCCGACACGCTGTATGAAGCCCCATTTGCCTTCGCCCAATCCGTCACTTTGCAGTATCTTGACACGTCATCGGCAAAATGGTTTGTGTTCATATAGTCTTGATAGCTGAGAAGGTACACTTTGTCTGCCGTGTCGTCGCTTGCGTAATCATTCGTTGAGGAATTCGTGGTCGAGGCCGAGTTATCCACAACCGTCTCCTGAATAAGCGAGTCATCTAGGCCAAAAGCGGTGTCATAGAAGGTCCCGTTGAGCCATTCCCTTATCTCGGATTTCTCGTAGTTGTTCGCGTAAACACCATTCTTAGTACCGCTCCAATATTCATTGTATCTATGCGCATCAAGAAGCATGGATGAGACCAGCGAATATGTTCCGTTGGCGGATTCCAGGATATTCCACTTTATCGGCTCGCATTTGAACCAATAGGTCGTATCAGAGACGATCTTTGTCCCGTCATCAAACACACAGCTCGAGTCGTATGGAAAGGCTGTCTTTTTGGCGTAATACTCGCCGTCGTAAAGATACCATCCATTGTTCTTGGCTGAAGTCAAAGCGTCTAAGGCTGAGATTGTTACAGAATCGTCTACGTGGGTTTGAGGGTATAGGCCATAAGAAACAGTTTTATTTGTCTCATCAATTGTTGGAATAACACCCAATTTTTTCCCGTTTTCTGTTTCTTCCCACACTGCGTCCAGGGTCACATCATCGATCCATTGAGGGTCGATTGACGTAACAAAGGCGCCGTTGAGTTTCCACCCCAGGAAAGCGTAACCCGCTCTCTTGGGATCACACAACACAAACGGCTCGTCATCAATCGTATAACTCGTCGGGTTAAACGGATTCTGAGTGCCACCGTTTAGGTTGTAGGAGACCGTGAAGTGATTCCATTTGGCCTCAAGGCTGTAATCACGGCTCGGCATAATGAACTTATAGACAGTGTTCGTGGAGACGAGCCCGTTGTTGTCATCATACCAGCCGAGAAACCTGACGTTGGTCTTCGAATAGGCGGCGACGGTCACCTCAGTCGTGTAGTCGATGTCTTCAGTATGCGAGTCCCCGTATTCGAAGTTAATGTCCGATTTCAATGCGACCAGGCCATAGATCGGATTGTTGGCTTTTATGTCCAGCGCAAATGCTTTTAGTTCGAATCTTGCCTCAATGTCGACGTCCCGGTCCCACATCATGCATTTGTAATCCTCGGTGATTGACAATAGATTTCCATCATAATACCATCCAACGAACCTGTACCCAGGGTTCGGCCTGGCCGAGAGGTCGACGGTTGTGTTGTATGCGTATTCTCCCTCGCCTGTAATGGTTCCCGCTCCGGCCAAGTTGGTCGATATGCTCATTTTGGCGGTGTTGGCGTATATCGCAGTGAAGATCATCTTCGGGGCCATCGTTGGGTTGGCGAGCTGGTTTCCGTTTTCGTCGAACACCTTCGTGCCGTTGTATTCCCAACCCCTGAAATTGATTCCTTCCTTGACGCAGTCAAAGAAGAATATGTCCCTCGTGAACGACTCGACGGTTTGAGGGCCTTTGTATGATGGTGAGGTGCCGCCGTTCAGGTCGAAATCGATGGCGTAAGTCAATTTGTCTGCATACGAAAGATCGCGATTTGAACTATTAAGATTCGACTCAATATTTCCGCAACTAACCAACAACATTGGGGCGATAAACGCTACGACAAAATATTTGAATTTCATAAATGTTAACTTCCTTTGAAATTTATTAAATAACGTAGTCGAAAATCACGCAAAAATATAAGCCAAGTGCACCTATAACGATTCAAAACATAATAAAGATGCCCTAGTCTGTAATCAAAAATTAAAGGCACCAAAGCCACGGCGTCCCACGTTTAGCCTCTCTTATTTCGTGTCCACCACCAATCCTGCCTTATTTCCTGCAAATATTGACTAACATATCTATTACATATAAGTACTTGTCTATATTTTATCTAACAATATCAGGAGACACATCATGAAAAGGAAGACTTTATTTATAGGTCTAGCCTCACTATTGGGGTTAATGACCGCCACTTCCGCTTCCACCGCATCCAGTATGTTCTATTACAGTGGATATGTTAACTCCGCCTTAGGACTCACCGGTGGACAGCAAACCACAAGCGGAGACTCAATGCGCTACAAAAGCAAATATGGAGACTTGAGCAAAGAGAACTGTGAGAAATTAATTAAAGATGAGATTGCCCATGGCATCAAAACCATGGAAGAAGGCGCGGTTCTATTGAAGAATGACGATGACTGTTTGCCATTAAAGACTAACGAGAGAAGCATCACATTCTTTGGCAACAACGTCAAAGACCCGGTTTATAGGACCAATGCCGGGCAGGCATCATATAGCGATAAATACGGAGGCTCTCTTAAAGAGGCATTCAAGAGCGCTGGATTCGACATCAATGAGACTGTGTGGAACGCTTACGAGAACTCGGGCGTATCTAGGGCAACATCCACCAAAGCTGGCAAAAGCTCAATCGGCGAGGTAGATATATCCTTCTACACCGACGAATTGAAGAAATCGTATGAATCCGAATACAACGACGTTGCCATAGTCCTACTCACCAGATTCGCCGGTGAAGGCGTTGACTTAGATAGCGTGGGTGACGCTGATGGACTCCCATCCCTCGCATTGCATCAGCAAGAGAAAGACTTGCTAAAGATGATCAAGGATTCCAACAAATTCAAAAAGACGGTTGTGTTGATAAACTCGCCATTCGCGATGGATGCCAAATGGCTGGAGGATTCCGAATACGGCGTTGATGCCGCCCTAGCATTCGGAGCGGCAGGAAACTGCGGATTCATCGGAATCGCCAATCTTTTAACCGGCAAATGCGATTTCTCAGGAAGACTATCGGATACATGGGCCTCTAACTCATTATCAAGCGCAGCTATGCAGAACTTCGGTGATTTCAATTACACGAACGTTGAGGGGTTGCACAGCAAATCATATGTCGTATACCAAGAAGGCATATATGTTGGCTATAAATATTATGAGACAAGATATCAGGACCAAGTGTTGAACAGGAATAGCGCTACAGGCGATTACGGATGTTATGAATCCGCCACTGATTGGGATTATTCCAAAGAGATGGCATACACATTCGGATATGGGCTCTCCTATTCCGATATGGAGCAGGAACTGATGTCCGTTGATTGGGATAGAGACAGCAAGAAGGTAACGGCAGAAGTCAAGGTTACCAATAAGGGCGGCTCAGTATATACAGGGTCTTCTTCCTCAGTTGTTCAGCTCTATGCTCAGCTGCCATATGATTCCACTATGGCCGAGAAGAGTGCGGTTCAGCTAATCGGATACGCTAGAACCGGAGATATAGAGCCAGGCAAGAGCGAGACCATAACCATAAGCGTTGATGATTATTCATTTGCAACATATGACACCAAAGCCACTAACGGGGCGGATACATCAAAAAATGGTTGCTACGTCTTTGATAAAGGCGACTACTACTTTGCTATAGGCAGCGATTCACATGATGCATTAAACAACATCTTATCCAAGCAAGCGGTCAACGGTTTGTTCGATAAAGACGGCAATAGTGTTGCTGGAGATGCCAACAAAGTTGGTAAATATACACTAGATACACTAGATAACGTTACATACGCCAAGAATCCAACAACGGGCGAGGTCGTCTATAACCATATGGAGAATGCGGATTTGAACTATTATGGGGATAATCTAGTTACCTATATGACCAGAGATGACTGGTCAACCTTCCCTAAACCGTACATTGGATTGACCGCAACAGATCAGATGATCAAGGATTTGAGCGGCGAGTATTACAAGAAAGACGAATCAATCAGCATCAGTGATGTCAAGTACGGGGTTTCCTCAGACATCAAATTAATCGATATGGCCGATGTGCCCTACGAGGACGAGAAATGGGAGACGTTCATCTCTCAAATCGGCTTGGCGGATATCTGCAACATCATAGGAGATGATAGAGGTTCGGTTGCCATACCGGATATCGGCAAACCCGCGAATTCGGTGACAAATGGCCCTAATGGGGTGGCTGGGAACTACGCTAGCGGAACCAATGGTGCCTGCATGCTCTATCCAGATGAGGTCACATTATGCAATACGTTCGATGATCCTTTGGCGGAGGCTAGAGGCGAATTCTTCGCCGAGGATATGCTCTATGCCGGATATTCCTGGATGTTCGGGCCGGGGAACAACACCCATAGAACACCATATTCCGGACGCAATTCCGAATACTATTCAGAGGAACCCGTCCTTGCCTATAACATGACTAAGCTAATGTGCACCATAATGACCAAGAAGGGCATCATCACGGGCTGCAAGCATCTAGCCATCAATGACCAGGAGACAAATAGGCATGGCGTCTCCACTTTCATCGATGAGCAGACCGCTAGGCAGGTTTACCTCAAATCATTCGAAGGCGCTTTAACCGATGGAGCGGGACTCGGGGTCATGTCCTCGTTCAATAGAATCGGTTGCATAGCCTCCCCAAGCTACGCCCCAATACAGACGGATATCCTGAGAAACGAATGGGGATTCAAGGGAGTCAATATCACAGACTCCGCTAAAGACGCATCCGATTACTTCAAATTGAGAGAATGCTTAACTGCGGGTACGGACTTATTCCTATCTGACACCTCTAGAAGAAGCGAACTCTCGTCATATATCAGAACGGATAGGGATGGAGGATTGTTCAAAACCGCTCAGAACTGCAATAAGCACCTCTACTACGCCTTATCTAGGTCAACTGCCATGAATGGCTTGACTAGGGAGACAGTCATAAAGGAGACGGTTTATTGGTGGCAGCCAACGATCATATCGCTTACCGCTGCACTTGGCGCGGGAACATTAGTCTTCCTTACATTGGGTGTTATCTCCTCAATCAAGAGAAAGGAGAACAACTAAGATGATTAAGGGTATGTTAAAAGACCGCAAAGCCGGATTCTATATCTCACTCGTCGGATGCGCGATTGCTTTAATTGGTTCGATTCTATATATCGCCTTGGATATCGGAGATAAGACATTCAGCATATATGCTTTTATCCTAGGGCTTATATCTGCATTGAGCTTTGCCTTAGTCCTCTTTGTTAGGAATGATATCTTAGAGGTTGTGCCTACTATCTTGGCATCAGGTGCATTCGCATTCGCGTTGAGGGTGGCACTGCCATCGCTATCCGATGTTTGGAACGGAGTTAACTTCATAGGTGGCAACGCTGCTCTAGGCGTGACATTCACGGCTATCTATCTTGTATCTGCAATATTGGGCGTTGTGTCTTCTTTTATGGGGCAAAATAAGTAAGCGATAGCCAGAAAACATCTAAAACGGCCTATCCTAGGAGGGTTGGCCGTTTTCATTCACATCTTTATGTCCATGAGAGAATATTGCCTAAAAGCGGCCGTTTCAATTCAAATGACGCGAAAGGAAATCCTTAAGCAGATAACCAACATCGCAACTCTTATGGCATTGTGCGGCATATATGGATTGAATGAATGTCTTTCCCCTAATTATTGTCTGCTTTTAGATCGCCAGTGCACGCCGTACTCGCGGGCCGCCTCCTCTTCTGAGATTTGGTGGTTGAATACTTTTCTGCCTATGTCGAGCCTTTCTTGCGCTGAATAGTACATATTCTTTCCTTCTTGTTTCTATTCTAGATTGCCTGCGTCCTTTGTTAACGATTTGACTGTCCACGTAAAATCTTTGGAGCGTCCACTTTTAGGTTACCAGTGCATTACCAGCACAAAACTCGTTGGGAAAATATTTTAGTTTTCGTATAAACTCGCTTGAAAAAGTTATTTTGTGCATAATGGGAACAGAGAATTTGAGGAACCATAACATAAAATGCTAAAGAGAAAAATAGAAACCGTGTTGATAGACTGGAAGAATGCGCCAAACCACAGCCCACTTATTATCAAGGGATGCCGTCAATGCAGGAAAACCTATTCCGTCCGCAACTTCGCGAAAAAGAACTATAAGCACGAAGTGTATCTTAATTTCTTCAAAAACCCTTTATACAACACCATCTTTGACGGATCACTTGAAATAGACGATCTTATAATGATGATGTTCACTTTGCTCGGTCCGAGTGCTATTTTCGAGCCAGGCGAAACGATTATTATCCTCGATGAAATTCAAGAGTGTCCCGAAGCAAGAACAGCGTTGAAGTTTTTCAAAGAAGACGGCAGATTCGATGTTATAGGAACTGGGTCTTTACTCGGTGTAAAAGGATATGGAAAACAGCCAAAATCCATCCCGGTTGGTTCGGAAACCGTAATAGAGATGCATTCACTCGATTTTGAAGAATTTTTATGGGCGAACGGAATCACTCCACAGGTTATCGATAAAATAAAGGAATACCTTAACGAAGAAAAACCCGTTCCTGAAGCGCTGCACGAAAGAATGCGACAATTGATGTTGCAATACACGGTTGTTGGCGGCATGCCAGAGGTAGTAAAGACTTTTGTGGAGACCAAACAGATGAATAATGTTTTGGCTTTGCAACGCGATATTGTCCGATCATACGAAGATGACATGGTGAAATACGCCCACGATAAAGATAAACCACTGATAAAAGAGTGTTTCCAGTCTATTCCAAAACAGCTTAGCAAAGAGAATAAGAAATTCCAGTATTCCGTTGTGAAGAAAGGAGGGACAGCCTCAAAATTCCAAGGGAGCATACAATGGTTAGAAGATGCTGGAATCATTGTTCGCTGCTACAACTTAAATTTGCCCGAACTTCCTTTAGACGGCAATGCCATCAACGATGTTTTTAAGGTTTACATGCAAGATGCTGGGTTGTTTGTAAGCATGCTTGAAGACGGAACTCAATACGACATTTTGCAAGGTAATTTATATGGCTAAAAGGGCGCGATTTTCGAAAATCTAATGGCGGATATCTTCACCAAAATGGGAAGAAAACCGTATTATTACCATAAGGATTCCGGGCTAGAAATCGATTTTGTAATAAGATATAAAGGAGAAGTGACTTTAGTCGAAGTCAAAGCCTCCACGGGAAACACCAAAAGCACAAAAACAATCCTTTCATATCCTGAGAAATACCATGTCGGAGGTGCGATAAAACTCGGGGATTATAACGTGGGTAGAAACGATAAAATCTTAACTATGCCTATTTATATGGCCTTTTTGCTTGGTGAGTTTTAACGAAACTGAAATAGTGCATATCAAAGACCGCAGCATCCCTTGCCCTACCCTTTTTATGTATCTTCTAAAATCGGTGTTTTTTATTTAAAGTGGCTAGCTGCATGAACTGATTACCTACAACGCAACTATCGGATGGGGATGCCACAACCATGAGAAGGAACAGCAAAAATACCGTCAGATGTGACAGCATTTCCAAATAGACAATCAATCTAATCTTCACTCGTTTTGGTTAGAAGTTCCGCGAACTCTGCGGAAAATACATGGGAATCAGGGGAAAATATATATTGAATACATAAGCACTATACAACACCGAGGTTCACCAACTTTTTTCGTAGATACTTTTGAATATTTTTAATATTTCTTGCAGAATCGGCTTTTCATTTTAAAGCATCTATTCGGCATAAATTTCATCAAGTGAAATTAGACGGAAGTCTTCGTGATTCAAAATATCAAATCCGCTTTTTGAGGCAAATCCCAGTCGATAAGGTTTGATGCCGCCAGTCGATAACTGCTCTTTTTCTTCTTTTACAACACTGTCGTCTACTGGTTTCTTCGTGAATTTAACCTCGTAAAATGTATAACCGTTTTTGTCTAAAGTGACTACATCAAACTCACCGTTTCGCTTGTTTTTGGCATCATCGTAATAATATTTTCCGACTTTATAAAGCACCGGCAGAATCTTCCCTTCTTTATTTTTGCGAACGAGATACTGTTTAACAATTTCCTCAAACTCATGGGGAACAAATCGGCTTTCAAAATCGTTTGCGATAAATTCCTCATAAAACGCTTTTGCGGGCATTACCGAAAAATAAGATGCCCTCGGAAAAATATATTTGTAATAAAACTTTGACAGCCTATCACATATGACATAATAACTTTTCTTCTCCGATTCATCGTTAATTGGATACTCTTTTTTGACGACGTCCATTGAAATAAGTTTTTTCAATGTGTCAACGAGTGTTGGAGACGATGAAACTTTGGAGGCGTTCAAAATATCCGAGAACTTTGCATTACCACGAGCAATTGCCAAAAAGACTTCGTTTGCATTTGTCATTTTCGACAGCTTCGTTTCTAATGCAAATTCAGGATCGCGCTCGAATCTTGCACCTTGCGAAGCTACAAGCGAAATAATGTTCTCCTCAACCGTTTTGGTATCATCAATGAATCGATTATAGTAAGGGATCCCGCCAAAAACCGAATATATCTTGACCTTATCTTCATTCGAAAAATTAGGATAAAACATCGCCGACTCATAATAATCCATTTGATGTAAATTGATATTCAGCCCGATACGTTTATGAAGAGGATTGTCTTCGCTCATCAGCTTTTCCATGATATCGACATAAGAACCGCATAGCACAAGTTTCATTTTGCAGTTCATTGCATAAGAGTCAATCACCTTTTGAAAAACGCTGTCACACTCTGCAATTTTCTCCCGTAAATATGGGTATTCGTCAATTACGACTATGATTTTTCCGCTAATAGACCTTTCAAACAAATACTCCAGAGCCGATGAAAAGTCTCGAAAATACGGCGTTGGTATGCCGAATGTTTTCCCTATCAATTCCGAAAAAGCCTCTGTATTGGATTGTTCAGACACTTTTGTGCATTCAAAATAAATGGTCTTGCAATCTTCGCCAATTAGAGATTGCTTAATCAATTCGCTTTTTCCGATTCGACGTCTGCCATATAACAATATGCCTTCATATTCTTTCGACGAATATGCCTCTTTTAGGTGTTTTAATTCTTCTTCGCGTCCAATAAATTTCATACAATTCTCCACTCGGTTTCATCCGACTCGGTTTCATCCGAGTTGTTTATCGCATTCTTTTTTTGTCACCAATAGCTTTTAACGCCTTTTGCCGATAAATTCCCAACTTTAACGGGGAACGCTAATAAAAAATCAACAAAGAACATTACAAAATGATGCGGTATTTTGATGCTTTCATCGCAAAACAAATGTACTCCCAAAAAAGAGAACGTGACCCTATATCCAAGCGAATATTCGCGTTATCAGTTAATTCCGCAAGATAACTCCCTTACTCCGGAATTGCCATCTTTTATCTGACCACTTCTTTCATCACGCCATTATCAACATGATATATCCTATCGGCGATAGCCATCGTGGATTCCCTATGGGATGCGAGGATGATTGATTTCTTTTTCTTCTTTACTCATATATTATTTTCGGCCACTAACCGCTGGTATTACTTTTTTGTCTATTTTCCAAAATCAATAAAAAGGTTATATAAGACTAACTTTTGAGCTTGTCATATTTAGTTAAAGATAGTAAGGTGTTGCCTATATAATTTTGGATGTGAAGCACCAATAACGTCGATGGAATCGCTGTTTTGAATGCTTATATAGGTGAGAAACGAATAGCTTCTACATTTTCAAAATTTCAGGCTATTTTAATATCCAGTGTTAAAACAGTCGAAATTATGAGGCGGGTATACGCACATCAATCACCTTGCAGAAAAAAAACATAAAGATATATCGCCAACGATTGATAAAAACCGATTACCTTCGAGTGTTAATCCGAAAACAAACTTTATTAACGTTATTAACATTAGGAGTGTTTACAACCGCATGTGGCACCGCTCCACCATCTAGCATTGTGGTAGACCGCGGAGAAGTTTCAAAACTCCCAAGTTTTTCAATTTCTTGGCAAAAACAAGGCTTTGATTGGGGAAGTTGCAATAAGTATGCGTTTCCTCTTATTCCTTAACGAATTTGAAGTCGCAGCAAGGATCACCATTACACAAAGTACCTATTCTAACGAACTTTGTACCAGGAATATTTCCATACATATATTCATCGATCTTGCAAAACATTTGGCCAAGGTCCAACATCCCTTTTTCTTTTAAGACCGTGTTGAACATGCATTTATCCTCAATGAATATGATTGTCGTTTTGTCTTTGTTCTTGGGGACGTAGCAATGGAATCCTTCTCCATTTATCTTGCACATGAGTTTCGGAATCATTAAACGCAGGATAGGCCACATCCATTTCTTCTGGAACATATTTATGTATTTCTCACGTGAGGATGCCATAAATTCTCTTTGGTATCCACTCATCTCTTCGATTGAATCAGCTCTAGATATTCCACGGGATATGTCATATTCCAGACATGCGATGGATGTAGTTATGTTGCAGTAATATAGATAAAGCGATGATTTCTTGCTCCTATATTTCTTCAGTTCTTCCGATAATTCTCCCACTCGTTTCAATAGGTATGCTTTCTTATCTTCTGGCGCATCCTCATACAAATGGACGAATCTCCCATTCATGATGAGATCCTTGGCCTCAAATGTCTTTTTCATACCTGTCCTCCTATTTGTTGCGGATAAAACCATTTTCATCCACGTATTGCGGGTGTTCTTTAAGCCTAGGGTCATCGGGGCTATAGAATGCATAATCGCAGCGGTCCGATTCCATTAAGGTGTGGCATCTCACCAATTTGACATTCATTGCATCCATGCAAGCGTAGTCGACATTATATAAAGCCCCGGCAATCTCTTCTAGCCCAAATTGGGGGATGAAATCTGCAACAGGACGTGTTCTAAAACGATAATCGAGAGGCTCTATTTTGGAATAAGGGCAAGCCTCATATCGAAATCGTTCCACTTCTTGCATCTCTTCCAGGCTTGGTAGAATGCGAAAGACACAATTTCGTTTGCCATGGCTTTGAGGATGTTTGTTCCCTATATCTTGAAGAACTTAGCCAAAAAGGAGAATTGAAGACAGCGTTTCCGAAAACAAAGAACTTCCGAGCTGGTGAGTCAAAATCAGGCCGTTTAATTGAAATTGATGGATTGGCTAAAGCGAATGGATTCCTGCTCGTCATGGAATGCAAATGCAGAAATTGCAAGTTCATCAAAACGATGCTAGAACATACGGAAGAAAACACAAGTATCTTCCCCGAAGATTTAAAGAGGCTCTATTGCATATTCTCGAGAACTGGATTTGAAGATGGAATAAAAAAATGAGAAACCATATCTCAGGTTATTCGATATGAAAACGGTGTTTGGAGATATATAGAATATTGATTGTATCTAAGCAAAAAACAATCAATTCTTCAAACAAGTCAAAGGCACGACGTAGATGCCATCATCCCTTTTCCTGCAAGTTCCATTGCTCGTGATGACCATCTTGAATTTAGGGAGCTTCAATCCGCTTTCGCAAAGTCTCTTTTCAAAACGATTGAGCGAGGACGCTCCATCTTCTATATTCTCTTCACCTGCCAATTTAATCTCGATTGCGCCATACTCACCATTACTAGACTCCACAATAACATCCACCTCTTGTCCACTGCTGTCACGATAATGCTTAAGAGAAGCACCGAAAGTTGAGGCATAAACGGATAAATCCCTAACCGCAAGGTCTTCAAAGAACAGCCCAAAAGAATTCAAATCGCGAAGGAGGTCACCTGGAGAAATGCCAAGCGCAGCAGCGGCGATTGAAGGATCGTAGAAGTGATGCGTCGGAGCGGTTCGGACGACCGCCGAACTCCTCAGGTTGAGGTTCCAGGCGGGCAAATCGTAAATCAGGAACAAGTCCTTCAGCGTTTTCTCATAAGACGAAAATGTGTCCTCATCCAGTTTCGAACGGATGCCCGAAGTCAGAATGTCGGCAATCATCTTTGTTTTCTTGGCCTGCGTGGATATATTCCTTGCATAACATTTAAGAATCAATTTGAGGAGATCGACGTTCTTTCCTTTTAGGAAAAGCATGAAGTCATCGCTTTCATCCTCAATCCGAAAGAGGCCATCATAGTAGTTTCGCGTGACCTCAATTGCATAATCTTTTTTTGCTTTCAATGCAATAGGCCATCCACCCCTGCAAATATAGAACGCTATATCATCAAGCCCTACTGGGTTATCATTTTCGAAAGCAGTTTCAAAAGCGAACTCATCCCCTTCTAGCAAGCTTTTCAAAGAAACATTCCCCAATGATTCACCGGACTCATATAAAGTAAATGGCTTCAACGCCATTGAAACGATTCTGCCTGCACCAGAATGCTGGATTTTATCGGAATCAACAGGGGTTGTGCTTCCAGTGATGATGTACTTTCCGAAAATATAGTCATTATCTAAATCCTTTTTTATCTGGTTCCATATATCTGGCGACTTTTGCCACTCATCGATAAGATGAGGCGTCTCTCCTTTTAAAGCGGATTTTGGATCAGCTTTTGCAACATCAATATCATTCTGAGTCTTAAGTTCTGTCACTGATTTTGCGTGACGAAGGCACATCGTGGATTTACCACAAAATTTAGGCCCGGTTACCAAAACGCAACCACAAGAATTCAGTTTTGCCTCGAGAACACTTTCCATCAATCTTTCAATGTAAACCTTAGTCATGGATATCCCCACCTTTCAAACGAATTTTAACAGGAATATGACTTATATCAATAAGATTTTCGGTGTTTTGTGAACTTTCAATTCGGTGTTTTGTGAATTTTTGATTCGGTGTTTTGTGAAAAATAGCACCAGCAGTCTAAAAGTAGACACGTCAAAAAATTTCGTGGACAATCTAATCGTTAGCAAGAGACAGAAATTATTCAAAATGACAACCGAAGAGATAGGAATATGAAATATTCAGCATAAAAGGAACACAGCAACAATGCATGCAACAAACGAGTTTTATTATGGTTTCTAACTAATAAGCCAGTCGTTTAATCTTGCCTATTCCACGTATTGGATCAACGCAAAATATCTAATTGACATCAAATGTTAGAAATTCTTCGATAGTATCGGTAGTATCTTAAATCCTGTGTAAACGCAGGAATCTGCCATATCCAATATACCCT
>CAVAGP010000039.1:0-19979 GCA_963588175.1 Faecalibacillus sp. | reverse complement strand
CTTTTCGGTTATGTAGTTTAGGTTGTTTTTCTCACTTGTAAAGAACGTGTTTATCCCGTCCATCTAATATAAATAAAAGAAATTATTTATAGGTTCAGCAAATATTTTTTTCTTTGTATTCTCCACCTATCATTTCCAGAACATCGGAACCGCTTTCAATGAGGAAAGCCCCACTTTTGATAAGTGAGTTGCAGGCATTGTCGTCGGTAATGCGGTAAGGAACAGCACCGACTTCTCGGTAATTCTCTGTTGCAAGTCTTGCGGTTATCATCGTGCCACTTTTTGCGGTTGCCGCTCCGATAACCACTCCCTTGCTCAGTCCGACAACTATCCTGTTTCTATCCGGGAATTTATCCGCGGTCGGTTCGATACCCGGAGGATATTCGCTCATAATAAGCCCATCAAACTTGAGTTTTTCGTATATATCCTTATTAGATAAAGGGTAAGGTTCATCGATTCCGCATCCTAAAATGGCGATGCATTTACCGTTTGCTTCCAAGGCTCCCCTTAAAGCCTCTGAATCGATTCCTCTAGCCATGCCGTTAACCAAGATTAATCCGTGTTCGGCCGATTCCTTGGCGATTTTCCTAGCCATCTCTTTGGAATAATCGCTAGGTTCGCGTGAGCCGACATAGGCATAAGTCTTGCGATAATGTTTGGTTAGCTCTAAATTCCCATAGTAATAAAGAACTATAGGCGGAGCAAACATATGCTTCATTTGCTCAGGGTAATTGTCATCCAGTATCGTGACTGTCTGGCATTTTAGTGATGAGGCAACTCTCTCGGCCTCATTTGGGTCAATCCTCACATTGTCGTGAATGTGTTTCATGATTTTGTTGAAGTCTCCACCGTTAATCATGGAGATGTAAACTAGTGCGTCTTTTTTGGTCATTTTAAAAAAGCCCTCCACTAATTAATAGATGACTTTTTTCGATTTTTTCCCTAAAAAAGCGTTTCTTGCACCAAAAAACACGCTTTTACCGGTCCAAACGTCTTTCTGTGGATATGTTCGATGGGTCCAAACTTGGCCAACGCATCGAGATGAGCCTTGGTTCCATACCCCTTATGTTTGGCAAAACCATACTCAGGATATTTCTTATCCAATTCCCTCATATAACGGTCTCTTGTGACTTTGGCGAGGATTGATGCGGCTGCGACATTGAGGCATTGAGCATCGCCTTTAATCATAGGGATCACTTTAACAGGGAAATTCGGTATTGGCATCGCATCGGTTATTACCAAATCGTATTTGCCGCTTATCTTCTCAAGGCATTTGATCATGCAACGCCTTGTGACTTTATAGATATCTCCTGCATCTATTTCATCTGCGTCAGCAAAAACGATCGCATAAGCCAAGGCGTTCTCCAAGATGATGTCATAGAGTTTTTCTCTCTTCTTCTCGGAGAGTTGCTTTGAATCGTTGATTTCTTCGGATTCGAATTCCGGAGGCAAAACAACCGCAGCGGCCACAACCGGCCCCGCTAGAGGGCCACGCCCTGCCTCATCAACCCCGGCGATGTAATGAACGTCTTTTGAATAATATTCTCTTTCTTTACTTAGCATCATTCCGGCCTCTCTAAAGATATGTTTCCCAAGTCCGAATTCTGGAAGTCCTTAAGAACTCTAAGAGTTGCTTTCTCTTCATCTGGTTCGCCACCATTCAAAAGAAGGCCGCACTTTTTTGCGACTATTTCCAAAATGGCATCCTGAGGAATTGCTTTGATATCTTCAATTCCATAACGTTTAGCCATGGAGGATGGATAATTATCCCTCAAAAACTCATACAATTTTTCATATAGTTGGTGATTTGGAAGGATTTCTTCTCTGATTGATCCAAGCATTGCGAGGGAAATTGCTTGGTTTTTGTCCTCATAATGCATAGGAAGTATCCCCGGAGTGTCAAGCAAAACAAAATCATTTGAGATCTTGATCCATTGCTCTGCTCTAGTGACGCCAGGCCTATTCCCAGCTTTAGCAACGGTCTTACCTGCCAAATTATTGATCAACGTGGACTTGCCAACGTTGGGGATGCCAACAATCAAAAGCCTTAGAGGTTGCCTCTTCATTCCGATTTTGGCTTCTTTTTCCCTTTTTGCGCGACACAAAGGCTCAGCAGCGCGAGATAAGACGGACAAGACTTTCTCCTTCTTCAAATCGCTTGAAATTGCGCTTATTCCAAGATTTTTGTAATACTCAACCCACACTTTGGTGACCGATGGGTCTGCCTTATCAGATTTTGACAAGACAATAATCAAGGGTTTGTTGCCGACCATCGGCGCGAATAATGGGTTTCTTGTCGATATCGGGGCCCTTGCATCAACTACTTCAACCACCAAATCCGAAGCCTTGACCATAGGCAAAAGGGCGTTTAAGGCCTTTCTCATGTGGCCAGGGAAATAATGAACGTTTTTCTGCTGCATTCCGTCGATGCTCATAAAATCTCCAAATTCCAAGGCATATTATAAGTTAAATACATCTTTTTGGGGCTTGATCCTGGAACATATTTAGCTTTCATTGCGATAGTGACCGCCTTGCCGACTAAATACGATTGCTTGATCGGTCCAATGGATGTATCACGCGAATCTTTTGAGCAACCGCTGCGTCTATTGTCGCCAACAACATAATATTCGTCTTCGCCAAGCTCAGTAATCAAGGTTCGTCTTGTAGTTTCTTTCATCGCCTTTTCATACCAGGTTTCATCAACCAAAGGCCTTGACTTCTTGTAGTTTTCGTAAGTTAAGAATGACTGTTCAACATAACTGAATTCAGTCCCGCCTTTTTCCTTTATGTATAATGAGCCATCTTCAGTGAATTTAACAGTCTCACCAGGCAAGCCGATTACGCGTTTGACCTTTAGGGATGCGGAATCTTTGAGTTTGGAGTTAGAATCATAATCCGTTTTATAATATGTGACGACAATATCAAATCTCTCCAGATTGTTTAATGTCTTCTTAGACGAGTCCATATAACAATAATCGACCACATATGTTTTAGAGGCGTCGGAGAAATCTCCTAAGCTCCACGATTGAGCAGCATCCTGGTATTTCTCTCCGTTTGAAGAAATAACCGTCGTGTTGTAGTTAAGGGTTGGATACATAGATTCGCCATCAACTATGAAAGGGGCATATCTAACCTCATCATAGATTACCTGCCCACTGAAAGATAAGACAGCTGTGAAGAGCAAAACCAAAACGGTGTGGAAGATGTATTCGCCAATCGGTTTTTTAGGGTTTTTCTTCTGCTCATTGAGCTTTGGTAAAGATTTTAATGTTTCGACTTCGTATTCCATACGCTATCGGAATTATAATCTTTTAGCCTTATAAGGCAAAAGAAAAAGGCTCACGAAGAGCCTCATCTTTCACTGAATTATTTCTTCTCTTTGATACGAGCTGCTTTGCCAGAGAGGTTGCGCATATAGTGAATTCTAGCTCTGCGGACGACGCCTTTCTTCAAGACCTCGACCTTAGCGATAGCTGGAGAATTGACTGGGAAGGTACGCTCAACTCCGATGCCTGATGACATTTTGCGGACGACAAATGTCTCGCTAACGCCATGGCCACGACGCTGAATTACGACGCCTTCATAAGCCTGAATACGCTCCTTTTTGTTTTCGACGATACGAACAGAAACTTTGACTGTGTCGCCTGCGCCGAATTCTGGGATGTCAGTACGAATCTGACCGGCAGTGATTTCATTGATGATGTTATTATTCATCTCACACTTCCTCCTAAGGATTGTTTGTTTCTCTTCAGGTTCATAACCAATTGTTAGCGGAGCCTGCGTAGCGTTCGATACGAAACGCAAGACAAATGATAAGTGTTCATCTCATCTCTTGCAACTACTTTTTTATTTAAATAAAGAGCTTTTGTAATATCTGTTAAGCAATTTTGCTTGACAGGCTAATATAACTACTTTAGTATTTGCCTCGGTAAAGGAGAATATAACCATGTCAGTTAAATTAAGATTAACCCGTATCGGACGTCACAAAAACCCATTCTACCGTGTCGTCGCATCAGATTCCCGTGTCGCTAGAGACGGCGGATGCATCGAACAGATCGGAACATACGATCCAAAGAAAGGCATTGAAGCAGCGGAAATCAACGAAGAACTCGCAATGAAGTGGCTCAACGCCGGTGCGATCCCAAGTGACTCAGTCAAAGCAATGCTTTCAAGCAAAGGCATCATTGCTAAGTACGCAGCAGCTAAGGCAGCAAAGAAATAATGATTGACTACGAGAAAACAATCCACGCCCTCATCGATCCGCTCGTAGAGCATCCTGAATCAATCATGATTCGTGAGATGCCAGGATCAACCGAAAGAGATGTAACCTTGCTCATCGTCTCAGAAGATGATGACACAGCACGTCTTATCGGCAAAAGAGGCGCCGTTGCAAACGCTCTCCGTGAAGCCGTTGGCGTCATTGGAAAAGCCGATAACAGCAACATTAGAATCCATCTAAAGTTTGAAAGCTTTAATGAGGAAGAAGGAAGCGACGCCGAATAACTCGGCGCCGTTTTTTTAGGAGAAAACCCTATGGAATACGTACGCATTGGACACATAACAAAACCGTTTGGGCTTGATGGAACGGTCAAGGTTTTCGGCATGACCGACTTCCCAAAGCAGAGATACAAGGCCGGAAACGTCTTATCGCTTCTGAATGAAAAAACGAACGAGAGAATCGACATGACAGTGGAGAGAGCCTCTTTCAGCGGTAATGAGTACCACGTCAAGTTCAAAGAAATCGCCTGTTGTGAAGATGCCGATTTGTACCGCAACTACTTCATCGAAATAGATAGGGATTTAGCCCCGCTTCCAAAAGGCTACGTAAGATATGAAGATATGAAGGGATGTAAGGTTGTTGACGAAGATGACAAATTTCTCGGAACCGTCAAAGATGTCAAAGATACCGGCGTCACAAATATCGTCGTCGAAAAAGAAGATGGAACCACATTCTATGTTCCATTCGTTAGAAAAGTGTTTGTTTTAGATATCAATATCGAAGCAAAAATTGTTAAAATCAAAGTAATTCCAGGACTTTTATGAAAATAACTATTCTTACATTATTTCCGAAAATGTTTGACGGATTTAAATCCAACAGCATCATTGCCAGGGCAATCAGCAAGGGGCTAGTTGAGGTTGAAACCATTCAGATAAGAGATTTTACTTTGGACAAATACGGAAGAGTTGACACCCCTCCAGTAGGCGGAGGCGCTGGACTAATTCAGAAATGCCAGCCTATAGTCGACGCGTTAAAAAAAGTTAGAACGCCTGGTTCAAAAGCGGTTCTCTTCTCCCCAAGAGGAACGACCTATAACGAACAGAAGGCTAAAGAATATGCCAAATTGGATCACCTCATCTTGGTCTGCGGGCATTATGAAGGCATTGATGAGAGAGTTAACAATTACGTTGATGAGCTCCTCTCAATCGGAGATTACATTCTAACAGGTGGAGAAATCCCTTCGATGGCGGTCGCTGATTCCGTTATAAGATTGCTGGACGGAGCCATCACCGCGGATTCATTAAAAGACGAATCTTTCAATACCCCACTCCTTGAATATCCGCAATACACTGAGCCATACGATTTCAATGGCGAGAAAGTCCCCGATATTCTCTACTCCGGAAATCATGCCGCAATAGATAAATGGAGGAGAAAACAATCTCTAAAGCTCACAAAGGAATATCGCCCAGACTTATTCAAAAAAATAGAGCTGTCAAAACAGGATAAGAAACTGTTGGATGAATTAGAAAGCGGCGAAACCCCGGATTGGGAAAGACAGGCTCTTGAAAAAGGGCACAAATATATAAAATAAGGCCGCAAAACCGACCTTATTTTTCTTTTATTTGCCAAATCCTCCAGGCATCTTGCCGCCTTTTTGATATTGCTTCATCTGCTTCATCATCTCCTTGGATTGCTCCCATTTTCTGATGACGCGATTGACTTCGGCATTTGTTAATCCGCATCCTTTAGCCACTCGGTTCTTTCTAGAGAATTTCAGGCAATCAGGATGTTTTCTCTCGTATGGAGTCATGGAATTGATAACCGACTCAAAGATCTTCATTTCTTTCTCGGCCTGAGCGGTTTGCTCATCTGTGATCTTTGGCATGCCAGGAATCATCTTGGCGATGGATTTTAAACTTCCAAGTTTTTGGACCATCTTCATCTGGCGGAGCAAATCATCGAGAGTGAAGTTGCCATCCATCATCTTCTGGGCTTCCTTTTTGGCAGTTCTCTCATCAATGGCCTCTTTGGCCTTTTCAACAAGCGAGACAACGTCTCCCATGCCAAGGATTCTATCGGCCATACGATCAGGATAGAAAATGTCTAAATCCGAGACCTTTTCGCCAATACCCGCAAATTTGATCGGGAGGCCAGACATGTATTTGATGGATAAGGCAGCACCGCCCTTAGCGTCGCCATCCATCTTGGACATGATGACACCGGTAAGTCTTAAATCATTATTGAAGGCTGTGGCAACGTTGACTGCGTCTTGACCAGCCATTGCATCAACAAGCAGCAAGACTTCAGTAGGATGAATGACTTTGTTGATGTTCTTTAACTCATCCATAAGCTTCTCATCGATTTGCAAACGACCAGCGGTATCCATGATGAGGACCTCATACCCCTCTGAAAGCGCCTTTTTCTTCGCTTCCTGGGCAACATCGACAGGATTTGAGCTAGTGCCCATATTGAAGAAATCGACGTCTATTTGACGAGCTAGGACCCCTAATTGTTCAATGGCGGCCGGCCTATAGACATCAAGCCCTGCCAAAAGGACTTTCTTGTTCAATTTGTTTTTCATCAAATAGGCCAGCTTGCCCGCGGAAGTGGTTTTACCAGCACCCTGCAAACCGCAGAGCATAATGGTTGTTAAGCCATTCTCATATTTGATGCCAGTGTTATCTGCGCCTAACAATTCGACAAGTTCGTCATGGCAGATTTTGATGAGCATCTCACCTGGATTGACCTTAGTTAAAACATCTTGCCCCAACGCTTTGTTCTTAACATCTTCGGTGAAGGCTTTAACAACTTTGAAATTAACGTCTGCTTCAAGCAAAGCAACACGTATTTCCTTGATGGCGGAGGCCATATTGGCTTCGGTCAATTTGTCTTCTTTCCTGAGTTTCTTGAATATTCCTTGGAATTTCTCCGATAGTGATTCAAATGCCATAGTTAGAGATTCTCCTTGATGATGTCGAGCGCTTCATCTTTGCTTAAAGCCTCGTTATTTTTAACCGATTCTAATAAAGAAAGCAATTTATTATCTTTCTCAATCAAATGCAGTTTTGATTCATATTCTTCTAGTTTTTCCAACGATTTGTGGAGATTATCCGATATGGCGGCCCTAGAAATGCCTTTGTTTTCAGCGATTTCGCTTAACGATAAATCATATAAATAATAATCGGAAAAGACCTCTTTTTGGGTATCTGTTAACAGTTCGCCATACCTCTCAAAGAGATTAACTGCTTCTTCTCTTTTCTCGATTACGTTTGATTCCATTATTTGTTTCCCACCAATAAGCCATTAAGGTATTCATCCAAATCGAATTCCTCAAGGTCATCCATCTTTTCTCCAAGTCCGATAAAACGAACCGGCACGCCAAGCTCATCTCTAATGGAAAGGATTATTCCGCCTTTTGATGTGCCATCCATCTTGGTGATAACAATACCGGTGATATTGCTGACATCCTTGAAGGCTTTGGCCTGCGAAACACCATTTTGACCGGTCGTAGCGTCAATTATGAGGAATGTCTCGTGTGGAGCGCCTTCGATTTCCTTTGAGAGAACTCTATTCATCTTGGCGAGTTCCTGCATAAGGTTAGTCTTATTCTGAAGCCTTCCAGCAGTATCGACGATCATCAAATCAATGTTGTTCTCTTTAGCATATTTGGCACCGTCATAGCAAACAGAGGCCGGGTCACCATTTTCTTTGCCGGTGATGATTGGGCAGTTAAGCCTTCCGGCCCAAACCTTCAATTGTTCTACCGCACCTGCTCTAAACGTATCCGCGGCAACAAGAAGCACTTTCTTGCCTTGATCCATATATCTTTTGGCGAGTTTCGCGATGCTTGTTGTCTTGCCAACGCCATTGACGCCTTCAACCAAAAGAACGGTTGGTCCGTTTTCCTTAAACTGAATTTCGTTTGTGATGTTGCCGCCGTTTTCAACGTATCCGACGAACATCGAATCAATCAGTTGCTCATTGATTTTGGCAGGGTCTTTGATTCCCTCTTCTTCAGATTTATCAAGCAGTTGCTCAACTAACTTAATCGTAAGAGAAACGCCAACGTCCGCTTCGATTAAAATTTGTTCCAATTCCTCAAAATACTCCTCATTTACGGAGGAATATCTCTTGGAAAGGTCATCTAAACGAGAGGCGAAAGCCTGTCTGGACTTTGCCAAACCCTTCTCATACTTTTCGGTTTTCTCGTCTTTATTTTTCTTGGAGAACTTCTCTTTCAAAAATGCGAATAATCCCATTATTCATCTCCTCTCGCCACTTTCTTAAGGGCTTCACGGGCAGCATTGGATTCTGCCTCTTTCTTCGTTTTCCCAATGCCCCTGCCAAGTTCAGAACCTTCGAACAAAACCGCCATTTCGAATGTCTTATCGTGGGCCGGGCCGCTCTCGGAAATAAGCTTATATTCCAAAGCCTCTCTTGATTCGGCTTGAATGATTTCTTGCAGCTCAGATTTCGGATTCTCTTCAACAATGATCTTCCCATCTTTGATATCATTGTAAAAAAGTTGTTTTACAAATACATAAGCGAACTCTAACCCCTTATCGAGGAACAAGGCGCCAATAAAGCTTTCGAATACGTCTTCTAGCAATGGATTGGAATCGAAAATCTTATTTTGGAACGAGTCCCCAACCTTAATGTATTCATGAAGCCCCAGTCTTCTGGCATAATTGGCTTCGGATTCGGTTCTGATGAATTGGGCTTTCAAAACGGATAAGTCTCCCTGCATCATTTCTGGATGAAGTTTATAACAGAGTTCGGAAACTACAAAGCCAATCAAAGAGTCGCCCAAAAACTCCAATCTCTCATAATCTTTGTGTTTGGTGTTAGCCATCCCGTTAACCGATGAATGGGTGCAAGCTAACTCATATAGAGATGTGTCAATCGGATTAATATTTAATTTTTCGAGTAATTGGTCTACGAATGACATATTATTCCTGGAATCCTTCCTTGATTTTATCAACCAAATTATTACAAATTAGTTTATAGGCAACGTTGAGGGCTGATTCAAACCCTTCTCCATCCGAGTTGCCATGAGCTTTAACCGCAACCCAATTTACGCCGAGCAACAGTGCGCCACCAACTTTCTTGGGATTCATCTTCGTGATGAACTCATCAAATCCTTTTTTGGCAAACAAATAACCGATTTTTGAGAAGATATTCCTCTTAAATGCTTTCTTGATTTCATGGCCCATTTCTTTTGCCACGCCTTCGGTCGTCTTAAGAAGAACGTTCCCCGTGAAACCATCGCAAACGGCAACATCAACCGAACCGGTTAATATCTGGTTGCCTTCAACATTGCCTTGGAAATTGACCTTCTTATCATCTTTTAATAAAGCGTGGGCTTCTTTAACAAGAGGTGAGCCTTTCTCTTCTTCTGTTCCGTTTGCAACGAGCTTAACAACCGGGTTTTTAATTCCATAAACGGATTGGGAATAGAGGCTGCCCATATATGCGAACTGCTGCAATTCTTCTGCTGTGTTTTCGTTAGACGAACCACAATCGAGAATTGTGACAAATCCGCCTTCGTCAGTGAGTTTAGGGAATGCGGTAACTAAGCACGGTCTCTTGACGCCGGGAATCTTTTTAAGAATAAGTGTGGCAGCACTCAAGAAAGCACCTGTTCCTCCAGCGGAGATAACCCCGTCAGCGTGCATTTCCGGATCGGCAGCCGCTCTAACGGCTTTCACCATTGAGGCGTCTTTTTTACGTAAGACCTCCATAGGCCCAGCGCACATCCCAACGGTTTCGTTGGCCTCTATTTTCTCATATCCATCCATGTCGGCGAGCTCATCTAGTTTGCCAACAAGAACCAATTCGCAATCTGGATGATTTTTCTTAAAACGTCTTACACCGTCTTTTGTGGCCTCGCTGCCTTTATCGGAGCCCATCATATCAACGATAATCTTAACCATACCTATTCCTCCGTACGCTTTTCTATGGCTAGTATAGCCATCATATAAAAGAGTTTCTATGATAATATGCTTGTTTCGGATTGTTCTTTAGCGATTTCTATAATCTCGAGATTCTCGCTTTCAAGCCGGTTTCTAATAATGTTGGCGGCATCATCTCTAGCAATCTCGAAAATTTTGAAGTCATCAATGATGTTCGCATAAGAGAATTCTGGCAAACCCGATTGCCTAACCCCGGCGATATCTCCAGGGCCTCTGAGCCTTAAATCCTCTTCCGCTATTTTAAAACCATCATCGGTTTCCATGAGAATTTTAAGTTTCTCATCATCTCCGTCCATTGTTGATAGCAGAATGCATTCAGATGGCGTGCCATCACGTCCAACACGTCCTCTCAACTGATGAAGCGAGGACAACGAGAAATGACTTGGAGAATAAATCACCATCAAATCCGCGTTCTTTACATCAATTCCGACTTCGATTACGGATGTTGCAACCAAAATTGGACATAGGCCCGTTTTAAACGCGATTGTGGCCACTTCCTTATCCTCTTCACTCACTTTTCCGTGGATTAAAGTCACTTTGTTAGGAAAGAGTTTTTGAAACTTATCATAAATTTCCAAGACAGACGTCTCTTCGTCCTTGCCTTCGATTTGAGGGACAACAACAAAGACTCTCCGCCCATTATTCAAAGATTCACCGACTCTAGAGATTACTCTTGGGTCATCGGAAGGCATGTTATAAGTTTTAACATTGCGCTTGCCGGCAGGAAATTCACGCAATGTCGAAACGTCCAAATCGCCATAAATGCTGAGCGTTAAAGTTCTTGGTATAGGTGTTGCCGACATCAGAAGCAAATCAGCGTGCTCGCCCTTGCCAATGAGTTGACTTCTTTGGTTAACGCCAAACTTGTGTTGTTCATCAATAATAACCAAGCCCAGATATGCATAATTAACCGATTTGGAGAATAAAGCGTGAGTGCCCACCACTATATCGATGGTCCCGTCTTCAAGGTCGGTGTAGACATAACGTTTCTCTTTGGCTTCCATATGGCCCACAAGCAAAGCGACATTGACATGCGTGCCTTCAAATAATTTCTTAAGGGTCTCATAATGTTGCCTAGCTAAAGTGTCGGTAGGCGCAAGAATTGCGGTTTGCTCGCTTCTTAGGTAATTCGCATAAGCGCAAAGGGAAGCAACAAGTGTTTTACCGGTGCCAACATCGCCTTGGAGCAATCTATACATGACGGATTGTGAGTCCATATCTTCAAGGCATTCATTAAAAGCCTTCATTTGATCATTCCCAATTTTATACGGTAACGAATTAATGAACTTTTGCAGCTTTTCTCTGTCAATTTGACGGTTTTTTGGTTTTCTCAATGATTTATTCGCCCCGCGAACCAATTGGTTTTTAAGTTCAAATAGCAATGCCTCTTGGTATTTGAAAACTCGCATTCCTTTCTTGATGTCTTCTGCGGATTTTGGGAAATGCACATGTTCATATGCGCATTTCAAAGGCTCCAACCTGTATTTGGCTTGTAGACTTGCAGGCACAGGACTATGGAGTTGATCACCATATTGATTAAGCACGCGTTTTACCAAGGCATGGTAAGTCCTATTCTCCAAATCAGCCGGCAAAGAATAAACGGGTTTATATGCATCCTCCTGAGATATCTCTCCTTTAACAAGATTGAGCATTGAAAGAACCCCTCTTTTCTTATCAAAAGAACCAATTAAAGTATAAAGTTCCCCTTCAACAACGTACTTGCCTAAGTAGTCTCTATTCCAAGCCTCAACACTCCAAATCTCTCTATCAACGGTCTCAAAATAAAATTTGTATAGAGTTCTATGAGCAAAACGCACAGGCCTAGAGAGTTTGCCTCTAATCTTGCCAAGGACAACCACCCTTTCCTTATTCTCGTAAACAGATTTTCTTTTTGTATAAGCAAAAGACTCGTATCTTCTAGGGAAATGGTTTAAAACATCTTCGTAAGTGGATATTCCCATTTTTGTGAGTGATCTGTTAACATTTTCGGATTTGGAGAATTTCATGAGTATATTCTACCACATCAAAGAGATTTCTCTTTGAAAAACGGAATCTATTTAAGGACAAATAAAAAGCTGGGAAATCCCAGCAATTTCAGATTATTTTTATTCAACACCGACCAGGAATGAATAGACAGGCTGTCCACCGTTCTTGACGTCAACATCGCAATCCGGATATTGTTCTTCAAGAAAATTAGCAATCTCCTTTTCCTCATTGGCAGAGACGTCTTGACCATAGATGACCGTAATCATGTATGAGTCCTCATCAACAAGATTTTCAATGAGCGCTTTCAACGCTTCCATTTTATCAGGTACGCATGTGACAATTGACTTGTCATCTGCCATTGCCATGTAGTAATCCTTGGTAATGTGGACCCCATCGATATCGGTATCTTTGATAGCGTAAGTCACTGAACCGGATTTAACGTCTTTAAGAGCGCCCTTCATGTTGTCAAAGTTATCGTCGGCAGAAAGATCTGGAGAGAACTGCATTAGGGAGGTAATACCTTGAAGAATTGTCTTAGATGGGATAACTCTAGCAATTGTTTTGCTCTCATCCGTAACATCGCACGCTTGTGAAGCTGCCATAACGATATTGGAATTGTTAGGTAGAATGAAAACATTCTTTGCGTGAACTTTTTCGATGGCCTTGAGGAAATCTTCAGTGGATGGATTCATCGTCTGTCCACCGCTAACGATTACGTCAACACCGAGTTCTTTGAACATTTGATCCAAGCCTTCCCCGGAGGAAACGGCAATAAGTCCGAAGTCTTTTAATGGGGTTTTGTCGGTTTTTCCACGTTCGATGTTGCTTGCCATATCAGTTGCAATATCTCCATGCGAGATATTATTGTGCTCTTCTGACATATTCTCTATTGTGATGGTTAAGAATTCGCCGTAGTTTTGAGCGTAGTTAAGCATGGTTCCCGGAGTTAATGTGTGGACGTGAACCTTAACGATATCATCATCTCTAACAAGGACAATTGAGTTTCCATGTCCCGCTAAGAAATTTTGGAATCTCTTCTCAACGAATGGTTTTTTTCCATCATCTGGGCTTCCAAGTCTAAGAATGAACTGGGTGCAATATCCGTAGCCTTCCTCGCCTTCGCTTAATTTTGCGCCAGCGTAAGGTGAAGCTAAGACCGTTGAATCGTTGCTTGTAACCGTATCAAGTTCAATGCGCTCAACGAATTTTCCGTGAGCTGCTTTGACCATACCCTCAATAATGACGCATAATCCGGCACCGCCGGAGTCAACCACTCCAACCTGTTTAAGAACAGGCAATAATTCAGGAGTGTGGTCAAGAGATTTTTTTGCTTCTTTCAGCAAGAAATCCAAAGCGGCCTCGATTGAATTGAGCTTTGAAGCGTTTTCTGCTAAAGCGGAAGATGATTCTCTAATAACAGTTAAAATCGTGCCTTCAACCGGCTTCATAACGGCTTTATAAGCAGTTTCTCTAGCAGATTCAAAAGCGGCAACGAGTTCTTGAACGTTAATCTCTTTCTTGCCTTCGATGCCAACTGAGAAACCCTTAAAAATCTGAGAAGTGATAACGCCGGAGTTTCCTCTAGCGCCCATAAGAAGGCCTTTTGAGAATGACTTGGCAATCAAAGAAATATCGGTGTCATTCTTGTTCTGGATTTCTTTAGCCCCGGATGTCATGGTCAAGTTCATGTTCATTCCAGTGTCACCGTCAGGTACAGGAAAAACATTGAGCTGGTCAATCTCAGGATAATGGTTATATAAATTGTTAGCTCCCGATAAGAAAAGGGATTTTAATATTTGACCGTCGATAGTTTTCATATTTCTAAATCTCTTTTATGTTTTGGACATAGACGTTGACCTTGCGGAATGGAATGCCGAAAGTTTTCTCGAGTGTATAAGAGACATTCTTTTGAACCTCGCTCATGACCTCGGTGACTTTGACACCGTAAGCAACGGCTATATATAAATCGATTTCATAGGTGTCTTTCTTTTTTCTGGTGTAGACACCTTTGACGTATTCTTCAATTTTAAGAATTTGATAAACAGCGTCTTCTAGGGATCCTCTAGAGACAAGTCCAACAACGCCATAGCATCTTGATGCGGCTTCTCCCGCCACTGATGCCACAGCTTCACTAGAAATGTTTATTCCACCAAAAGGGGTAGTTCTTTCAATTGCCATAATAATTTCAATATAGCGGTTAATAAACCACCCGCGTATTATCTCACTAAAGAGTAAACAATGCAAAACTTGTATTTTTTGCCTTTATAACATAAAAAGAGGAGAACTTCTTCTCCTCTAGTTTTTAGCCCTATTTTGCAATGTTTTTAAATGTTTTGGTCAATATTTGATACTTTGGTTGACTCAACAAGCGTATTGCTTAATGTGGCAATATTTGTGAGATTTGTAGGCAAAATGATTTTTGTAGCCTTTCCGTCTGCCACTTTTTGGAGAGCTTCCAAATATTTGATGGTCAATACCGAATTATCAGCTTGAGCATTCTTTAGCATCTCAAGACCATCAGCCTCAGCTTGGCGCGTCATCTTGATGGCATCAGCTTCCGCCGATTTCATTTGACGAATCTTCTCGGCTTCGCCTTCCGCCTTCAAGATTGTTGCCTGTTTCTCAGCGTCAGCATTTAAGATCTCTGACTCTTTCTTACCTTGAGCGATTAAGATTGCGGATTGCTTCTCGCCTTCAGCAAGAAGGATTTTTTCTCTCTTCTCACGTTCAGCTCTCATCTGGCGTTCCATAGCTTCCCTTATGTCTTTAGGAGGGAGAATATTCTTAACCTCAACACGATTGACTTTGATGCCCCACGGGTCAGTTGCCTCATCGAGGATCTTCCTCATCTTCTCATTGATGATGTCTCTTGATGTTAAAGTTCCGTCAAGATCGAGCTCACCAATGATGTTTCTAAGAGTGGTCGCCGATAAGTACTCAATTGCCGATAACGGGTTATCAACGCCATATGCGTAAAGCTTTGGATCAGTGACTTGGAAGAAGATAACAGTGTCAATTTGCATTGTGACATTATCTTTTGTGATGACCGATTGAGGCTCGAAGTCTTTGACTTGTTCCTTCATACTGATGCGGTGTGTGATTTTATCAACAAATGGAATAAGGAAATGGATTCCTACACCCCACGCGGCATGGAATGCTCCCATCCTTTCAACTATTGCCTTATCGGTCTGGTGAATGACTCTGATGTTCGAAATGACCACCAATAAGGCGATGACTAAGACAACACAAACGACAATTATTGCAATTTGATATCCTTGCATTGTTATTTTTCTCCTTTGCTGACTAATTTAACTATTAATTTATTGCCTGTAACGCCGACAACTTCAACGATATCCCCTGGATCAAGTACATCTTTTTCTTCTTGAGCAATTGCTGTCCAGGTTACACCGTTCACGACGACTTCTCCATGATGGAGTATGTCATATTTCTCCTTCATAACGCCTTTAGAATGAATCATCTCATCAATATTTGTTTTTACGATGCTATTGCGCATGTATTTGTGGACTAAAGGTCTCAAACAGAGAATTGATATAAGCGAGACAACCACAAATACGATTAATTGGATCCACCAAGCACAGCCGGTAAAGCTGATAATCAAGGCAATCAAAGCGCCAGCAGCAAACCAAATGCTGACTAAATCCGTTCCTAATGCCTCAATAATTATGGCAAGAACGAATACACACAGCCATATGACCCACATCCATGCTTCCATGTCATTTGCCTCCCCTTCCAGTCAAGATAACAAGTCGGTTGTTATCATCATCCCATTTTGCATCAAATTTAATAGGTGTTTTGGATAATTCTATGCCAAGGCTTGACGCAATATTTTTCATTAAACCAGTTGAATTGATCCTAGAATAGGATTTTTTCGTCTGAATTGTTAATAAAGAATATTCGTCTAGATCGCCCCGAACCACTCTATCTTTAGAAATTGGCTCGATTATGATGTTCTTATCATCATCTATCCCCACTTGAACGCGGTATGCTACATCGAATGGAACCGATGCAATTGTGTTAAGGGTGATATTCGAATCATAGAACGAGGCTTGGCCTAATCTTTCTTTTGCGCTAAACCATGTAATTCCCATTTGATACCTCCTTGCATACATAATATACATAGGTATACATTTGATACAAATGTTTTCAAAAGATTTTACAAATAAATAACACAATTAACATAAAAAAGACCACCAAGGTTACTTTGGTGATCTAATTAGGTTTTTAGGTTATTTAAGCCACAAGACTCACCGTCATATCTAGTAAGTCATCAAAATCATTATTTTGGCTTATAAAAGAAAAAAGCCCGGCAACGCGCTACTTTCGCCCCCGAAGGAACTATCATCACCGCTGCGGTGCTTAACTTCTGTGTTCGGGATGGGAACAGGTGTGCCCACCGCGCCATCGTCACCAGACTTTTTTCTAGAGATCTCATGTTCTCTGAAAACCGAATATTATCATAAACCGTTCTTCTGATAAGTGTTATATAAATCAAGCGACTTAGCTTACTCTCTATGTTATATAGATTAGTGAAATTAAGTCCTCGAGCTATTAGTAACAGTCTCCTGAACACATTACTGTGCTTACAGATCTGTCCTATCAACCTCCTGACATTGGAGGGCTCTTACTTCTTTCGAATGGGAGTTCTCATCTTAGGGAGAGCTTCACGCTTATATGCTTTCAGCGTTTATCTCGTCCGAGGGTAGCTACCCGGCCATGCTCCTGGCGGAACAACCGATTTACCAGTGCCTCGTTAATCCTGGTCCTCTCGTACTAGGGACTAGACCCTTCAAAACTCCTACGCCCACGACAGATAGGGACCAAACTGTCTCACGACGTTTTGAACCCAGCTCGCGTACCACTTTAATTGGCGAACAGCCAAACCCTTGGAAGGTACTTCCCCTCCAGGATGTGATGGGCCGACATCGAGGTGCCAAACCTGGTCGTCGATGTGAACTCTTGGACCAGATCAGCCTGTTATCCCCAGGGTAGCTTTTATCCGTTAAGTTACGGCCCTTCCATCCGGGACCGCAAGATCACTATGTCCGACTTTCGTCCCTGCTCGCCTCGTCGGGCTCGCAGTCAAGCATCCTTATGCCATTGCACTCGAGGCACGATTTCCAACCGTGCTGAGGATACCTTGGAGCGCCTCCGTTACCTTTTGGGAGGCGACCGCCCCAGTCAAACTACCCGCCTAACACTGTCCGCCGGGGGGTGAGCCCGCGCGTTAGAACAACCGGCGCCCAAGAGTGGTATCTCACCGTCCGCTCCGGCGAGGCCAAGGCCCCGCCCTCAAAGCGTCCCACCTATCCTGCGCAAGGGAGCCAGCTGCTCAATATTAAGTTATAGTAAAGCTCCATGGGGTCTTTCCGTCTAGTCGCGGGTAACCTGCATCTTCACAGGTAATAAGATTTCACCGAGTCTGCTGTCGAGACAGCGCCCAAATTATTATACCATTCATGCGCGTCGGAATTTACCCGACAAGGAATTTCGCTACCTTAGGACCGTTATAGTTACGGCCGCCGTTCACTGGGGCTTCAGATCGGGGCTTCGGGGTTGCCCCCTGACTCCTCCCTTTAACCTTCCAGCACCGGGCAGGCATCACCTCATATACGTCGCCTTGCGGCTTAGCATAAAGCTGTGTTTTTGATAAACAGTTACTTGGGCCTCTTCACTGCGGCCCCCTCGCGGGGGCGCTCCTTCTTCCGAAGTTACGGAGCTATTTTGCAGAGTTCCTTAACAACAGTTCGCTCGCTCACCTCAGGATACTCTCCTTGACCACGTGTGTCCGTTCTCGGTACGGGATGGTCGCACTTAAGCTAGCGGCTTTTCTCGGGACCCCGCCCCGCGGGCTTCGCTACTCGGTCTCCCTTTCGCTCGCCCCGCAAAGAGGCTTTCCGGGGGCGGATTTGCCAACCCCCCGGCCGCCTTGAAGGGCCCCCAATCCGATAAGGGGGTCCCGCTGGCGGGATCCGTCACCACATCGCATGCGCCCATGTGCTGGAATGTCGACCAGCTGTCCATCGGCTACGCCTCTCGGCCTCGCCTTAGGGCCCGACTGACCCTGGGGGGACGACCCTCGCCCAGGAAACCTTGGTCTAATGGTGGAGGGGATTCCCACCCCTCATCGTTACTGACGCCGGCATACTCGCTCCCGCGCGGTCCACCGCTCCTTACGGTGCGGCTTCGCCCCCCGCGGGACGCTCCTCTACCACTTTAGTTTTCACTAAAATCCGCTGATTCGGCACGATGCTTGAGCCCCGGTGAATCTTCGGTGCGGAGATACTCGACTAGTGAGCTGTTACGCACTCTTTGAATGGTGGCTGCTTCTGAGCCAACATCCTAGTTGTCTGGGCGTCTCCACCTCCTTTAACACTTAGCATCGATTTGGGGGCCTTATCAGGCGGTCTGGGCTGTTTCCCTTTCGAGCACGGAGCTTATCCCCCGCGCTCTGACTGCCGCGAACGTTCCTTGCGCGGGATTCGGAGTTCGATTGCATTCAGTACCGCTAGGCGCGGCCATCATGCATTCGGTGCTCTACCCCCGCGGGGAGATCGCGACGCTAGCCCTAAAGCTATTTCGAGGAGAACCAGCTATCCCCCGACTCGATTGGAATTTCTCCGCTATCCACAGCTCATCCGCGGGCATTGCAACGAACGTCGGTTCGGACCTCCGGCGGATTTCACTCCGCTTTCGTCCTGGCCATGGATAGATCGTCGGGCTTCGGGTCTGCGCATGCGTACGGGCGCCCGATTAAGACTCGGTTTCCCTGCGGCTCCGCCTCTTCGGCTTAACCATGCACGCAAACGCAACTCGCCGGCTCATTCTTCAATAGGCACGTCATCAGGCTTAAACGCCCTCTGACTTGTTGTAGGCATGCGGTTTCAGATTCTTTTCACTCCCCTCCCGGGGTTCTTTTCACCTTTCCCTCACGGTACTGGTTCACTATCGGTCACTAGATAGTATTTAGCCTTACGCGATGGTCCGCGCATATTCCGACAGGATATTTGACCCGCCGTACTCTGGAATCTGCTAGCGTGTGTTTTCGTACCCCTACAGGACTATCACCTTCTATGGTTGGCCTTCCCAGGCCATTCAAGTGGAATTCACAATCACATGTTGCAGTCCGAACCCCAGATAAATCTGGTTTGGGCTCCTCCGCTTTCGCTCGCCGCTACTGACGGAATGGATAAAATCTTTCTTTTCCTCCGGGTACTAAGATGTTTCAATTCCCCGGGTGTCTCTTCGAACGCTGATTGCGCTCGATAGTACATAGTTACATGTACTGGGTTGCCCCATTCAGAAATCGAAGGATCAAAGCTCACTTCCAGCTCCCCTCCGCTTATCGCAGGTAGTCACGTCTTTCGTAGTCTTCTAGTGCCAAGGCATTCACTGTACGCCCTTAATACTTAACTTCGTAAGTTAAATCGGCTTTAACTATTTGATCGGTTAAATCAAATAGAATGATCTACATTTTTAATCTTATTTTTTCAGTTCTTGTGTTTGTCTCAAGAAATCGGTTGAAACCAAATCTTTTAACTCGCAACAAATAACAGAAAGAACATGTTTTGTAATATTCAGTTTTCAAAGAACAAAGAGCTGAGAGAATCTAATCTCTCAAAGCTAAACAGATTTAACAACCCTAACGTTCCAGATTTAGATCGAATAGGTGTGTATATGTACTGTTTGAACTCAATGAGTCAAACAACTTTCTCCTTAGAAAGGAGGTGATCCATCCCCACGTTCTCGTAGGGATACCTTGTTACGACTTAACCCCAATCATC
>CAVAGP010000038.1:4676-20170 GCA_963588175.1 Faecalibacillus sp. | reverse complement strand
AGAAAATGTCGATAAAAACTGAATTTGCTATCCCTTACGTGCAAATAAGAGCTTTTCCTCAATTTGCTCTCCAATGCGGAAAAATTCACTCCAGAGGGAGGGGAGGTTTGGCTTGATATTCAACCGGAAATCCTTGAGGAGGGGCGTATTAAAATAACCGGAATTGTCCGAGACACCGGCATTGGCATGAGCGAGGAATTCCTAAAACATCTTTTCGAACCTTTTGCTCAAGAACATTCCGAATACGCAGATAAAAGAAAAGGCACTGGTTTAGGCCTGTCAATTGCTCAGCGTTTAGCCGAGGCTATGGGCGGAACAATTTTCGTCAAGAGCAAGTTAGGCGAAGGATCGGAATTCACCGTAGTTATCTATGCGATGGTCCTTGATAAGGAAACATATGCTAGCCCAACTGAGGCTAGCGAAAACTCTTCATCAATCAAGGGTATGCGCGTTTTGCTCGTTGAAGATAATGAGCTTAACACATATGTCGCAAAGACAATCCTTGAAAAAGAAGGCTGTGTTGTCTTCACCGCGAATAACGGTAAGGTTGCATTGGAGAAGTTTGAATCCTCCTCACCTTATGAATATCAAGCGATCCTGATGGATGTCAGAATGCCGGTTATGGACGGCATTCAGGCAACGAAGGCTATCCGCGCCTTAGATAGAGCTGACGCGAAAGATATTCCGATTATCGCGATGACCGCTGACGCCTTTGATGAGGAAAGAAAACGCACTCTGGAATCCGGCATGAACTATCACCTTTCCAAACCGGTTGATGCCAAAAAGCTCATCGAAACCTTAGCGGAATGTTTGACAAGTTCCAAAAATATAAGCTTTGAACAGCAACCCAAAATCGCTTAAATATAAAGACTCAGGTAGAAGATAATATGAAGAGAAACCGAATATTGATTGCAGATGATGTCGCGCTTAATCGCGAGATGTTGAGTGAGATGCTTGGCGACAAGTATGACTTTTCCTACGCTTCCAATGGAATTGAAGCCATTGATGTTATGCGCGGGAAAGACGTTATCGACCTTCTTCTTTTAGACCTCAATATGCCTCAAATGAACGGTTTTGAAGTGCTGCGCGTCATGAATGAGAGACATTGGATTGATGAATGCCCTGTCATAATGATTTCGGCTGAAGACAGCGTTCAGTTCGTCGAGGAGGCTTATAGCCTTGGGGTTGTTGATTACATCAGCCGCCCATTCCGTGCCTTGATTGTCCAACGCAGGGTTGAGAACACGCTCATGATGTACACCAACCAAAAGAGGCTCATAAAACTTCTTGGAAGCCAGGTCTATGAGAAAGAGAAAATCAACAACGCGATGATAAATATCTTCTCAAATGTCATCGAATCGAGAAACCATGAGTCTGGCAGCCATACATTCAATGTTCAGACAATCACAAAGTTCTTGCTGCACAATCTCATTAAGATAAGTGATGCTTATTCTCTAACGGAAAACGATATCGCCCTTATCTCATCTCTTGCTGCCCTTCACGACATCGGCAAGATTAAAGTGCCGGACGAGGTTATCAACAAACCAGGCAAACTCACTCCAGAGGAATGGGAAATCATGAAAGCTCATACGATTGAAGGTGACGCCATCTTAGCAAATGCGAGCCTTGACCAGAACAGCGATTTCGTGAAAACCGCACGTGCAATTTGCCGCTGGCACCATGAAAAATACGATGGTAGGGGTTATCCTGACGGCTTGATAGGGGATGAGATTCCTATTGCGGCCCAAGTTGTCTCTTTGGCGGATGTTTATGACGCCCTCACAAGTGAACGCTGCTACAAAAGGGCTTTTACGCACGATGAAGCCATCAATATGATTCTCAACGGCGAATGCGGTGCTTTCAATCCTTTGCTCTTAGAATGCCTTAAAGACGTTTCCGAGGAATTAAGAGACCTTAAGGACGCAAGCAAAAACTATGATTACCAAAATGAGGCCGCACACATCGCCGATGAGCTGCTTACGGAAAATGGGTTGCCTAAGGGTAACTCGCTCCGCCGCATGATGGATAATGAGAGACTGAAGAAAGATTTCTTCATGGGCTGCGCGGAAGGCATTCAGTTCGAATACGATAGATTGCTACGCAAGGTCACTTTTGTTTATAAAAAAGATATGGTTACCCCATCTAGGACAATTGTCTTTACGAGCAAATGGGATCCTAACAATGTCTTGCCTGTTGAATATTGGGATGCGCTTAGAGATAAATTGCTGCAAACCACACGTAAAAACCCAATTACTTCTATGGATGTTGAACTGGCTTTTAATTCCAAACGTTACCCATATCATGTTGTCGCAATGGCTATTTGGCCAGAGGATGGCTCGCAATATATATTCGTAATGGGTCATATGACTTCGATTAAATAAGTGCACAGAACCCGGCGCCTTTAAGAAAATAAGGCGCTTTCTTTTTTCTTGATTAATGCCGGATTTGATATAGATTCCCTGGGATTTGTGCGGATTGCTTCAATTAAAAATCCACAATAAAATAGACTAAACTGATGACTAAACTATTTGACTAAACTAAATGGAATGGGAATAATCATTTGGCTCTTAGATATTCTAAGGGAAAAATGAATGCTGTTTTGCCAGGTATTTAGCGTAATCGGTTTAAAACCGTTCAAATCCAATTTTTCGGTGACATTAAAATAAATCGCTTCAAATTGATCTTCTCGGCTTGATTTACGCGAAGAAGGAGGACGCTTATTCTTATTCGCATTAAATGCTCAAATTGTTTATACTATGAATCGTTTAAAAGATATAGAGACCACACTCATGATTGATGAATTGCAAGAGATATTAAGCCGCTACGATTTGAATGCTAATGAGTACATAGGCGATAGGGTTATCACCAATGGGCATATTAATCATACATATGCTCTTTATTTTGATTTAGGCAATCGTGTCAAACGTTATCTTTTGCAAGAAATAAACACATATGTCTTCAAGAATCCGGATGAGTTGATGGAGAACATCCAAAGGGTGAGCGATTACTGCCACGATGTACTAAAGAAAGCAAAGATCCCTAATTATCATAATCTTTCATTACGCTTATATTACGCAAAAGACGGATCCTCGTATATCAGGACCGCATCTGGCAAATTTTATCGTATCTATCACTATATAGAAGGTGGGGTGTCTTTTAACTCTGCAGACGATCCTAAATTATTCTATTCATCAGGCCAGGCGATTGGTTTCTTCCAAAATACGCTTGCAGATTTCCCAATTAACACCTTGCATGAGACCATCCCTTATTTTCATAACACTCCAAAACGATACGAGGCTTTTGCGGAGATTTTGAAGAATGCTCCAAAGGATAAAATAGATACATCTAAAGGCGAGATTGATTTCATTATCAAGCACAAGGAAATCGCATATTCAATCCAGCCATTAATCGATAATGGAACGTTGCCATTACGAGTGGTCCATAACGATGGCAAGATATCAAATATCATGTTTGACTATAGCACTCATTCACCTTTATGCATGATAGATCTTGATACGGTAATGCCTGGCTCAAGCGTTATCGATTACGGCGATTTCATTCGTGGTTCATGCAATTTAGGCGCAGAGGATTCCAAGAATCCAGATGATGTTAAAATATCCGTTGAGCATCTAGAAGAATTCACAAAAGGATATTTGACCTCTGTTTCTAGTTCCATCACACAGTCTGAGGTTAATCATCTTATAGATGGCGCGATTCTCATGTGTTATGAACTGGGGATGAGATTCTTGCATGATTATTTATCGGGTGACCATTATTTCCAAGCGAAGTATCCAGGCCATAACCTAGTTCGTGCTAGAGCTCAGCTGCGGCTTTGCCAGGAAATATTGAACCGTAAAGAGATGCTTGAGGCTAAAGTGCAAGAGATATATAAAATGGTTAAATGTTAAATGATTCGCTTAAAAGATGCCGTTTTTTTCGTAGATGTAAAATATAAGCGTATTGCCTTGGATTATATTTGCAAAAGTTAAAAAACAGACAATGTTTAAGATATTTGACATTAACTTGCTTAATAATTATGATTTGGCTATGGAACAATTGAAAGAAATTGGGGAAAAAATAAGACAGAAGAGATTGAGCCTTAATATGACAATGGATTGCTGCGCAGAGAAAGCGGGAATAAGTCGAGCAACACTTTGGTCAATCGAGAGAGGAACATCAAATTGTTCAGTTAAGGCTTTATTCAACCTCATGACTACATTGGGATTGTCTTTTTCTTTGAATGATTCGGAATGTGACACAAAGAGGATTAGAGCGACACGTCTCAATTCAGTTCAATCCAAGAAAATTAATAGATTTCTTATTATGTGTATTGAGAATTATGCTGAAAGCGTTTCAGAATCCAGCAGCGCTGTTTATAAAAAAATGAAAGACCAAGGAATTGTCGATATATTAAAAGATGAATATGAAGATTTGCATGGTTTTTCCCTTGCTTATATAAATGATTACATTTCTAATCTTTCACAGGAGAAACCCGAATGATTTTATATCACGGATCCAATATAGAAGTTAAAGAACCTAGAATTATCAAGACTGACAAAGGCAGGGATTTTGGTTTTGCCTTTTACTTAACTCCTATAAAAAAGCAGGCTGAAAGGATGGCTAAAAGGAAACAAAGGTTATCACCTTCCTCAAAGGCTATTGTTAGTGTTTTTGATTGGGACGGCGAAACAAGTGGACTCAATTATAAAAATTTTAAAGAACCTGATGGCGAATGGCTTGGCATGTTATTACATTGCAGAAGCGATGCAAAGTGTATGCATATTTACGATATTGTTGAGGGCAAAATTGCCGATGATTCCGTTGGTGAGACAGTTGAATTTGTTCTTAATGGCGTTATGAGAAAAGAAGATGCGATAGAGAGGCTAAAATTCCAAAAGATCAACTCCCAAATAGCCTTTTGCACACAACGCGCAATCACTCTTTTGAAATTCGTGGAATCATATGAGGTCAAATGATGGAACATAAATTGGTTAAGATGTTGCTGATAACAAAGGTTATTGAACTGATTGCCTCTGAATACAAGATAACGATCGATGAGGCTAGAGATAGGCTATATTCCTCTCGTTTGATTGATTTGATAGATGATGATGAAACCGGATTATATGGACAATCCGCCCTATATTCTCTTTCCATATACGAAGAGATGACCAATTCCGAAAAGTGATTTTCTGAGAAATTTATGAGTCACATTGTTTATTGAATGCAGAAGATTCGAATCAACGGCTTAGTGCAATGTTGCATTTTGTAGTTTTAAATATCTAAACATGGGTAAAAGAATAATTGAAGCAAACGAGTTTTTAGATTCTAATAGGGATAAATCCTATGTTCTTTTACCGTCCGATCTCTCAAAAGTCGTTATTTCTGCCCCGCACGCTGTTGAGCAATTAAGGAATGGATTCATCAAAGGAAAAGAAGAAGAATCCGGCCAAATCGCCTATATTTTAAATAAAGAGTTGAGCGTATCTTCTATAATCAAGACGAAGAATTGCAATGATGACGCAAATAGCGACCCTCAATCAGCATATAGGGACACCTTATCTAAATTCATTGAAGATAACGGCATCCGTTACCTGTTGGATCTTCACCAACTGAATGTCGGCCGTCCCATGGATATAGATTTAGGAGTCAATGGATACGAGAACTTCAAGGATAAATCATTGTTAGATGAGATTATCTCCATTTTTAATAGGCATGGCATAACCAATATTGCAATAGATGAGCCGTTTAATGCATCAGGACCACATACCGTATCTAGAGATATCGCATTGAGAAATGGTATAGAGACTATTCAGATAGAGATCAACTCTAAGCTTGTGTGGCATAGAGATGGGGTGGAACATTCTAAATATTTTGATGTTGTGGATTCCCTAAAAGAGATAGTTCTGCTACTAGATAACGTTGAGTGACCTCAAAAGAAAAAGCGCCCTATCTCAACTGACTTTAAATCAGTCCAACGCGCAATTTCTTTTTGTTGTTAACGTTTTTACTCTCTATTTTTGCTAGTGCTCTTCACGCCTGTTATCGTGACTGTGCTGTCAGATTCCGATACGTGATAGAAGATAACGAATTTCTCAAATGGTTTTTGTCTTATGCCCTCGCTTCTCCATGGTTCTCTCTCGACTAATTCATGCTTGTTAGGCAAGAAATCCAATTCCTGAATGGCGTTTCTAATGCGGATTAGCCATTCCTGAGCAATTAAATTCTCTTGTAGGACCGTGGATATATAGCCGTAGATTGAATCTACATCGGCAACGGCGTCTTTAGATAAAACTACCTTGTAGAATCTCACCTAGCGTTGAGCTTCTCTTTGATATATTGATCGAATTCGTCCATAGAGACTATTCGGCCTTTTTTCATATCGTCAACGCCTTTTGCCATTTCAGCGTCATACTGTTCAGGGGTTAACTGATCAAGGAACACAGGCTCTTTCTTTGGAATTGAAAGGGATAATGGAACCTTTTTCGTTAACTTGATTTCAGAATAAAGCATCTGGATTAAAGATGAAGGCGTAATGCCAAGTTGAGAAAGTATCGCTTCGACCTCACTTTTGAGAGCAGGGTCGATTCTAGCGTAAACAGTTGCTGTATTTGCCATAAATGTACACCTCCGTTAACGAGGTTAATTGTATAACAATACTAAACAATTTCAATAGGATATGCATTCTTTTGCATACGTTGTTTGCAATATACAAATATTTCCTATCCGTCCATAGAATAAGAAGTGTGGCTCATTTCTTGCCATTTTTAAAATGTAACCTCTATCAAATAGAATTGGAAATCGCATAAACATATACTCTAATCATTAATTGAAGGAGCATTATTATGCTAGAGAAGTATATTGAAGCCGCCTTGAAGAAAGCTGATAGCGATGTTGTTTTAAAACATGCAAACATCGTCAATGTTTTTTCGGGCACAATCACTAAAGGCGATGTTGCTATTAAGGGCGATAGAATTGTTGGCATTGGAGAAGATTATAAAGGTGCAGCGGAGTATGACTGCTCCAATAAATATGTCTTACCTGGTTTAATTGATGGTCATGTCCATATCGAATCATCAATGCTGACTCCAGAAGGTTTTGCATCCCTTGTTATGCCACATGGCACAACCACAATCGTTGCAGATCCCCATGAAATCGTTAATGTGGCGGGGCTAGATGGTCTTCACTATATGATAGAAGCAGGCAAGAGGGTTCCTCTAGATATCAAGATGCAACTCCCATCTTGCGTTCCTGCCACCCCGTTTGAAACTAGTGGTGCAATCGTTGATGGCACCTCAACTGAAGAGGAAATCAAGAACCCGGACGTAAATGGACTAGGAGAGTTCATGAATTTCGCCGGCGTTCTTAGCTGCGATCCTGACGCTTTAAAGAAGCTAGAGGCGGCACACGCTAACAACAAGATTGTAGATGGTCATGCCCCGATGATTACGGGCGATGCCTTAAATGGTTATCTTTGCGGTGGCATCGTCAATGATCATGAATCCTCAACAATTGAAGAAATGCAGGAGAAGATTGCTAAAGGCATGTATGCTCATCTTCGTGTTGGCTCTTACACGAAATCCTTAGAACTCGCCAAAGCAATCACGCCCGAGAATTCCAGACGAGTGCTTATGTGCACGGATGATAGGCATGCATCTGACATTTATTACAATGGTCACCTCGACAATGCCTTGAGAAAGACAGTTGAAGCGGGTATAGACCCAATCACGGCAGTCAGAATGGCGACCTTAAACTGCGCTGAATGCTATGGAATGAAATGGAGAGGTGGCATTGCTCCATTCTATTATGCAGATATTGTCGTTGTAGACGATTTGAAGAATTTCAACGCGGAATTGGTCTTTAAGGATGGTAAGCTCGTTGCAAAAGGTGGCAAAGCCTTGTTTGATGTGTCCGTTAAGTATTTGCCGGATGCAGTTCTTAACACGGTCCATATGAAAGATGTGACCGCTGATGATTTTAAAATTACCTTAAAAGGTACAAAGGCCAACGTTATGACAACTGAGGCAACCGGCGTTATGACTGGGCTTGAAGTCATGGATATCAAATCTAAAGATGGCGATGTTTGCTTAGAGGGCACGAATCTTGCAAAATTAATCTGTGTTGAACGTCATCACATGACTGGAAATATCGGAAAGGGATTGATTAAAGATTATGGTTTCAAAGGCGGTGCAATCGGCATCTCCGTTGGGCATGATTCACACAATTTAACCCTGATTGGCGACGATAATGAGTGTTTGGCCAAGGCTGCCAATACCCTTAAGGAAATCGGTGGTGGTATGGTTCTTGTCTCCAAAGAAGAAGGAAAAACATATTCAGTTCCGCTGGAAATTGGAGGACTTATGTCTGCGGTTGACCCGATGAGGATGGTTGTAGAATCAAAGAAACTTGCCGACAAAGCCTATGAGATGGGTGTTGACCGCATGAAAGAGCCTTTCTTCTCCATGGAATTCTTATCCCTTGCGGTCATCCCGCATATTAGGCTTGTCGATAGAGGGTTGGTCGACGTTTTAAAATGGAGCTTCATCCCTTTGGACGCCGAATAATCGATAGTCCTTATATTGATTTAATACCGAGAGAAAATTGCCGTTTTTTATAAAAGTTCGGTAATAATCGAAAAATAGCTAATAGCAAAATGTGATGATGTTACTTATAAATTGCTCAATGTAGTTGTCTCTATTAATCACAAAATAAATTTGAAGCCATTAGAGGCCCGGCTTATGGCATATGATCGAGACTTAACGATACGCAAAGCGAAAAATCAAAAGGCAGTGGGAAACGAGTTTTACATGTCGCAACGTGTTTGAGACGACTTTCACTGTGACAAAAGCGTTTCCACCGCTTATGCCGTTTTGTGGTTGGATTAATTACAAACATGATAAATCTACTTTATGTTGCATATCTTTAACTTTGTCTTTTTCAAAGAACATAATCATGTATATGGGCAAATAGATTTTGCCCCCATCAATTTCAATGTTGTTGTTTGAGAGAATATAGGCCTTAGGAATATCGAAATTATTTGATAGCAAATTATCTAAAGCATTATGCTTTTTTTGTAGTTCTTTCCAGACTTGATTTCAAAGGGAATAACGATGCCTTTGTTTTCGATAAGAAAGTCAATTTCGCCAAATTTATTGCTTTTGTAATAGTATAATTCAAAACCTTTTGAATTGAGTTCTCCTGCGATTGCATTCTCATAAATGCTGCCGAAATTTATGTCTTTATCTTTGTTAAGAACTTTTATTTGTAAATTGTTGTCCATATACATGCTCGCCAGAAGGCCAACATCATAGTGATAAAGCTTAAATAGGTTTCTTGATTTGCTAAGCATCAAAGGAGCTTTTGGCTCATCGGCACAGTATGTTGGTAGTGCTACTCCTGCATCTTTAGCCATAAAAAACTGTTTTCGTAACGGCTGAATTTTAGGTTCTCATTGAGATTTTTCATTATAAATCTTTTGTTCTGATTATTAAGCTCGCTGGGAATCAAATCGAATATTTCTTTAATGTATAACTTGTTGTCTTTATCATATTTGGCAATATCTTGTCTGTATAATCTGTTGATATTGTTTTGTTCTTCCACAACGTCTTTTAAATTGTTTGTTTCAATGTATTTTTGAACTACAGCCGGCATTCCGCCGACAATCAGATATAAATGGAACATATCGATAAGTTTGCTGTGAACTATATTATCTACAGGAATTAAATTCTCGAAATTGAAATTTAACTTTTCTATAACGTTTTTATTTAACTTGTTTGCAATTAAAAACTCCTCAAAATCAAGCGGGAACATTTGAAACGAATCGATATACCCAACTGGTATTGATTTTACGCCTTTAAGTTCTATTCCGAGTAGTGAGCCACTTAAAATATACCTATAAGAGCCTTCTCTAACCAAAAACTTTATGGCCGTTATAATGTTTGAACATGCCTGAACTTCATCTAAAAAATAACGGTTTTGCCTTTGATTAACGGTTTATTCGCAAGGGCGGAAAGCCTAAACAGCAAATCCTCACTATCCATGGTGTTATCTATTGTTTTTTTGCCAATTCATTTTCAATCAAATTAAATTCAACAAAATTTTCATCTCCAAATTCTTCTTTTAAAAACTCTTCGATAATATATGTTTTCCCAACTTGTCTTGCACCGGTGACGAGCAGAGCCTTTGACTATTATTTTTCCAATCAATCAAGTTTGCTTTGCCTTTTCTAAACATATTTTTCCTCTTTTGCAAAGCAATACTGGCATATCGTGTCCGTTTTTAGAACCTTTTCTAATCTATTTTGTCCGTTTTTAGAACTTTTTTATGGCTTATTTGTCCGTTTTTAGAACTTTTGCTATGTTCAGGTTTGCATTGGTAACCTAAAAGTGGACACCGCAAAAAACTTACGAGGACAGCCAAGTCATTAACAAAAGACACAGGCAATCTAAAATGGTAACAAGGAGGAAAGAATATGTGCTATTCAGCACAAGAAAGGCTCGACATATGCAGAAAAATATTCAACCACCAGATTTCAAAAGAGGAGGCGTGTACTGGTTAACGGGACTTACAATAAGTTTATGTTTGAGTTTTAAAACCATAAATTCCCATCTTTTTGGGTCAATATTTCGATGCTTATTTGGCATTCCTTCTCTTCCAACGGTTTCGCGATATGAGAGATGGGGTATTGTGATTACTTTATAATTGCCTTGAAAAATGATTCCTGGAATTTCCTGAAAAATTTCTTAATTTGTTTCCAAGAATATTGGGTGTATTGAGATGGGATTTCTTCATCCTCAACGTCATCGAAATAACCAACTGAATAACAGAATGCTGCTAACATATCTTGGTCACAATATTTAGATAACATTGCATCCTTTAATCCTTTAGCATCTAACAACCCTGAATTAAGGATGAAATAGAGATCATAAAAATCTTTCTTTTTAGCTTTTTTGGCAATTGAGGCCGCTTTGACACAGGCAACGTTGATTACTGCATTTGGATCGTCAATCATGGATTCGGAGTTTAATTCATCCTCTTTTACTTTTTCAATCATAATTAACCTCTCTTCCTTTTCGATTTTGACGAATAGATAGCCATATCGCTCTTTTTGATATGATAGACGTTTTTCAAGAAACTCGCGGCCTTTGGCGATAGGAGACGACTTGTCATGCCGATGCCTTTTATTTCCTCATAGCTGTATGTTTTTGTTAGGAAAATCAAACCTTTGTAACCACCATTATCCAATAAGTGGGTGATGATGTATGCTTTGTCATTCACGATATCGAGATGGAGTGGATTTCCATCCGAGAAGCATGAGTAAAGTTCCCTAGGCAATGAACTCTTCCTTTTTGTAGAGGCTTCATAGAATTCATCAAGGCTCATGTCTAATGTATCTGCGAAACATTTAACAGTCTTCAAGGAACAATCTTCAATCGTTCTTTCGCCTCGGTAAATCTCGTTGACTGCGGTGTATGACACTCCGGTGTCTTTGGAGAACCTGTAACAGGTTATTTTCCTTGAATCTAATATATCTTTAAACATGTGTAAACAATAACTCTAAAGCGTTATATATTCAATATATTTATAAACACTCCTATTTCAGGTCAAATAGGGTTGTCGGTGGGTCTATAAATGTTTTTCATAATTTGCTTTTCGTTCCTTTTATCTTGCATTTAAAGCTTATGAAAAAAATGTTGCTCCGATTAAATAGTCGTTCAGGCTATGTTTATAGAAATAAAGGATATTTGGACTTTAAATTTAATGTATGAACAAAACAATTTCCAAATTAAGCACCATTTTGCTTTTATCATCAGCATTATTGGTTTCGTGTGGTGAACTTAAAACCAAGGAAACTAACACATCCTCAGAATTATCTTCCGCATCTTCTTTTGAACAAACTTCTAGCAGTCAATCAGAAACAACAGAATCAACCAATAAAACCAGCGGTCAAGAAAGCCAATCCTCAAGTAGTCCACAATCTCAATCAAGCCAAGGCTCGCCTGATCAAGGCGGAGGTAATCCTCCTCCTGGCCCTGACCAAGGCGGTGGGAACCAAGGCTGGCCCGACCAAGGAGGCGGCAATCAACCCGGCGGTCAAGATGGTGGAAACACCCAAATCGAGAACGATATTAATTTTGAGGAATATGGAACTTTGCCAGTTATTAAAGTCAGCACAAACGACGTCGCTATAACGAGTCTTGAAGAATATGTTGACGCTACAATTGATGTTACCAATTGCGATGAAGGACAAGAGATAAATGGTGCAACTGGCGGCATTAGACTAAGAGGAAATTCCACAAGCACATTCATTAAGAAACCGTATCGTATAAAATTCGATTCAAAACAATCGATGTTGGGGTTAAATAATGGAAATCGCTACAAAAGCTGGGTGCTTTTAGCTGAATGGAATGATTATTCCTATATCCACAATTACTTTACTTATCACTTTGGAAATGCTTTGCCAGGTATCGGGTTCTCACCTGATTCAAGATTTGTTGAGGTGTATATCAACAACAAGTACAAAGGCATTTACTTATTGACTGAACAGGTTCAGGTGAATAAAGGGCGTGTTGATATTGATGAGAGCGGGGTTGATGATGGGACAATTGAAGACACGGGCTATCTCTTAGAGATGGAATCTGTTGCCGATAGAAGAGAAGAGGAAGGCAATGAAGGCGAAGCGTGGTTCCGCGTTGATGGATATGCGAACATCAATCATGCGGAGAGAAGCTGGACAAACGATGTTGCCTTCTATGTTATCAAAAGCGATGCCCATTCCAACGCACAAGTCTCATATATCAAGAACTATATGGGTCAGGTTTATGACGCTATCTACAAAGATCAAGACGAGGAGAGCGTTTCGGCGCTTATTGATGTTGATTCCGCACTTGATATGTACATCCTCCAACTGATTGCTAACGATTATGACAATAATTATTCAAGCGTATATCTCTATAAAGATAAGGGTGGCAAACTTGAATTTGGTCCTCCGTGGGATTTTGATTTAGCTTATGGCGCCTTCTCTGGCCAAACAGGCAGCGATACTCAATACATGTATCATCTTTTAAATGACCTTGGAAATTTGGAGTGGTTTAGGACAAAGGTTTCTGAAAGGCTGGATACATATCTTGCTGAAGGAGGAATATTCAATACCGTTTTATCTGATGCAAAAACTGAAATTGCCTCACATCAAAGTGATTTCGATGACCGCGATTATGTGAAATGGAGACAATCGGGATATTCTTGCTTTGGACCTACGTTCAATAGCGAAAAAGCGGCGTTAGAATATTTCGATACTTGGTTAGACAAACGATTAACTTGGATTGACGGGAAATTTTAAAAACCATCGGCTAAGTACGGCTCTCATCTCTGATTAAAAGAAGCATTTAGTTCTCTTTTTTGCTTAGCCAATTATTATACAATCCTCCCCAATGTTTGCTATTTGGAAAACACTTTCACATTAAAAGATTGTCATATTTAAAATAACAAGATTGTCTTATCTCCATAAATGGGGATAATAGTGTGTATGAAAAATATACTTGTAGCACAATCAGGCGGACCAACATCCGCAATCAACGCAAGCCTTTCGGGCTTAATTGAGACTTCTTTCAAGAATTCCTCGATCGATAAGGTTTACGGTTCTTTAAATGGGATTTCAGGCTTAATTAACGATGATTTAGCGGAGATAACCGATACGGAGAACCTCAAAACAACCCCATCTGCTTATTTGGGTAGCGTTAGATATCATTTAAGCGAACACACGAGCGATGTTGATTATCAAAATATCCTTAAGAACGTTGAGAAATACAATATTGGGTATATCGCCATTATCGGTGGCAACGATTCAATGGATACCGTTGCGAAGCTATCAAAGTTTTTCTCCGAGATTAGTTATCCATGCAATGTTATTGGGGTTCCCAAAACAATTGATAACGATTTGGTTGGAACCGACCATACGCCTGGATATGGATCCGCGGTTAAATATATCGCCACAACATTCACCGAATTAAAGTTAGACACGAATTGCTATAGAAACGGCCGTGTCACAATCGTGGAGGTGATGGGTAGAGATGCCGGTTGGCTAACTGCTGGTTCTAAACTCGCCTCAATCAACGGTTTAGGACCGGATTTAATTTATCTTCCTGAATCGCCATTTGATGTTGATAAGTTCCTAAACGACGTTCAATCCATCTACAATAAGCAAAAGAAAGTTTTGGTTGCGGTATCTGAAGGAATTAGAAACCATGAGGGTGTATATGTTGCAAATATGTTTACATACTCCGAGATTAATGATGTTTTCGGACATAAGCAATTAGGCGGGGTTTGCACGGTTTTAGCCGATTTAGTTAAAGAGAAACTCGATTTGCCGGTCAGACGTATAGAGCTAAACCTCATGCAGAGATGTGCCGGACATATTGCTTCCAAGACCGATTTAGATGAGGCTTATCAGTGCGGTGCCTTTGCAATTGAAAAGGTGCTAACCACAAACGGAAAATTCGTATCTATGGTCAGGAAAGATCAGGACAAATATGAACTTGTTTACGGATTAGTCGAGGTTGCTGATGTTGCCAATAAAGTTAAGGAAGTACCGCAAGAGTGGATTATTAACGGAAACGACGTCAGCGATGAATTCATTAAATACGCTTTGCCTTTAATTCAAGGAGAAGTTGGCTTACAATATGAAAACGGATTACCGGTTTACAAAGTTCTAAAATAAAGGAGAACAGAAAATGAAGCAGTATTTAGTGTGTAAAGATTGCAATAGGCCAATCACCCACGAGACCACCGTTTACCCTCACCTTTTTGAGAATGAGGCCGAATGGGAAGTCTTCAAAGGATTCACAAGCGATGATGAGATGGCTAAATTTTTCAGCAAGAAATATAAAGCCTTAAGACATGAGATTGCCTATACCTTCATCGCCGCTAATATGCTTCCGGTCATTTGCCCTAACTGCGGATGTGCAGCATTCGATGCTTTTGTCCCTTTGGGCGCAGTTAAAGGCGAGACGGCTGAATCGATTAATAAAATAGTGGATGACAAGGATATGCTTCGCTTAGCCCTTCCGTTCGGAACGCTTAGATATCAGTCATATGTTCAACTCGGATTCCTCTATAAAAAACTTGGGCTTAAGAAATCCGCCAAGGTAATACTTGAAGAAGCGAAGAATCTTGAAGAAGTCGCTCCATTGCATAGCGTTAGAGTTGATGGTGCCAATGTCCAGAATGAAGCAGTAGCCAAGATTGATAAACTTCTTGCCGGTTTATAATCAGTAAAAGTGGAATTAACCGCCAAATTGGCGGTTTTCTTTTGGCTCCATTCCCGATTTTCCTCTCTGAAGTCTGGCAAGAAACGTGAACACAAACTTACTGTGAGTTCCCGACTTTATGTTAAAAACGCAAATTATATATACCGATTTTATGCAAAAAAGCCAAAATAAATATACCGATTTTATGCAAAAATCACAAAAATGATATCCCGATTTTATGCAAATTTGGTT
>CAVAGP010000038.1:0-4641 GCA_963588175.1 Faecalibacillus sp. | reverse complement strand
GCCAATTTTATGTATAATATGTCCGAAGGAGATAGATTATGCTTAAAAGGAAAATTTATAATGAACTAATAGGTTGGAAAAATGAGCGTAAAAACGGCCTAAAAAAATGCCTATTGATTAAAGGGGCGCGTCAGGTAGGCAAATCGTATATTGTTAAGGCGTTTGGCAAAGCGGAATATAAGTCATTCATCTATATAGATTTTTTCAAAGAGCCAAATTTGAAGATTATTTTTCAAGGTGATTTATCTCCGGATGAAATTTACAAAAGACTAACTGCTAATAAGCCAGATGCCAAATTAATAAGCGGCGATACTTTGATTTTTCTTGATGAGATCCAGTATTGCGGCAACGCTAGAACCGCAATTAAGTTTCTCGCAGAAGATATGCGATATGATGTGATTTCCTCGGGTTCTTTATTGGGCCTGGCGTATGGTGAGGATGGCGATGAAAATGTTGAAGAACCGATTTCGATACCTGTGGGTTATGAACGTCCAATAACATTGAGATCTTTGGATTTTGAAGAGTTTTTGTGGGCATATGGATACAAAGCGGAAACAATAAAAGAATTACAAACTTACATGAATAATGGAAATCAAATACCGGAAAGCATGCATGAAAGATATGAGATGTTGTTCCGAGAATTTATGGTCGTGGGAGGAATGCCAGAAGTAGTTGCAGATTTTGTTCAACATAAAGACTTTAATAGGGTTGCTAGGATTCAGAAAGAGATTTTAGAGGAATATCAAGACGATATATCAAAACACGCTAAAGGCAGGGAAAAACAATATGTGAGGATGTGTTATGAAGCCGTTCCAAAACAATTAGCGAAAGAAATCAAAAAATTCCAGTACTCAACCGTAGAAAAAGGGCAAACACGAAGGAAATTTGGCGGAAGTGTTAAATGGCTGAAAGACGCAGAAATCGTGAACGCTTGCTACAATGTACACGAACCATACTTGCCATTAATGGCCAACGCAAATGATGATCAATTTAAATTATATATGGCAGATACAGGGTTGCTTTTGGCAAACTATGGTTTCGCAACGAAAGCATCTATTTTAAACGACACGATAAAGGGAAATGCGAAAGGCGGAATTTATGAAAATATAATAGCCGAATGCCTCGTAAAGCGTGGATACAACATCTACTATTTTAAACCAAATGATTCTCAAGAAATTGAGTTTATCATTGAAAAAGATGGCGGAATTATTCCTGTTGAGGTAAAGGCCGGGAATACGGTATCAGTTTCGTTGAACAAATTCATAGAGGATTATTCTCCGAGTGCTGCCTTCAAGCTGATTGGCGGAAGAAACGGATGCAATGGAGTAAAAATTACTTTGCCTCATTACATGGTGATGTTTTTGTAAAACCATCATGCGTGACACATAGATGATAGCCATATCAAAATCTAGTTAAAATCTATACCTTGCCAAATTAATGAATAGGAAAAATGTGAGCACTTTCTTTGAAAATCTTGCTTACCGAAAATTTTTATTTTTGTTAAGATTCTTCACGTTGTGAAATTAGCACCGCTAAAGTAGTTTATTCACGAAGTTAGTCTCTTCTCTGGTAACAACAAATAAGTTATTGAAGGAGGGATTTTTTTATGGACGAAAACAATAACTATTTAATAAAAGAAAAGATAGGCAAATTGCTTCTCAAATTCTCTATTCCTTGCACAATTTCGCTTCTTATCTCGGCTTTATATAACATCGTAGACCAAATCTTCATTGGCAACTCGAATGTTGGTACGATTGGAAACACTGCGACATCACTGGTTTTCCCTATCATCACCATCGGTTTGGCTTTAGGCCTTATGTTGGGAGACGGAACCGCTTCCTACATCTCTTTGTGTATGGGTAGAGGAGATACCAAAAAAGTCGGTAAGGCAATTGGTACCGCAACAATCGTTGGAATCATAATCGGCGTTCTTTTCATCGCCATCTGTTTCCCATTACTTGATCAAATACTCACATTCTTAGGCGCTAGGACACCAGAATCTTTAGCTGCTGCAAAAGAATATGCCGTTTGGATTTTAATCGGTATGCCGTTCTTTGTCTTGCTTAACGCGTTCAACCCAATTATCCGTGCAGACGGATATCCAAAAGTTGCAATGGCCTCAACTTTATCCGGTTGCATCGCAAACATCATCTTAGATGCCATATTCATTTATCCATGCAACATGGGTTTAACGGGTGCCGCTATGGCTACAACAATCGGTATCGTTTTATCTCTTATTGTTAGCCTTTTTGCAGTTTGCAAACCAAAGTCGTTTAAGTGGGAATTGAAGGATTTTATCCCTGATTTGCGAATTTTATCGCAAGAAATCAAACAAGGATTCTCCAGCTTCCTCACTCAGTTTTCAATCGTCATCATTACAATCGTTTCAATGAATATGCTCGCTAAGTATGGAGCAGAGTCAAAATACGGTGCTAACGATCCTCAAGCAATCATCGGCGTCATTATGAAAGTCTTCTCTATTGCTATTAACATTGCTGTTGGCATCAGCAGTGGTGCTCAGCCAATCATTGGATATAATTATGGCGCTAAACGCTATGACCGCGTTAAGCAAACAATCAAATACGTTTATATGGCTGTCATAATTGCAGGAGTAATCTTCACCGTTTTATTTGAGACCATCCCAGGACCAATCGTTTCCATATTCGGCACCAACTCTTCCAACCCGGATTTATATTTGGAATTTGGTATCAAAGCCTTAAGAATCTATTTGATGCTGATTCTCTTTACTTCAATTCAAAAAACAACGTCAATCACTTTGCAGGCTTTAGGGAAACCGGTTCAGGCGACTATCCTCTCATTATCCAGGGACGTTATCTCATTTGTTCCATTCACCGTTTGCTTACCGCTTGCATTGGGATTGGACGGCATCTTGTGGGCTGCTCCGTGTGCAGACGCAGTGGGAATCATCGTTTCTGGCATTCTTCTCTTTATCGAGATGAATAAAATGGGCCGTCATGAAAAAGAGGGTATGCCGGCAGTAAAAGATACGTTGTAATCAAAATTAAAGCGATTTCTTGAATGTGTCCAAATCATTGTATGCATTGATTATGTAATCGCATAAATCACTTGTATCCATTGGGATTGTTGAATCTGAAAGTATTGATTTAATCATTTCGCTTTCGGGTTTAGGCAATCCCATTTCTTTAAAAACCCCTTTAGCGTTTTCGTTATTTTTGATAAACGTTTTGAAAATCTTTAGCAAATCATCGTTTTTTCTAGTTGGATAAAGTTCCCGATGGACTGCGTAAAGACACATATTGTTGTCATAATTTGGCGCTAAAGAAATTATTTTTCCCGACCGCTTATCCCTTAACAAGCCAAGGTTCTCGTTGTGCCTATCTACATTCGAAACAAGAACATCAAACCACATCAACCTTAAATAGTCTTTGGCGAACTTTCCCCCCCAAATTAAAAACACACGGGAAAACATTCTCATGGCTATCGTCATCTCCGACTAAAGAAGATATTGGTTCGAGATTATATTTCTCTGATAAATTTTTAGAATATATGTATCCGCTTCTTATTTCATATTCCACTGTTGGTATGCCTAGTTCTTTTGCTAGTCTTGATGCAAACCATTCTGAAAAGATTTCCTCTTTCGTGCCTTTTTTAATCATCCACCAATGGTTGTCTATGAGTTTCCAGCATTTTTCAAAACTACCGGTATTTGTTAATTCTGGTGTGGAAAACGGCGCAAATCTTTCATCAATATAGCCATTTAGAGCAGTCTCGGCAAACAAATCATTCTTAAATGAGATATCATCATAATGTAGTTTTGACTTCAATGGGCGGAACCAAAAATTATCGCTTATTGTGCATGCATGGACCCTAATAACGGTTCTGAGTTCGTCTGTCTCGCTCATTCTCAAAACTTTTCTCAATATTCTCGAATGAGTCCTATGGCCATCAATTGATCTACCTTCTAGCCACTCTTTTAAGTTGTGCGTTCTTTTTATTAACAATGGGCATTTATCTTCATCGATATATTTCTCAACGCCATCTTTATATTTGGCAACCACTATATCGCCACACATGACATCGCCGGTAAGTGATAGGCTTGTCTCGCTGCGTTTATCCAGTGGACGCAGAATATCGGCCTGTATTGCTTTTATTTGCCTGTTAATCGCTTTTCTTCTGCTAATGGCTTCTTTGACGTTTTCAAGTTTATCTTCTTTTATATAAGCGCTAACAATCCTTCCGTTTACCTTGTGCTGCAAATAATATCTCTTCTTGCCATTGATGGTTTTTACCGAGATATAGCCGTTAGGGATTGATTGTAATTGTTCGTACAAATCGCTTAATAAACTCATGACAAAAGTATAAAATGTTGTAACCTTCTTTTCATCATATCATTGTAGGTTACAGACGTAATCCAACTTATTTATTTCGCTCGCGCGTTTGCTAAAAAATCAAACTTTCGGGGAAAAAATCCTAAAAAATTTTCTATTAATTAGTAGGAGGAAAAATCTAATTACGCAATTGAGTTTTCGTGTAGATGATTTTGAAAACGAAAAGTTTTCGTATATCATAAAACCATGAACGAAAAACATTTAATCAAAGAATTGAGAATATCCAAAAATTTATCACAAAGTGAAGCTGCTAACTTGGTTGGTTTATCTA
>CAVAGP010000037.1:19307-20201 GCA_963588175.1 Faecalibacillus sp. | reverse complement strand
TCTGTATTTTCTCCATCAAGATTAATATAAGAACCTAACTTCCAAGGTTTTTCATAATCCGTCGATGTTCTATAGCAGGTTATAAAATACTTTTCTAAATCATTCACATAATTATTTTTAAGATATTTTGCAATTGATTTAAAAGTTACACCAAAACCACGATCAATAGGGATGTCTTCAAAATCAGGATATTCTTCATTAAAGCATTTCATATTTTCTAATCCCCGGTAACACCATAAAAATGAATGACTATTATGAAGATATACAGGGATACCAAAATTATTAAATTCGGAAATAATAATAGACAACTTTCTTTTGAGATATTGAATATCTTCCTCAGATACATTTTTAAATTCTTTAAATGCATCTTCGTTTAATTTGTATTTCTCTACCATAATTATTTCTCTTTAGTTGTTTCTATAAAATTTTTCATCAAGTATTTATAAAAATCATTTTTGATGATATTCCAATCTAAATAAGTCATTAAACGATGTTCACTAAAATACTTATTGAAGAAATAAATTGCTTCTTCAGTTACATATTGAGTAATTATTCTTTTATCCAAACTTGACAATCAGTTACCATAATTATATACACGTTCCCTTTGCTGTTTATTTAATGAATTCCTCTTGCCATCTAAATTAAAAAGTAATCCTTCCAAAGCTCAATAAACTGTTCGCCACTATATCGTGCAACATCTTCGCTTCTATAACAAAGACGGGAACTAAAATGTGTGTCTATACTTGACGGCCCATCAACCGCAACTAAACAAGCGAAGCCGCAATTCGAATCGTCATCTGTAATATCGCCAAACTGACATCCGCTCATTTTTTGTATATCACTTAATTCTGCATATTCTTTTTTAGTATATAACCAAAAAAATGGCAAGTAACG
>CAVAGP010000037.1:2741-19297 GCA_963588175.1 Faecalibacillus sp. | reverse complement strand
CCCATCCTTCATTGAGCGCTGCCGTGATAATTCGCAATTTGTAGTACGCCACGAGGTCGGCGTTGTCGCAGGTGGCCTCGCTGCCGTCCGTCATCGTCTCGAAGTTCCACCACTGCCTGACCAGCGGGTGTTCGTCGCCCAGCTCCCGGAGCGCGTCATTAAAGGTCTTGACCCTCTCCGTTACGGGGCGGTAACCCTTTCTCTTTGCGGTACTCGGGCGTCCGGTTTCCTTGAACTCCGCCAGCTGTTGCTCGACTGTATTATTACTATTCATACTCCATTACATTTTTGAAAGTATCGGCAAAATTAGCGTACAATCCAGATGTTCCATTTGTTGGATTATACCAAGTGTAACCATCAGCATTATTTCGCAACCATTCTACAGCTTCTTCAAGAATGTAATTGGCGCCATCATAAAAAGAACGAAACGCCGTGTTCCGCGTAACGGCTATATCGCCGTCATTAGTAAATTCGCGTAAATGCGAATAGTCAATAGCTTTTTGATATATTTTATTCATAATTATTCAACTTTAAGAATTTCAGTATAAAGACCCACCCTTTTATCCAAAGATACATTACTATTAAAGAAAGGTTGTTCCCTAGTTAAAATTCCTTTAAATCCAAGACCGGCAAGTTGCAAAGCAAGCACTGTAGGGCGATTAAACATATCATTATGTTCCTCTTCTAATGTTCTATTGTTTTCACTTATCTGCTCCTGAAGAAATTTATTGGCCTCTTCATAGCTTTGGAGTTTGCCTTTAAGTTCGTTATTAGCTATATTTTTACCAGCTTCTATTCCCTTATTATATTCATCATATAAAATAGGATTTTTAACAGAAAATGTCATTTCTTTCATCATAACTATATAAAATATTATTCCGCATCATCTAAATATTCAACAATATAACAATCCTCTTTGCTTACATATAACTTAATTTCAATCGGGTCTTCATTTTGGTAAACATTATAAAGAATATCACTCATTGTTCCATAGGTATCATCTGAATCTTCAAAATGAACAACGGTTTGATCATTAAAATTTTCAACAACAAGATCATAATCTAATCTGTTATTAATAGAATCAATATAATCTTTAGTGAATATCATCAGTTAAATTTAAATTATTAGCAAATTCATTATACCCAAGTATTCTAAGATATTGCTGAAAATCATGCACATAATTAATATCTACAAAATTTTGCATTACTTTGATATAAAATTTACTATTAGGGTTTTCTTCAAGAACAATATCTTTATCATCATTATACCAAGAAGGTTCTCCCCAATAATCATATATACAATAAAATCCGTTGTTTTGTAAAATTTTGCCAGTAAGCAAAATGGGATTTAGCTCATCCTCATTAACCTCACAATGAAGATGAGTTTTCAAATCCATTACTTCTACTTTTTTATTTGTGCCAACACGAATAACTTCTCTAATTTCATTATTAGAACTAAGAATATAATCGTGCAGTTGAAGCCTTTCGCTTTTCATTTTTATATTTTTCTATAATTTTGTCAGCAAGAATTCGCAAACTAACATACCCAGAATCACGATTGGTATTATGAATTTTATTATAATTTTCAACTTCTTCGGCAGAAACCGAATAATTTGGAATTATCTCATCACAAATATCATAAAACATTTCCCCTTCCCAATTGAGAGCATTGTATACTTGCTTTTCAGCCTCTTTATTGATCGGTGGAACACCGTCTCCGTCCAAGAAATAATATACTGGGAACATATCGTCTTCATATTGAACAGAAGCATAAAGATTCAATGGGCCAGCACCATATAAAACATATGGTTTTAAGTATTCAAGAAATTTCCCAATTCGATCAAAATGATTTTTACAATTAGCGCGAACAGAAATAGAGTATCTATCTCTGTGTCTAAAAAAAGTTGCTAAATTTTCTGGAAAATAAGCAGAACTCCCAGTCAAAACGGCATCTAAACCATATTCTCTTATAAAAGCATTAATATCATCCTCGGAAGAAGTTCGTTCTATAAAGCGATCATTATATTCGAATTCTGAATAAGTTTGTGGATTGTTATATTCAGGATGCTTATTGATACCATTTATAACAGTATCAATTGCGTCGATACATATTTTAGGTAAATCTTTCGCTAAATCGCAGCCTAAAATTAATTCAGTATACATACCCATATTAAGATTTAAGATAAGATAATATATCACATTCACTTCTATGAGGAAAACTTAAGATATCTCTTAAATTATTAATTTCCTCAGAAGTTATTTGTCCATTTCTTCGGGTGATATTTGTTTCTAGATATTCTGGCTGTATATAATAATAATGCCACAGAACGTTATAATCTTTTAACAAACCTTTAAGTTCTTCGCGATATTTACGGCGAATATTCATATTATCAATAGTTACTTCTTCTCCAGCTTTAACACACGCTAAAAGACGTTCTTCAAACTTTTTAGTAACATTAATTTCTCGGTCAAAACTACAAACCTTTTTCTCTCCAGGTTTACAATAACCAAGTTCTTCTCGAATTGTATCTCGACTCAAAATAATTGAATGGTCTTTTAATTCTTGTTCAGCAAAGGTCGTTTTACCAGATCCTGGAAGTCCAATTAATACATTTATATTTACTAATGGTTTGTTTCCGCCATTAATAGTTTTGATTTCATGATCATACATACGATTGTCTATGTAATAGCAATCGAGTTTTTGAGCATATTTTCTTAAAAACTTATTTCTATCTAAATCTGTACTATCAGGAGTTTCATGAATTGAACCAATAATATCACATTCATTAAGATCTAATAGAGTTTTTACTCCCATAAGATTTCGAGAAAGAGTTATTAATCGATCCAGACAATCATTTCTTTCTGTTAGAAAGTATGGCTCCATATGATATCTTACCAATAGACAAACTAATTCTCTGTTGGTAACGTCTTCATCCCACAATAAACTACGAGTTATTTTTTCTCCTTCGAATTCATGCCTATAACTATGATAATCATTGTTTTTAAAAATTGTACACTTTGACTTACCAATATCATGAAACAATGCTGCAGCCATTAATATAATTCCTGAATCAGAGGATTTTTTAATAGCTTCAGCACATACTAATTTGGTATGATTCCACACAGAACCTTCACCGTGCCATTTAGATGATTGATTACAATCTTTAAGGGCAATAAATTCTGGGATTGTTTCTATAAAATCCCAATTATATGTTTTAGTTTCCTTATTGATTAACTGAGATAATTTCATTATAGAATCCTCCTTTTCTTTAGTGCGTATTCTCTTGCATATCTTTCTAGCAAAACAAAACGCATCTCATCATATTTGTTTAAAACTTTATAATAATAAGAAGATGTATAATCTATTCCAGCTTTATAAGACCAATTATATTTATGTATAGTTGAATCCCATCTTCTTTGAATTAGATAATACATATTATTATATTTAGTAATCTTAAGATTACTCTTTACTTTCTTGTTCAGCCTCCTCCATAGTTTCGTCTTCATATTGATATTTTTTATGTACACAATTTTTACAAACGCTATCTATGCCGTTATAGAGACAGGTGCTACAAATGGTAGTATCTTCACGATCGTTTTCTCCGGAGAAAATAATATAAAGAACTATTACAACAATTGCTATAAATGTAGCAAAAACTAATATGGTAAAAAACATATTTATTCGCCTAAAAGTTCAACTGTAACTGTATTTAATGTTTTTTCATATAATTTATTAATTTGTTCAAAAGCATCTCGTTTTGAATCAGCGTAAATTATATGAAAATCATAAAGATTTGGACCATGGACATGAAAAAGGTATCTATCCCTTGTACTATTAAGCCAAGTATTCCGAATTTCACAATCTTCTTTATTATATAAAGAAAGTTGGTCCTCAAGAGCGCGCAAGCCTTCTTTAAGAGCTTGATTATAACCAGCTATATAACTATTTATTGATATTTCCTTTTCATCGGGATATACATAATTTTCTTCAGCAAATTTCTTTGCTAAACCTTTTCGAGTTGTTGCTAACATATTATTAAAATTTAAATTTGGGGTCGGGGATTGGACTCGAACCAATGACCTCCGGCTTATGAGACCGACTAGCTACCGCTGCTACACCCCGACACTTTAAAGAGAGATATTTGCCTCTCTAAATTAATCATCATCATTAAAAGCGCAAGCAATCATTCCGATAATAAGAAATAGTGTAAAAATTCCCATTACTTATTAATTTTATAAACTTCTATTTTTATTGCTTCTATTTTATTATCATTAAATAAAGTTAGATGCTATACAAAATAAGAAAAATCTTTAATTTAATTTGTTGCCCTTCCTTGAGTCGAACAAGGCTTGCAGGTGCCAAAAACCTGAGTATTACCGATATACGAAAGGGCATTCCAATTTAATATAATTTATGTTGTAGTGAAACAACCCATGAAGTGCAATTATCTATAGATAGCGCAGATAGATAATAAGAATATTGGTCTGCTAAAACCAATTTAACCATCCCTTTATTGTCCTTCATCATAACTAACACCATATCTTGATAAACTCTTTGTAAAGTGATATTACCATTGGGGGCAATAAAGAATACTATGGCATTACCGAGTTTTGTATTGGGGTTATAATTATATCTAAAAGCCCAAGTTGAGCCATTATTACATTCGTAACCAGAACCATCCTCAAGAATAAAACCATTCAATGAATATTGAATTGACATACCGCAGTCAACAATTAGTGCGTCTTGTGCATACGATGAAAAACTACACAAAATACCTAAAATGATTAAAAACTTTTTCATTAGCTAAAACATGAATAATCTTTAGTAAAGCGGAGATTGTTAATTATAACATCACCATATTTGCCCAGATATCGTCTTTCGTCCGGATATTTCTTGTAATAATCTTCGCAAGTCATACCGTCGGCAAAATCATCAACATACTCTTTCCAGAATGTCTTTAAAGAAATTCTTTCTCCATATTCATTAACAATATCACCGGTTTTAAGCCAATTAGTAATGCTTTCTCGATCAAGAGAGCAATACTTAGCTAAATTACGACTAAACAAAAATTTCCAACCACTAGATCTTTTACCTATATGAATCTTATAGAAAGAATCTCCAGTTGTATATTCATATCTCGGTTGAAGAATTCTTTCAACTTCATCAAGAATGTCTTCATAATAAATACAATTTTTAATTTTACTAATTAATTTATTTTTGTCCTCTTTTTTCAGAGGTTTCATTAGATAAACATTGGTTCCCATAATCATCTAATTCTATTGAAGTTATAGGTGAATACTTCTTATAGCGAACAACATCTGCGACAGATCTTACTTTGCTTTGAGCTTCATCTATAGTTTTTGCAAATACTGTAGTCGGTACTGTTACGCCGTCTTGATATTGCACTATAAAAAGATATTTATTTTTCATAAAAAAATAAGGCCGGGCTAATTGCTCGGCCTTTATATTAAGAGAGAATTAACTATTAAAATTGAGGCACAACTAAACCTTGATAGGTAACATCATTATATGTGGCTTGATAATTATTTTCTTCTTTTGATTTAAGCATGTTATTAAGTATGTGATAATTATCTTGAATAAAATCTAATGCAATTTTTTTAGTTTCTTCTGAAACAGGTTTATCATATTTTAAATAGATTTGATCAAGAACAATATTATTATCGGGAGCTCTCATTATTCCAAGGGTACAAGACTCGGGAATATTCATATGAAAAGCTATATAATTATGATTCTTTATCTTATTATAATAACAATTATAAAGACAATGATGCATATTTTTTGCCTCTTTAAAGATATCCATTTCTGTATTAAGTAATATAAAATTACTTGAAGAAAATGGAATATCGTAAATTAAGGATTTGTCTTTTAATGTTATTTCCTGCTCAAGAATGAGGTCCATCTGTTTTTGATGTTCAGATTCCATTCTTTTTTCAGACCAAGTGAAATCAATAATTTGATTAAGTTGTGCAGCGCTAGTTAATGCATCTATATAAATAGCTGCATTTTTTCTGTTTTCCATGCGATCTATTAGCACCTTCATGCTATTTTCGAGATTCTTTGTAAAAGATTGCATATCATAAAGATAATGTGTTTCTAATAATGAATAGTATTTAGCAAATACTTTCCACGAAACATTTTTAATCTTTAAAATAGACATCCAATCTTTATAGAGAGATTCTTCGCCCCAAACTTTGCCTATTAATATATCTTTAAAGATAGTGGCCGGTATACACATATTATTCCCATGAGAAGAAAGCAAATAATCATATTTAATTCCATATTTTGCACAAAGAAACTTAAACAAATAGCCTATGTTGCCTTTGATCTTTATACTTCGAGGAGTAATTATGACAGAAGGAGCATATTCAGAATAAATATAGAATCTTTTTCCGCGCCTTTCAAGGCTTGAATTTCTGAAACCACAATAAAGATTGTCTCCCTTGCGGGTGATTACTGCAGTTGTTCTACTAATTCGTTCAGAATATAGCTTATAGAGATTTTCATATGATAAATTTTTATTATATTTATCTAAACCCCTATCGCTGATTATTTCTTCAAAATGCATTGGACATTCATTAATAATATCCCGCAAAGTTCTATCGTATTTACACATCTTTTATTGATTTAGTGGACCAGCGAAGAGTCGAACTTCGGTCTTCATAAACGTCCATATGATTTTTATTACATGTTTAGAATAAAAGAGTATTATAGATAAACTCTTTTTCAATGTTCTATGCTTAATTCTTCCCCGGATTAAAGCAATATCCGATATAAGGGGTTCTAAATAAACCTACCCACTCCACCATCTGCATTTAAGATATGCAGAAACAGCTCTAGGCTATAGCGTAATTAAAACTATACACAGGAGCGAAGAATTCACTAACCTTGTTAGCAATTCTCTTGAAAAGATTTTTAGCATTTATTTGTTGACGACCTGTTTAAAGCGAGTCTCGACGTTCGCTACATGAAATCATACCTACTACTTATGAATCTAAACCAAGACCTGGCCCATATAATTTAATCAGAAGTATCTATCATATATTCAAGATGAATAGTAGATGTATCATGAGTATTACGATGCAAACAATTTTCTAGAATTTCATCTTTAAATTTATAAGACGGATCTCTCTGCATACTTTGAATAAGTTTTTGGATAGAGCGCCTTATAGGCATTGACCATCCATTTTCATAATCAGCATCTATAGTAATCATAATTAAAAACAATATTAAGTACTCGCATAGCGATTCGAACGCTAGTGTCTGGACTGAAAATCCGGAATCCTAACCATTAGATGATGCGGGCAATAAAAAAATAAAAGCCTATAAACCCGCAGGGACTTAGCTTTTTGCTATTATACCGATAGAAGTTTTTATAACGCCTATTAGAAAGTGTATCACAAAGACAACTTTAACTCAAGGCGACATTGCAGTGCACGCCAATGTAGTTTCGAGAAATGGCTCTCGTAAATCGAGTCCAACAACCGTCCCCTTGCCATTTACTAAAGGTTGAATTGCTTCCGGATTGCAATAAGGTTGACCTAAGGTATAATTAGGATTTATTAAAGAACTATGCAAGAATATCTTTCTGCATTCACAGTGGCAAGCATCAATTCAATAGGTCTAAGCACCTTAGCCTGCAGAACAGAGGTAAGGATACTAGGAGAATACCCAGAAACTAATGCTACATCCAGATCTTTCATGGTTGCAGGTACATCACCAGCCCGTCCACGAACATTCCAGAAAATAATGCCAGGAATTTTGTAACCTGAATCACTATACAGCTTTTTAATATACTCAAAATTTGTATAATTATTGTAAGAACATTTATCGAACTGCATGTCACTAATAATTAACAATTTTGTAGGCATATCATTTTCTGCAAGATTATTTTCCAAAGCACGATTAAGTATCAACTTAAACACGCTTTCAAGATCTGTATTCATCCCCCAATCAGCATTATTTAGCTGATTAAAGCGAGAAATGATATCATCGCCCTGGAGATACTGCAACTTTGGATATTGACTAAATGTAATAAAACCATCTTTAAAAATGCTTTTATTTCTTTCAGAGATATAACATCCGAGAGCTACAGATACACACAGAGGATCACCACACATAGAACCAGAAACATCGCATATTGGAAGAATTTTTTCAGTACTACCAGCCATGTAATCTGGAAGATTGTTCCACTGAGCCCTTATAGAATCAAATTCTTCTGGTTTGCCAGGATTGAACTTCTTATAAAGGTCTGAAGGATAAAGTACTGAAGAATTTATTTTGGTTTCTCCATTAAGAACTGATTTGAGATACGCATCAAAACGATTCCCGTCATGATTATTAAACGCTTTTGTATAGCGATTCATGGCGACAGAGGGAACTTCGGTATATAGAATATCGCTCCATTTATTAGCACACATATAGTTTTCAACTACTTGAGTCTTATTAACTATAAAATGTCTAAATTCAGGAACATTCATATTCAGCTTCTTACGAAGTTTGTAAAACCATTCTCCTTTGCGAGGACAATATTTTGCACATAAAGAATGATCATTATCATTCTTTAGAGTATCCGCTACAAAAGAAACCAATTCGCTTGTGCTAGCAAGTTTATATATGTCTTTCCAATATCCAAACTCTGGAATATATTTAAAGACTTTAGAAAAGATTTCTGGATAGCGCAATTGGAGCAGCTCCATAACATTTTGAAATGTTATTCTAGCGCCCGAACCTCCCCTACAATCACGAGACCAAAAGAGAATTCTCATGGCAAGCTGTGGATCAACAGCAAATGCTTTAAGAAACTCTTCGGTCATATCGCGATGACATCCAGCTATTGAAAAATAGTCAAGACAAACATCGAGAGTTGTAGAACTAGAGAGAGCTCCATTTTCGGTATATGTATCTTTAACACGAAGTGTATCAAATAAATTACTCATAATTAAAAATAATGACAAGGAGATAAATATTGTAAATCACGGAATAGGCAACATTTATCTCCTTGTCATTAAAGGAAAACTAGTCTTAAATTAAACTAGATGCTGAACTATTCCAAAAACAGGTTACATATATACAACCACAAAATAATTAAAACTATTAAATGAAGATAATATATGCTGAAGTAACCTTAAAAGTCAGGTTATTTTTTATTTAAACAAATTTTAAAGAAAAAATGCTGAAATAACCTTATAGAGTACTCGGATGCAGATTCGAACTACAATTATTTTTCTGAGGGAAAGAGGTCCTATTCCATTTAGACGATCCGAGCATTTATGCTCTAAATAGAGCAAATAGATTTAGCGCGAGATTCTTCACCATTTAGCAAAAACCAATTTCGAACGCTTACAAGATCGACATGATGCCCATCCATAAACCATCCACGATTAGTTTTAACCAACTGAGGAAGACTCTTTTCATTGCGTTTAAAACGCTTATAAGACTTTTCTGCCTTGCGAATAGTCTTATTACTTATTATTGAATATGTCATAATATTATAATATTACTTTTGTGCGCCATTTGAGAATCGAACTCAAACAATCTACATTAACTAATTGACAATTAAGTTTTTACCTTAATAAACCATGAGATTACTCTTTTAGGTTTTTCAATTTGGACTATTTCTTTATCTTCAACTTTACTTGGTAAGATATTCCCTGTATAGTCTCTACGCCATTCTTTTTAGTGAGCCCTCATCTATATACCGTTTTCAATATATAGATTTCGGTTTGTTAGGGGAATTCTACATTCTAAATTTCTTTAGATGCACTCTTATTTTTTTGCCTTTTCTTTAGTAATAACGTGTTTATTCATATAGTTATATTCTTATATTATAAAATCTATACAAATATACAAAAATTACTTGAAAAGTACAAATCAGTTTAAGTGTAGTGCACTACCATTATGCTAATGGCGCTTTTATAAACCTTATGACTCAGTTAATAAAGTGTGATGCTCTACCAACTGAGCTAACAAATCATAGCCGATTTACCTTCTACTCGGCAAACATAGCTAACATACGATTTAGCAGAAGCAACTGGGCTTTCAGAAGTTTCGATTTTTAAGATTCTAGAAATACTTAAAACTATACATTTTCTTCGTCTAGAAACTTATACCATTCAATGTCGTCACTATCTAGATTATATATTTCAATAATCTGATCTTTGGTCATGTTAAGACAAGCCCTAATTACAGGATTAGGCATATAAGTTTCTTTAAATTGTACTCTCATATTAAAATGAATTAAAACGAGCCTTTAGCCAGGCTTGAACTGACAACCTATGGTTTACAAAACCATTGCTCTACCAATTGAGCTATAAAGGCTTATTCACTAAAATAAAGTAAAGTAGGATTGTTTTTATGAATATCAACTAATGGAAATTTATTCTTAAATTTCGCTATATTAAATGGCCTAGTAATCAAATGCATACCGTGGGCAGTCGGAACAATATATTCTAACTTTTCGGTGTTAATTGGATCGCATTCGTTATTTAAACAATCAATATAATCTCCAATATAAAATCCTTCACTAGTATCTTGAAAGTCTTTATTATAATCAAGATCAATAATAAATTTCTTGTCGGAAGTTACATATGATATTCCACATGCACTTGAATAAGAACCTTTAAGACCTTGATAACTTTCAGACAAATAAGATTCTGTAGTTAATCTCATACACTCTCTAGCTACTTCTTTAAAAGAACGTTTAGTTGGATGAATATAAACTCTTCCTCCAACGCTATTAGCAATAGAAATAATGTCTGGTTTAGCTTTAAACAATTCGTCAATTGAACGAATAGTCCAAATTCTTATTAAACGATTTTTATTATTGCCACCAATAGGGCCACCATCTACATTTGTTTTCCGGCCATCTTTACCTCGCACAAATACTTGTACGAAATAAAAATCATCTGGGGAAGTAAATTCAAGATGTTTAGATATTAAATCAAAATTATCTATTACCATATTATATAATTTTAAAAGTGGGCGCGGCAGGAATCGAACCTGCATGTATATTTCAACACTTGATCCTAAATCAAGCGAGTCTACCAATTTCTCCACGCGTCCAATACTCGTCTTTCCGAGTCGCCATCTTCCGGAGTAGTGTATTCACTTTTACCCTATCGTTTATACACTACAAGAATCTTTATACCTAATAATCCACGCGCAATTATTAAATTTTATAGATTCAATTGAAAGTTCAGCACTTTATTATCGATAATGGGAAGCAACTGATCCTATCCTACCTATTACAAGGTTTATTCAAACCTCACCTGTTGAAGAAATTAAAATACTAAAGCTTTCTTTGTAAGATAAGCTTCTGTTAAACACAAAACCGTAAAACTCTTTGGATCAAGATTAAACAGTCTTATAAAATTGTCAAGCAAACTACGGCAACTATAAAGTTGTTCTTCAGTATTGCAACTTTCAATGCATTTCAGTACTTTACTGTATGCATTATATTGTTTTATTTGATATGTCATATATAAATCTTTGTAGATCTCTTAAAATAAAATGTTTTTCTACAAATAAGACAAATTTATATATTTTCTTTTAATTTTCAAATATATCCTCCTGCGGAGCGTCTTTTATGCGAAACACATTGACTAATTTTATATATTTTCAATGTTTCTTCCGCATCGGTAATAGACGGTCATTCTTTAATTAAATTTCCATTCAAATCATATTGACATACGGGTGTTGCTCGAAAATCAAATTTGGATTTAAATTCTTCCAAAAGATTATATTTTTCTAAATACTTTCGAATTGTTGGTCTAGATAAATTTAATGCGTTTGCAAGATCTGTAAGAGTTGTTCATTTTTCACATTCTTTTTCTAAATCTTCTTTAGAAATAATAAATGAAACTAATTTATTTTTTACTCTACATTCTTCACAACGACGTTGATTCTTTTCTGTAGGATAAAACTTTTTACCACAATAAAGACAAGTTCGCATTTGTTTTATTATTTTACTTTCTGGAACAATTTCAGAACGATTTGCTTTATGATTTTTATTACGTCTAAATGTATCTGTTTGAGAGTGACAATTTGGACACAGTATTTGCAAATTCAAAAACGCATTATTATAATGATCACCATCAATATGATGAAGTTCTAATGTTATAGGTTTATTATTTCAATTTGAAATACCACAACACTCACATTTGTATTCTTTTAAACCTTCATATACTAAACGCTGTAATAATACATTTGATTTAAAATTAGTATTTTCTTTTAAAATGTTTTCTAAAGGGGTGATAGGAATCTTTTTACCAACATTTCATCGCGATCCTGTAAAATGATCAGTATTTATGTTATATTTTTCAATATACTTAAACACAGTATCTCTAGAGCCGCCTCCCTGTTTTAAACCTAAATCTCGCATTACACCAGCAATACTTGTATTATTTTTAACAATTGTTTCTAAATTTTCTTTGGAATAATCAGTTTTCATTTATATAATATTATTATTTGCTTGTAGCCCCTTCGAGACTCGAACTCGAATGACTCTATTCAGAATCGAAAGATTTTAAGTCTTTTGTGTCTCAAAAAACAGCAAGTTTTCACTTACATATGGACTATATCTTCTAATGTGCTCCATTTAGTCTCTACACCTTTCTTCTAACTAGAAGACTTGGCTCGGTATTACCATTGCTCGCCATTTTCAGGCGCATCAGGTTCTCTTAGTCAGTTTATTCGTGTATTACCTTATCTTACTGAAACCGAATTTGAAGCATTTTACCAACATTGTGGTAGGCAAACACATTTACCAATTTCACCAAGGGGCCATTACAAAAATATAAACAAAAACTGATTATTCCAAATAAATTTTATGTCTACCTATTTCATCATCGAGACAAAATCTAAGGTATCTCACAACAACTTAGATTAAAATTAACTTAATTGACTGTTATAAATAACAGTTATTTTTCTAATATTCTATCAACTAAATTATAATCTACTGCTTCTTGCGCTGTAAACCATTTATTTCGTTCAATATCCTGAAGTATGCAATCTAATGGATGTTTAGTGTGAATAGCTAAAATATTAGCTAATTCTTCACGACATTTTTTAATTTCTTCTGCTTCTATAATAACATCTGAAGCCTGACCATATGCACCTCCGAGAGGTTGATGAATCATAACTTTAGCGTGCGGAAGTATTGAACGCTCATGACCAGCACAAAGAAGAATCGAACCCATAGATGCCGCTAAACCAGTACATACCGTATTGACATTAGGCGCTATAATATTCATTGTATCATAAATACCAAGCCCAGATGAAACTACACCACCAGGAGTATTAATGTATAACGAAATATCGGATTTCGAATCTTCGGAAGCTAGATATAATAATTGAGCTTGAATAATATTAGCAACATCATCATCTATTTCTGTTCCAAGAAAAATTATTCTATCCATCATAAGACGTGAGAAAACATCCATAGTAGCTATGTTAAGTTTTCGTTCTTCTATAATATAGGGATTGAAATAATTTTTGTATTTAGAAAAAGATGTACTAGTAATATGATGATCGTGAGCAAAAGTATTAAATGTTGACATAATCAAGAATATCTATGTATTTTTGTTCCGCCATAACACGCATAGAATATGAAAGTTTAGATTCTTTTACTTTAATTAGAAAATACGTGGCGGCAAGATCACCATAACAACGAATGTTTGCGTCTTCGAGAGCTTTATCTCGAGTACGCTTCATTAAATAACATTCAGGAATATGAATTATTTCAAGCGCCGAATTTTCAGGTAAAGATGGATCTTGATTTTCGGCAACTAATTCACATTCCCAAAAAGGAGGAAGAGAATTTTCCTCGCCCTCTTTTGAATAGGCAAGAAATTCTCTTCCTGTAGGTGTATGTTTGTATTTGTTACAACTCATAATAACGAATCTCCGAAGAGATTAAACGATTTGTAGGCGGAATGTCTCGGTTTGCTCGACAACGAAATACTTCGTGACGATAAACTTCCTTTCCGTCTTTATCTATTGTTTTTACTTTTCGTTTAATATAGAAGCCTTGTGTTTTCATAAATCTTAATGAATATTTTGTGAGAACGATAAATTAATTTATTGTTCTTGTGTTTAAACCGGATAATTTTCATCTAATGCTGTTAATAAGCGAGATTTAATTCGTTTAGCATCCTTTTTAAAGTCGGAATCAACATATATGTTGCCAAGAGATTTGTCATAAGAAATATATTCTGATGGTTCCACTTTATGAAGTGTAGAAATGAGCTCTTTGAACTCTTCACGCGTTATAATATCTATTTGAAAAGATTTTTTAGATATGGTGATTTTCACATATTCTGTGTTCACCATATCTAGAAATCTATTCTTTACGGCAAGTATTCCGACTGACATTGTGGTGTAAGGGAATAAGTTGTAGTTGTATCTACATTGCCTTTTAGATATTCATGTATGCCATTATTGATTCCATATTCATAGAACTGGAGTGTCCCAGTTTTAAGAGAATCAATATAGCCCATTGTGGCGAGAAAAGTAGCCATAATGCAAACAAGGGCCCCTATAAGAAGCCATTTAGCATCAGGTTTGTTGTCTTCTAGGTTGACGAGGTATACTATGGTACATAGTATAGCAACTCCAGTAAAAATACAAATGAGACTAAGCATTTTTACGTGGATTTGAGAAGTGAACAAAACCTGATTCGTCTACATAATAACGACGATGCGTGTAGACTTTCGCATCGGATTTCGGGTACTGTACTTTGCCGGAATCCTTTTTGAGCGGTGTGATAACCATGATTAGAAGGTGTATTAGTGTTCTAGTACACTTTTGGGAAGGGGAGGAGAGGGGAGAGTCTGCATTAACACAACTCCCACCCCTTAAGCTCTATTCAACAATCATATTCTTGATTTCAAGCCAATGCATGTACTGACTATTGTTGGATTGGTTCGAGACTAAACCACGAATAACTCCAGCTTTGATAGCTTTGAGATCTTTTGTGATATCAAGCATTTCAGCACAATATATTTGATCGTAATCAACCAATGATTTTGAGAGATAATTCTGCAAGTAGGTTTCCAACAAAGGACGCATCTTGAACAGAATGCAACTATCGGCAAGCCTATCAGCCTGCTCAGCGAAATCCGACAGAGTTAACTGGCAGATACTCTTGTAATAAGCCTTCTCAGCACCTATTACACGAGATTTGAATTCAGCGTATGTCATAATATACTGTTAAAGACATTGGTTTCGGATTATTCCTACTTATCTTCTATGCCACGTAAAGGCTGTCTTTATATAGAAGTTACCCGGGATTAATCTATATATATAATAGTCTAGACGCATGCGACCCGGTTCGTGCACCTATTATATATATAGGAGAGGTAATTTTCGGACAATAGTATCGCGATGCATAGGGGCCTCTCTCCACCTACACTACTATTGTTTGTTTAAAAAAATATACAGGCGTTTTAACCTAACAAACGCCAAGGTTTATGGTTTTAAAGAAACATAAAAAGACGGTTTAGCCTTCCCACCGACAAGGTGTTTCAAAATGTTATGTTGGAAACTGGTTCTCCTATGTGGTAACGATCCACGAGTACTACTCTTCCGTATTAGGAGAAATGATATTCATAATATGATATCATGAGTGAGATCACTGATCTCCAAGGTAAAGAAGTACATAGTACTTCTCTGAATTATCTACTACACCTCCTGGAGAATTATCAACATAATAATCTCCAGAAGGTGCAGTAATGATTCAGTTATTTAAATGTCCCCGAAGGGTGAGTATGCTATGCATACTCAATTTCGGTGACGCTGCGAGTGCGAGTCTTGTCGGTACGCTGACCATTCTCAAAGACTGCGAACTCGTGCTCCTTCATCGCGCCTCCACGGATCTTCTTGCCAGCGAGGGCTTCATAAATCTCCTTGAAGGATGGATACTTGAGCATATCCTCCTGGAACTTACCAAGAGGCTGTCCCTTCGCATCCCTGCGAGTGAGACTAGACACCGAGAGCCAACTATTCTGGCCGTTTCTAACAACGGCAACATAATAAGCCTCCGGAGAGTTCGGCGTGCTATTGATGCGCTGCTTAATTACAAGCGGCTCAGCAGGGAACTCAATAATGTCACCGGTATGGAGCGCGAATGCTGCTCCATTTACACCTACAGAGGCAAGAGCCTCTGCGGATACGGTCTCCACTGGGCGACCGTTGAACTGTCCTGGCAGGACAGGCATCTTTGCAATATCAAGCATATTGATACTATTTAAAGGGTTAAACTTTCGTGTTCTACAGCCGACAGACTTTAGTCACTACGGCTGATGACTGTTGTCACTACGACCGAGCACTACGGAGTAGTGCTCGGTTATAGTAGGGTCTTAGTTAAACAAAGGGAGAGACGGAGAGGGGAGTATCCCCTCTCAGTAGGGTCTTAGTTAAATTTGGGTTGGTTCAATTAAAACCCTTTCTCTCTCATACCGAGATTTAAAATAAAAAAAATCCCCCGTCACGGAGTGGCGAGGGATTCTTTTTTATTTTACCCAGTCGAAGACTGGGAA
>CAVAGP010000037.1:0-1952 GCA_963588175.1 Faecalibacillus sp. | reverse complement strand
AAAAAATAAACCCTCGTCATCTCGACGAGGGTTTAGGTTTCTGCGGTGTAGGCGAGCTAGAACAGCTCCAGCCTGTGATGTGAGAACCGCAGAATAACAAAGAGTGCGGATTAGAACTTATCTTAGTTATCTAAAAACAAGGGGGTACCCCTTGTTTTTCTAGGCAACTCGGATTCCAAAAGCGTTTTCCCAACGCAAAACCCCGGGGGCCGAATCGGGGTACTGTCCTCTCCCCCTCAACACATATTAAGTATAGTTATTTTAACTATAATATTACTTATAGTTAGATGTCATCTGGTAGCGAGACCGTATCATCTGGTAGTTTTACATTGTATCATCTGGTAGTCCCATCGTGTCATCTGGTAGTTTTGATATAATAATGATACAATTTTGATACAATAATTTGGAATTTTATATTTATATAGTTATATTTGTATATAATTAAAAACAATAAATATGGAAAATAAACAACATGTACAATTACCAAATGGGATGGCAGGTTCGGACCTAGAACCTAAAGACCAGTTAATTTACCTTACTATTAAAAGGCATGCCAATAATAATCCAGATAAATGTTTCCCATCTTTGGCTACTATCGCAAAAGAAAGTGGAGCGTGTATAAATACCGTTAGAAAGAGTATATCTAAATTAGTAGAGAAAGGTTATATAATTGTAGAAAGAATAGGCAAAGGGCAAAGATATAAATTTAGCGAATACAAATGGTTTGAGCCTTTTAGTTATGCTTTTTTGGACAAGCAGGATATTTCTTTTACAACAAAATCATACTTATGTGCTACTCAGCAATATATGTTTACTGATTTAGAGGGATTGGGAAAAATTTCATTTACAAATAAACAGTTGTCAGATAAAATTAATATGCCAGAATCTACAATTTCAAAATGTAATAGAGAATTAATTAGGCAGAACTATTTACAGGTAGTTAAAGATCACATGATAGATCCAACTACTGGATGTGATGGTGAAGTAAAAGTTTTCCAATTGAATTTACTTGGTCAAGCTATATTATGAGGGCTTTGTGATCACGAAGACCGAATAAGGCAAACTGAAGAAAAAACAGAAGCTAACAATCAAAGAATTACCGAATTAGAGGAAACGGTAAAATCTCAAACTAAATTAATAAATCAATTATTAGATACTATCAGGAAAGATAGTAGTAAACCACAAGAATTTGAAATGTAATGTTATATCTATTAAAATCTGGGTCATATATAAAAAATAGGTTATACTAAAAATATAGAACAAAGGAAAAGAGCATACAAAACTCATAACCCAAATGCTGTATGGATCGACTGCAAGGTGGCGACCGAGCAGATGAGACCCGACTTCATCGACAATGTGAAAATATAAATATGATACAGAATGATTTTTTGATAATTCGGAAATTAGATTAATTTTCAAAAACTATATTCCGATTTGCAAAGAAAAAGTAGAATTGGGAAAACGTACAAAGAGCTTATATATTAATTATGATGAAATATCTCAAGAAACGAAAACTATTTTATATTAACAGGAACATCTCCAGAGTTATATAGACAAAATCAATATAGAAGACAAATTTACAATAGAACACATCAATTGAATCCAGACTATGGATCTAATAGTTTTAAAATATAACCAAATGCATGGTCCGCCTCCATTTATAGAGTTTGAAAAACGATTAAATATTATATATAACAAATTCCTCAATTTATGAAAAGACAAATGAGATTAAAATAAACACAAAAAATCCCGAGCCTAAGCCCGGGATTTTTTATTTGTGTCATTTCTTGGCGTTTATAGCAAACTGAGCCCTCTTTTTCTGCAGGGTAGTAGCATTCGGATCATTAATCACATTATGTGCATGTTCTTGCACGCTCTCACCAGCAGCCTTAGCGGCTTTTGTAAACTTACCTTTATTTTTCTCTTTTATATGGATTTTGCCTCCGTTCTTT
>CAVAGP010000036.1:0-21761 GCA_963588175.1 Faecalibacillus sp. | reverse complement strand
GTAAAAAACACTGAATCAAAGAACAAACGAGTTTATGAAATTTCTAGCAGAAAAAACGAAATGCCCGAAATTCTTAAACTCTTTCAAAATAAACAAATTTTTTGAGTCACTTACAACGGAATACACTATGATAACGCCCTCATATCTTATATAATTATGAATTATAATATTTTAATTGTCAAACCAATATGAGAAATCAATAGGGCAATTAAAGATATGAGCGATACAATCATTAGCTCTCAAGAAAATACATCTTCTTGGCGAAAATATAAATATTCAGGATTAATAAACGGTATTGATTTGTTAACAATGATGTTCTCTTCCAAATTACGCGTTGGATTAAAAGAACTTCAAGTAACAATGGAATATCCCAATGTTCGCGAATATGAAGGGAACTTTAATAAGAGTGCACCTGAGTCCGATTTTGAAAGTATAATAAATTATAATTTTAATGACGTTGATAGTACCGAAGAGTTGCTATATCGTTTAGAAAAAGATATAAAACTGCGTCTTGATATTGAAGCTGAATATGGAGTTAACGTCCTTAGTATGGACGGAGTTAGTATTGGTAAAGAAATTCTTAAGGTAAAATATTTACAAGATACAGGAAAAACTTGAAGCGAAATTCGAGATTTAGGTTCCCCTTGTGAATATATACCACTAAAGGATGTAATATTACCTAAAATAACTTATGAAACCGAACAATTGCAAGGATTGTTAACTAGAATGAAAGATTTAGTCTTGCATCCTGGTTATGAAAGCTGAAGTGAAACCTTTGATTTTTTTGGGACCGTTATTAATATGTCCGAAGGCGGCATTCATAGTGTTAATAAGCCCGAAATTATAATTCCGAAAGACGATGAGGTTCTTATAGATTGAGACGTATCTTCTCTATACCCCTCATTATTAATTAGTTACGAATTTTATCCTAAACATTTAGGTAAGGAATTTCTTAATACTTATAGCAATATTCGCAAAGAAAGACTTGAGGCAAAACATTCTGGAAACAAAGTTAAAAACGAAACCCTTAAATTATGTCTCAACGCAGTATCTGGATTAATGCAAAACGAACATTCTTGAATGTATTCTCCTTTGGAGATATATAAAATCAGAATTAACGGGCAATTATTGCTTTTAAAGTTAGCAGAAATGTTAATTTTAAAAACAGGATGCAGAATTGTCCAGTATAACACTAAATAATCCATTGGTGTTAAAAAATCTCGTTAACTGCTGGAAACTCGCGAAGATAATAATACTACAACATAGCTTGAAAAGGCAAGTGTGAATGTTTAAAAAATTATTATTATGTGACAATCAGCAACCAAGCTCCTGAAATGGAGAAGGCTCACAGACTATCCCATATGGGAGTAGAATTTTTTTTCGAAACGCGAGATATATAACTTTTTACAGATGGTATCATGTTTTATTAAATATTTTGTGTATATTTGTATTAAATTTAAAAAATATTATATGAAAAAAGTACAAATAAAATTTCAAAATTCCATATCTGATGAAGATATGCGAAAACAGGGTATTTATAAAATTACAAATACCGTTAATGGATGTTTCTACATAGGGAGCGTCCGAAGAACAGGGACATTTAGAAATAGATTTGTTTGCCATCAACGACAATTTGAAAGATGATTAATTAGGCGAAAAAATGCTTGTATAAAATTGTTCCAAGCTTTTGCCAAATTCTCTATTGAGAATTTTAAGGTGGAAATTTTGGAAATAATGGTTGGAGACAGAAATATTCTTGAGAGAGAAGAATATTATATCACAACGCTTCATCCAGAATATAATATTTGTCAAACGCCAACAAAATCAGGTCTTCCAAATAAAGGTCGAAAGCTAACCAAAGAATGAAAAGAGCATATTGCAGAAAAATCTAAATTATATAAACACGATGCTGAAACTTTAAAAAAAGTAACCAATAATAATAAACAGAATGCTTGTAGAATTACATTACAAAACGAAAACGAAACTTTACATTTTAATTCATGAGTAGAGGTTGGAAAATATTTTGGATTAACTAATTCGCGCAACATTCAAATTGTTTATAAAAATAATAAAAAATATAAAGGTTATACAATTATTAAAGAATCATCTCAAAGAAAAAAAATTAAGGTATTTTTCGATGATGACATTAAAATTTTTAATTCATTTAATGAATGTGATCGTGCTCTAGATATGTGAAGAGGTTATACAAGCACAATGTATACTAGAAACATGTCTCTGTTAAAAGATAAATATAGATATAAAGTTATATAAAGATATAGTCGAGTTTATATCGAAAGATATAATATTTAAGGATGGAATTGTCGTATTTCTTAAGAAAGTACAATTTGATAATGCTAACAAAGTTGTTAAAGAGTTTGAACAATTATCTCGTTTAACAATGGAAGGTGAGGAATTCGAAGCATTCTATCAATATGCAATTAATGATTATATAGCTGTTCATAAAGGTTATTCTGAAACAAAAGATCCTAAATTAATTAAAACAAAGGGTTTGTTTATTAACAAAATTGGATTGGGCAGAGGAATGGCCCCACAAATCATTGCTGAAAGTTTAGTGCAATATTTTGTTAATAATATCCCTATAGATAATACTCTTTACAATTGTAATGATATCAAAAAATTCTTAACCTATCAAAAGGTTAAAAAAGAATTTTCCGTTGAATATAACGGACAACTTCTACCTCGCATTAATCGCTATTATATGTCTACTAATGGATGTAAATTACGAAGATGCGTAGTAGATCCAACTACCGGAAAGCGAACCAATTATGCAGATTTGTGTGCTACTTCCGGAGTAACAATATTTAATGAGTTAAAAGACTTGAACCCTAAAGACGCTCATATTAATTATGGATGATATAAAAATGAAATCTATAAGATAATATACGCTTTGGAAGATAGTCTTAATCCAACATTATTTTAATGAAATTAAATTTAAATTTACTTAAAAGATTGTATTTAATTGATCATCCTTCCGGAAACGAAGGTACAATGATTAGTTTTATACTTAATTATTGTTATAAGATTCCTCATCTGACATTTGAAATAGATGATGAGAAAAATTTATTTATAACAAAAAATACTACAAATCCTGATTCTTATGCTTGTATTGTAGCTCATACTGATGGTGTAAATGAGTTTTATACTAACCGCGAATTAGTTTTAAATGAAAAAATTCTTTCTGCGCGTTACATACCAACTAAATTACAGTGTGGACTAAATGCAGATGATTCAAATGGTATTTGTTGTGCTTTACAGCTTTTAGAAACATTTCCTGATCTTAAAGTGTTATTTACATCTCAAGAAGAAGTAGGTGGAGCTGGTGCTACAGCTGCTTGTGAAAACTATTTATTCTTTACCGATGTTAGATATTGTATTCAAGCAGATCGCCGTGGAAAAAGTGATTTGATCGTCCATACAAATGGAATAGAATCTGCCGATTCGAAATTTGTTGAAGATATTTCTGATTTAATGGAAACTTATGGTTATTCAGAAAACACTGGTACTTTTACAGATATTGGCATAATTGCAGAAAAACTGCAAATATCCGGGGTCAATATAAGTTGTGGTTATTATAACGAACATTTCCCAACAGAAATATGTGATATTAATGAACTTCAGAATTGTTTAAACTTTATGTATTCTATTGTTAAAAAGTTAGATAACAATAAATATTATACAGTTCCCGTTCAAAAGAAATATAGCTTTAATAACACATCTTCAATATCTTCTAATTATTCATTCGGATTTTCTCCCGACGAAAATCTACCATGTGATAATTGTATAAATCAGGATTGTATGAATTGTAAGTATCTTTAATGAGTAATAATACTCGTACCGAAAGACAAAAACTCTGTCTAAAACGTTGAGTAGAATCTAATTGTAAGGCCAGCATTGTTGCAAGTACAGGTTTTGGGAAAACGCGTATGGCAATGATGGCAATCGAACTATTATTACGTCATAAAACAGATGCGTACATCATTATAAGTGTACCAACACAATATTTGAAGAACCAATGAATAGAAGAACTAACTAAATACGGTTTTTTGGATAATTGTGATGTGATAGTAACAAATACTATCATAAAACATCAATATGCTTGTGATTTACTCATAATAGACGAATGCCACCGCGTAGCGGCTACTGTGTTCGCTTCTATCTTCGTTTCTGTCAAATATTCGATGATTCTATGCTTAACAGCAACAATAGAACGCCTTGACGGTAAAGAATCTATCATCAAGCAACATGCGCCAGTCTGCGATACAATTACATTAGAGGAAGCTACTAAAAACGGTTGAGTTTCACCAGTGAAGAACTATTTAGTATTACTAGATGTTGATTTAACTGAATATAAGGAACTTGATAGAAAATTTAATAGTTATTTTTCATTCTTTGACTGAAATTTTAATATTGCCATGAAAGCTTTACAAGATTGAAAATTCCGCAATCAATATGCAAAACAAATAGGTTCCGATCCTAAAACAGTTTTACAAATGAGCGCACAATGAATGAAAGCTTTACATGCAAGAAAGGCTTTTATCGAGAACCATCCGAAGAAGATTGAAATTTGTAGGCAAATTATAGATGCGAGACAAGACACCAAAGGCATAATGTTTTGTCCTACTATAAAGTTTGCAAACTCTATAAAGAGAGGTCTGGTTCTTCATTCCGGTAAAAAAGACTCTGAAAATAAGAAAACTATTGATGAGTTCAATAAGGCCAATAAAGGATGACTCGCTTCTTCAAAGATGATCAATGAAGGTGCTGATATTCAAGGACTTACGGTTGGTATTAAGATGAATGTTGATAGTTCTAAAATTACAAGTGTTCAGACTGCTGGCAGAGTTTGCCGATTTGCGCCAAATAAAACTGCCGAAATGTTTACACTTGTAATTAAAGGTACACAAGAAGTTAAATGATTTAATAATAGTAATACTGTAAAATGTATTATCATTGACACGGAAGAAAAATTACAAAAAGTTCTCAATCATGAAGACATAGAAACTAGGGAACGAGATTTAAATCAAAATCTTGATTTTAGATTTTAACAATATAAATGATGTTCTAAAACATCAGAGTTAAATAACTCTTTTGATTATTTAACTTGGATATTAAGAAAATTTTAGACATAATGGCAACATATAATCTAACTGCAGATGAATTGTTGCTTGTATATTTAACCCTCTTGGCTAGAGATGAAGAGGGGAACCATTCCGAGCTTTTTGCTCAATGATTTAATAATGGAGGAAAGGATAGGTTAAGAGATTTATTTAATTCTCTACAAAACAAGGGAATTATTCTTAAATCATATAATCCAGAAAGTTATGTTCCTAACGAAATAGAATTTAATAAAAATTTTATAAAGTTTTGAACAAAAAATTCCGGAGAAATGGGCCAAGAATTATTTCGAAATTATCCCTCATTCGGGAATATAAATGGAAAATATATTCCACTCCGTGATATCTCTAAAAGGTTTTCGTCATTAGATGATTTTTTCTTCTTTTATGCTAAAGAAATTGGACATAATCCTGAAAAGCATAAAGAAATAATGGATATATTAAATTGAGGTAAAGAAAACAAATTAATTTCCTTCTCTATTTTGAATTTTGTACTTTCTCATCAATGGGAAGCATTAGATGAATTAAAGAATAATCCCGACTTAATTCCAACCGTATCAAACATTTATGCAGTAGATGAATAATATAGACATGCTCTATAAAATGATAGAGCGAGGAAAAGAGGGGAAAAATATTGGATATAGCACAGGGTTACAAAAACTAGATGAATACGTGGGCGGCATACGCGAAGGTGTATATACATTAATTTATGGTTTAAGCGGTTGCGGTAAATCAAGCGTAGCTCTTTACAATTATATTTATCGTCCGCTAAAAGATAATCCAAAAGCGGATATTAAATTAGTATACTTTTCGCTAGAAATGTCCAGTGAAATATTATTGTCCAAATTATTATGTCTTTATATATATGAGGAATATGGCAAAATTATTCCTTATAGTAAACTAATGTCTTGACGAGAGGTTCTATCAGATGAGGATTATGAATATGCGCTAAAAGGCCAACAGTGATTAAAAAGTATTAATGATAGGCTTATTATTTATGATAAAGCAGTAAATAATAAATCATTTTATCATTTAATTATGAGTTTATTAGAACAGTGAGGAACGTTTGAAGAAATAGATAATGGAAAACGAACCATCTATATTAAAAATAATCCAAGACAACTTGTTTTAGTAGTACTTGATCACATTGGACTTGTTACCCCTATCGACGGGCATACTCGTAAAGGAGAAATCGATCTTATTTCGTCATATTGTGTTACTTTAAGAGAAAAATGTAGAGTATCTTTTGTTGTTTTGCAGCAAGAGAACAGAAATACCTCTAATATGGATCGTATTAAAGCGGATATGTCAGAAGGATCGTTAGACTGTCTTAAAGATAGCGGGAATACAGGCAACGACTGCGAGGTGTGTATTCAAGTATACAATCCTCTAAAATTCAAATTAAAAAATCATTTAGGTTATCCCATTATTCGTGAAGACACTGGAGAGCAGAACTGCTTTTTGGGTCTGCGCGATAGATTTAGATTGCTTATAATCAACAAGAATCGATTTGGAGTTAGTGATAGAGCGATCCCTGTTAATTTCTTTGGGGAATTAGGTTTAATTCGCGCTCTGCCTGCACCACAACTCGTTTCTGACTGAAAACCATATTTGTCACTCGATGGAAATGTGACAGAACAAAAAGATGAGGTTCAAAAAGAACCAAAGAAAAAACTAACTTATAGTTTTTAATATGGCTATTATATTGCCAAAAGAAAGGGTTCTAGCGAAAACGCAGGACCCGAGGCGCCTTATTCTCTTCTCGAAGGCCAAGAAAGGTAAAACTACGGCCCTAGCAGCGCTTCCAGGGTGTCTAATCGTCGACACGGAACGAGGAAGTGATTATTTAGACGCATATAAGGTCCAAATTAACTCCATTTCTGATATTAATGAATTATGCAAAGCTTTAAAAGAAGCTAATTATCCATATAATTTTATCGCCATTGATACAATTACAATGCTAGAGGACGTTTGCAAGCCATTAGCGCTTAAACTTTATCAAGCCACAGCAGCTGGGGCGAATTATACAGGCGATATACTCAATGCTCCATCCGGTGCGGGGTGAGGACACTTAAGAACGGCTGTAGAGATGGTTATAGATAAAATTGAGGCTTGCACTCGCAACATAATCTTAGTTTGTCACTGTAAAGATGCAGCAATTGACAAATCTGAGCTTACAATTAAAACCATCGATCTTTCGGGTAAACTGGGACGTATTTTAGCCGCGAAAGCCGATGCGATTGGTCTTCTGGACAGAGACGACAACTCTAACACAATTATAAGCTTCGATACGGCTGATAAGTATACAGAATGCGGTGCTAGACCAGCGCATCTTCGTAATACAATCATTAAATTGGGGGAAATGCAATCTGATGGCACGCTACAGTTCCATTGGGAAAGAATTTATCCTTCTTTAGCAAATTAATATGGATTTTGAGTTTAAACCCGGAAAATTGGGTTATAAAACTAAAGATGAAATCAATACTGATTATGAGTTCAATAAAGCAACGGTAACAATAGATCAAAATAAACTTATTTTGTCTCAAGAAGCGATAAAAGCATTAAATGCTTCTCCTGGAGATCGTATTGCTATTAATTATTGAACGGTAAACAGTTGAGAGACCTTTCCTTTGATAGGGAAAGCAGAAATGTTTTCTGATTCAGAGGGTGGTAATAGACTTACCAAATCAAAAACAGTCTCTTTTAGAGGCAATCAACGAGATATTTTAAAAGAATATGGTACTTTATTTAGAATAATTCCTTTTAATAATTATTATAAACTAGAACCAATTAAAATAGAGGAAGTTGATAGCTTTCAAGAAGAAAAACAGGATTTAGAAAATTTAACATAATATATATGAATTTTGACATTTCAAGTGCCATCAAGGCAAAAGAGAGTGGTAGCGTCCTCACTCCGGGCATAAAGGACGCAACGTTTATGGGAATTGAGTTTGAAGCTGGTACCTCACAGTCTACCGGGGATTCGTATAAGGCCCTTGTTCTAAAGCTTGATATTGATGGCCATGGGGAGTTTACTCAGAAATTCTTTGAACCAAAGGACGATGAACGCAAGGAAATGCAGTGGGGCCCATCTGCTTCTCCGCTTGATCATTTTCTTATCACCATTCGTGAGATTCTTGAGGCTGTAGATCCTCAGATTCTTAAGGACATTGATAATGGCGATAAATCACTCAGCGGCAATTTTAAGCAGATTGTTGATTCCATGAAGAAGTTTACTGCAGATAAAGTAGGGAAGGTTAAAGTACAAATCAAGCTCCTTCCACAGAGAGACGCTCGTTTTGTTTCAATGCCTTCTTTCCCAGCTCGTATTACACGAAATGGAGATCTTGGTATTGCTACTAGAATCATCGGTCATGACTTAACTCTTACAGCTAGTGAGCTCAAGCGCATTGAGGCAGCTTCAACAGCCAAACCCACTAATATGGCAAATAACGATCTAGTAAACGCCATGTCCGCAGATCTTGATTCTAAGGATTCAGATCTACCATTCTAGTTTTGGAATACACATTGGAACCTATTAGGGTCACAAAAGAAATGATCCTAAGAAAAGTATCTCAAGAACAACTAATGGAACACTATTTAGGTGTTCCCGTTAAGAAAGGCTTGTTTAAAAGTCCGTTACGAAACGATAAGCATGAAACTTGTGCTTTTTACAGAAATAAAAGCGGAGACCTAATTATGAAGGATTTTTCTGGAGCATTCTCTGGTAATTTTATTTCTGTTGTAATGGAAAAGTTCCAATGTTCTTTCGCAAAAGCATTACAAATAATTGGCAATGATTTTGGAATAATTCATAGCAAAAATCTAATTGTCAATAAACCCGCTCTTGAGTATACTGGAAGTAAACTTGATGAACAAAAAACTGCAATAATTCAAGTTGAAATAAGAGATTTTCAAGATTATGAACTTAAATGATGAAATTCTTATGGGATTACGGAAAAGACATTGAAGAAATTCAATGTCTTTTCTTGTAAAAACGTGTTTTTGAATGGTAACATTTTTCATTTAGAAACTGCTACACAAAAACTATTTGGTTATTTTGGCGGCATAAAAGACGGGGTCGAACAGTGGAGAATTTACGATCCAACACATAAGAAATATAAGTTTATATCTAATTGAAAATCAACTCAAATTCAAGGTGCTATACAACTCCCTAAAGAAGGTGGTGATTATTTGGTGATAACTAAATCATTAAAAGATGTAATGTGTTTATACGAATTTGGGATAATTGCTATTGCTCCATGTTCCGAAAACTTATTTATAGCACCAAAACAATACGAAAAACTTAAGGAGAAGTTTAAGCATATAATTTTATGCTATGATAACGATCTTCCCGGAATTCAAAATATGCGAAAAATCCATAAACAGTATCCTGAATTAAAGATAGTGTTTATTCCAAGACATTTTGAAGCAAAAGATATTTCTGATTTTAGAAAAAAATATGGAAAAAATAAAACTCAGGAATTAATTGATACTGCTAAAGAATATTATTTTGGGAAAGAAACGAACAGGAGCATATAATAGAACAAGGGGTCAAAGAGCAGAACAACGAGTAGTCAATGAATTAAAATCATTAGGTTTTACAGAAGTTGTTTCTTCTCGAAGTGAGAGCAAAGCCACAGATGATAATAAAATTGATATTATCGATAAAGCACAAAAACTCCCATTTGGATTAAATATTCAAGTTAAGCATCAAATACAAACACCTCAATATTTTAAAATTAGAGGTGAATCTACGGCTCCAAATGAAACATTTGTTATTCTTTGGGATAAACAAGAACCTAGAGAAAAAAATATTATTACTGTAGGTAGATGCGCAATTATGGATATTGATTTATTTTATAAATTAATTAAACCCTATGCAGAGGGTAAAGATATATGCAAAACGCAAACGTAACATTTAAAGATAAAGATACTGGAAGGAAAATTTCTATTGACCTTCAGTATGATGAGGAAACTTCATCTTTGGATTATAATGTTGATCTTGATGAAGAATATACAGCAAAATCAAATTTGGATTTCATCGGCTTTCTTGCCGATATGTTTTTAGGTGAATTAGCAGTAAACGCAGAAGATAATATAGATAATGATACAGAATAAAATTGAACTTTTTTCAGATAGCCTCAGAGATCTTTTAAGCAAAATGCAGAAAAATCATCCTGAGTGCGAAATAATCAGTCAGCTTATTGAAGCCGATAATTTGATACATGCATATAATACCTTAGCTGGTATGTGGGGTTTTAACAACAATGAATTGGTTTGCCCATTAATTGAAAAAAGAATCGATGAAATTATTACTGATGAAGCCCGCATGATTTCATGCAGGCACGAATCATTTGAATTATCTTATTTGCCTAAGGGAAAGGAGCCCGAGTATGCTTCAGATGGCATTTGGAGCAGAGCAAATCGTCAAACCGCTAAACCTGCTAGATTAATTCAGAAATTATTAGTACAAAAATTTACTTGTAAGGAGTTCGAGGATTTTTCTAATTATTTCCGTAGCGAAATTATGCATAGTGGAGAATTTGTAATTCTTTCAGGTTCCGATATTACTAAATATTATAATCGAGAGAATTATGAAGAGGAAAGTGGTACCCTTGGAAACAGCTGTATGAGATATGGCTCTTGCGAAGACTATTTTAAAGTTTATGAAGATCACGCAAAGATGTTAGTCATTATGAAAGAGGATAAGATACTTGGTCGTGCTCTACTTTGGGAAGTGTCTGACAAAATCACGCTCATGGATAGAATATATACTGCTTATGATTATCTTTATTCTACATTTATTACTTATGCCGAAGAACATAAGTGGTGGCATAGAGACAACAATAGCCTTCTCAATGACGGTGACGCCCAATACTGGTTAACTCCAGATGATAATTACATGATAGCAATATCAAGAGAATTCCAAATTAAACTTGATAAACGCTATGATCATTTTCCTTATATGGATTCATTTAGATATTACGATAGAGACTCTAATTTACTTTCTACAAATCCATTAGAAGATACTTGTTGTTTATCAAATACGGATGGATCTTGGTGCGAAAGATATCCTTGGACTTGTGATTGTTGTGGAGCTACATTTTACTCTGATTGCGAGGACGAATCTCCGGACGAAATAATGTATTCGGATTATGAGGATCGTTATCTTTGCGAGGATTGCGCCGTTTGGAATGATTATCTTGAGTCTTATATTAGTCGATATAGTGATATGGTTAAATTAAGTGTTAGTCAACTCGACGACACTTGGGTACCTAGATCCTATTTAGATGATCGTGATATTATAGAAATTGACAATCATTATTTTGAAGCCGATTGCCCTTTAATCAAAGAAGACGAAAACGGCGATTATTATATAATATAATCTAAAAATAAATAAATAAAAGATGAGTAACATACGTTATGATTTAATCCCAGTTCAGGGAATGAAAGAGGTTAGCAAAGTGCTAACTGAAAAACTTGATAGACATGAAGTTAATGAATGGAAATACGGCATTTCCTGGACAACGATTTTATCATCGTTGAAGAAACATCTTGCCGAGTTTGAATTAGGAAACGATTATACATCAGAAGGACTTTTGCAAATGGCAGAAGTTGCTTCCGATGCGTTAATTCTCTGTGAGTATTATTCTATTTATCCTCAGGGAGATGATAGAATAATTGCTCCAGTAAATAAGCCTATTGTAGGTTGTGATCTTGATGATGTAATATTTGATTTTGTAGGATCTTATGAAAAGAGATTCAATACAAAGCTCTCTGATTATTGGAACGGAGATTATAATATGTCCGATAATCTTAAAACGCTTCAAAACGAAAAGGATTTTTGGGTTAACATGCCCGTAAAAAATCAACCTTCTTTTGAAGTTGATTACTATATCACAGCGAGGTCAATTCCTGTTGAATGGACAGAGGAGGCCATTCAAAAGAACAATCTGCCAAAGGCTCCGGTTTATACATTACCGTGGAATACATCCAAGATTGAGACTTTAAAGAAATTAGGAATTTCAATTATGATTGATGATAAAGTTGCAACGTTCAAAGAATGCAAAGAAAATGGTATATTCTGTTATCTTATGGACACTGCTGCCAACAAACATTATAACGTTGGACATCATCGTATTCACAACTTGGATTTAAAAATTAAATAATGAAAGAAATTAAACTAGAAGATTTTACAATTGTCCCCATATTAAGTAGTTTACGTAGAGTAGATATGTCCGATAAAGAATATTTTTCTAAGACATATCGAGATTATGTAAGCAACTCTAGGTTAAAGAATATTAATCCCGACGAAGGAGGATCTCCGATGTTATATAAGAATCCTCCACATATTACTTCGCAATCACTTAACCTAGGATCTGCTGTGCATCAAGCCGTATTACAGCCAGAATCGTTTGTTTTGGCGTCCAAATTAGGCCGCCCTACAGCAAAATTAGGAAATTGTATTGATTATATCATTAAATACAGAAAACAGGGTTATTCTATCTATGAATCCATAATCAGAGCTAGTACATCTGCGGATTATTATAAAGATAGACTTAATGATGCAAAAATTAGAGAAATCATTAAGAAGGGTCTTAAGTATTATTTAGCTAGTAAATCTTTAAAAGGTAATGAGATTATATTAAGTGATCCCGATTGGGATACGGCTACTAAATGTATTAAATCCTTACAGAACAATCAAATAATAATGGATAAATTGCATCCAACTACAATATTCGGAGATATAATTCCTAGTTATAATGAGGATGCTATGTTTATTGATTATGCTGTACTTTATCAAGGCCGTTCAACTATTCTTAAATACAAAATGAAAATAGATAATTGGACTATTGATAAAGATAATAAAGTGTTAACTCTTAATGATTTAAAAACCTCTTTTAAGCCTGTAAACTGGTTCATGAATCCCGAATATGGAAGTTTTGTACATTATCATTATGCAAGGCAGTTCGCTTTCTATAGCGATGTTTTACGCATGTATTGTATGAAAGAATATGGATATAATCAAAATGAATGGGATTTTAAAGCGAATGTTCTAGTTGTTTCTACATCCGAAGAATGTTCCTCAAAATGTTACGCAATAAACCCTACACAAATTAAAAAGGGTCGTAAAGAATATAGAGAACTCTTGAAAAGAGTTGCCTATTACGAAATGTTTGGATATGATGAAGAAGTAAAATTTGTATAATAAATTTTAAAATTGTTATAAAAAATATTATCTTTGTAATAGGTAAAAGATGTTTAATGTAAATGTAAATGTAAATGAGAAAGTTTGTAATTGAAGCTTTTAGCTATGATGAAGCTAAAGCGAAGGCTTTAGAGAATGGCCTTACTGTAGTTCGTAATGTAACAATGTCTTATAAGAATGCTCAGTCTCCTCGCTATGAAGATCTAGATGCTTTTTGTGAAGAAATTCTAAAGAAGCATAAGCTTGACGCCACAACCGGAGTGGGATGTATGGTTGTTATGGAGAATGGTTCTGCAGATACTCGTGAACGCCCATATGAATTTGAGAATGTAAAGAGTGAGGGTACACTATCTAAGAAGCGCATGTTTGAAATTCGCACTGTCGAGGATGACGTGCTTGTTGCTTCTGCAGATAATAAGGCTCAGGCGGCCCGCCTAGCAAAGGCTGCTATGAAGAATGTAAAGCGTGATCTTATTTGTAAGCAGGTTTATAAGGTGGATGCTGACCATGAGACCGCATTTCGTGTTAAGTATACACCGTCTCTAAATACAAAGCTTGGTAAATATTTAGTTTTTGGTAACTAATATAAAAAAGAGCTGGGATTAACAGTCCCAGCTCTTTTTATCTAAATTTATAGATGGAAATAGTAGATATCTTTTTTGAGTTACAACAAAATTTGACAGAATGTTTAACTCACGATGAAGGCGGGTCTTGTGAAATTTATTGTTGATATAATAAATCAATTTCTAGTGTTTATATAGGTCGCGGAAAATCGGGGCGACATATAAAACATAAAAAAGATCTGTTGAGTCAAGCATTAAAGTCAAAAGGTTGGTATTGTGCAATAATATATGGATTATCGGATGACAATGCAAAAGCTTTAGAGGCATTGCTGATAGAAAAAGGAGAATCTTTGATGGGATTAACTCCTTTGGGGACATATGACTTAATTCCCGGAAAAATGATAAATAAAAAACGTGAATATTCTCAAGAAAGACTAATAAATGAATGTATTAGTTGTCAATGGAAATCACATTGGATGCCTTGCTAAAAGGTAAACCGACAATTATTAAGGATAATAAATATTTATCCACAAAGGAGTATGTACAACCATTCATAGACGAAATGTCTAAATATACCAAAAACTTTATAATACACGTACAACTTCCTAACCAAGTAACACTTTCAGAAAATAACAAGGATTTAACTTATAATAAAGTTTGAATTCAGGCAATCTGACCCTCTCAAGTAGAAGGCTATAATGAGACATATGGATTAGTTTATGCTTTAGATACTAAATCCCCCGTTTATAAAGTATATAGAGCGTTTATTGATATGAAAACACATAATCTATGTGTTTTCGACCCATCTTGGTTAATTGCGAAATCACTTAAACCTGAAACATTGTTAAGTTATGATATTCAGGGACTTATTGATAAACCAAGTGATATGGCTCGAAGATTAAAGACAATGAAAAACTCTTTTATCTCACCAGAAATTGAAGATACGCATGAAATGTTAGGAAAATTGATTAATAAATCCTTATTATATCAATATAAAAATGCTGGTGGAAAGACAAAACTTGCATCCTCCGACATAGTTAAGGCTTTTACTGATGTTTATTATACCAAAACTTCTAATTTTTATGTACCTTCAACAATTGAAGGAAGTTTACATAATTATTATAGTTCTGTATGTAATCAGATTACAAAAAGTAAGGATATTATTAACCGATTTGAAAAAACACTTCTTGTAGGAATGCTATTTGATTTAGTTAAGAATGAAGACGATAACAAAGCGTAATGGCAAAGCAGAAGAGTTTAATTTTTCTAAAATCGAAAATGCGGTTAAGGCCGCTTTTGCGTCTGTCGATACAAAATTTACAGACGATAATACAATTCCAATTGTATTAAAAGTAATTAAAAATACCATTGAAGTTAAAGAGCCTACTACTGTTGAAGATATTCAAAACATAGTAGAAAATTCTTTAATGTGTTGCGGACACTATGAAGTAGCAAAAAGTTATATACTTTATAGAGAAAAACATAGTGAAAGTCGTTTTATCCAGAGTCGATTGGATTATATGGATAAATACAGTAATTCTAATGTAAATGCCGCCACAGCATCTGAAACGGATTCTAACGCAAATGTTGCTATGAAAAATGTAGCTAACATGGAGGGGGAGGTCTATAAGACTCAAAATAGACTTGTCCAAAGAACCCGCATGAAAAAGCGATTAAAGGAAATGTATCCAGAAGTCGCAGATCAATATGAAACTGATTTAAATAATCATGTTATATATGTTCACGATGAGGCAAGTTCTCCAGCTGTTAAAAATTACACTTATAGTCCCGATGAAGTAGTCAACTTTAAATATAATGACGTTGAGTGTTTAGGATCTTTAAAAACCTTATACGATTTAGCAGTCGAAACCGAAGTTCGGCAAGAGGAAAACGGTGTATGATGCAAATTTCCACAAAGTCTTTATGTAAAAGATAAGGATGAAAAATATACCAAAGTTACAAGACTAACAAGAAAGACTCGATATAACGATATGGTAAGAGTCAAAACCGCTTTTGGAGAAGACCTTATAGTAACTGCAAATCATCCTCTTATTGTTTCAGACGATAAAGAGGATAAAGTTAATGCTGAAAACGCTATAGGATTATCACAATTGCGACTTCCTTGTACTTTGAAATTTAAAGGAACCGAGGTTATAGATCTTGCGTCATGTGTAGATTATGATGAAGTTCATGATTCATATATATTAACACACGAAACACAAGCTCCTTATTATTTCACAAAAAGATATATTGAGTTGGATAGAACACTAGGATATGTTATAGGGTTTTTTATTGGAGACGGCAATTATGATAATACCTATAATACATTAATGTTCTCTCAAAAAGATAAAAAGGTTCTTGAGAAACTTGCAGATTCTTTGTTTAAGTCTTTTGGCACAGTATCGTATATACATCAAAACAATAATGGAGTATATGTTTTAAAATTGTGCTCAAATATTGTATATGATTTGTTCCGTAATTATTTTAAGATTAAAGATAAAGCGTATAATAAATGTATTCCTTATAATGTCTTAGAATTTACAGAAGATTTTGCAAAGGGCATAATTGAAGGGATTATAGATTCTGATGGAACGGTGGATACAAATAGTGCTATAAGTATTAGGCTTTCTTCAAGAGAATGTATAATGCAATTATCTGCGCTTTTACGATATTTTGGTTATGGTGTATCAAATACTCATCAGGCAACACCTTTTGGAAATAACAACGCTATTAAAACTAATTATGACATTTGAGGTGTATATTTTACAAATACTAAAAATGCTATTAAGTTTGATGGTGCTGTTAAATGGGAGAATATCACTCGAGAAATACAAAAAGGTATTAAATATAGTACCGGGTGAGCATCTATAACTTCTGTAGAGAAATTATCTTCAAGTGTTTTTCTTGATGAACGGTGCCAATTTATTTATGATATTACCACTGAATCAAACACTTTTGAGTGTAATAATTTATGGGTGCACAACTGTATGGCCGCAACGCTTTACCCAATGATGCTTGAAGGAACTGGAAATATTGATGGCGTAACTCCTTGTGCACCTAATGATATTCAATCTTTTAGTGGACAGGTAACAAATCTTGTATTTTTGCTTTCATCACAAGTAAAAGGGGCCATAGCCCTTGGGGACTACTTTGTAGCATTAAATTATTATGTAATTGCTGAGTTTGGACCTAAATGATACGAACACTTAAACGATAGGACTACTTCGGAAGCCTGTAAAAATCAACGCACTGTTAAAGACGCTATTAGAAAGGGAATGAAACAATTTATTTATGGAGTTTCGCAACCAGCTGGTAATAGATCATACAATTCTCCCTTTAGTAATTTGAATTTCTTTGATAGTCAATACTTTGCGTCTTTATTTGAAGATTTTTATTATCCTGATGGTACAAAGCCTGAATGAAAAGCAATAGATATCCTCCAGCGAATTTTTCTAGAATTGCATAGAGAATTGCGATTAATTAAACCGCTTACGTTCCCGGTCACAACAATGTGTTTATTGCACGATAATAATGATATTGTTGATAAAGAATACAAAGAACTTTGTGCCGAAGAACTGTCAAAAGGTAGTAGTTTCTTTATTTACTTAAGTGACTCAAGCAATTCAGTATCAAGCTGTTGCCGAGTACAAAACAAAATAACTGAAAACACTTTCAGCTCTACAACAGGCTTGACAGGAATTATGACTGGATCTTCTCAGGTTATTACGTTAAATTTTAATAGAATTGTACAAAATTGATATAAAACTCAATCTTGTGACAAACAAAGTATTGATTGAAGCGATTCAGAAAATATATATAGGAAAAACCTTCAGGAATATCTTATAGATATTTTAAAACGAGTTTATAAATATCAAATTGCTTACAAATCACTTGTTTACGATGCCGAAGACCGTGGAATGTACTCTAGCTCTAACGCTGGTTATATTTACACTAAGAAGTTATATAGTACAATTGGATTTATCGGTTATTGTGAGGCCGCCGAATTTATGGGTTTATCTGTAAATTATAATAAACAATATATCTCATTTGTCCAAACATTGTTAAAAACAATTGAGGAACAAAATAAGATATATTCTATACATGACAGCAAAAGGCCTTGTATTTTCAACAGTGAGGGTATCCCTAAATCTCTGGGGATATAAAATCTCTTTTAATTGACTCGAAACTCCCTTGCGGACAACGAGGCGCAAGCAGGAGAAATCCGTGCAGCGTGAGAGACTAAATAAAGAGACTGCGGAAAACGCAGATGCAATAGTCCGAACTCTATGGTAACATAGAGAGTTAATTAGAAATAATTAACCGTTTAATACATAAAATTTTATATACTATTATTTGGGTTTTTCTTGGAGAATATAGGCCAAATCGTGATTTATTTTATGTATTAAATTTGCCTTCACCAATTACGGAATTAAAAAAAATTATTCCCAGAAGGCGCGTAACAAAATTGGGAGAAGATTTGGCTGTAAAGCTTTATAATTGGGATAAAGAAGATGGCTATGTTGTTCCAGAGGATCAAAATCTATATAGTAGTTATTTCTTTAAACAATGAGATTCAAATATTTCTATATTAGATAAATTACGTCTTCATGGTAAAGAAATTGCATCATATTGTTCGGGTGGTTGTTTATTGGCTACCTATTTATAGAAATATAAATACAAAAAACTTTGTGAACCTTGCTAAAGGGTGTCATTTTTATGGCTAACGGTAAACGTCTGAAAAGATAATACCGTGCTAAGCTTCGTAAGAAGAAAGTGTAACGACTACTCCCGATGAGTGTAAGGAGGTAGGAATGGAGATTAGCGCCATTCCGAAGCGCAAAGCATCCTTTTAGGATGAAGAGATAGTCTAGTCCCTAAATATATAAGCGCTTAAATATTATGGGAAAATGTGAAATTTGTGGAAGAGAGCAAGATAAGCTGTGTTCTATAAAAGGTTATCACTTATGTAGTAAACACTATGCTCAATTCTGTCATTATGGTAAATTTTTGGATTCTAATCCTAGAACGGAAAAAGATCCAAATGAAATTATTATAGAAGGAGATATTGCAAGAATTCAACTTTATGATCGTCAACAAAATGTAATCGGAGAAGCATTAATTGATGTAGAAGATGTAAATAAAGTTAAAAATTATAAATGGCGTCTTGCAAAAGGAGGTACGAATAGAAGTAAATGTCATGAGATTAGAACCAGTAATGCATCAAGTACATATACTAATTCACTTCATAGGCACATAATGGATTGCCCAAGTGATTTATATGTAGATCACATTAATGGTGATAGATTTGATAATCGAAAGATTAATCTTAGAATTTGTTCTAATCAAGAAAACAATTGAAATATTGTAAAAAATTGTACAAATACCTCCGGATACAAAGGTGTTAACTTTGATAAAACAAGAAACAAATGGGTTTCTGAAATAAAATTCAAGGGTAAAAAAATATTTATAGATCGATACGACAATATACAACATGCTGCTTTTGCGCGATATTATACTGAGTTGTTATTACAAAAATCGTTTATGTCGCAAGAAAGTAAAAATCTTCTAAAAGAATTAGAAGATTGTTTAGAGAATAGTGATGAGCTAAAACAAACAGTAAAAAATAAATTAAAAAATAAAGCGCTTATATAGCTGTTAAATATGGAAAATAAAAATCCAGGGTATTATCGCAAGCTTGTCATATACATCTCGACTCACATCCGAGTAAAGAACAATATTTAAAGCTTCTTGATTTTAATGTCAAAAACGGTGTCAACTATGTAGGTTTTAATATTCCTATTAGCGAATGTAAGGATTGTGGCCATGTTGTAAATGCCCCAATTCAAGAATGCCCGCATTGTAAAAGTAAAAATATTGATTATTGGATAAGAATTATTGGTTTCCTTCGCCCGCTTAGTAGTTATAGCGCCGCAAGATATATAGAAGCCAAAAAACGAATTTTTTCCAATTACTCAAAAGAAAATAATTAAAAAAATAAAAGATTATGGGATATGAAACAACTTTTCGTCTTAAAGGCGAATTAGACTCAAAATTTAAAGGTTGGGGAAAACACTCAACTAAAGCAGAAAAGGATCAATATGAGGCCATTTTGCTTGCTACATGTAAATTGGTTTCGCTTAATTACGAGTCCGATAAAAATTCCCTTTCCTCTTATTTAGTTAAAGCATATAAAGATATAGCATTTGCTTTAGATTTTTACGCGAATGTACTGATTAATGATTGGAAGGTTTCACTTGAAAAAGACCTTAAAGAAAATAATAATGAAACCTTCTTCTGTGGTTGGCAACACTCCGATGTAGATAGGGGGGCTTGGGAGTCTATTGATGAACTTAAAAGCTATTTTAAAAGAGGTCTCTTTCAAGAGTCAATTTATCCGACCAATTCACCATACGCTGATGAAAATAATGATTATACTATCAAGCTCGATAGAATTCAGTCTTACGTAGAAGACCTGGAAAGTTGCATTTACGATTGCCTTAGTAATGATTTTATTAAGTTTTATCGTAACAACCCTGATCTTGCCGACGAGTCTGATGGTATTAGTCATTTCTTTCCTGAGGAATCTAAAACAGAAGAATAATGAATGTCGCAGTTTTAGATTATTCGCAAGGTAAAATATTTTATATAAAGGATCTTCCGTCTGATTGAGACAATAATCAGATGGAAGATTATTTATATAACAACCTTCAATTTAACGAAGATGAAATTAGTTGGATGATAACCAACGACCGCGATGATTTTAATATTATAATGTATGAACCTATTAGACATGATTGTCGATCCTAATTTGTCGGATTATATTACATCGTTTTGGGATTATTATAGATATTGGCTTAATTGGCTATTATGGTAAAATATACTAATTCTATGGTAACCTTTCGAGAGTTTCCCGATGAAATATCTTTATGTATAGATATCTCGGGTTGCCCAAATCATTGTAAAGGTTGTCATAGTCCCTGGCTTTGAGAGGATACTGGAACTGAATTAACTATTGAAGAATTAGATAAATTAATTCAGGCTAATGATGGTATTTCTTGTGTTGGTTTCATGGGCGGAGATCAAGATCCGGAATATATTAATAGTTTAGCAAAACACGTAAAAACCAATTATTCTATAAAAACTGGTTGATACTCCGGAAAACATGATCTCTCTACAAAAATAGATTGGGCTTTTTGAGATTATATTAAACTCGGCCCATATATAGAAGAAAGGGGCGGATTGGATAATCCTAAAACCAATCAAAGAATGTATTGTTTTACTCCAAAAAATATTCATTCTTGGCCAAAAGATATTACATATAAATTTTGGAAAAATGATTCCAATTCTTAGAAAGCCGGGGTTTATTTTAAATCCTGATGATAAAATAGTTAACGCTATTTTAAAGCGCTGTGAAATGAATAATGGGCACCGCCCTTGTAATAATGTTGATTCTGGCACAGATTTTGATATCTGCCCTTGTCGTCATTATCGTGAAGATAACATTTGTTGTTGTACTTTATATATAAAAAATGAAAGTTAATGTTGTAAACAAGTCGAATAACAAACTTCCGGCATACGAAACAAATGGTTCAGCTGGATTTGATATTCGTGTAGATTTTAGCAAAATAACTCCTGAAAATCCAATAAAAACTTTTGGAAACGTTGGGATTTTATGGCCTAATAAAGTTGATGGTAATATTATAATTAGGATTTCCCCAATGAGTAGAGCATTACTTCCAACAGGTTTATTTGTGGCCATCCCAGAAGGTTGATTAATTTCATTTCGCCCAAGAAGTGGTTTGTCTATTAAAAGTGGACTTAGCTTAGTTAATACTCCAAGCACAATAGACT
>CAVAGP010000035.1:0-23544 GCA_963588175.1 Faecalibacillus sp. | reverse complement strand
CGGCGTGGTAATCTGGTATTTGACGAAGAAGTTGAGGCAGTTATGAACCTTAGTGTAAGCGTGATATTCCATTTTACAGGGACAGTAATGATGCCAGATATAAAAATCATATTCCTATGGCTTAAAGACCACGTATGGCTATGTACCTACATAATGCTGGGATTGGCTGTTTTGACATTTTTGTTGAATTTCATCTTTAAGAAGAACGAGTCTGGAAAGGTGCAGTCTATCAGAAAGGCCAAAAATTCAAATATCAACCAAGTTGGCGGAGACATAAACATTAACAGGTAGTGGGCGACGGTCAAGACATATCTAAAATCCAGAATTCTGATATTTATCAGGCCGGTCGCGATTTGACAATCAACTTCGGTTTGACCGCGGAAGATGTGAAGAGTATCGTGAAGAAGGTTGTGAGCGAAGAACTTGATAAGTATTCCAAGAATGCCGAGAAGACAGCAGAGGAAAGACTCAACCGCTTTTCTGAAGACCTTGTTAAGGACCTTACTGTAAAACTTTCCGATAAATTGGACAGATTTAATGAACCTGCTCTCCAATTCGCTGTCAGAGAGTCTGCATTGAGTTATGTTAAGTCTGGGAAAGAGGAAGACGAGAAGGCTCTTATTGACTTGATGATAGAGCGAGTCAAGGTTGATGAACATTCAACTCGCCAAAAGTTAATTGATCAGGCGATTAAGATTGTTCCAAGTTTATCACCAGCATGTCTCGCGCTTCTGTCATTGGTCGTTTTTCGCGCTCTGACGTTTACTGGTAGCAGGGAGAATTTTAAACATTGGTTGGATTCTGTTTCTCCTGTTTTGGCGACGGTCCAGAATGTTTCGCCGTTGGATATGGATTACCTGTTGCAGGCAGATTGCGTTTCTGCAGTGGCGGGAATAATGACTCAGGATAGTTGGATTGAAGCTTGTCTCAAGAAAAACGACTTATATTTTCGGCATTCTATTCCTATTTCTGAAGTGTCAAAATTCAAGGAGAAATATGGAATTTCTAGTTATGAAGGTGGATTTTCAATAACAAAAAATCCTTTCAGAGGTACGGCGGCGTTGGTCGTCCTTGTTGCTCGATTATTAGAGTTTTGCCCTGATGGTACAGCCCGATTTAATCTGACTTCGACGAATTTAATCGAGCAATGTATACAGGCCTATGGGTTACCTTCCATCGGAGAGGATATATTTGAACTGGTAAATGCCTCAACTTTGTTTTCCTCACAAGAGGTGAAGGAATATTTTATTGGGCGTAATTCAAATTGGGAAAAGGCTATCGAGTTACTTGATGGACAAAGATTACGTTCATTTACTCTGAAGCCAGTTGGCGTTTATATCGGATTGAGGCAATTGTCAATTTTGTCAGGGCAAGAGATCCCGTTGGAGACATTCTATAAGTAGGGATAAATCATTTTAAGATGAAAGGTAAGTCAGAGGATTTGTTCTTTGCGCTATTGCGACAGGGCTTATGGGGGGAGGAAGAGAAGTTGCCGGATGCAGAATACGATATGCAGACTTGGCGTGGGGCACTTGCCTTGGCGTCTGAGCAAGCGGTCTTGGGAATAGTCGCTGATGGGCTTGGAATTGATTCGTCTGTGAAGGCTCCGATGGAAGTGGCGATTAAGTTAGCAACGACCAAGATATCTATAGAAAAACGGAACAATCAGATTAATGAGAAAATTGCAGAACTGAAAACTGAGTTTAGTAATGCCGGCGTTCCGGTCGTGGTCGTAAAAGGGCAGAACATTGCGAGATGTTATCGTAATCCTCTAAGTCGAACCCCGGGGGATATAGATCTGGTAGTACGACCAGAAGATTATGAAAACGCGAAAACTGTATTGAAAGATAAATCTGATAAAGAAGGAGACGAAATACCTAATAGGTGCCATTATTCTACATGTGAGGGAGGCATAGAAGTCGAAATCCATGGGACTCTTCATTCTTATTTAAGTAGGAAAATAAATGCTTATTTGGATCACGTGCAAAACGAGTTGTTATGTGAAGGTGATAAGATGCCTACTAAATCGGCTGAAGTAGAAACTCTATATATTTTTATACATTTGCTTCAGCATTTTTATCGTGGTGGGATAGGGTTAAGACAGTTTTGTGATTTGGCTCGCGTATTGCATTTCTATAGAGGCACTTATGATAGCGAGCAAATGGAAAAAAGGTTGAATTCCGTTGGGTTGATTTATGAATGGAAATTAATCGTGTCGTTTTTAGTAAACTATTTACATCTACCGAAAGATGACGCAATTCTTCTTGAACAAAAGTATGATAATAAAATAGAAATACTTTGGAAATATATAAGGAGAGTAGGAAATTTTGGAAAAAAGAAAAAGGCAAGAGTCTTTAATGGCTCATCTAAGTATTTATTAAGGAAGATGGAATCTTTTTTTAGAAGTTTCTCAAGTTTTTTGGATACTTTAGTTATTTCTCCTAAAAATACAGTTAAATTTTTTGTTTTTTATTTTTCTGTGGGTATGGTTTCTGTCATTCGCAGCGAATAAGTATTGTTTTGACGCGGCATTTTTGATGTCGTGATGAAACCTGCAACAAAGATCACCGATAAAACAGGTTATAGCCTATGCAACTAATCCTCCTTTCCGGCGGCTCCGGTAAGCGCCTGTGGCCATTAAGCAATGACGCCCGCAGTAAACAGTTCTTGCCGCTGTTGGCATCTCCCGATGGTGGTATGGAATCCATGATGCAGAGAGTCGTCCGCCAAATCAGAGAAGCCAAACTCACCGACAATATAACGTTCGCCACAAACGCTGTGCAGCGCGATTGTATCATTAACCAGCTCGGCGAAGGTGTTAATGTCGTCACCGAACCGGAACGCCGTGATACTTTTCCGGCAATAGCTCTCGCTGCAAGCTATCTTGCAAAAGAGAAAAAATGCAGCAATGACGAAGTCGTTGTCGTAATGCCTTGCGATGTTTACACCGAAAGCGGTTATTTTGCCACTATCGGCAAGATGGCTACAGCTGTAGATGATAATATTGCTGACCTCGTACTGATGGGTATCTCTCCAACATGCCCAAGTGAAAAGTTCGGTTATGTTGTCCCGAAAAAAAGTGGCTCTAGCGATAGTGTCAAGATAGTTGAGCGATTTACTGAGAAGCCCAATGTCGAAAGGGCAAAAGAACTGCTTACCCAAAATGCCTATTGGAACGGAGGTGTCTTCGCCTTTCGTCTGGGCTATATGATGAATATCGTCAGCCGTTACATTAATGCAGAATCATTTACTGATATTTACATCCATTATCGTGACTTCCCGAAAATCAGTTTCGACTACGAAGTTGCCGAAAAAGCCTTATCTGTTGCAGTAGTCCCTTATTCCGGAGAGTGGAAGGACCTTGGCACTTGGAATACCTTGTGCGAAGAACTGCCAGCCACACATATAGGTAATGTGATGATGGGGGACAAAAATGTGAATAGCCATGTTGTTAACGAGTTAGGGATTCCTGTGTTTTGTAACGGGTTGAAAGATATGATTGTTGCGGCTTCCCCAGATGGCATTATGGTCTGCGATAAGTCGGTATCCGAAAAGATTAAGGACAATGTCGGCAAACTTTCCACTCACCCTATGTATGAAGAACGCAGGTGGGGTACTTATAGAGTTTTAGATGAGACCGTCGTCAACAAAGACGGACTTCAGTCCACAACTAAAAAGATTATACTGAAGGCCGGGAAAAGCATAAGCTACCAGTTGCACCACCATCGCAGCGAAATCTGGATTATCATTGATGGAGAAGGCATTGTAATCTTAGATGGTGAATGTAAGCATGTAATGCTGGGAGATGTCGTGAACATTAAGCCGGAACGCCGTCATGGAATAAAAGCAATCTCAGATTTGACCTTTATCGAAGTTCAGATAGGAAATCCACTTGTTGAAGATGATATTGAGAGATTTGAGTATAACTGGTAAATGAATCATCATGAACGCTATACGTTTAATTATCAATAATTTGCGTGGGGGGGTATCCGGCATACGCTCGACTTTGAGTGAACGGTTTGTCCCATGGCTTCCAAGTAAGACGCTGCGAAACTTAGGTATGAGACTGGCCGGAGTGAAAGCGTCCAAGAATGTTATGTTTTACCCCGGTTACTCAGTGAGAAATCCTAAAAGGTTAGTAATTGAAGATGGTGTTAACATTGGCCCTAAATGTTTGCTTGACGCCAGATGTGGTCTCACAATACATCGTAATGCCGTCATCGCTTACGAAGCGATAATATGGTCACTCAATCACGATTATAATGACGAAAATTTTTGCGGTAAAGGGGCGCCGACTGAGATTGGAGCGTATGCATGGATTTGCAGCAGGTCAATCATTTTACCCGGAGTAAAAGTAGGAGAAGGGGCCATAGTAGCCTCAGGGGCCATTGTGACAAAAGATGTCCCACCTTATAGTGTCGTGGCAGGGATTCCGGCACGTGTTATTGGAAGCAGAGAACAGAAAGAGTATAAATACGGATATAAACGAAAGAACGATTTTACCCATTTATATTAAGATGATTAGTTATAATAATAAGAGTATTAGTGAGTTATCTTGGATTCATAGGGGGGGGGTAGCCTATAGTTATTATGAACCGGAAAATTTAGAAGAATTCAAGAATCTCCTGTCGCACCTCTATCGAGAGAAGTCTTCTTTTCAAATTGTAGGGATGACATCCAATATTTATTTCAAGGATACTTACAATATTGAAAACCTTATCTCGACTAGGAAATTGACTTTTTGGGAAGAAATAAAAAATGGGATCAGATGTGATTGCGGAGTAAGTGCTTCTCTATTGTCGAGAAAAATGGTCGACAAGGGCTATAAGGGATTCGAGGGGCTTATAGATCTTCCCGGAACAATAGGTGGTGCGATTTATGGTAATGCAGGTTGTTTTGGATGTCTGGTTTCAGATTTGGTAGAAAGCGTGGATGTTCTGAATCCCGATGGACAGGTTTGTACTTATACAAAAGGAGAGATGGGGTTTTCTCATAGAATGTCAAACTTCAAGAATGGGAAGATCTGTGGCGTGATACTTTCAGCAAAGCTCAAGGTGAAAAAGGGTGATGACGTTGACCTAAAAGCCATTGCTGATAAGAATCATGAACTTAGGAAACAAACTCAACCATCGCCCAAGAATAATCTTGGAACAATTTATTGTGAATTGGGGAAGCGAACTAAGTTGGGGCGTTTTGTAGGAATCCTCGGAGGAGTCTATTTCAGACTGCTGAAGTTAAAAAGGTATGATATTGTTAAACGCAGCTATCTGCGAGAGCTGTTCGAACTCAACTTGGCAGGTGGACATAAATGCCTTCCTTATCTGGAGAAAGGGAGGTTTATCTGGAAGAACAAGCGTGCCGATACGATATTTGAGAAATATCAGCGGGTTATCAACCGGTTATATCGAAATCCACGCTTGGAAATAGAAATTAAGGCGTAATGCAAACGGTTACACGGGTAATTTTAAATACTGTAGTTCTTTATGCAAAGGTAGTATTGTCTTTAGCCATTGCCTTAATAACAGTGCCTTTGGTCCTGAGGGCATTGGGGGCAAGTGACTATGGTCTGTATAATCTGGTTGCGGGAGTTGTGTCAATGCTGTCCTTTCTTAATAATTCAATGACAATTTCCTCCCAGCGCTTTATGTCCGTCGCTATGGGAGAAGGAGATGAAAGTAAAATCAATTTAATTTACAACACAAGTTTTTTACTTCATTTCTGTTTGGCGTTGTTGGTTGTCATCGCTTTTGAGATAATAGGCTTGTTCGCAATTGATAAGCTAAATATTCTGCCCGAAAGAATGTGGTGCGCAAAAATTATCTACCAGTTTCTGATTTTGAGCACATTCGCAAATATTATTGCAGTTCCATTCGATGCATTGACCAATGCCAAAGAGGATATGATACCGTTCTCCGTAATTGAACTTATCCACTCTTTGTTGATGCTTACAGTAGCATTATCGATCAGATATATTCCTGGCGATAAACTTATATACTATGGATTATGTGTTGCTCTCATAGCAGTATTTACATTGCTCCTTAAGTATGGTTGGTGCCGATACGCGTATAAGGACTTCAAAATAAACATTCGGGCATACAAAGGCAAGTTCAGAATTAAGGAAATGCTTGGATTTACAGGCTGGAATCTTTTTAGCGGGCTCGCAATGATAGGAAGAAATCAGGGCGTGGCGGTAATCATCAATCTGTTTCTGGGTACCATTGTAAATGCTGCTTACGGAATCGCTAATCAGATTAACGGGGCACTCAGTCATTTCTCGGCAACTTTCCAGAAAGCGATTAACCCACAGTTAATGAAGAGCGAGGGGATGAACGATAGGGGACGTCTTCTTCGCATTTCTTTTATATCATCAAAATTTTCTGTTCTAGCGCTGGCATTCTTTGCTGTGCCGCTTATAATGGAGATGGAAGAAGTATTGATTATCTGGCTAAAAGATGACATCCCCCCGTTTACAATGCGTTTAGCTCAATTTGTTCTCCTTCTTTCCTTGGCATATCAATATTCAGTGGGAATAATGTCTGCCATCCAAGCGACGGGAAAGATCCGGAATTACCAAATACTTATGGGAACTATTTTATTGACAAACATCCCAATTTCGTATTTGATTCTGAAGTTAGGTTACCCTGTTTACTATACGACCATAGCATTCGTCATATTGGAAGTTGTCTCACTTTTTATAAGGCTTTTTATGGCGAATAAGTTGACGGGAATGCACTTTTCTGACTATTGCAAGAATGTACTTTTGCCGACATTGATTATAATCTTAATCCCGATGTCTCTTTCATTAGTTCCGCATTTTCTGATGTCAAGGTCATTCCTCCGACTTGTTGTTGTCTGCCTATCATATTGTTCCACCTTTGCAATTCTGATGTTCCGTTATGCGTTTGATGATAACCAGCGACTTCAGATAATGTCAAAAGTCAAACACATCTTCATCCACTGAAAATGAAAATCGGATTATTAGCCTATCACGCTGCCTGTAACTACGGTGCTTTCTTGCAACTCTTATCTACTGTTGAGTATATAAAAAAACAGGGAGATGAGCCTTGGGTTATCAATTGGGTGCCGAAAGATTTTCGCGCATATTACGAGAAATGTTCTCTTCCAGAGGTGCGTGCACTATATTTACATTTGATAAATCAATACTATCCTTTAACGACGCTTTGCGAAACGGATAAAGAGGTGGCAGCTGTGATTGAAAATGAACATATCGATGCTGTGATTGTTGGTAGTGATGCAGTATTGCAGCATCATCCATTCCGTGAACGTTTTAAATTTCCGTGTAGAAGAATTATATATATAGGTCATCCAACAAGCGACAGAATGTATCCTAATTGTTTTTGGGGATCTTTTAATAAGTATCTTTCTATTCCTGTGCCTATAGCTGTTATTTCTGGTTCTTCTCAAGACTCTAAGTTTTATTACATAAAAGGAAAAACGAAGAGAAGAATGAAGCGGTCAATACTGAACTTTAGATATATTTCCGTAAGAGATGATTGGACACGAAAGATGATAGAATATCTTACGGATAATGAAGTTACCCCAGATGTTACTCCTGATCCTGTATTTGGATTTAATTATAATGTTTCACATTATTTATTGACTAAGCAGGAGTTGTTGAATAAATTCAATCTTCCGGAAAAATATCTGATTGTAAGTTTTAGGGGGAAGAATTCTGTGTCACAGGAGTGGATAGATGATTTTCAGAATATTGCAGAAAAGGATGGTCTTTCTTGTGTCAAATTACCGTATGCAGACATGCTAGCTTTTGGCAATATACAATATTCAGTCGGCAATACAATAACGCCATTGGAATGGTATTCATTGATTAAATACTCTCAGGGGTATATTGGCAATAATATGCATCCTATTGTTACTGCAATTGTCAATGGTGTTCCTTTTTTCAGTTTTGATAATTATGGAATCCCTAAAAAAAATGGCAATCCGACTAACGGAGAATCCAGCAAAATATATCATTTGCTAAGTGTGGCAGATTTCCTTAATAATCGGGTTTTTGTAAAGAAAGACTATAAGATTCCGTCTGCACAATATGTATATAACGCAGTTATCGGTTTTGATAAATCTAAAGAATTATCATTCGCGAAAGGCTATTTTTCCGAGTATGATAAAATGATGTCAAAGGTGATGAGGTTATTGAAAAACAGGCTATAATTATATTTGAGTGATGAATTTTGGTATTATTGTTCAGGCCCGTATGGGTTCGACTCGTCTGCCGGGAAAAATTTTAAAGCCTTTTTATGAAGGACAGACTTTGCTGGAGACACTCCTGTCTAATTTACATAAAGTGTCTGATGTGAAGGTAATAGTTGCTACCTCGGTTAGTAAGAATAATAACTCTTTGGAACGATTTCTTAGAGAAAGGGGAGAAATTGTATTTCGGGGCTCAGAAGGCGATGTCTTGGATCGCTTTATTCGGGCAGCAGATGAGAACGGTGTTGATGGTATAATACGCATTTGTTCCGATAATCCATTCTTGGATTGGCATGGTGTCAGCCAACTGATTGAAAAGGCTAAAATGAGTAATGCTGATTATATTGGCTTCCGTGTTAATGACAAACCGTCCATCCTGACTCATTTTGGCTTTTGGGGGGAGTTTGTGCGCTTGTCGGCACTCAAAAGTGTTGCCGAGAAAACCGAGACTAACACTCCTGCTCACGAACATGTTACATATCACATATATAATCATCCGGAAGAATATCTTTGTGAGTGGATTGAATGTCCAGATTTCCTTCAGGGCAGAAATGATATTAGGTTGACGATAGATACACCGGATGATTTGGCTAACGCGCTCAAGGTTTATTCTGACCTTAAGAAGATAAATGATGATTTCTCACTTGAGGATGTTGTTAATTATCTTGATTCTCACGAAGGAATAAAGAAATCAATGATATCTAATATATTAAACAATCAAAAATAAACCGACGAAAATGATTACAAAAGGTGAAACCTACATTATTGGCGAAATCGGGCAAAACCATAATGGATCAGTTGATATTGCGAAACTTATAGTAGAACTGATTGCACGCCCTGTCCACGAGGATGTGTTCAATCTTGACCTGAAACCAATGAATGCTGTTAAGATGACTAGGCGTGACCTTAAGGAAGAACTTTCAGCCACACAAATGAACAGGCCGTACATTAACAACAATTCGTTTGGCGCAACATATGGCGAGCATCGTGCATTCCTTGAACTTAGTGATGAGGAGCATTACGAGGTTTATAAGTTCGCCAAAGAAAAAGGCTTGGACTTTGTGGAAACGCTCTGTGCTAAAGGCTGCCTGTCGATGTTGAAGTTATTTACACCGGACTACCTAAAAGTTGCAAGTCGAGATTTGACGAATCTTCCTCTTCTTGCCGCAATGGCAGAGACGAAAATCCCTATTATCCTATCTACCGGAATGGCCGGCAAGAAAGAACTGGATGAAGCATTGGATGTTATTACGCGTTATCATAGCGACATCTCAATCCTTCACTGCGTTTCTCAATATCCTACACATCCGGACAATTTGAACCTGAATACTATCAGGTATCTTAAAAAGAATTATGGCCAGTATCATATCGGTTTCTCCGATCATACGATAGGTATCTCTGCTCCTGCGATTGCTGTAGGAATGGGTGCAGAAATTATCGAAAAACACATCACTATCGATCGTCACATGAAAGGCACTGATCAGGCAGGTTCTTTGGGCCCAGACGGAGTAAACCGTATGGTGCGAGATATTCGTATGGTTGAGCGCTGGTTAGGGACTGAAGATATTTATATAGACAAGTGTGTTTCTGCTTCAAAGGTTAAATTGGAGCGTTCAATTGCTTCATTGTGTGACATAAAAGCAGGTGAAGTGATAACTGAGGATAAGATTCACATGCTCAGCCCTGGAGATGGCTTCAAGTGGTCTCAAAGGGATTGTGTAGTTGGTCATAAAGCTCTCGATGATATCCCTGCCAACGAGATTATCTATCAAAATATGGTCGATTAAAATGAGTCGGTTCCACAAAATTATCCGATTATCGTACATCTGCTATCGGGGGGGGGGTATTTTATTGATACTTAGTAAGTTGCTGTATCGATGGATACGATGGTATTATCATTGTGACATTCCATATTCCATCAATCTTGAAGGCGTATACCTTTGTCACAATGGTTTTGGTATAGTGATAAATCCTAAATCTGAAATTGGCGCCGGCACATACATCCAACACGATGTGACAATAGGTATCAGGGATGATATTAATGGTTCAAGGGCTCCTCGGATTGGGAAGAACTGCTATATCGGAGCGAAGGCAACGATAATTGGAGATATAACAATTGGCGACAATGTTAAGATTGGCGCTGGTGCAGTGGTGATATCAGATATTCCAGATGGCGCAACTGCTGTAGGTGTGCCAGCTAGGATAATTATAAAATAATGAGTAAGATGCTTCCAAAGCTTATACTGACAGACATTGATGGTGTTTGGACTGATGGTGGAATGTATTACGACACCACTGGTAATGAACTGAAGAAATTCAATACCTATGACAGTGCAGGAGTATTATTTGCCCATCATCTTGGTATTCCTGTAGGTATCCTAACGGGAGAAAATACCCCGATTGTTCAACGTCGTGCCGACAAGTTAAAGGTTGATTACTGTTTTCTTGGGGTAAAGAACAAAGTGAGGGTCGCATCGGCACTTTGCGATAAATTGGGTATTGCAATGAAGGATGTGGCATATATCGGTGATGATATAAATGATATCCAACTCCTTAAAATTGTTGGATGGGCAGGCGTCCCTGTGTCTGCCCCAAATTATATAAGATCTTTGGCTACACTGACCCTTTCGATGAAAGGTGGTGAAGGTGTATTCCGTGAGTTTGTGGAACAGTTGATAGGTAAAGAGTTAGTGTTATCGATTATAACAGATACAGTATTGACAGAACAGTGATTAATATGCAGACTACTGCCGTTTCCGAAAGACAGAATAAGTCACTCACCAATATCGCAATGTTGTTGTTGGCCTTATTGCCGATGCTTCATTGGTACGATATAGGCCTTCCTATTGGATTAGGGGAATTCTTGCTGACACTTTTGATGATTTTGGCCATAGGGTTAGGGCAATTTAAGTTAATCGCATATCCCAAAATTTTTTATGTTGTATGGATATATGTTGCAATTAACTGGTATTATTATGATTTCTATCCTGATTGGAAAGGCATATTGCCAGGAGGAGTTGTGTTCTTCATATTTGCGATTAATGTTGGAGTTGGGATCATTCTTTTTAATATGGATGTTCTTCGTAAATATATGCGGTGGATAGTGATTGTTGCCATAGTCATTTTTTGGATTCAATTCGCCATGTTGCATCTAGGCGGCACTGGGCATTGCTTCGTCCCTAATTTAACAGGGCATTTTTTATATGAAGACTTAACTTACCCTGAGCTCGTCGCAAAGCAATTACGTAGTGCGAGGCCATGCGCTTTTTTTATAGAAAAATCGTATATGGCCTATTATATGGTTATATATCTTTGTATTGAGCTCTTTCATGGGAATACAAAAGATATATTATTCTCTAAACTTGCCATCGCTATTATCGTTACGTTGATTATGCTTCAATCTGGTTCAGGCATGGTCGGTATGGCACTTTTAGTTATTGCAAAAGTGTTGACTTTTTATTGGAACAAGAAAGCCGTTAGATATTTGGCACTGCTGTTGGCAATACCGGTGTTGTTATTTTTCTTTAAAATGTATGTGTCAACTGATATTGGATCTTCAATGCTTGACCGTCAAACAGAATTGAGTACAGAAGGGACCAGTGGATATACAAGAATTGTAGAAGGGTATTTGTATTATAGTAGTCTTAATGATGTGCAGAAATTGTTTGGAACTTCCTATGCAGATCTTAATAATCTAACATATCGTTCATATTCGAATAGGAATTTTTCTCTTAATGGTATACAATATCCTCTCATTCAGCTCGGAATAGTTGGTTTGATACTATGGCTGTTGTTTTATATCTATGTATTTAGAAAAACTTCAATATGTGGGAAGATGTGCGTATTGGTATATATCGTCCTTTCTGCTCTCGAGGTTACATATTTGGGATCATATATGGTTATGTTGACTATAATACCTTGCTCTGTGTTGTATAAGGATAGAATTAACACACGATAATATGAAAATACTCTATATTTCTACTCCTGCTTATGCTGATTGTGATTTTCCATTGGTAAAAGCATACCAAAATTTGGGATTGGATATAACATATATAATAACAATCGGGCCATTCAATCGCCGCTCGACACTTATCGATATTCGAAAACCCTACAGTAGAGTTGGAGTATACCCGGCATGTGAATTTGATGAGTTTAAGGTATATGAGCAGTATATGGATTTGAATAAAGTCTATGTGTCATATCGAAATGGTAAGAGCAGGTTTGCTCCTTCTACTTGGATTGAAAATTATAAACTTTATAAGTTTGTTGCATCTCAAAAATTTGATATCATTCATACAGATGATTATTACAAAGGGATGCGAAATTGGATATATTCATTGGGCGCGAAGGTAGTGGTAACGCATCATGATCCTTTCCCACATACCGGAGAACATTTGAGAAAAGAAATTTCTATATATTCTCATGTAATAAATAACTCACAGGGTACAGTACTACTTAATGTCCATCAATTGGATGAATTCTGCACCATGTATAAAATATCACCAGATAATGTACTAATAAATAGTCTCGGTGTATATGACAATATTCGTTGTTTTGTCCCCAAAAATGTTGCGCGAAAACCGCATAATATTTTATTCTTTGGCAGAATATCACCATACAAAGGCGTTGAGTATTTATGTGATGCGATGAAACTTGTCCATTACAAATTTCCTGACGCAACGCTTACAATCGCTGGCGGTGGTAAAATATATTTTGATATAAAACCTTATGAAGAACTGGGGTATATAGAGGTTAGAAATTACTATATTGGCATGGAGGAATTGGCGGGGCTGTTGTCCCGATGTGATTTTACTGTTTGCCCTTATACAGATGCGACCCAGAGCGGAGTGATAATGACATCATACTCTTTAGGGAAGCCTGTAATTGCGACTAATGTTGGTGGTATCCCAGAGACGGTAGAAGACGGAAAAACAGGTTTACTTGTTCCGCCGAAAGAGGCTAATCAGTTGGCAAATGCAATTATTTCTCTTTTCGAAGATGAATGTAAACTCCAACAAATGTCATTAATTATAAATGCGGAATATAACAATGGAGAAAAATCGTGGTTGTCAATAGCTAAAAAATATATTGAATATTATAATTCTCTTGTGAAGAACGATGCGGTAGATATTACGAAATAGGTTTGTTTGCAATGGGTTGTTGTTAAGATTGGGAAAAATGAAAATTACAAAAAAGGTAAGACGGGCATTATCAAATTATACCTGGGATCTAGCATACGGGGACTATGACGAAGATTTATTATTAAGAAAAGGAGAAATAGGGAAATTACACATCATAAAAAATCCCTATAAAACTAAATGGTTTGCGGATCCGTTTATTTTAAGTGTCCACTCCCAAAAAGTATGTCTTCTTGTAGAAGAATTTGATTCTAGCGTTAAACGTGGGCGTATAGCTAAAATAACTATAGATAGATTGACGGATACAATTGTGGATTGTAAGATTGTTTTGGATACGCAGACGCATCTTTCTTTCCCTGTGATTTATACTATCAATGACAAGATTTATGTGCATCCGGAGAATTCTGCATCTGGGAACAGTTATATATATGAATACGACAAAACAACTGAGTCGCTAGTGCATCCAATCTTATTAGTGGATGAACCATTAGTTGATCCGGTCATTATACAAGATAATGGGAGATATATAATGTGTGCAACGCGCGTCCCAGATACTTGTGGAAGATTCTTGGAGATGTATGAGTCCGCAGATTTCTTTGGTCCATATGAGAGGATTAGAAGTATTGATTATAAGCGAAAAGAGGCGAGAATGGCGGGTAATTTTATAATGACCTCTTGGGGATTAATTCGACCGGCACAAGATTGTAATCATAATTATGGCGAAGCCGTGTTATTCTATAAAAATTTGAGTAAAATTTCTGAAATACGACCACATATGTGTAAATATGAGGGAGTGCACACTTTTAATAAGGTGGATAATTTTTATGTTGTGGATTTAAAGAAATATGCCTTTCCTCTAATTCATAGATTGTTAAAAAGGATTAATCGGTTGATGTCATAGTATGATACGTGTTTTGTCTATAGGTCAATTGCCAAAGGAAGTCGGGGGTAATTATACTACTGGCGTTGCGAGAGTTGTACATGAGTTGAGTTTACAAGAGATTCCAGGAGTCACGCAATTCTTGTATGCGTCAAACATAGCTGAAGATAGAGCAAAGAAATTATGTAAATATCCATTTCAGTATATTGGGTATCGTAAGTATGCAATTAGAATTTTATTTAATATAGTATTTCATCCATTTCGTACAAAAAGGCAATGGACGCATTATAGGCAGGTTTGTCATATGAATCCTTTGCGAATGGAATTTCATCGAGTTAATATAGAAGAAGCAATAAGGCGAGTAAAGCCAGATATTATTCATAATCATAGCGCGTTTTTATCGTCTTCGTATTTTGCATCATTGGGTTATAATATTCCGATTATTCGAACTTATCATGGTCTTGTTTATAAGGGAGTTGCAGATACAAGATATCAGAATGTCGCTGATGAAGCGAAGGGAACAGTGTCTTTTGCGGATTATTATACTGCATTAACCAAGGAAAATGCGCAGGAAATTGTCCGGATAGGAGTAGATGCGGGAAAAGTAACTATTATTCCTAATGGGATTGATTCTCGAAAATATTACTATTCGCCAGAAGAAAGAAAAGTATTTCGTAGTGAATTTAATTTGTATGATACAACAGTGGTGTTTATGACGGTCGGCCGTCTAATTGATAGAAAAGGACAATTAATGTTTCTTAAGTTTTTGGCTTTGCAAGATATTGATTTTAGATATTGGATTTTCGGCATAGGACCGGATTATGAGCCTATTAAAGCATTCATTGTTGAGAATCACCTTGAGAATAAGGTTGAATTGTTTGGACAAGTAGCTGGCAATGAGCTTTATAAATATTATTCTGCTGCTGATTTTTATGCACATGTCAGTACAACGGAGGGACAATCTCTGGCTGAGATTGAGGCGTATTCTTCTGGCCTGAGGATAATAGTGAATTCACTAATCGTTGGGACTGTGATTGGCAACGCGGTGGATGATCATGATAATTATTTTGTATTAGATTTTGATCAATATGACATCAAACAGTTTAAGTCCTGGATTTCTACCCCTTATGTTGATAGGGTATCAAGAAAATCGTGTGATTGGTCCATTATTGCTCGGCAATATGGTCAACTTTATCAAAGAATTCTAATTGAACGGGATGCCAAATAATGGAAGCCAATGAGATCAAACACTAAATTATTGGTGGTAGCGCATAAATTTAATGATATATATTATGCCATATCATTACCAGAATGGGCGGACTCTGCGCGTAAAACATTGATTATCGTTACAAACAGATTGGATCAATCGAATTTTCCAATGCAAGATATGTTTGATGAGATCCATTGCATTAAGTCAGGGGGAGGCTCCAAAGGGGTATTAAAAACATTGATAGAATTAAAAATATTGTTGCATGTAATTGATTTTGACACGCTAATTCTATCAAATATATCTTTGGTGTCTAGCAAAGTTATAATTTCAAGTCCCCGATGTAAACAGGTAATTCTGATTGAGGATGGATATATGAATTATTATCGGTTTAAAGAACAGGATAATGTATCCAAAAGGATTCTTATGATGCTTTTGGGCATTAAACAGAAGTCTGTTATTTCAAAAGTTTGCGAGACATATTTGTTGAAGCCGGAAATTGCAGAGTATTATTATGGAGAGAGAAAGCAATTGACGATTGCGACTGAGCTATTTAAATCAAGACTTGGAAAATTTCCATCTTTGCAAGGGAAGAAGATATTTGTCGGCCAGCCATTGTATCACTCATATACGGGTAACAGTATAACGGTGGGGCAATATAATGAGTTGGTAAATAAGGCAATACAGATGTTTGGAATAGATTACTATGTCCCGCATACGATGGCTGATTCAAACGAGAGTGTTTCCTGTGAAAAATTAGATATTGGACAGTTTAAATGTACTTTTGAGGTTCTTGCTTCTATGTTTAATATGGAATTCTATTCTGTTTCTTCGTCTGTTCTTTATTCAACAAAGATTGTAAACCCGCAGTGTAAATGCATAATGGTACAGATCCCCAATGTAAAGGAGATCTCTCCGGACAGTATCTTGTATAAATATGTGGATGACATTGTCCGAATTGACTGATAAATAATCCCAGTTGTTATACTTATGATTGATGTTACAATACTAATCCTTACAAAGAATGAGGAAAAAAACTTAGCGGAATGTTTGGCGTCTGTTAAGGGATTTGCCAAACGTTGTGTCGTCGTGGACAGTTTTAGTACTGATGGAACTAAAGAAATTGCTTTAAAGTGTGGTGCGGACTTCTATGAACATAAGTTTGAGAATTATGCACGGCAGTTTAATTGGGGATTGGATAATACGAATATTACCACAAAATGGACTTTCCGTTTGGATGCAGATGAGCGTTTAACTCCAGCTCTTTGTGTAGAGCTGGAAAAATTGACGTCCGCTCATGAGGATGATGAGGTAAATGGTATTATGATGCAGGCATGGATGTATTTCATGGGGAAGAAGTTGTCCCATAATAAACATCCTAAACGTAAATTGATGCTTTTTAAAACCGGTATTGGTCGAATTGAAAATAGAAGAATGGACGAACACACAATCCTGCTGCAGGGGACGTCCGTTTTGGCTAGAGAAAGGTTTTTGCACTATGACTTCAAGAATATGACATTCTGGATGAATAAACTCAATTGGTATGCAACTAGGGAGATGCAGGATTATATTGAGTTTTTGAATGGCGCAGAACAGGACATAGATGCAACAGACGCTTATATAAATAACAAGAGAAAAATTAAATTTGGCTTTTATTATAAAATGCCAATGTTCTTGAGATGTTTTTTGCTTTTTGTTTATAATTATTTATTTCAAGGAAGGTTTTTGGATGGAAAGGAGGGTTTTATATATACGTTTATGTATAGTTTTTGGTATCGGTGTCTTGTCGATGCCAAAATATACGAACAACTAAAAACAAATGCACCATTTGAGGAAACCGGTGACTTAAAGCAGTGAGCAATGTTTAACATATAATTAGTACGAACTGAAATGTATAATAGCACAAAGGAAAATAAAGGTAATTATACCTTTGCCACGTATATTAAACGAGGCTTGGAGCTAACATCCATAAGAGAGTTTAATTCGTTTAGAAAGAGGTATTTGCCTCATGGGGGGGGGTAAAAACATTATAATGCTACTCGATTATTATTCGAGTTTAATTTGGTTTGGCGCAACTGTGTCAGATTATTTTGAGTATCAGTTTTGGAAAAAGAAGAATGTCGCGCGCTCGGAATATGTGACAATGCTATTCAGCCGCAAAATCCAGAGGCGATTCAATAAAGGAGACAAAACGGTATTTATTGATAAAATCAAGTTTAATAAGACATATTCTGATTTCCGTAGCATCAAAAGTCTGGATTTGTCTGATAATAGGTATTCTGCCACAGATTTCGTGGTGTTTGTGCAAGCTTGCAATAGAAAAATACTGATGAAGCCTTTAATGGGAGCTTCCGGAAAAGGGATTTATAAAGCGGATGTAAGTACAGATGAAAAAGCAGAAGCTCTCTATGATGAGATAAAGAGGAATAAGGTTGATTATCTGGCGGAGGAAATTTTTCAACAGACAGGTTCTTTACATGATGTAAATCCATCATGTCTTAATACGGTTAGAATATTCACACTTTATGATGGTAACAGTATTTATCTGATGGCTGCGGGTGTTCGAATTGGTGGCGGTAAATCTATAGTTGACAATATTCACTCAGGTGGAATGGTTTGCGAATTGGAGAAAGAGACAGGGACCGTTATTGGTCCTGGATATAATCTTAGAGGGGAAAGGTTTGTTCGGCATCCTCTTACCGGAGTGTTGATCCCTGGCCTTGTTGTCCCTCAATGGGGAAAAGTGCTAGAAACGGTAAAGAGGGCAGTCATGGTTACTCCAAACATTCGCCATTGTGCTTGGGATATCGCTGTAAGTGAGACGGATGTCACTTTGATTGAGGCAAATGAACAGGGAAATTTTGACTTGATTCAATCTTGTTGCCAGAGAGGCTGCAAGGCTGATTATTTAAAGGTGATTAACGGTTGCCCAGAAGGCTTGATGAAGTTGTAAGGTTAATAAAATGTCTAATTATTCAGATGTTAAGGTTCTCTTGATTGAGGGAAGAGCGCGGCAGGTCTTGCCAATGGCCAAATCACTTAGGGAATTAGGGTATGAAGTTACTACGTACAATAGTAGTAGGCTTGACCCGGGGTATGCCTCTAAATATCCGCATAGACGGTTGTTGGCATATTGTGATGTCCAAAATCCTGAAGAATCGTATAAATGTATTCGTTCGGAACTGGAGGCATATCATTATGATTTGATAATTCCCCTTAATGATGACGCGGCGTTCATCTTATCAAAGTATAAGGAAGATCTACGGGGTTTGACCACAATTGCGGTTGAAGATTGGGATACTTTTCAAATGGCATCGGACAAACTGAATACTATGCAGGTGTGCATGCAACATGATGTTCCTTGCCCATATTCATTTTTAGACAAGCAGGACTATTCGTTGAATGCAGATAGGGTAAAGTTCCCCGTGGTCGTAAAACCCCGTACGGGTTGTGCTGCTGTTGGATTCCATATCGCAAAGGATAAACAGGATTTGTTGGAATACTATGACAAGGCTGAACGAAAGTATGGTAAGATGTTAATCCAGGAGTTTATCCCACAGGATGGTCTTCAATATAAGTGTGAAATGTTCATTGATCGGAATGGCGAAGTTAAGGGGGCTTGTGTTTTTGCGAAGGTGCGTTGGTATCCCATCAGTGGTGGCAGCAGCACATTGAACGAGACGGTTAACAGGCCGGATATAGTTGTGAACTGTCAAAAATTATTACAGGAGATTGGCTGGCATGGTTATGCCGATATTGACCTGATTGAAGACACTCGTGACCATAAGGCAAAGGTTATGGAAATCAATCCTCGGATTACAGGGAGCGTGAAAATCTGTTTTGAAGCGGGGGTGAATTTTTCGAAACTGATAGTGGATGATTTTTTAGGCAAGGAGATATTGCCACAGTTTGATGTCAAGCATAAATATTTGCGCTATATGCACACAGATGTGCTGTGGTTTTTAAAGTCTCCACAACGGTTTAAGTGCAATCCTTCCTGGTTTTCATTTAAAAATACTACAGATCAGATATTTTCATGGTCAGATTTATGGGTGTTTTTTGCATATACGCTTCAAGGTGTATCAAAATTGATGAAAGATAAAAAGAAGAGGGCAATTTAGTCATGTCAAAAAGAATAGAATGGGCAGATGCTTTTAAAGGGATTCTCATACTCATGGTGGTACTCGGACACTCTGTTCAGAGTGTATGTATCCAAAGGGGCGGAGATTTTATGAGCAATTATTTATGGAACCTGATATACTCATTTCATATGCCTGCGTTTATGGCCATGAGCGGTTATCTTTCCTATCGGCCTGGTGAGATAGTCAAGGAGGGGGGGGAGAATTTGCTGCTAAAATTGGTTAGGCGATTCAGACAATTGGTGATCCCTTTCTTTATATGGTCGGCATTGATGTTCCTTGTTGTACATAATGTTGAGCACCTGTATGACTATATTCTATATCCGAATGAGAGCTATTGGTTTTTATGGGCGTTGTTTTTCATTGTGGTATTATTCAACGTTATAGATTACTGTTCTCGTAAATTTCAAATTAAGCAGGAATGGGCAATGGGGGCGTCCGTGATCCTATTGGTGATTTTGCGATTTTGTGTGGCTGACGCAAAACTTTTGGGCCTGGAGTACGTGTCATATTATTTTATATATTATCTGCTGGCTTATTATTTACACAAATATGAAACTTTGATTCCGCGAAAAACCACAACTCTTGTATGCTTGTTTTTCATTTGGCTTGTTCTTGGAAGTTTCTGGTTGGCGAAAGATGTCCCCATTTTTGTTAAGTGGATACCTGGCGTGCCTGATTCAATGCTGAATATCGGGTATCGTATAATAACGGCTACAGTATTTGTAATTATGATGTTTGGTGTTGGCTATAAATCAGTCACGGGAAAAGAGAAACGAGTTAGGTATATTCTGGAATTTGGGCGCGATTCACTGGGTGTATATGTGGTCCATATGATTCTGAGAGGACCATTGGTGAAGGGCCTTGACTATTTATTGCCTCAGAGCCATGATTGGCTATTAATAATAGTAGCGTTTGTTGTGCTGTCAGTAGTTTCATTATGTATAGTTCGGGTGTTGGGGAGATGGAAGTTTAGTGCTATTTGGTTATTGGGGAAAGTATAATATGAAAAGTCCACAACTTATTATCAATAGGATTAAATTTCAGAATTTAATTGTAACTTTGCTCACGGATTGGGTAGGGGATCACACTTTTTAGAATTGCTTACTCAGCGTATTGGAGAGTGGAGTAAGAATACTAATCTGCGAACGGAGGCCCTTAGACAGACAATGTACGCCGCCTTTACTCCTGATTGTTTCTCCCGGACTCGTTTGTGCGAAAAGATTCGTTCTTGGGCACCCGATAGCTGAATTTTGTGTTTAGGTTCTTGATAAGTTGACGATGAACATACTGACTTTTGATATTGAGGAATGGTTTCATTTGCTCGATTTTGACGCGACGCGGACAGAAGATGAATGGAAACGTTATGAGGTGCGTATACACGATAATGTTGACCGTATACTTGATATTTTGGACAGTACTGACACCAAGGCTACGTTTTTTATCATAGGGTGGATTGCCAAGACGTATCCTGAGGTCGTGAGGAAGATTGCCGAGAAGTACCAGATTGGTTCGCATACGATGAATCACCAGCTTGTGTGGCAGCAGTCGCCTTCCGAGTTTAAGGAGGACGTGACATCTTCCATAAAGTTGCTGGAGGATATTACAGGGCAGAAAGTGGAATGTTTTCGTGCGCCGGGGTTCTCCATCCGTGAAAGCGAGGCCTGGGCATACGAAATATTATATGAGGCAGGAATCCGGTACGACAGCTCAGTTTTCCCTGCTCATCACGCTCACGGCGGTATGCCGAGTTATGGCAAGGCCGTGCCCAGCATCATTAAGCACAATGATGTGGAGATGAAAGAATTCCCGATAAGCTCTAAAAGTTTTTTTTCTAAGCCTCTGATTTTTAGTGGCGGAGGATATTTCCGCTTATTTCCTTATCCCGTAATCCGCCAATTCGCGGGCTCAAGCAAAGACTATATGCTCAGCTATATTCATCCGCGAGATCTGGATGCGGGGCAGCCGGTTCTTGAAGGTCTTCCGCTCACTCGCAGATTTAAGAGCTATGTCGGGTTGAAAGGGGCCGAGCAGAAATTGCGGCGTTTCCTGTCTGATTATCGGTTTACTGATTTGGCGACAGCTTCTGCTTCTGTTGATTGGAAAAGTGTTCCGGTTGTCAAGATTTAAATAAGGGTTTGTTATACGTGTAATAATCTCACATAATTCATGTCTTATAATCGTTAAAAGATATGATGCTGAATGCGATTCGCCTGCTTCGATTCCTCCGCCTGGTTCTGGACCCCTCTATGGAGGCTTGGGCATTTCTGCTGGCGAAAGGTCAATGGATATGAGTAATTGTTTAAACAGTAACAGGTGAAGAATATTAATCGCATACTGCAGATTTTGGATGGGTGGGTTGTTGATTATCCAAGTCTGGTAGTGACATTGCTGTGGAGAATGGAGTTATCAGCTATTCAACGTGGCGATATTGAGGAGTCTAATTTTATTATGCGATTACGAGGGCGAGCTTATGGGTGCCTTATAGAGAAGTACAGAGCACTCGATCCTGACGGAATGGAAATATTTGAACATGAACAGATTGGCTGTAGTGCTGTTCGTCGGATGCTCCCTCCTGAAATTTTAGCGCGGAATGAAGCGGCGGCGATCGAAAGAGACAATAGGAGAAAGGGGTTTTATGAGAAGTCCCCGGATCTTGAAGCGTCGTTGCATATAGAGAAATATTCGGAATCTCTGGAAAAAGGTTTTTGGGCATATGTTTCTGCACAAATCCCAGGCATTAAATCTTTATTTAATAAATGCTATAAGGCGAAACGTTATAATGAAGAGGAAGACCGCAGTATCCTAGATATTTTGGAGGTTATTTCTTATGATGAAGAAAAATATGCCATAGTGGCGGAAGAAACTGCTTTTTATAAGATGGATAACCGTTGCCATACGGGATTTCATGAAGATTCGCTCAAGTTCCGTGGAATGGTTGGTTTCGATGGGAAACTCCATCTGTGTCCTTGTAAGACAATCTTTGGGGCATTTTACCGCGGACAGAATAGGTTTTATGATAAATGTCTGTCATCGATCGACAGAGGCTTATCCGATTCAGAAGTCTTTTTGGAAAAGTTGAAATTGGCAGCTATCGAGCATATATGTCGTAGTTGTCCAGCTATTGAGGTATTTGATGAGGGGCGTGAGGAGTCTTTAGCGAATATGAAAAGTGAACATAGGGAATACTACGTGGATTATCTGGCTTTGGCTCAACATTATGGAGTGCGGACTAACTTGTTGGATTTGACGTCAGATAAAATGATAGCGGCATTCTTCGCCTGCACAGGGTATAATTGGAAAGATGATAAATATTACCCATACACCAAGCGAGGGAAGGGCGTTTTCTATGTTTATCGCGATGCCGATGTCTTTTCTGAAACGAGTCGTGTTTCCTGCGTAGGGCTTCAACCTCTATCGCGGCCAGGAATACAATCGGGATATGTAATATCGCTGAGTCAGGGAGAGGATTTCAATGCGTTATGTTCAGAGTCGATAACTTTTACACATGACCCGATGACGGGAAAAATGATTTATGAGGTCGTAAGTTTTCTTAATGACCCCTTTAAAGAGGATATCATCAGTTTGAAGGCTAAAAGTTTAATCCGGTCCAGAGTTTTCAGTAGAGATGTGCTGGAAGAGACGGTTGACAGGTGGTATGCGTCTATGGGTACGACGAAAATTGAGAATTGGATCGGGGAGTTGGGATTAGAAATAACTGAACTTGGTAGTGAGATATTTTCTGAGCAAGAATTAGCGAAGTTGAAGGATGAGAATGACGATGTGCACCGCCAGTTATCCACGATGGTTTATACGAACCCTATTAGTGTTTTCCAGATTCAAGATTGAACCCTTTGGATAATAATGGAACATTGTTTTCTGGAAATAGCATAAAAACTAATCATATACTTATGAACTGGACTATAGTTATTGCGCCGGTGGTGGGCGTGG
>CAVAGP010000034.1:0-23628 GCA_963588175.1 Faecalibacillus sp. | reverse complement strand
ATGATGCTTGATGTGGACAAGCTGATGGACGAGATTGAATGTAGGAGTGGGAACGGTTATCGTCCCTATGTCATTAGGCAGTCCAATCGCATTTGTAAAACACATTTCATTCTCTGAACGAAAGAAACGTTGAAGCCGGGCATTCTTAATGGGGTCACGCATAATGAACGGCCGGTAATGGATCTCCACGGGTACATCCTGAAAACAATGATAATGTATCTCAAGTTCATTAATTTCCCGCGTCGGAAAAGTCTCACCTACATACTTCATCACCCGTTTATACCCGCCTTCCAGGAATATGTCGATATCTCCGGGCTGCCGCAGCATGTTCAGGTCTTCTCCATATAATGCAGCATTGCCCTGACCCTTCATAATGAAGGTGCGGAAACCGTCCTTTGACAGCCTATTCTGCAACTCAACACACCGGAGGTTCAGTAATTCATTTCTCCCTCGTGTCGCAGCCTCGCTGCCTATCCATTTCATCTTCAAGTCATTCGGAAAGAACTCCACGACCTCCCGATGCTTGTCGAACAGGTGCTGCAGGCCTTCAAAACAGACGCCCACGAGAGCCTGTTTCTTGGCGGTTTTATAGAGTTTTGTCCAATCCTCAGCTGATGGCACACAAGAAAGTGTGTCTCGCGTGCCCATCGACGCCTGAATCAGTTCAAAGAATAGGGTTGAGGTCATTATAGGCTCCGCAAAAAATCGCAGCACTCCGTCATCTGCTTGTCAAAGTCAAGCTCCTCACAGCTAGTCTGAATGCAGCGGGCACTCATAGATTTGAATTCGTCCAGAGAAAGGCTCTTGACCTGAGATATGTTTGAAATCAGCCCATTATAATCACCTGGAGCACTGCAATAGCCCGCACCACGGCTTGTTATAAAATCAGCTGCCTCTCCCTCTCCGCAGAACAAGATTGGCAATCCCTGTGGCAACAGATCATATATCTTCGACGGAACTGCGCCTCTGATTCTTTGAGCGAGAGGAACGATACTGATATCCATCTCACGAAGCATTGAAGGGATTTGCTCCTTAGGGACAAACCCGTGCGGGAAAACCATCCCGGAAGGATGTTCCGAACACCATTTTTCAATTTCCTCCGCCTGTTTACCTCCGCCGATTATATGAAACTCCACGCCAAGCTCTGCAAATGGCACATTGCGAACGATGCCGGCAACATCCTGAGCTACACCAAGCATTCCACAAAAGACTATTTTTAGCGGAGTATGAGGCAACTTCCCGTCAGTACCCATATCATACTTCTGAAGATTGCGATAAAGGAACAACTTGCCTTTATTAGGAAAACGTGTGACCTGTTCCAAAATTTCATTGCTTTGGCCAAGCACCGCATCACTCTTCCGATAGAGATACTTCTCGCAACGATGCATAAAATTGTAGGATGCACTGCCTTCTCTCATCACTCCCATATCCACAGCCGTAGAAGGCCAGATGTCGCTTACATTAAGAACACATTTCCTGCGATATAGTCCCTTGAAGAGCCACATCGCACTGACTGCGACAACAAGAGCCGGAGTCTGGATGATGACTGCATCATAAGATCTGACACGTTTAACGCGAAAAGCAAACAGCCACAGCATAAACGCGAACGAGAACATATTCAATGCTCTCTTGACGGCCGACCTGCTCACTGTCGCGAAAATCCAGTAACGGAAAAGATTAATCCCATTATGCGTCTCGCGACGGCAAAGCCGCCCCCGATACCCGTCAAAGATTCTTCCCTTCGGATAATTCGGCAGACTCGTCAGGACATCCACATCACAACCGCGCGCGTGCAGCCCCTCCGCCATATTTGCCAAACGAGACGGCGCGGCACCGACCTCAGGCCAGTAACGCTCCGACACAATCAGTATTTTCATCGTTCTATAGTATATTTCAAATGTTCGCTGAACGCCATCTCGATACAAGAGGTTGACAGCAAGCGATTATATTCCCTCGACACCTCGCACGGCACTACCTTCACGCTGCTATCGCCACTCACCGTAATCTTCCCCACAGAAGTGGCCACCACCGTTGCATCCCCCGCATCCACGACATCAAGCACTTTCACCTCCGGCGCGAGATGAAGCCGACTGACGCCCCCGGTCCCAGACTTTCCCGCCATCAGCGAATCCTCCACGCAGAGCGCTCCGCCCGCAAGAGAAAAGCGTCTCGAGTAAGACTCTCCGCCACAGCATTTTACGAAAGCAGAAATGCTACTTCCCGGGACTTCGTCCAATAATTGGACGCGATAGCGGCCGGCCACTCTGAAACCTCCCCAGACCTCCGCGCAGTCGCGACCTCCGACGGTGATGCAATTGTGCGCGGAAGTGGAACGCTCCGCCTGGCGGCGGGCGGTCTTGTTGTACGTCGAGATGCCGCTGTCCACGATGAACGGCATTCCGCCAATGCGAACCTCGAAGTTGAGGACGTCCGCGTGCGTGTGCCCGGGCTGATATGTCGCCTTGATTTCCCCAACATCGACTATCGCCTCTATCTGACCGTCCGAGAGTTTTCTGTATCCGGAGGCACCAAGTGCAGCTTGTTTATTCCATTCTATACCAAGCCTTTGCGCATAATCAAACAGTTCACGAGGAGTAGGGGCTATGCCGAGGGCGGAATCGTTGAACAGAGGATATGAGCCATCAGAGAAACAGATGGCCTCCAGATAGCCGAGCATCTGTGATGCGAACCTCTTCAAGGATTTCAGATCGGAATAAGGCTCCCCGAAGGTCATCTTGGCATTGATGCAGTCCAGAAGCCTGTCAAGCAGGATGCAATGATACATTGGCGACTGCTCAAAGTGCCCGCCATCTGGCAGAATTTCTTCTGAAAGCTCGGAGAGAAGCCACGATGACACTTTTTTATGGTACTTGACATCCGAGAAGAACAGACTTGCAATGTACAGCGAGTAATAATCCTCCAGCAGGTGGTTTCCCAGCAGATGTTTTTCAAGTGAATGCTGCAGATGGATGTACTGCGAATACAGGGAATCCAGCCTTCGGAATGAAGCGGCCTCTGGATAACGGCAGAAGAACTTAATCCAGTTCTCAAGTCTCAGAGCCGTCGGGTAGGGGTCTAGGCCAATCCTGTTTGTGGACAGAGAATCGATAAATTTATCTATCCACCTGACGCCCTCCGCCTCGGACATCCCTGACTGGTTGAGGTAATCAAAATAGTTCAGGTTATATGCCCATAGCATCCCGTCCGAAGCATCATTCCATCCGGAGAAGGACTTGCGAATGTTCAAAAGCTCAAACGACTCCCCATCCAGACTATGCGGCCGGACAATCGGCTCTGTGACGAACTGCTTCAGCCGGGCACATTGAGCCGGCGCAGACAGCTGCGCATATTTCGGTTTCGAGATGCGGCGCACTATCTGATAATACACCTGCTGCGGCTTCAGATGTGCGACGGTCCGAAACAGAAGTCCGTAATTCATAACTATTTTATCTCAATCCACTTATGCTCACGAAGGGACTCAATGGCGGCGAAACTTGCCTTTGTGGTGTTAATAAGGCTATCTATAGGGATCAATGATTCTCCGCCATTAAGCAATCTCTCATTCAAAAGGCGGAACTCATTCTTCTGGCCCTTGTCAAGGCTTCCCTTCATCGAGCGGAACCCCTTCACGCCATATCCTGTAAGTTTTCTCCAGTTCTCGCAGACAAGCACTCTGCCCTGGCTGAATACCTCGACACGTTCCTTGTCATAACTCTTGGAGCCGTTTGCGAAGTAATTGATTACAGCAGTTGAGCCATTTTCATATTTGAGAAGTATGCTCGCATTGTCGGTATTCTCCTCAGGATTTTCTCCGAGAGCATTCATACAGACACTTATCACGCGGCTGCCGGCAAGATAAGAACACAGGTCTATGAAATGGCAGGCTTCTCCAACGATTCGTCCGCCGCCGACTTCCATATCGTGAACCCACATCTCCTTAGGGATAAATCCGGCATTCATCGTAGCCACGATATTCATCTGCCCATCTCCGAGCAGAGACTTCATCTTAATTGCAAACGGAGAGAAACGGCGGTTGAAGCCTACGGTCAATGTCGTACCGGCAGGTGCAGCCTTATAAGCATCTACGATTGAATCCAGTTCCTCGTAATTAAGACAAAGAGGCTTCTCAACGAATACGCTCTTCCCTGCGCGAAGCGCATCAAGAACCATCTTGGAGTGAAGATTATGTCTCGTGGCTACAATAATCATCCCGACCTCAGGATCAGAGAAAATATTCGAAGAATCACTTGTGGCGAACTCGGCCTCCATCTTCTTTGCTACAATTTTCGAGGTAAGGCCACCTGCACTCGACACATATTTAACCTTTGCTCCGCATTTCTTGAGGCAAGGGACTATGGTGGAACTTGTGTAGTTACCAGCTCCAATGATGCTTATCTTTCCTCCGGTCTTTCCGAAATCATTTCCTTCGATAGGAACGACCCGGTCAATCTTCTCCGCCTCAGGGAAGCGGATGATGCTTGCGATGTTGCCTCTCTTTCGCATATCTCCATAAATCTGGAGATAATCCTCCAATTCCACGCTCTCGGTAATCAATGAATCCACATTGAGCTTCTTGTTACCGATGGCCATAAGAATCGTCTCGAAATTGCGCTTCTCTGTCCAGCGGACATAAGGCAGAGGATAGTCGTGGCCTTTGTTCTCATACTCCTCATCATAGCGTCCTGCGCCATAAGAGCAACTCACCTGGAAGGACAGTTCCTTTTTGTAGAAGTCATCACGGCGCATATTCAGCCCGATGACACCAACCAGAATGACGCGGCCACGTTTGCGGGACATCACACAGGCATTATGAATCACACTGTCATCCTTTGCACTTGCCGTGATGATGACACCGTCTGCGCCGATGCCGCCTGTGAGGGATTCCACGACTTTAAGTTGGTCGTCACCCTTTGCAGGGTTCACAGGAATAACTCCCCAACTTGCAGCCAGATCAAGCTTAGCCTGATCGAACTCGATGCCGATTACGCGGCATCCGTTTGCAACGAGAAGCTGGGATGTGATAAGGCCTATAAGGCCAAGTCCCACAACCACAATGGTTTCGCCAAGCTCCGGCTTCAACAGGCGCACACCTTCAAGACCGATGGAACCGATAACGGTGAAAGCAGCCTCGTCATCCGTGACATTGTCCGGAATCTTGGCCACAAGATTCTTCGGCACGCAGACATATTCAGCGTGATTGCCGTTGCTGGCCACTCTGTCCCCGACCGAAAACTCCGTCACGCCTTTGCCGACCTCCACGACTCTTCCCACATTGCAATAGCCGAGCGGAAGAGGCTGACCAAGCTTGTTGAACACAGCCTCAAGCGTAGGCATTATGCCGTCAGTTCTCAATTTGTCCAATGTCTGCTTAACCTTATCCGGCTGCTGGCGCGCCTTGTCCACAAGATTCGCCTTGCCGAACTCGACAAGCATCCTCTCAGTTCCGAGAGAAACCAGTGTACGGGTAGTCTTTATCAGAACACATCCTGACCTCACCTGAGGCACAGGTATCTCCTCCAGAACGGTATTTCCATCCTTTAAGTCTTGAATTATCTGCTTCATATCCATTCGATTGATTATTTGCTATAATATGAGAGGATCAAGTCCTCCTTTTCTTTTGGATTTGGATAGTAACTTTATTATTATCAACTATAGCGTTTTAGGCACTATTGACTTATAGCATATTCTGCTATTCGCGAATATGCGAAAAAGCTCATACCTTTAGTCATAGAAATCAGCTTCATATAATTATACTTGTCCGTGTCTCTAAGAATACTACCAATACAATTAGTGACAGATTCAACAGTAATTGGTTCATTTAAAAGGATAGCATTCCCATTTAAATCTATTTGAGTGATACCGTCCCAGCGTTTGGCAATTATCGGCAAACCGAGACCAACAGACTCTTCCCATAATGTAGAATGGGTACCTGGGAAACAGGCAATATCAGACGCGAAGAAATACTTGTATGTCTCTTTCGCTGGGACCCAGCCAATATACTTAATTGTATTAAGATTAGCATTTAATAATTCATCAAATTCCTTTTTAATGTCTTGAGATACGCTTCCAAACAACAACAGTTTAACGTTGTGATTTTCATTATACAACGATATGACTGATTTCATCAACAGTAGAATATTCTTGCGACGCTCCAATTTGCCGCCACATACAACGACAAAGTCATCCTCACATAAGTTCAGATTATTACGCACAATATCTCTAATTTGTTCTCTATCTTTGATTGGCACAAACACATCATCAACACCAAGAGGCAAATATTCTGTTTTATCTGCGGGTGTACCGTAAAAATCCCTTAAGAAAGCAACTCTTGCAGGGAGTGTCCCATAGTAACGTCGCGTAAATGGAATCGTTTTTCTTACATACCATTTATATAATATACCATGCAACAGATATTTTGACGCCCACGTTTTAGCACTATTGACAAAATCCGTGTGAGAATCTATATACAAGCGACACTCCGGATGTTTTTTTAAATACTTGATAATCGGGAATACCGCCGCTGTCTGAGCATTATGCATAAAAATAATATCTGGCGCGAAACTCTTAATTGTTTGGAAGACATCATTGTAGCACCGAATCTTAGCACCTATCTTTAATGGTAGAAAATGTTTATATGACACCCTCTTTACAGGAATACCATCCTCGTTCACATATTCCCCAGGAGTAACATAAACATAGCCATCTCCTGGTTTTATAACTTCGGTTGAAGCAAGTATCATAACTTCATGCCCTTGCCGCTTATGAATGCGCGTAATTATGTTCTCTTGATATCCGAAACCATCAATATAAAAGTTGGCTAAACAGCAATGTATAATTCTCATTTGTTTTTTACAAGTTACCAATTAGATATGCTCCTCAACCCCACGGAAATGGACATTCAGCTCGTGGAGGTGCTCCAAAAGAATGCCGAGAGGAGTGCCTTGCGTCATCTTCGCAAATGCATTAACATCCTTTGGGAAGCACTTTCCACCATAGCCAAACTTTCCATCTGGGCCAGGGACGTAGGTGTGGGTATCATTGATATAGCCCGACAGGAGAATCCCAGTGTGAACCTTTCTCCAGTCAGCCCCCATCTGTTCGCAGTATTCACGGCAGGCATTGAAGTAGGTCACTTTATATGCGCCGAATACATTGTGCATATACTTGGTCAACTCTGCCTCCAGCGGTGTCATCACTGTGAACTTCTTGCCGACGAAAATCTTTGTGAGAAGTTCCTGTGAGCCGGTGAATACCATTGTCTGCTTACGGAAGTCCTCGAGAAATGTTCGCTCTGTGAGGAACTCCGGCATATAGCATACTGTATGTTTGGTTTCGCGGGAAAGCATCTCGCTGGTACCAGGAAGAATTGTGGTCCTGACGAATACAGGGACATCCGGCAGGTTGGAGATGAGCTCCTTCATAAGTGTTAAATCCTGTGTTCCATCATCTTCAGTAGGAACGTGTATCTGCAGGAAGGCTATGTCAATTCCGCTCAGATCATCATTATATCCCTTTGGCGGGTCACTGATAAACAATTTGCAATCCGGGTTGTTGTGCTCCAACCAATCTTTCAGGGCTCCACCTACGAAGCCGCAGCCTATAATTCCAACGTTAATCATGTGTTTAAAATATTACTTATCAATAAATTTCGTCTAAAGTTCAATAATAGGTCATCACTCATATTGGCTATCACTGTAGTGCTTGTTATCTTCCGCATTTCAATGAAGCGAGATATCGCCATGTCAATTTCTCTATTACTGCCGCAGTCATCTGCATTAATAATCAGTCTCATTTGAGCTCTCTTTATATGATGTTCTAATTCTGCTTGTCATGTTAGATATGATATACTCCCTCCAGAGGGCAGATATTGAAGCAGTCGAGAATGACTTTACCTTTAATCTTGTCCCAGTTCTGCTTGATATGGTCGTGCTTAACCATAATCACTACCATATCGATATCCTTAAGGAATTCGTCGAAATCAGAGAACTGGTTCTCTGCAATCTTGTGGTTCTCGAGGAACGGGTCATAGCATTTGAGAGGACGGGCGAGATGACGCTCCTGAGCTTCGAGAAGCTGGAGAGTCGGCGATTCGCGGAAGTCATCCACATTCTCCTTGTAGGTAAGGCCATAGAGACCCACGCGACGGTTGTCTGTGATACCATTCTCTTTCATAATCTCATAGATGCGATTCAAAACAAAGGTCGGCTGACTATCGTTGGTTTTCATAGACTCGTCGATAACCTTTGCAAGCTGAGGATAGTCTCCTACAAGGAACCAAGGATCCACACTGATGCAATGTCCGCCTACTCCAGGGCCAGGCTGAAGGATATTCACGCGAGGGTGCATATTGCAGATGCGGATGATTTCATAGACATCCATATTGTCGTGACGGCAAATGCGGGAAAGTTCGTTCGCAAAAGCGATGTTCACTGCGCGGAATGTATTCTCTACTACCTTGGTCATTTCAGCCGAACGGATGTCTGTGACCACGATTTCACCCTGGCAGAAACTTGCATAGTATTTCTTGACCTTCTCACCGATTTCCTTACTGTCTGCACCGATTGTGCGGTTATTGTGAAGAAGTTCGTAAACCATATTGCCAGGAATGATGCGTTCAGGAGCATGCACGAGGTTGATGTCCTCTCCTATGGTGAAACCATTAGCTTCGATTACTGGTCTAACATACTTGTCAATAGTTCCAGGGCTAACCGTGGACTCGATGACGACTGTCGCGCCCTTAGGGCAGACTTTCATTACATCCTTAACTGCACCGACCACATAGCAAGCATCTACTTTCTTAGAAAACTTATCGTAAGGAGTAGGAACAGACACGATGTACATATCCGTTTTCTGATACTCTGTGGTAAACTTAATCCCGGCCTTAACAGCTGCCTGGAACAGTTCATCGAGTCCTTTCTCCTTAAATGTCGTGTGCCCCGCATTAAGGGTGTTTACAAGTTCCTTATTGTAGTCTGTTCCGATGACTTCCACTCCGTGTGAAGCCATCATAAGGGCTGTCGGAAGTCCGATGTAGCCCAAGCCAATTACATTAATCATATAAATTTTAAGTTTTGAATTAATTTCCTACACTATTTTAGCAGACAGCATATCTGTCCACCGCCTCATCATTAAGGATACGGACTATCCTGTCACAAGCCTTACCATCTCCGTAAGGGTTTACTGCTTTTGACATTTTTGCGTAAGCCTGCTCATCCTCAAGTAACGTGCTAACTTCGCCCACAATCTTGTCGTAGTCTGTTCCTACAAGATGAACCGTTCCGCTAGAAAGTGCCTCTGGGCGCTCTGTGGTATCACGCATAACGAGCACAGGTTTACCAAGCCCAGGAGCCTCTTCCTGGATTCCGCCTGAGTCTGTAAGAACGACAGTGGATTTCTCCATCAGATAGACGAACTCAAGATATTGCAGTGGCTCAATGAAAAACATATTGCCCAGTCCGCTGAGGTCTTCACCGAACACTTCGTGTATAGGCTTGCGGACATTTGGATTGAGGTGCATCGGATAGACGAAATCGACTTCCGGATACTTGTTCTTGAGGTCACGAATGGCTGTTACCATACGAATGAAACCATCACCGAAGTTCTCACGGCGATGACCTGTGATAAGCACGAGCTTGCGACCATTCGCAAGGCGAGTCACATCATAACCGGCAGCAGCAAGAACTTTATCCTGTTCAGCGGCAAGTTCTTTATCATTCTTTAGTTTGTCAACCACTAAGTGGAGGGCATCGATAACCGTATTTCCAGTCACATAGATATTGCCGTGAACTTTCTCCTCTTGAAGGTTCTTTTCCGAAAGCGGAGTAGGCGAAAAGTTGTATGTGGCGATGCGTCCCGTTATCTGACGATTCATTTCCTCAGGCCAAGGCGAATAGATATTGTGGGTTCTAAGACCAGCCTCCACGTGGCCTACAGGTATCTGCTGATAGAAGGCGGCAAGTGCTGCTGCCGTAGAAGTCGTGGTGTCTCCGTGCACAAGTACAACATCCGGTCTGCACTGTGCGAACACATCACGCATTCCAGTCAAGACTCTTGCCGTGACATCAGTAAGGTCTTGCCCCTGCTTCATTATATTCAGGTCAAAGTCAGGTGTCACTTCAAAAATCTTCAACACTTGGTCAAGCATCTCACGATGCTGCCCAGTTACGCAAACGATAGTTTCAAACTCATCAGGATGCTTCTGGAACTCCTTGACCAACGGGCACATCTTAATCGCTTCCGGGCGTGTGCCGAACACCAGCATTACTTTCTTCATAGTATATTGAATCAAAAATTAATCACAACAATGTTTCAATTATCTCCACGAACTTGTATTCCTGCTTGTCCCAAGTCAATGCGTCTCTATTCTTAAAGACATTGGACTTGTAATAATCATAATCTGAAAGGACCTTTTTCAAGCCTTCAGACATCTTGCCGATATCGTGACCATCATCATCGATGCTGACGCCAAATCCGTATTCATTCACAATGTCCCGCATAGGCGGATTATTGCCGACCACTACCGGAAGCCCCATAATGACAGACTGATAAAATCTGTTCGCTTCACAGTAGTAATTGTTCGGACGAATATTCTGATAAAACACCAAAGTCGATATGCACTGAGCCACGTACTGCGGGATTTTCAGCTGGTTGATTCGACCGGCAAAGAAAACCCTCTCCTCCAATTCCTTACCATACTCCGCCACAAGTTTATCCTTATCCGGAGAATACACCCCACCTACGACAACTGCCACAAGGTCACTATTGTTCAGAACAGCCTTTATAGATTCATACCCGGCCCGGCCCTTGTCACCAAGGCCCTGAAGATAAACACATCTGCGATTACCTTTCCACGCGATGAACTGCTGGTACTTCTCATCATAAACAGTATCCACATCATCGAAATTAGGATAGTTGCGAATCGCATAGTGCTTGCGGGCATCCCGAATCAGGCCAAGAGATTTGAGATAATCGGCACGCTGGGGATTGGCGTGAATCACGACCTTGCACCGCCCGAATATATACTTCAACAATGCTCTGGTACAACTGTTACCCAACAGAGCAGTCGGAAGTTCATGCAAATCCCAAAGAAGGTGCTTTCTTGGAGCCAGTGCAGCAATCATAAAAGTATGATAATCTCCACACCAGACTGCATCAAACTGCTTTATGTCTTTCGCCACTACCTTATAGAACTCTATCGACTTCAGCATCTGCTTCTCTCCGGGGGGATATTTATCACGGCTTGGAAGTTTTATGGATTTATATGGAACACCATAAGATGTAACCCCCTCTGATTCATTATTATCCGGAAGAAGCACAAATATCTTGAAGGATATATTCGGGAAGAGTTTCTGTATCGAAAGGATTTCTTTCCTCACACGGTCATCATACTCCAAGCCATCTGTCTTGATAACAAGAGCTATTCGGTATTGTTTGTCTTTATTCATCGCGTATAATTCTTTTGATTTCAGCTTTTATCCAAGGAACGAAATATTTACCTATTTGGGAGTGTTCAGTGAAATGCTCCACTGTATCAATATGTTCAATACTATTTCTGTCTAAATCTGTAACCATTGCCTGAATATGTTCAGGATAAGTATGTTCATCTCTTGAATAGAGTAAATGTATCTTGCTTGAGCTACCATTCACCTCAGTAAAGAGTTGAGGTATAATTTCATCAAGCAAGTTCCTATCCGCAGTTCCTGCATTCTCACCCATCATACTCTTGAAAACTTTCTCGTGTACTGGCGTATCAACATAACTCCCAATATAATATTGAGGGACTCCCGCGAAAATTTCCGTGGCATTATTCTTTAGTCCATAATATATTGCACAGGTACCTCCCTTAGAACTTCCTAAAAACACTAATTTTCTATACCCCCCCCCCATTAGAAATTACACTCTCTATTAAGCTTTGTGTCAATAACATAGGCAGAGAACTTCCATTACTATACATGTAATAACTACCTCGATACGCAAAATCATCCAGGAGGAATAGTTTATCACATTTGAAAGACTTGAGCGTTTTTACATAGTTATAAACAGGCGTTTCAGAGAAACCGGAAAACACAACCAGCAAAACATCAGAGGAATGATTTTCAAAAAGATATTTTATCCCACGAAGCCTGTATGTCTTCTGCTTCAATGTAAAATATGCCTTCATAAGGATTGTCTTAATTCTTCGTTTAGTACTCATTGTGTATATCTTTAATTTGGGTTTTAACACTTATTTTATCATCAAAGACAGCCTCAACTACAAGAATTTTGGACTGCTGCAAAACCCCGTAAGAAGGGGAAATTGTGTCATCCTTCAGATAACACGACAGTTCATTCTGACTATCAACCGATATTGAATACTTTTTCTTTCCTGCTGTCAATTCGACACAACCATTCTTTTGCTCGGTCTCAATCCCGGCCGCAAAATGGAAAGACATATATAATTTATGGTTGGATCCTGTTTTCCTGACAACATCCGAAATCTCCAATCCTGGATCTGATAAGACAAAACGCCTCTGATGATTCATGCCTCCCCTTTTCGTGATATAGGAGCCTTCGCAGATGTCACTATCAGACGATTTGGATATTTGCAATGGAGCCGCATCCGCATTATAAGTCATCAAAAAAGCAGACGAAGGACTAAGAATGTTCTGTTCTTCGTCATCCACAATTATTGTATTATGTTTACGCGCAGATCTGAATTCATTATGCCTCTCCACATCAGAAGTATAAACATACGCGCCAGCATCTACAATAACCTCCTGCACACCATCAGTATACACAAATGATAACAGGTCATTGTGAATATGCGTTCCTTGATATTTCTCAGAAGCAACATCAGCACGAAATCTGTCGCAACAGCTTACAAAGAGATACTTTCCGGACCTTTTCAATATAGCTGTATTGGCATCTCCGTATAACCTGCTTTCAGAATAATCGGAGGCAACAGATATGGGGGTTATGCCTGTGTTGGTCAACACATATTCCAAACTGTTTTTGGTCAGCAAATAACCATGTTCTCTAAAATCGCGAGGGACGAATGGCAAAAAACGCCCGTTATCATTGTCCGCAACTATCGGAGAGCGTCCATTCTCGAAAGTATACTGCCCCACATAATTCAACATCTTGGAGAGTCGAGTATCGACCTCTTCCGGAAGTTTTACGCCAGTACGCACAAGCATATTACGTGAATAAACTAATAATTCAGTCATCAGACGATGATAGGAAGTGCTCCTCTCGTAATCTACCCCAGAAGGAAAAATCTGAATCAATGTCTCACGACAATACTCCTTCACTGCGAATCTTAACTGCTTTCTGCCCCTTGCTGTTGTCTTAAACAGAGTTCCGAGGAATAACAATCCTGCTATATCGGATACATAGTGGTTATTGCTATACGGGATTGACTTTTCAAGGTTTTTACTTACGAAAAATAAATGTTGATATAGCGAGCGATACACCTTTCGTGCAAAAGCATCATCGAAACTTTCGGATTTTTCTATAAAAAGCAGAGCATACATCCAATTCACAGCCCTGATGGATACATCCATCGCACAAGTCCAGTTCACCGAATACATCAGCGGATTCTGGATAATCCAGTCGGACATCTCATCGACCACCTCGCGCGCATATCTTTCATCCCCCGTCATCGTATATGCCTCGCCCAGTATCAGAAGATGATGGCAACGCGACAGCTCCCACGGCATTTTTATGTCACTGCCTTTCGGAGTAGCCGGCCTGATTTGCCGGTAAAAAGTATTTTTCGGCCAAATATAACCTGTTTTTAATTCCCGACTCCATTCTATCTTTTCTCCAAACTGAATCTCTCCTGAACCAAGCAAGTCAAATTTATGCTCTACTACCCTGTCTGCTGCTTTCAATATGGCAGATTTCTCCTCGATCCGGCATTGCAAGACACCCCCCATATCACCAAGCATCATCCTCAGTCTTTCCACCAAAGCCGACTTCCTTCTTAGTTCATCTATCCCGCAAAAAGATAACTTCCCTACATCGATATACTTATATGCTCTCATTACCACATAATGAAAGCGATTTTTTGTCTTTTGAATGATATGGGTAAGACTCTTATTCATTTAAACACAGAATTTTTTACTTTGTCTTATGAGTAATATGCAATATCCAATCAAGAGAAATGTTTCTTTACTATCTATAAAAGTATATGACAAAAACATTCTGGCAAATCCGACTGTGGCAAGTAACAAGAGGAAGGATTTTTCATTATAATTCTTAGCTGAACGATAGGCTTTAATCATTACGGCCACTAGAACTAACAATATAATTACTCCCGGGAATAAACCGAAAGTCATGGTCAAGTCATAAATCAAGTTATGTGGATAAGTACCAATATATTTCCAGGAGCCACAAAAGCCATATCCAAACAATGGCCCATGTATAATAAGGTCTGCACACCGCTCTTTTAGTTCATCTCTTCCAGATGTATAACTAATGTATGTTCCATCTAATAAAAAATCAAATATTCGAGTGCTCATCCCCATATCCGAAAGTACCTTCTGGAAAAACACAATAATTATATCAAGATACATATATAGAAGAACGAAAATGATGATTGACAGTCCATATATAATGGCTCTTCTTTTCCCTTTCACAAAGAATAAAATACATAGCAACAAATAGATCGCAAAACACACCAAGGACCCTCTGTTGCCGAAAGATAATAGCACGAACAATCCCCCTATTGCTCCGCATATACTTAACCAATCCGTTTCTTTTAACGCAACTGAAGTACACATTAATACATGCGGGAGAAGCAAATAAGCATAGTGCATATATTCACGCTCTCCTTGTTCCATCATTGTGCCTAAAGCCTGCTGCTTGTAGAACCACAAATAAAATGCGTACCATATTATGACCAATAATGAAATTCTGGACATTGGCTTACGCATATACTCGATATCAATCAAAAGTCCATAAAATATATACGGAACAGTACATAACATTGATTTGACGGCATACTCTTCCTGAATTTGGTTATTATCAGGATAAAATACCATTGACATAAGATATAGCAGACAATAAACTATCCAAAATGAAACATCTGTGAATCTAATTTTATTTCTTAAATATGGAAGAGATACTATCACTAGAGCGCATATAACAATGATCGCCATCAAGTATGGGTAATCTTTAAAGAATGGTAATCTGAGCGATCCCCCAATCAGAATAAATTGAAAGAATGGCCATCCCCATAAAAGATAGCATAAAATTGCTGTAAACTTTTCGTTCCGAGAACAGTTTGATTTAAATATATCGAAATTAAAAATTTTCATATAGCGAGAAAGGGTTATCCAGTGCTTATGCGAACTACTCAAGTCCTATAACTTTCTTGGCAATTTCAGTAAGATAAAACTGTGACGAGATTTCTGCTGCCCGCTTTGACATTTCTTCATATTCGTGCGTGTAGTTCAATATTTGAATTTGTCGGATAATAGTTTCTGTCGAGATTTCATCCATCAAAACAGCATTACCATTTACATTAACATGTTCCATCCCATGCCAATGTTTCACCACTAATGGCGTCGCACAGGCAACAGCTTGTTCCCATAGCACAGAATGGGTGCCAGGAAAAAAGGCCAATTCGGAAGCCATGAACAAATCATAGGCCTTTTCAGCTGCCAACCAGCCGGTCATAACGATATTGGAAACTGATTTATATGTATCAAATACCGGTTGCATTTCTTCAGTTGGCTCGCCAAAAGCCAGAAGCCATACATTCTCCTGCTTTAATTGGCTTACAGCTTCAAATAGCAAATTCTGTTGTTTACGCTTATCAAGGGTACCTCCAGTTACGACAAGATATGCATTCCCAGGGATTCCATATTGCTCGCGTACATTCTTCCGGATTTCGCTTCGACTTTTCCCTAGAATAAACTTCTCGTCTGCTCCCATTATCAGGAGCCCTGTTTTTTCTGCTGGTATTTTATAAACATCTTGTAAATATTCTACTCGCCATGGAGTTGTGCCCCAAAAACATTGCGTTACTTTTACCAACTCTCGGGCCTTAATAGATCCCACAAACCCCCACAACTTTTCTTTTATCGTCTTTCTTGGAGAGTTATAATAATCATTATGGTTGTCGGCGAATACCCTAGTACGACTATGTGTCATCGCATATTTGGCAATACTACTATTCTCTTTTGCCTCAACACCATGAACCATAATAATTTCTGGAGAAATCTCACAGAGTCGGTTATATAGTCCATTGGTTGTGCCTCGAAAGGCTCCAGTAAACCTATAATTCCATTTGGGCGGTAAAATAGTTACATTAACACCATAATGATTAACATAATTCTCAACCTTCCGTTTTATTAATCTACGGTTTTTATCAACATACCTATCAGCAGCTATAACATAAACTTTATGGCCCAGTTGAACATGGCGTATAGCCAATAAATTTTCTTGATAAGAGCTATTTTCAATATAACGCTCTGATATGCAGATGTGTGCAATCTTCATCAGTGAATTTGTGATATAATCTTATTGGAATATTTGCCATCTATACTTTTTAAAAAATCATCAAATAAGTGCAATGATAATGGAGATAAACACTTCGGATGGCCCATAATCAACATATAATGGCAACTTTTCTTTTCCTTATTGTATATTTTTTTTAGAAATATTGGATTTAGAGAATCTATTGATGCAGGGATGTATAGACTTCTGATGTGATTTAAGACATATACCCAAAGTCGTTTCATTCCTTTATACAATTTCCCGCCAACAGACCCTTTACCATCCCCCCAAGGTTTCATGGATATAGGGCAATTTCGTAGTTTGAATTTATTCCAATAATAACTAGCCTTGCTGATTCTATAATTAGGAATTGATACTTCAGTATATATTCCATTTATATCTTTCCGACAAACATCCGATAAAAAAGTATATATGTAATCTTGTGGGATTTTCCGGTAGTCGTAGTATTCCCATTTTTCCGTGTGTGAATACTTGCTTCTATTTACAGAACTATCTATAGCTATACCATACTTGCCAAAAATAGAACCATAATCTGGATAAGTTTGTATACAATAAGCGCCGGCTCTAAACGCAACAACTTTTCGTCCCGTTATTTTCTCCAGAAGAGATATACCATCTATAAACATTTTCTCTGCTATAGCGGGACTCATATCACTTAATTTATACTCATCCATCACTGATGTCCAATGTCCATCACTGAAGGTTGCATTAAACCAATTGGGATGAATATGCAATTGAATATCATGGCCTTCTTTCGAAAGATACCGTAATTGAGTTAATATGTCATCCCAATCAGCTTCAAGCTCTGCATAATTCGATTTCAACTGGCATAAGCGATTTAAAAATACAGTATCAACGAAAAATGTTGCTTTGAAATTATATTTATCTAATATCTTTAAAAGTTCATATGTAGGAGTTATCAAACTATTTTTTACGGAACCACTTTTTACTCCGTTGAACAATTCATAGTCCAATGTCAATAAGATATCCATATTACAGAGAATTGTAACTAATTTTATTTATTGTTACCGCTAAATCTTTTAATGAATTTGTTTCATTACTATAATCTGGATGTCCAGGATGACACATAAGTTCAAGTGTCCCATTAATAAAGAATGACGATAATGTCTTCTCATTCTTCAAAAATGTACCATATGAACAAAAATAATCTGTCGTGGTAAATTTATGCTTCATCTCGAAATTCCAGACAAGTTGATGAAGTACCCTTAAGCCGATTCGTAATTTATTCTCTTTATTTGACGTTTTCTGACGATTGGCATCTGAAGAGACGCCTGGGTTTCTTTGCGTAACAAAATCAGCATGGTGCAAATACATATATAGCGTCTTGGTCAGGCTTAATCTAACGCAATGAATATCATTATTCTTAAGGAGATTAACAAGTAGCTTCCTCAATGCTGGAATTGTATGAAAATGATGGTGGCTATCAATATGGCTAATATTCACCCCGGCATCTTTCACTTTATTTATCTGAGCCATCCACTCGTAATAAATAGCCTCTTTCAACTCTGCCGAGTAAGATTTCACATTTTTAATCCCATACCTTATAAATCTACCATTATCGTCAGTTATCCCCACTTTGGTAAATACGGGAGCTTTGGTCAGACTCATGTCCCCATCATCGATTGTCAAATGTACCCCAAAAGATATTTGTGGATAACTCTTGGCTATACGAATAGCATCGTCAAAAGCCTCACCCCCAGCCATAATCGTGGACGATGTGATAAGGCCATTTTTTATACAATCTTCTATTGCATGATTGACCTCCAAACTTTTGCCCAAGTCATCTGCATTAATTATTACTCTCATCTGCTTTTTTCAATTGTTCTTTTAGCCAAACTCGCGATTCATCTGCCCACGGAGTCAGTTTGGCTTTCACATCAGTATAATCTATCGGCTTCGACGACTCCAATTCTCCAACATTTGTGATATTTACAATACGATCTGTCAAGCCGAGAATCTCAAATAATGACAGAACACGATTTGCCTGATGTTTTTGAGATGTGAAATAGAATTGCTTTTCAAATATGATAGACATAGCTATACCATGATAAGCAGAGGTCACCACATACTCCGCTCCATATATCAGAGTTATAAATTCTTGGGCATCTGCAGTCAATCGGTAACGCTTCCCATAATGGAAAGGTGGGACATATCCTCGCATCTCTATCACCCGCAAACCTGTCTGTTGAGCAAGATCTTTCACCATTTTATCTGTCGCTGTAATATTCTGCAAACGATAATAAAGGATATACTTGTCCTTAGGAAGATATTTGCTGTTTGTCAGACTTTCCCAATCCTGCTTTGTCAACAAAAATACAGGATCGCACACAATAGGATACTTTACTCCAAATTCCTTTTGGAGATTATTTCGCAGATCGATTTCACGGATGCTGATAGCCTCGAAATTTGCCAGTCCTTTTTGTACAAACTCCCTGTCTCGCTCATCTTCAATCTCATATTTTCCCATACTTGCAGCATAGGCGATCTTATGTGGAGAGGTAATTTGCGCATCCCCCCAGAATATGGGATTAAAATAATTGTATGTGGGCTGATGCTGCTTGCGCCATATTTGGTCACTTCCATAGACTACCGCGTCATATGATAATGATTTATTCAGGTGCAAGTATTTCTCATAAAATTCTCGAGTGTGGTTTCTTCGTTCTTTCAAACGGAAGTATGTAAAAAAGAACGTAAAGACATATTTAATTTTAGACTGTATTCTCAGAGCTTTAAATTTCTGCCAAGAAAAAGCTTTATACATTTCCTCGTGATAATCCGGCCAATAATCAATCATGCTCACATCATAGCCGCTTTTCTCAAGAAATTGTTGGGTGCCATAAGCCTGAAGCAATGCGCCATAATTCTGCGAACGAGGGAAAGTAAGAATTCCTATTTTCATAAGTTATGATCTGATTTCAATTTCTAACTGTATATCTTTGTAAAGAGACTGAAGAAATTTGTAATAACTAAAAAAAAGCAGATGGGATTTTTCATCGAGAAACATATAGCGATTCCAATAATAAACATATGGTGCGAATTTGCCTTGTCCCATAAGTTTTAGAGTCATCGGGAATGTTTTTCTTCTGTCTCTCGATTTTGTAATCACCATCATCATTCTTTCGACGGCGTAGAATAACTTTCCTTTAATGGTTAGGCTCCCCCCTACAAAGGTTGTTCCTAAATTATTCACCCCAGAAGGCTGTTGTTCTCTGCGTATTTGGTGATTCTTTTCAGCTATTATTTTTAGTTCTTCAGAATCACCAATAACCTTTTGTAAACGGACGGACAGTATTACACCATTAATTTCACCGCGCTTTAATGCCGTACTTCTATATGAACAATCCAATTCTTCGCGAGTCAGTGTAGAAATTCGATTTTCTTTAGATATAATATCGATACTATTCAGCAAAGCATTCACAGAGCAGTTACGACATCCACAATTACCATAAACGGCCGCTGCTACGGTTCCAGGCAAATCAGTCAAGCCTTCGAAACCTGCATTGCCTCTTTCGACCATCCGGTGCGCCAACTGAGATACATTTACCCCACATTCACAGATAATCTCATCTTCAGTTTCTGTCCAATGATTAAGCATTCTCGTCACAATGACGTTGTCTATTTTATAAGAAGGCAGAAACAATGTATTTGAAGAATAACCTATTAATAGGTACTCTTCCCCGTTACGATTGAACTTTACAATCAAATTATAAAATTCCTCCAAAGTGTCCGGATAATATACATTCGGTATCAGGCAACTCTCCTGTTCGAAAGCCTTCTGATTTGATTTGACCCACGAAATCTCTTGTAGAGAGACATTATACTTGACCTTCATTTTTGATGAAATTTTGTTATTGCCTGATAATTGACACGAACAGAACGAGCTACATCAAAACTGGTCGGAGGAACACCAATTGCCACAAGCGCAATCGGGACCTCATTTTCAGGGATATCCAACTCTTTATGCAAGCGTTTTGTACGATTCTCATCCAAATACATATTCAGCGTACAGGCACCGATGCCATTATAATGTAAAGCATACAGAAGATTCATTAGAAATATGCCCCCATCCACGTAGGGCGCGTTACGTTGATGTATTCCAGTCCAATCAGATAAATCAGAAGTTATTAGAATAAATTTATCCGCGAGATGCCCAAATCCTCTATTTCCTGACTGAATACTGAGGACATCCCCCCCCTGCAGAATATGAAGCCGTACTGACTGACGATTGCAAGTAGATGGCGCTGTCATAGCTAATTCAAGTGATGCTTGCAATTTTTCTTCAGAAATTTTACCAGAAAGATTTCTGCAGGTATGTCTGGAATGAGCGAATTCATAGAAATTACCTTTGTTTCCCGCAAAGAAATCATCAGGAGACATCCCATAAAATTGAGAGATAGGTTGTATCTCCGGATATTCTCTATCAAGCCATTTTAGGCCTTCTACAATATCAGCATTCTCTATCTTTACCCCCATCCCTTCATGCCATCGGCCATATTCCTTAATTATGCCGACAACATCACAGAATCTCTCCTCGTTTACGCTATAATGTGAAGCATAATAGCGAAGGTCAGACAATATTTCACAGATAGCCGATTGCCCAAAATTATATCTCTTCAGAGGCATAGTCAATCCTTTTTCTATCGTATGGGCCTTTACGACCAGATGAGCCAAAAGTTTTTCCTGTGAATCTTTATAGCCCGTTAAGAATGTCGTATAGCGCACTTGTTTGCAATAGTCCATCTTGTATATCATTGCAAACTTCACCAGCCTTGCAAAACTTTTAACAAATGCCATATCAATGTTTTATCTTTACTATTACATTATGTACTTGACGTAAAATCGAAGCTCTTTCATTCTTGGTACAGCCAACAAAAATAATAGACAATAGGGTAAATAAGAGGCAGCTTAAAGTTACAACGACAAAAGACAAGACCCCTTTGTCCATATACAGATACAGAAAAATCGGAATTATTACTGAGGTCAATACCACGAGAACAACATTCAACAAGACTTCCTTTATATAAGACATTGAAGAGAAACCTTCAACATAAAAAGGTATCATCACCAGTCTGGCAGCCAAGCTTAACAATTCAACAAAAATAGCCACGACCATTATCGACACAGGAGAAAAACCATTTTTCAGCACGATATAACATATTGGTAAATTCAAAAGCTGAATACCACCTACAACAATTTGGTAATTACGGACATTCCCTGTAGCGTTTTGAGCGGTGACTAATGGATTGGACAATGACGAAATCATAGCAACAATAAGAGCCAATTGCGATAATTGTACCGCGTAATCCGGAACAGATTTTAGCCACAAATGAATTATAAAATCTGCATTTAATATGATAGGAAAAGACAGAAGAAATATTAAATAAAATGAGAAACGAGAACCTCTGAAAACCAGACTGTTCATATATTCATAATCTCCATTTGCATAGGATTTCGTGATTTGTGGATTCATTGCTAACATAAAATTATTGGCAAAAGATGATACTGCGTTCATCACCTGATTGGATATACCTTTTGCCGCATTCAGTACAGTTCCACAAAAAAAGTTCAGCACGAGATCCACTCCTTGTCTATTTAAGACTGAAGCCGAGTTCCCTATAATATGCCAGCCCGAATATGAGAACATCTGCTTAACCAGAGGTTTATCGACCACTAACTCAAAATGACATTCTTGAAAATTCTTATGGCAATAGATTTGGTACAAAATCATCACACTTATTTGTACCAGCATATATAAAAAAGCGTAAGTAACCAGATGGTCTGTAGGTAGGTAAATAACAATGAAGCATATCAACAGCCGTGCAATTCCCTCATAAATGCTGACATAAGCAAAGGTTGACATCTTTTCATGAGCTATAATTGCCGCGTTGAATGGTATGGTTATAAGGTTCATACAAAAATTCAATATAGAAATTTGAAAAACCCAGTTAGCAGCAACAAGCCTTTCTTCTGGTATAACCATCTTGTTGTTAACATACCATATGCCAAAGGTCTCGCAAGTGATAGCAATAATAATAGCTAAGACAATATGAACAGTAAGAGACGTTGAAAAAACAAGTTTAAGACGTCCTTCTGCCCCGCGTCCCATTTCATAATTCAAAAAACGAGAGCATGCACCAGTTAAAGATGAACTGATGAGCGCAAACATTGCCACAAAACCTCCAACAACATTATAAATTCCGTAATCTGACACTCCTAATGCTTCCAATACTACCCTGCTTGTGTATAAAGATATACACATGAGAAAAATCATTCGGAAGTATAAGAATAGAGTGTTCTTCGCTATACGTTTATTATTGCGGGAAGTTTCTGACATTATATTTTTTGCTTGAAGCGTGCGGAGGATTCGAGCCTCAACTTATGACAACCCATGCGCACGCTCTATTGGTTTATATATGTTCCTCAACTCCTCTAAAATGCACATTCAACTCGTGAAGATGCTCTAGAAGAGTGCCGAGAGGAGTGCCTTGTGTCATCTTGGCGAAAGCGTTCACGTCCTTAGGGAAACACTTGCCGCCATAGCCATACTTGCCATCAGGACCAGGAACGTAGGTGTGGGTATCGTTGATATAGCCAGATAGGAGAATCCCAGTATGCACCTTTCTCCAGTCAGCCCCCATCTGTTCGCAGTATTCACGGCAGGCATTGAAGTAGGTCACTTTATATGCGCCGAATACATTGTGCATATACTTGGTTAACTCTGCTTCCAGCGGTGTCATCACTGTGAACTTCTTCCCGACAAAAATCTTGGTCAGAAGGTCCTGTGAGCCAGTAAATACCATCGTCTGCTTTCTGAAGTCTTCCAGAAAGGTACGTTCGGTAAGGAACTCTGGCATATAGCATACCGTATGCTTGGTTTCACGAGAAAGCATCTCACTGGTACCTGGAAGGATTGTGGTCCTTACGAATACTGGAACATCTGGCAGATTGGAGATAAGCTCCTTCATAAGAGTCAAATCCTGCGTACCATCGTCTTCAGTTGGTACGTGAATCTGCAGAAATGCAATATCAATTCCGCTCAGATCATCATTATATCCCTTTGGCGGGTCACTGATAAACAGTTTGCACTCCGGGTTGTTGTGCTCC
>CAVAGP010000033.1:0-23669 GCA_963588175.1 Faecalibacillus sp. | reverse complement strand
TTTCATAACATCATTATCCTACCATAAATAAATTGACTTTAACTTAAATAGTTACAAGTGATTGTAAGAAAATGAAAATGCCACTATAATTTTTTCAATGAAGCGTGGATTGTTAATCATAATATCGGGTCCAAGCGGTGTTGGAAAAGGCACGGTTAGGCAGAAGGTCATGGAGGATGAAAGCCTCAATTTGGCATATTCCGTCTCAATGACAACCCGCAGCCCTCGAGTAGGCGAAATTAACGGTAGAGAGTACTTTTTCGTCACTGAAGATGAGTTCAAAAAGAACATCGAAGAAGGCAATCTCCTCGAATATAACTACTTCGTTTCTCATTACTACGGGACACCAAAAAATTATGTCGATCAATTGAGGAACGAAGGCAAGAATGTCATTCTGGAAATCGATGTAAATGGTGCGAAAAACGTCATGGCAAAATGTAAAGAACTCGGTGAGGATGTCGTTTCTTTTTTCATTCTTCCGCCTTCGATGAAGGCATTAGAGGATAGAATTAGGGGAAGAAGAAGTGAATCCGAGGAAGTTATTCAGGAGAGACTTTCAAAAGCCGCAGCCGAAATTGGCCAAAAGTCAAACTACAAATACCCCGTTATCAACGACAATCTCGATGAAACTGTCAACTACATTAAAGAAATCATTTCAAAAGAATGCAATAAGTAAAACAATAGTTAACAACCTCAACTATGTTGTATAATGGTTTTATGCAATTATTGAGCGTTCTAACACAATATGGAGCTCGTGCTGTGGCACGAACTTTTTCATATGTGTACTACGGCAAGAAGAAGGTCGATGAACGCTTTAGAGTCAAGATTAACTTCAATGGCAAGGAGATAATAGGCTTTGTGACCAAAGTTGAAACTCCAAACAAAACCCAGGATGAATTGGAAAAAGAGTTTGGTTATTCAATTAAGGAAATCTACGAATCCGATATCATTGACGAAGAACCTCTTATCAACGATGAATTGATGGAGTTAGCTAACCGCGTTGCCGATTACTACATTGCTCCTCTTATCTCCGTTTTGCAGGCGATGCTTCCAAAAACGCTTTCCCCGAAAATGTCATCTTTAAAAGGTCCTAAAATCGCATATGAAAAATGGGTCAAAGCCATCGATTCCACCGAGGAGGGTTTGACTCCTAAGCAAATCGAAATGCTGAGATTGATCGTTTCCAATGAAGAGATCCTAAAAAAAGAATGCGGTTCCCCGACAATTCTTAAAGCGCTGGAAGATAAAAAGAAGGTAATTGTCTTCAACAAGGAAAAAATGAGATTTGTTTTGCCGCCTGAGGAAAGGGAAAATCCCCATGAGATGTCTGATGAGCAAAGAAATGCATATAACACCATTCTTTCATCCGACAAGGATGTTGTGTTGCTTCAGGGCGTTACTGGATCGGGCAAAACCGAAGTTTACTTGAGGGTATCGGAAAAATACCTCGAAGATGGTAAAACCGTCTTGATGCTTGTCCCTGAAATTAATCTTACGCCTCAAATGGTTGAATATTTTTCGAGAAGATTCGGCCCTAAAGTGGCCATCCTCCATAGCGAATTGACTCCCGGGGAAAGATATGATGAATATCGTCGTATTGCTCAAGGAAAGGCTCAGATTGTAGTTGGCGCTAGAAGCGCAGTTTTCGCCCCGCTAAAAAACGTTGGCTTAATAATTCTCGACGAAGAACATGTTGAATCATATAAACAGGATAATTCTCCTTATTATCACGCCAGGGAAGTGGCAATCATGCGTGGAAAAATCTCCCATGCAAAAGTTCTGCTTGGCTCGGCAACTCCAACATTAGAGACAAAGGCTCGTGCTATGCGTGGAGTTTATGGTTATGCGGAGATGAAAAACAGGGTTAACAAACGCCCATTGCCCAAAACTCAGATTATCGATTTGTGCAATAGGCTTAACTTTGATAAATCATCTGAAAAATTAACAAAGCCTGTTTTACAAGCCATCAAAGAGAGAATCGACAGAAAAGAACAGTCATTGCTTTTGATAAATAGACGTGGTTACTGGACTGCGATCAATTGCCCTCAATGCGGCTATATCTTTTCTTGCCCTCAATGCGGCGGAAACCTAACGTATCATATCCATGATCATATGCTTAAATGCCACCACTGCGGAGAAGTTCAGATTCATCCCGATAAGTGTCCAAGCTGCGGTTGCACTAAACTGCGTAGAGTTGGATATGGGACCGAAAGGATTGTCGAAGAATTAAAAGAAATAATCCCAAACTGCAAGGTCGCTAGAATGGATTCGGATGTCAGCCAGGTTTCCAAGAAAATGGAAGAAACCTTGAAGGCCTTTAAAAATGGGGAATACGATATTTTAGTTGGAACCCAAATGATAGCCAAAGGACACGATTTCCCCAATGTCACATTATCGAGCGTCGTAATGGCCGATATTGGTCTTTCCCTTCCTACTTACCGAGCTGCAGAAAGAACCTTTCAGTTAATCGCTCAAGCGGTAGGCAGAAGTGGTCGCTCATCCAAAGAAGGCGTCGCTTTCATTCAAACCTATAACCCTCATCATTATGCGATTACCCTGGGTGCTACCCAGGATTATGAGAGATTTTTCATTCGTGAGATGAATGAAAGGAAGATTGCTCAGTACCCGCCATATGTTTATTTAATATTGCTTGAATTCTCGGCGGTCAATGAAGAAAAATGCGTCAATGCGGCATATGATATCAAGAGGGCTCTCGAAGATAAAAACATCGAGTCTTTGTCTATTGTTGGACCTATCACGCCGTTTTATTCAATGGTTGGTGGTAGGCATAAAAGAGTCATCCTTTTGAAGATGAAAAAACGGGATATCGTAGTGGAGGAGTTAAAAGCCTTTCTATCGTCGCCGATTTCCTCTGGCTCAGTGGACATTTCCGTCAATGTTGACCCGTTAGATTACTGATCACGCTTTTGATTATATCAAATTTCACTATTCCACTATCCGAGGCATTTTTCTATGTGATATAATCACATGAGAATCGAGGATTCAGCATGATCACCATTTCACTTTTGGGCCTAGACCAATATGTGGCAGGCCATTACAGCAAGACACATACAGAGAATCTTGCTCAATTATTCGAGATAGAAGAAGACGAAATCTCCTTCTATGCTCCAAATTCAATGATTATTCACAAAGGGATTGAACAAACTTCGTGGAATACGGAAGTCATCGTTCATTTGCCTACAAAATATGCAGTTTTAGAAAAGAAGGTTGCCGATTACCTCGTCAACACTCTTAAGGACATCACAATCAATTTGAACATCACTTTCGAATATTTCGAGGAATCGAGCCATTATCAATATATCAATGAGGATTATCCTAGGTTCATTAAGGCCGACAATATCGTTGACGCCGATGATCCTTACGCAGAAGAGGATGTCGAAGAATATGATGGGCCTATCCCAGAACCGTATTTAGGCAACGTATTTGAGGGAATGCAAGACGAGCTTGACGCAAAATACAGCGCTGACGAAGAGTATCTTTCCGACAAGGATAAATAACGAGGAGACATTTATGCAGACATTAGATATTTGCGAAACGGTTTTAGAAGATGTTCTTGCCAACGGGACAACATTTTCCGAAGCCTTGAAAAAGGTTTTTAAATCAAGCGTTGACCTCCGTCCACAGAGAAACACGGTAGCCTCCCTTGTTGGATGTGAATTACGCCACCACCTTTTATTCACGTATCTCCTAAAGCCAATAGAAAGTTTGACTGAGGCTGATAAGAGATTGGCTTCATTATGCCTTGCCGAATATTATTTTTATCAGAGACTAAGCAAAGAAGAAGTCGACGCTCACCTATTGGCTAAACTTGGACAAGAAAAGATTGATCTTCTTGCGCCTTTATTCGAAAAATCAGGAAAACCTGCCGAATATATCCCAAGCGACATATCAAAATCCAGCAACAAGTATCTTTCCCTTAGATACAACACTCCTGAATGGGTTTTAAAAATAATTGAACACTATGGCTTCGGGACGACATATAAAGTCCTTAGAAAGAATTCTCAGCAGAGAACGACAACCGTTCGTATTAGAGAAGGCTTCGACAAGAATTCTATTGATCCAAACGCGTTTAAAGGTTCGCCTATCCCAGGAATTTACTATTATCACGGCAAAGAATCGCTAAGAAAACTTGACGCAGCTAAAGAAGGAAAGATTTTCAACGAAAGACTTGGAACCAAATTCATCCTTGATATGTATCCTGTTAGCGATCCGTCAGAACTATTCATCTTTGACGGCAATGGAGATGGCTCAATTTTCAAAGAAGCTATCGAAATTTACGGTACAAAGATTGGAATGAACTTTGGTGTTTATTCTCAGGATAAATACGCTGATGTTGCAAGAATGATTAGAACTGAGGGTCTTAAGAACATTAACTACTTTGCGGCCGATCCTTCATTCTTGGATGCAGCGATTTCCCGCCCGCAGGACTTGGTCATAGTCTCTCCTAAATCGACTAATTTCGATTTGATTAGAGAACAACCGGATTATCTCCTTCATTTCAAGAAAGACGAGATGGATGAACTCTTCAAAAAAGAAAAAGAGGCGCTTGAGGGTGTTTCAAAAGTCGTTGCTGAAGGTGGAATCCTCATTTACGTTATTTATACAATCAGCAAGAAAGAAGGACATCAGACGGTTTCTGACTTCTTGCTTAACCACCCTGAATTCAAATTCGTCAAAGAAGAGCAATTTTTCCCACAAGATGAACTTGATACCTCTATGTATTATGCGGTTCTCAAAAGAGAAGAGAACTCCATTGCCTTAGACAACCCAGCATCTTTAGCCAATCCGCTTGAAGGGTCGGCTTTCTCTTCGATGTCCGCCAAAGAAAGATGACTCAGATGAAAAAGAATCTCTTTGGTTATACTCTTCAGGCATTGGAAGAAGAGATGACAAGCCGTGGCGAGACCCGTTATAGAGCCAAACAACTCTATGAATGGATCTACGTGAAAAAGGTTTATGACTTCTCTTTGATGACTGATATCTCAAAAAATTTCAGGAGCGTTCTAAGCGAAGAATATTGCTTAGATCTTCCGAAAGTTTTCACGCGCCAAAACGCAGCGGATGGCACTGTTAAACTTTTGCTCGAAATGGAAGATCGTTCAAAAGTGGAAACAGTTCTCATGAGATACGATTACGGCAATGTCATCTGCGTATCATCCCAAGTTGGCTGTTCAATGGCCTGCGCCTTCTGCGCTTCTGGTATTTTGGCTAAAACCAGAAACCTAACATCAGCTGAAATGGTGGGAGAAGTTGTTCTTATGAATCAACTCTTAGCCGAAGAGGGCGAGAATGTTTCGCATATTGTCGTTATGGGAACGGGAGAACCGTTCGACAACTATGACAATGTTATGGCTTTCGTTCGCATAATGAATGAGCAAAGAGGCCTTGCAATTGGAGCAAGACATATCACAGTTTCCACATGCGGATTGGTTGAAGGAATAAGAAAGTATGCGAATGAGGGCATTCAAATCAATCTAGCCATCTCACTTCATGCGCCTAACGACACAATCAGAAATCAAATCATGCCTATTTCAAAGAAATATAGTATCGATGAATTGCTCGACGCGGTTAAATATTACGTTGAAATGGCTGGCCGAAGGGTAACGTTCGAATACATCATGATTAAGGGCTTAAACGATTCCATCGAAAATGCTGACGAACTCGCAAAAAGGCTCAAAGGAATCTTCTGCTATGTGAATTTGATCCCTCTTAATCCCGTGAAGGAAAAGCCTTTTGAAAGAAGCGAGAATGTACACGCATTTAGCAGACGTTTGAATGATAAAGGCATCAATTGTACCGTAAGAAAAGAGTTTGGCACCGACATTGATGCCGCTTGCGGTCAATTAAGAGTTAAATACGAAAGAAAGGGGAAGAACTATGTCAACTAAATATCGCGGAAGTTATGGATATAAAGCTCATCAGGGAATGGTTCGTAAGAACAACGAAGACCAAGCCTCCGTTTTGATGAATCCAGACGGCGAGGTTCTTCTTGTTGTTTGTGATGGGATGGGCGGCCAGCAGAAGGGCGATGTTGCTTCGCGTATGGCTATTGACATCATCACAAAAGCTTTCCCTTCGAAGAAAAAACACTTATTTGCGAGCGCAGACGTATCTTGGCTCACAAAAATTGCAAAGAAAGCCAACTCATCAATTTATGAGACGGCAGATAAGAACCCAAGATATAAAGGTATGGGCACAACCTTAACCGCAGCCCTAATCTCAAATAAGAGAATGATTGTCGTTTCGGTTGGCGACAGCCGTTGCTATAGCCTAAAAAATGGTGTGATCAAGCAAATTACTGAGGATCAAACCTATGTTCAAATGCTCGTGAACACTGGAAAAATTACTCCAGAAGAAGCCTTAACTCATCCAAAGAGGCACGTTTTGCTTAATGCAATGGGAATTTATCCATCTTTGTCTTTAGATGTTAAAAGAATGAAATATCGCGGAGAGACGATACTCCTTTGCACCGATGGACTTTATAACCAAGTTCCTGCAGATGAGATTTCCGCCATCCTTTCAAGCGATGAGCGCGTTGACCAAAAACCTATGTCGCTAATCGTTGCCGCAAATGCCCATGGCGGAAGCGACAATATTGGTGTGGCTGTCTGGGAGACGGAAGCGCAATGATAGAAATCGGCAGCAAAATCGATGGCCGTTATCGCGTGACTGGAAGAATCGCCCATGGCGGAATGGCTGATGTATACGAAGGATTCGACACATTGTCACACCGCTATGTCGCAATCAAAGTCATGCGAGTGGATTGCATGGCCGATAAAGAAAACATCAGGCGTTTCAGGAAAGAGTGTGAGGCATGCGCTTGTTTTAATTCGCCTTACATCGTAAGAATCTATGGCCAAGGAACTGTTGATGGCGGACGTCCATACATGATTAACGAATACGTCGAAGGAAGAACATTAAGAGATAAGCTAAACATGGTGGAGAACCATTGTTTAAGTGCTAGAGAAGCCTGCGAATTCATGGTACAACTTTGCCTTGGAATGCAATATGTTCATGACCACGGAGTCGTTCACCGCGACATAAAGCCGGACAATCTTTTCTATTCTCCTGATGGTTCTGTGAAGATAACGGATTTTGGAATTTCTAGTCATGTTGGTGAGAAAGCCAATAGAGAAGCAATTCCTGGAACGCTTTATTACACCGCTCCTGAAATCATTACAGGCGGAGACCCTTTGATTCAGTCCGACATTTTCTCAATGGGTGTTGTTTTCTATGAGATGCTTACCGGAAAACTTCCATTTAACGGCGAAGATAAAAAGGCTGTTGTTAGCGCGATTGTCAAGAAGAGCGCGCCAACCCGATGACTATGCCTCGATTCCAAAAGCAGTTGACCGCATCGTCCTAAAATGTCTTAAGAAGAGATATCAAGAAAGATATCAATCGTGCAATCAGTTACGCAAGGCTATTGAAGCCGTTTTGAAAGATAAAAAAGCCTTTAAAGAGAAGAAGTCTCTTCTCTCAAAAATATTTGGGTTCAAATGATTATGAGATATGCATCTGTAAAAAAACGTTATATTTCCCCATCTCTTCTTGCCGCGGATAAAACGAGACTCCCAGAAGAGATTGCTTTGCTTAAAACTTCCAAGGCCAAATACGTCCACATTGACATTATGGATGGCAAGTTTGTTCCAGCTACAACCTTCAGCATGGATGAAGTTGCCAGCATAATGGAGAATTCCAAAGGTTTGGTGAGAGATGTACATATCATGGTTGAAAAGCCTTGGATTGTAGGGCCTAAGTACGCTTCGATGGGTGCATCTATTGTCACGTTCCACTTTGAAGCTTGTCCAACAAAAGAATCGCTTGTAAAAACTATTAAAAACATCAGAAAAGCTGGTTCACGCGTTGGCATATCCATCAAGCCTGCTACGCCGGTTGAAAACGTGCTACCTTATTTGGATTTGGTTGATATGGTGTTGATTATGACAGTAGAACCTGGCAAAGGTGGTCAATCGTTTATGCCTGAATGTGCCACAAAAATCGCTTATTTAAACAAAATTAAAAACCGCAAATTCCTCATCGAATGCGATGGCGGTATCAAAGATACGACTGTTCAGGTCGTTAAGGATGCGGGTTGCAATGTCATCGTTGCCGGATCTTATTTATTTGGCCATGACGATTTCGTAGATAGAGTGGAGAAATTGTTATAATGTCAGTTACTTTGTTTGTGTCTTTTGTGGCCGTTCCAACCGTTGCTTTGATTGCATTCCTTATGACTGTCTTTTTTGGATACAAGAAAGAATGGGACAACTATTCTCTTAAGGCTTACTTGCCATATGAAGCATTTGAAAGAATGAATCCTACTGCGAGAATCATTGCTCGTGCGTTCTATTTTATTTATTTAGCATCTGTTCTTCCGTTCTTAGCTTATTTAGTCAAATATTCTTCATCCTACAACGACCAGTTAATCGTCTTTTCTGTTTTGAATATGATAATGGGCGTGTTATGCGTCGGCATAAGCGTTGCTCTAACTTATGTTAAAGCCGTTTTGCCTAAACAGCATATGGCCTTAGCACTTGGCCACGGATTGGTGGTGGTGGTCAACGCCTTCACAATCTCTAGCGTTTTGAATTTATTGCGCAGCGGAAATATGGTCAGTTCGAAATACAACTATTTCATCCTGGGCGCCATTATCGCGTTTGTTCTCATTGCCTCATTCGTAATTGCTATTTTCGTCAAGAAAGATGTTTATTCTTGGGAATATATCGAAAAAGATGGGAAGAGAAGCTTCTTCGCTTTAGCGCTAACGGAATGGATTACGATCTTTGCGATGTACGCGGTTTATGTTTTAAGCGTTATTTCCATATTTGTCGTTAATTGCTAAATTAATTATTTAGAGCAAAAAAAAGAAGCAGTACACCCGCTTCGATTTTTTCATTGGTAAGAAGAACTAATTACTCAGCTTCTTTTGCGCTCTTGTTGAGTGAGCGGTAAGCACGAGCACTCATCTTAACAGTAACAACTTTACCATTGATATTGAGTTTGTACTTGTGAAGGTTGACGTTCCAAACGCGACGTGTTGCTCTGACAGAGTGGGAACGATTGTTTCCGCTCATTGGTCCTTTACCTGTGACTTGGCATACTCTTGACATAATTAATTCACTCCTTTTCGGGATACGACTCGAAAATCGCATTTAGGACTATACCACTACGGCGACAAGACGGCAACCAAATATTTAAAATATTTCGATAAAACGCTGAATACGTCGCCTTTTATACAATATGAGCAATCATTGAGATTAATTTTTAGGATATTGTGTTACAATATGTTCAAACTTTTGGAGGGAAAATTATGAGCACCAAATTGGCGGCTATGATTCTCGCGGGTGGAAAAGGAACAAGGCTTTTGGCTTTGACTAAAAAAGTTGCTAAGCCAGCTGTTTCTTATGGTGGAAAATATCGTATCATCGACTTTCCGCTTTCCAACTGCGCAAACACGGGAATTACCTGCGTTTCAGTCTTGACACAATATGAGTCAAGCGAACTTAACACTTATGTCGGAAATGGCGAGAAATGGGGATTGAACGGAGTTAGATCAATCACTTCCGTTTTGACCCCAAAGCAAACAGATGAAGGAAGCAATTGGTATAGAGGCACAGCGGATGCTATCTACCAAAACATCGACTGGCTCGATGGAATCAAACCTGAATACGTTTTGATTCTATCTGGCGATCACATTTATTCCTGCACGTACAACGCAATGCTTAAAAAGCATACCGAAAACAATGCGGATTGCACAATCGCGGTATATGAGGTTCCGTGGGCTGAGGCGCCACGTTTTGGAATTCTTGTCACGGACGATAATGACAACATCACCGATTTCCAGGAAAAGCCAAAGAAACCGGTCAGCAACCTGGCTTCAATGGGCATTTATATTTTCACTTACAAGACCTTGAGAGCCGCTCTTATCGCTGATGCTGCCGATCAAAACTCAGAGCACGACTTCGGAAAGAATATCATTCCTAAGATGATGGCGCAGAAAAAGAAGATGGTTGCATACACCTATTCAGGATACTGGAAAGATGTTGGAACGGTTTCATCTCTACATCAGGCAAATATGGATTTGCTCTTATCTGGCGACCCAAATGTCAACCTTTACAAAGTCCAGGGAGACAACAAGATTTTGTCTGAGGACAATCACTCATTGCCTCAATATATCGGTGCTAATGCCGTTGTTAAAGATTCGCTCGTAAACCAAGGCGCAACAATCCTTGGTAGCATCGACCATTGCGTTGTCTCGTCTGATGCAACTGTTGAAGAAGGGGCATCGTGCAAAAATTGCGTTATCATGAATGGCGCCCTCATCAAGAGTGGAGTCAAAGCGGTTAATGCAATCATCGGACAAGACACGCTCGTCGATGAAGATGTAACCGGGGAGCCTGGAAACATCGCTCTTCTTGTTAACGGAAAGGCAGGTAAATAACATGAAAAGCGTATTAGGAATTCTAGATTGCCATAACTCATGCATGCTTGGCGAATTGACAGCTGACCGTCCGTTAGCTTCCGTTAGTTTCCTTGGAAGGTATGCATTCTGCGACTTCCCGCTATCAAACTTCTGCAATTCAGGAATCGATAACGTTGGAATCCTCGTTAAAGAACACCAAAGATCCATCTTGAAACATCTTGGTAACTCAATGTCTTGGGTCAACAACACAAAATTGGGCAGAATCAGCGTGTTCTACAATGAAAAAGGGCAGATTAATCCTGCCTACAACACTGATTTAGCAAACCTCAAGCAAAATGATTGGGTTATCATTACATCGGGTTGTAAGTATATTGTCATTCAATCGGCTGACGTCATTATGAACGCAGACCTTGAACCATACATCCTAGAACACATCGAAAGAGGCGAGAAGATAACTTCCATCTATCAAGAAATCGATGATGCGGATGAAGAGTTCATTGGCGGAAATGAGTATGAAATCGACAGCGAAGACTATCTCATCACCGCTAAAGTGAATAATGGCGACCACAAGAAAGCAAAAGTTGCTCTTGGAACCTGGATCATCAATAGAGACATCATGCAGACGATTTTTGATGAATCAGAAAAAGTTCCAGCCTCATACGGCTTAAAAGAAATGATCGGATACTTAGCGGAGAATGGAGTCTTTAACGTCCACTGTGTTCCGCACACCGGATATGTAAGAAGAATCGATTCCTTACAGCATTATGTTAAATATTCGTTTGAGCTTCTCGATAGAAACGTCTCAAAACAACTATTCGTTCCAGAAAGACCAATCTACACAACAACCCACGATACCGCCCCAGCCCTGTATGGCGAATCCTCCAAAATAACGAACTCATTCATCGCTAACGGATGCGTTATCGAAGGTCAAGTAAGCAATTCAATTATTTCCCGTGATGTTAAAGTTGGCAAAGGCGCAGTGGTCAGAAACGCCATACTCCTCTCCAATGTTTGGGTTTTGAATGACGCAAGAGTTGAGTATTCCATCGTTGATAAGTACTCAACGGTTAATGAGAAACATACAATTGCTGGCGACAGCGAGAATCTTATCTACATCAAGCAAGGAGCCAAAATCTAATGAAAATCGCAATGTTTTCATCAGAGGCCAATCCTCTAGCAAAGTCAGGTGGTCTTGCTGACGTCGCTTATTCTCTTTCAAAAGAACTTGTGAAGATGGGCCATGAAGTAATTCTTGTGATGCCTCTTTACAAGGTGATGTGGAAGAAAGAAAAACAGTATAAATACAAGAAAGTTGACGAATTCGAAGTCGCTCTTTCTTGGCGTAAGAACACCGCCGTAATCTATACATCTGAAATTGAGGGAATCAAATACTATCTAATTTCCAACGGACCATATTTTGAAAGAGACAATCTTTACAGCTATCCAGACGATACCGAAAGATTCGCTTTCTATCAGGTGGCGTGCATCACCCTTATGAAGAGGCTCAAATTCCAGGCCGATATCATTCATGTTCACGACCATCAGGCTAGTTTCATCCCCGTCCTCATTAAGGAAAAAGAAAAAGATAATAAGTTGTTCGCCAAGACAAAATTTGTCTTAACGATCCACAACCCTGCATTTAGGGGTGAATTCGATCGTTTCTATCTCGGGGATTTCTATGGACTGCCTGATTCTCTCTATGATAATGGCACGGTCAGATTCAACAACATGGTCTCCACTCTTAAGTCGGCCATGATTTACTGTGACAAAATTACAACTGTCTCCCCAACTCACAGAAATGAATTGCTCAGTCCTGATTCGGAATTCCATCTGAATGGCGTTCTCAATTGGAGATATGACGATTTCGTTGGAATTGTTAATGGAATCGATACAAAAGAATGGGATTCAAGGAAGGATCCTAAGATTGAATTCAATTACGGAATCACAAATCTTGAGGAAGGAAAACACACTAACCAAGCTGCTCTTCTCAAGACCATGAATCTGAAGTTCTATGGCGGACCTGTTTATGGACTTGTTTCCCGCTTATCTTGGCAGAAGGGCATCGGTCTTGTCATAGATTCCATGAGGAAAGCTCTTAGACAGGGTGCCAATCTCGTCGTTCTTGGCTCAGGAGAATATGAGCTTGAGCAACAGATGGAACAATTAAGACGTGAGTTCCCTGACACTTGCGGCATTTACATCGGATATTCCGATGAACTTGCTCACAAGGTTTATGCAGGCTGCGATTTCTTCCTCATGCCATCGTTATTTGAACCATGTGGCATCTCACAGATGATTTCCCAAAGATATGGAACTCTTCCTGTCGTTAGATACACAGGTGGGCTTGCTGACACGGTCGAGGGATATGTAGGTGATAACCTAAATACCGCTAATGGAATCGGTTTCAATAACTATGATGCTATGGGAATGGATTATGCTATTGGCATGAGCAGAGCGCTCTATGCCGATCAAAAGGCGTTCTATAAAGTAGCAAGAACTGCCATGAGACTTGATCGTTCATGGGCGCAATCTGCCAAAAACTACGAAGATCTGTATATTGCAGCTCTTCAAAAATAATAAAACTTAATTTCACAAAGGAGTCGACTATGGCTTACGATCATCAGAAGATCGAGGCGAAGTGGAGGAAGTATTGGGAAGAGAACAATACCTTCTTCTGCGACACCCACGATTTTTCAAAACCAAAATATTATTCACTTGACATGTTCCCTTATCCATCAGGACAGGGCTTGCATGTCGGACACCCAGAAGGCTATACCGCAAGCGACATTGTTTGCCGCATGAAAAGAATGCAGGGCTATAACGTCCTTCATCCAATGGGCTGGGATGCTTTCGGCTTGCCGGCAGAACAATTTGCCGTCGCCAATAACCAGCATCCAGAGGGATTCACAAGAAAGAACATCGCCCACTTCAAAGACCAGATTCAGTCTTTAGGCATGTCGATTGACTGGACAAAGGAATTCGCGACAATCGATAAAGATTATTACAAATGGACTCAGTGGATCTTCATTAAACTTTTTGAACATGATTTAGCTTATGTTGCTAACGTACCGGTAAATTACTGCCCAGAATTAGGAACCGTCCTTGCAAATGAGGAAGTAATAGATGGAAAATCGGAACGTGGTGGCTATCCTGTCATCCGTATGCCTATGAGGCAGTGGATTCTTAAGATTACGGCCTATGCCGATAAACTTGAGAAGGATTTAACGTTGTTGAATTGGCCAAAGTCCACCCTTGAAATGCAGAAGAATTGGATTGGCAGATCAACAGGCGTGGAAATCACGTTTGGAGTAGCCGGAACCGATAAGAAGTTCAAGGTATTCACAACGCGTGTTGACACTCTCTTCGGATGCACATATTGCGTCCTTGCGCCAGAACACCCTCTCGTTAAGGAGATTGTTTCCGATGGTCAAAAAGAAGCAGTCGAAGCATATGTTGCTGAAGCTGCCAAGAAATCCGATCTCGCAAGAACTTCTCTCGAGAAAGACAAATCCGGCGTTTACCTCGGAGCTGACGCAGTTAACCCAATAAACGGCAAACGTATCCCGATTTATATCTCAGATTATGTTCTTGGTTCTTATGGAACCGGCGCAGTTATGGCCGTTCCAACCCATGATGAACGCGATTATGCTTTTGCAGCTAAGTATGGTCTTGAATTAATACCTGTACTTGAAGGGTATAATGGCAAAGAAGCGTATGTTGGGGATGGTGCGCATATCAATTCCGCATATGCCGATGGTTTAAATATTAAAGATGCTAAGAAAGCGATTACTGAGCATCTTGAAGCTATGGGTGCCGGGAAAGAAGTTGTTAACTATAAATTAAGAGACTGGATTTTCTCTCGTCAGAGATACTGGGGTGAACCAATCCCAATTGTCTGCATGGAAGACGGAAGCGAGGTCGCTCTTAAGGAAAGCGAATTACCACTTGTTTTGCCTGAACTCGACGAATATAAGCCATCCAGAGACGGGAAACCACCATTAGCAAATGCCCCATCATCATGGCTTAACGTTGAAATTGATGGCAAGAAAGGCACTAGAGAAACCAACACAATGCCTCAGTGGGCCGGATCGTGCTGGTATTACATCAGATATATCGATCCACATAACAATGACGCAATCGCTGACCCAGAGCTAATCAAACATTGGCTGCCGGTTGATTTGTATATTGGTGGGCAGGAACACGCTGTCTTGCATCTCCTTTATGCAAGATTCTGGCACAAGTTCTTATACGATATCGGAGTGGTTAATTGCAAAGAGCCATTCACAAGGCTCTATCACCAGGGCATGATTCTTGGCGCTAACCACGAAAAGATGTCTAAATCTCGTGGTAATGTTGTCAATCCTGATGACATCGTTAGAGATTCCGGCGCTGATTCGTTGCGTTTATTCGAAATGTTCGCAGGACCTCTTTGCGATGCCAAACCTTGGAACACAGATTCTCTTCAGGGATCAAGGCGTTTCATTGAAAGATGTTACCGCTTAGTCTCAGAAGACGAATTCAAATCAAGAATCACCGACACCAATTCCGGTGAGCTCGATTATTCATATAACTTCTTAGTTAAGAAAGTCACGGCTGATTTCGAAGACCTATCCTTCAACACCGCCATCTCTCAGATGATGGTATTCGTCAATGACTGCTATAAAGCAAAGACTCTCTATCGCCCATACATCGAAGGATTCGTTAAGATGTTCTCTTGCGTTGTTCCATTTGTCGGAGAAGAGATGTGGGAATGCTTAGGCCACAACAAGACCATCGCATACGAAACCTGGCCAACATATGATGAATCAAAGTTGACTCTCAATACGGTCAATGTTGCGGTTTCTGTCAATGGTAAAGTCAGAGATGTCTTGCCACTTTCACCTGATGCGTCCCAGGAAGAAGCTGAAAAAGCGGCTTTTGCATCGGAGAAACTTAAAGTTTGGCTCGACGGCAAAACAGTTAAGAAAATCATCTATGTCAAAGGAAGAATCCTCAACATTGTAGTTGCTTAAAAAACAAGAAGGCGCTTACATGTGCGCCTTTTTCTTATGCCCAAAAATTTTTTGTAAAAACTTGAAAAAATCAGTGCTATTTAAAATCCTTATATATATAATGCACCCGTTGTTTTTAAAGGAGAATTCTTATGAAAAATGCTTACGTCAACAAAGTATTCGAGGAATTCAAAGCAAAGAATCCTGGCGAAAAAGAGTATACCCAGGCTTGCCAAGAAATCCTTGAATCTCTCGAATTAATGGTCGAGAAAAACCCTGCGATTGAAAAGAACCAGTTGCTCGAAAGATTCCTTGAACCAGAACGCTTGATTCAGTTCAGAGTCGCTTGGCTCGATGACAATAATGTCGTTCGCGTCAATAGAGGTTGGAGAATCCAGTACAATTCCGCATTAGGGCCTTACAAAGGCGGTATCAGACTCCACCCATCCGTAAACGTTTCAATTCTTAAATTCTTAGCGCTTGAGCAGTGCTTAAAGAACTCACTCACAACCCTTCCTATGGGTGGTGCAAAAGGTGGTTCTGACTTCGATCCTAAAGGCAAGTCGGATATGGAAATCATGAGATTCTGCCAAGCATTTATGACCGAACTTTATCGTCACATCGGACCGGATACCGACGTTCCAGCAGGTGATATTGGCACAGGTGGAAGGGAAATCGGTTATCTCTTCGGCCAATATAAGAGACTCCAGAATGAGTGGACAGGTGTCTTAACAGGCAAAGGCCTTACGTTCGGCGGCTCCCTTGCTAGAACCGAGGCAACAGGCTATGGCTTATGCTACTTCACATCAAAAGCAATGGAAGTTGTCTTAAACGATTCGTTCAAAGGTAAAACGGTCTGTGTTTCCGGCTCAGGAAACGTCGCAATCTATGCAACCGAAAAGGCTCAGGCCCTCGGCGGCAAAGTCGTTACTTTATCAGATTCCAACGGCTGGATCTATGCTCCTAACGGAATCGATGTTGCTCTTCTTAAGCAAATCAAGGAAGTTGAGAGAGGAAGAATCAAAGAATATGCTGATCGCGTTCCAGGCGTTGTCTATACGGAAAAAGTCCCAGGAGCCAAATCCCAGTGGACAACAAAATGCGACATTGCCCTCCCATGCGCAACTCAGAACGAGCTAAATCTTGATGACGCAAAAGCACTCGTTGCCAATGGCTGCAAAGTCGTTTGCGAAGGCGCTAACATGCCATGCACATTAGAAGCTGCTCACTACTTCATTGATAATGGAATTCTCTATGGCCCAGGAAAAGCCGCCAATGCAGGTGGCGTTGCTACTTCCGGTCTTGAAATGTGCCAGAACTCAGCAAGGCTCAGCTGGACATTCGAAGAGGTTGATGCAAAACTCAAAGGCATTATGGAGGCAATCTACGCTAACATCAATGTTACGCAAAAGAAGTATGGCATCAAAGAGAACGATATGTTGACAGGCGCAAACATCGCTGGCTTCGATAAGATTGCCACCGCAATGCTTGCCCAGGGCGTTCTATAATTCCCAATTCATTGAATTAAAGGTATCGCAAGATGCCTTTTTCTTTTACCTATGTATCCTTTGTAATAAACTTAATGAGCCCGATACTTAGCAAAGGCTGAGATTGGAGCGGAGGTAGACCAATATGCTATTAGCCATTGATGTTGGCAACACCATGACGGACTTTGGTGTTTTTGAGGGCGACAAGTTGATTGCCACATATAAGTTCGAGACAAAATCAGTCACATCGGCTGATGACGCTTCCGTTAAAGGAGCGGGATTCAAAATGCTCAACAATGAAGTTGGGGATATTGATGGAGTTATCATATCCTCGGTTGTTCCGAGCAAAACCACATTTTATGCTCAAATGAGCAAGAAATTATGGGGTATTAAAGCATTAACTATGGGCCCGGGATTAAAGTCTGGCCTTAAACTAAAATGCGATTATCCGAATGAAGTTGGCGCGGATTTGATCGCCGATTGCGTTGGCGTTTCATCAAAATATGGAAACGGTTTTCTGATCGTAGATTTAGGCACGGCAAATAAGTACATCTATTTGGATAAGGAAGGCGCATTTGCCGGCGTTTCAATCGCTCCTGGAGTGGGGATTTCTTTAAATGCTCTTGTAAGTGGTGCCGCGAATCTTCCGGATATAGGTTTAAAAATTCCTAAGAATGTCATCGGTAAAAACACTTTGGATTGTATGAATTCCGGCATCGTTTATGGCACGGAATTTGAAATTGAAGGATTTGCCAAGGCTTTTGAAAAAGAAGCTGGATACCCACTTAAGAAAATACTTACTGGCGGAAATGCAAGATATGTAGCGGATTTATTTCCGGATTACATTTATGACGAGAACATTCTTTTATGCGGACTTGCAACGATTTACTCTAGAAGGAAATAACTGAAATGCTGGAAAAAATAATCTTTATAGGTGGGATTGCCTCCTGCATCATTCTATTTGTCTATTTATTGACTAAATTCTACAAAACGGCTGAGAACAAGATATCCACAAGGCAGATTGCCGGCATGGGCATCATCAGCGCTTTAACATTTGTTCTTGGATTCGTATCCAATTATGTATCTTTTGGCCCAGTTAACATCAATCTTGCTCTTGTGCCGATTGTTGTTGGTGCCTGCATTTACGGCCCGTGGTGGGGATTCTTCCTTGGGACACTCGACGGGTTGATTATACTATTTGCTCCGTCCACTCTGACGTACTTCATGCCTGCTAATGCCGTGGCTACAGTTATCATATGTATATTCAAAACCGGTTTAGGCGGTTTAATTGCGGGATATTTATATAAATTAATTTATAAGAAGCAAGATTTAGTCGCTTCTATCGTCGCATCTTTGGTTGTTCCCCTTGTCAACACTGGATTATTTATCCTCGGAGCATATCTATTCTTTTTGTCTATATATGGAGATATCCTTACGTTATTTACTGCCGTTATTACTGTAAATTTCGGCATAGAATTCGCGGTAGCAATCGTGCTTAGCCCAGTTGTTTACAAGATATTGAAAATCGCAACAAAGGGGAAAGATATCGGCTCAGTTTACGGAAAATAGGCCTTGTTTGCTTGTTGCGTGATTGACGGGATTTGCCCTTTAAAATGGCAATTCCCTTTTATATTTGCCCGAAGAAGCATACACTAATAAGCGCTATGGCCATTGAGGAATATATTCCTCCTAACCCATAAGCGTTATTAAGCCCCTCTGCGGTTAAAGAGGTAAAAGAGGTATTTAAGGGGGCTGAAAGGGGAAATATGACAAATTACAAAAAACTCGCGAAAGGCTACGAGAATAAAGCCGTCGCAACGCTTAAACAGTTCATTAAAATCAATTCTGTTTATGATTCAACTACTGCTAAGGAAGGACAACCATTCGGATTCGGTGTCAAAAAGGCGCTCGATTTTGTTGGCAAATTAGGCAACGATTTCGGCTGGAAAGTTGATTATGTTAACGGCTATTGCACCGAACTTACAATTGGCGATGAAGGACCACTCATTGGCATTTATGGCCACTCAGATGTTGTCCCAGCAACAGGTACATGGACTAGCGCACCATTTAGCCCTGAGGAAAGGGATGGCGTTATCTATGGCAGGGGTGCTTGCGATGATAAAGGCCCATTAGTGGCTGCGATTTATGCTACAAAATTACTTCAAGATGCCGGATTGCTCAAAGGATTCAGAGTAAAAATCGTTTCTGGCGGAGATGAAGAAAGAGGTTCATCGTGCCTTGACTATTACTTCAAGAAATTCAAAGGCGAACCTGCAAAATATGCTTTCACTCCAGACGCAGATTACCCATTGATATATGCCGAAAAGGGCATGAGGTCATATCTCCTCACCAAAACATTGGATTTAGGTCCAATCACCGCTATGGATGGAGGGGTTGTAACTAACGCCGTTTGTGATTCGCTTTTAGTCACTCTTAAATCAGACAAGAAATTTGAAGAATATTTGAAGGCAAACAACGTTCCTTGCGATCTTTCTTCAAATGAATTCCTCACAGTCGTTAGATTCAAAGGCAAAGCTGCTCACGGATCCACTCCTGAAAGAGGAGTAAATGCCGCTGCCATCGCTTTCAAAACGATAGGCGAATATTACAAGATCAAAGATTTGACAGATCTTGTTCCAGTCATCAATTCCGCTGATGGATCGTATTGGGGCGGAAACGTTGTTTCTAAAGAACTCGGCGCTTGCTCTTATAACTATGGCATCGTCAAATACGAGAAGAGGACGAAGACTTTATCGATGACTTTGGATTTCAGATTCGGTGAAGAGGCTGATAGAGATGATTTGGTTGCTGCTCTTGTTAAGAAAACAGGCTGCGTTGCCACTCCTTTGGGAGAAGGTCATAACCACCTCTTATTCGATAAGAAGTCACCTCTTGTTTCAACTCTCATGAAAGCATACAAGCACGAGACATTCGATTTATTTGCCAAACCACTTGCTATCGGCGGTGGAACTTATGCCAAAGAAGCTCCAAATTGCGTGGCATTCGGTGCTGTTTTCCCAGCCAATAGGGAAATTCAGGGCAATATGCATTCTCCAAATGAATTCATTTCAAGAAAAGACTTCATGAAAGATATCGCGATTTATGCTCGCGCAATTTACATGTTAGGTAACTTAAAGTGAGGGGTCGTTTCAAAAAGTGGGCTGCCCCATATCTCGATGAGCATGATGGGGTTGTCATAAAAGAAATTAAGGCTGAAGATCCTTTTTTCAAGGCCGACAAACTCTATTTAGAGGTCGGCTCTGGAAAAGGAGATTTTGTATTGGGCATTTCTCAAAAAAGAGAAGGCAATTACCTTGCTCTTGAAAGAGACGTTTCAATCTCTGGTATCCTTGCCAAAAAAGTCGTGGAATCTGAAATTGCCAACATTCGCGTTATGAACGATGACTTCGACAATGTATACGAAGCTATAAAAGATACGCTTAAGTTTGACATCATCTTCTTAAATTTCTCAGACCCATGGCCTAAGAAAAAGCATTGGAAGAGAAGGCTTACAACTAGAATCAGATTGCAAAATATGATGAACATATTAAAAGACGGCGGGGAAATCAGAATTAAAACGGACAACGATGACCTCTATGCATTCACGAAAGAAGAAGCGGAGACGCTGCCACTTATAAAAGTGTTTGATACAGATAATTACGAATACGACGATAGCGATGACGCCATGAGCGAATATGAAAGGAATTTCCGCTCGATGGGCAAAAACATCAATCGTTTGGTATATAGAAAGTAGGATAGAAGTCATGTATCGCATGTTCTACAATCACGACGTTTCAGGAGATACGCTATTCATAGTCCTGAGCACAAATAAAACATTCGACCATGGTGAATGTTCCGATGATGTTTACGCCTTGTATAGTGGCGACAATGAACTCATTGGCATAAATATCAACAACCTTTCTAGAGTCTTGAAAATCAAGGCTCATGGAATGATTGTGACGCCAGGGAAAGAACTCGTCGATGTTGTTAACCATATCCTTAAACGTGCAAAATTGCCGACTTTGCCTTATTGCACTGATTCAGGCTATAAGGTAGGAACCGTATCATCAATTGAAAATGCGCAATCTACAGAAAAATATAAGAAAATCATGGTAGATGTGGGTGACAAGGAAATGGTTGCCATCACTAGTTACAACAATCTTAAAATTGGTGACTATGTCGTATTGGCCCTCGATGGGACTATTCAGTATAATGGTGCCACCTTTAGAACTTACGCAAAAGACGATGTTATGGTTAATTGTTTAATCTGCAACGCGAAAGAACTTCGAATCAACGCTGATTCAGAAGGAGCATTCGTTGTTGATGGATATAGATCCGGTGAAGATTTCTATTTAGCAGGAGAATAATTATGGAAGAATTAGAGATTAAGCTTAAGGAACAAGGGAAGATTTCCCGTTTGACAAACAAAACCTTCAAGTTCGATGAAAGAATCAGGGAAGGTTATTATTCCGCCAACTATTTCTTAAAATCACGCAAAATTGTTTTGGAACGTTGCCCAGGGCACATTGTTGAAATGCAGTTCTTCCAAAGAAAGGACAATGTGATGGTTTGCGGTGTTGATGAAGCAATCGCAATTCTTCACACTTTCGCAATTGAGCCAGAAACCCTTGATATTTGGGCTTTGAATGATGGCGATATGGTTAATGCCGGGGAGCCAGTTCTAAAAATTACTGGCAAATACGAGAATTTTGGATTTCTCGAATCAATCATCGATGGAATATTGACGAGAAGAACCTCGGTTGCCACAAACGTTCACGAGGTTGTCGTCGCCCTTAAAGGCACCGATACCTTCTCAATGGCCGACAGGCAAGATGACCCATATACTCAGACAGGCGACGGGTATGCAACCTATGTTGCGGGAATCAAGAAATTTTCCACTGATGCCCAAGGCGAATGGGTTGGAGTTAAGGGCATGGGCACCATGCCACACGCTTTGATTCAAATCTGCGATGGAGACATTGTTAAAGCCTGTAATATCTATCACGAAACATTCCCTAATGAATTGGTGACGGCCTTGATTGATTACAACAATAATGTTGTTGAAGATTCGGTTAAAGTCGCCAAAGCCTTAGGACATACATTAAGGGGCGTTCGCGTAGATACTTCAAAGTCGTTAATCGATCATTATTTCGATGACAAGGATACATCAGGTTTTGACCCGCATGGTGTTTGTAAAGAGCTCATTTATGCTCTTAAAGAAAGACTTGTTAAAGAAGGGCTTGATTGGGTAAAGATCACCGTATCTAGCGGTTTTACCGCGAAAAAGATAAAAGCTTGGACAGATGAGGGCGTTCCAGTTGACATGTATGGCGTCGGTACCTCACTCATCAAGAATGACACGGTTGGATATACCGGCGACTTGGTTATTCTTGATGGACACGCTCAGGCTAAAGAAGGTAGAAGAGACGTCCCGTCCGACAGATTAAAGAAAGTTTCGTATCCTATTTATTGATTATGCTTAACTTTGCAACTCCGATTGATGCGGTTTTATTCGGCGCCGAGATAATTGCTTGCATATCCTTTGCAACGTCTGGTGCGATTAAGGCTTTAAGGAAGAAAGCCGATCTTTTGGGCGTTTGGATTTTGACTTTAATAGAGGTCTTTGGCGGTGGGCTTTTAAGAGATTTAATACTCAATAAATGCGCACCACACATATTTTGGGACCCGGAGTATCTGTGGTTGGCCGCTCTATCGGTCTTGATATCTACGGTTTGCTTTATACTTGCTTGTTTGCCAAAGACCGCTAGGTATCTCGAGGACCATAGGCATGCCTTCTGGATTTATGCACTTGATGCAATAGGAATTTCCGTATTCTCGGTAGCGGGAGCCAAAACAGCTTTTTATTCTTTGCCGGATGGAATCGGCATTGTTGAAACTTACATATTCTGCACTTGTCTCGGCGTCATTACCGGCGTTGGCGGTGGTATGTTCCGAGACGTCTTTGTTGGGGAAATTCCATCCGTTTTCAAAAAACATTTCTATATGATGCCTTGCATTATAGGCACTTTCGTATATGTCGTCTTTCTTATCAACAGCTGGGGTGATCCTTATGGAATCGTTGGCGTTGCCTTATCTTGCGCAGTAATTATTACTTTGAGAATTTTGGCTACTTTGTTTCAATGGAATCTGCCTAGAGCAAAAGCTTTCAACACCGTAATGGAAGAAGAAAGCAAAAACAAAAATTGAGAGATGCATATAATTGATTTATCTTATAAATAATAAGGAAAGAGGAAATGGCATGAAAAACTTAGTTAACTTCACAGTCGGAAACGATGACGATAAGGTCGTAAAGGAATACACCTTCGAAAGAGTTGGCTCTAAACTTGTCATAACTGAGGCGGATGTTGCCAAAAACAAAGGTGATGCTCAGACGGTGACCACAACCAAAATCGCTCAGTTTGACAAAACGACGGTTGAAATTAGCGTCGGCAGTCTTCGCAAGACAATGAAAATAGTCTTGGCCATCCTCGTTGTTCTAGTCGGTGTCGGAGTTATCTGCTTATCCTTCCTCAAAGACACGATTTGCCAGGGCGGTAAGCTCGCGGGCATCGCTTCGGTATTCCCTTGGCTTTGCTACATAGTCGGCGGATTTGTCGTGATTGCCGGTCTTTGCTGGTTTATCTCGGGAGTCGCTAGAAAAAAGAAGGTCGTTTTCACGGAAATTGACGTTAAATGCGATGGCGAAATCCTTGAATCGGTTAGGTTCAGGGATAACCCGCAAGG
>CAVAGP010000032.1:20548-26273 GCA_963588175.1 Faecalibacillus sp. | reverse complement strand
GGTTTTAGAATGTGGTTGTTTGTTGTCCTCGTAGGTTTTGTAGGACAACTGGCCTGGGCAATTGAGAATATGTATCTCAATACCTATATCACATATCTGAACTTTTCTGCTCCGGCAGGACAATCATTCAATTACTCATTGTTGATAGCAATCACCACTGCAACTTCTGCGATTGTGGCCACGCTTACAACAATATTCATGGGTAGTCTAACCGATAAAGTCGGACATAAAAGAGAGTTTATATCTTTTGGATATATCTTATGGGGACTAGCTACGGCATCATTCGGCTTATTGAATGTTAACTCAACAAGTAAGATTCTGCCTGTTGCCATGGTGTCGCTAAACGCAGCCATAATGGTCATTGTCATAGATTGTGTCATGACATTCTTTGGCTCAACATCCAACGATGCCGCGTTCAATTCATACGTTACGCGTAATATAGAGAATAAAGACAAATCTAAGGTCGAAGGCATATTGTCCGTTCTTCCCCTTGTGGCGATGCTGTTGATATTCGTTCTGCTTAATGGGTTAACAACAGATTCGGCGTCGGGAGTGCATGACGCTAGATGGGATTTGTTCTTCTATCTAATCGGTGGTTTGGTGATTGCGGTTGGCGTTTTATCGTATTTCTTGATTCCTAAAGGCAAACCGGAAGAGGGAAGAAACGAAAAGTTCGGACGGATTCTCATCGAAGGGTTTAAGCCTTCAACGATTAAAGAAAACAAGAATCTTTATATCGTCCTCATAATATATTTCATTTACGCAACGGCAACGCAGGTATTCTTCCCTTATTTGATGGTTTATATGGAAAGAACATGTTTGATCGCGAACTCAGGAACGGGCTTCCTGACCCCATTTGCTATCGTTATGGCAATCGCGTTATTGATGGGTTCTGTTTTGAGCGTTGTTTTAGGCTTTATTGCGGATAAGGTTGGCAGAAACAAGATGATAATCCCAACATTCCTCATTTATGCCGCAGGAATCCTTTTAATGTTCTTTATTCCGGATGTTGGAGAAGATGGCTCAACGGGCAGAACCGCATACGCATCAATAGCGGGTTTGATAATGATTCTTGGATATGTTGGAGTGCCAACAATAATCAATGCGTTGGTAAGAGAATACATTCCAGAGAATAAAGAGGGAACATTCATGGGTGTTAGAATGCTGTTTGTCGTGGCCCTACCAATGTGCATCGGGCCATTTATCGGAGATGCGCTTAATAACGCATTCGGCAGAACATATACGAATGAATTCGGCGATATAAGCGCCGTCCCTTCTTCTTGGGGTTATATTGCCGGGGTTTCTATGCTTCTCCTAGCGATAATTCCAATTACATTCTATTTAAGAAGAAACAAAAAAGAAGCATAAAGAAAAGGCCCAACATCCTAAAATGCTGGGCCTTATGCATTAAACTATTGCGTTCAAAGTATCTCCGATATGGGCTGAGATATATGTTGACCAGTTGGATTCAACCTCGTCTGTCCAGTTGTCTCCGCCGACATTCAGATTCTCGAAGTCGCCAACGATGTTGATAACTGAAATATCAAGAGTTACGGATAATGTCGTTAAGAGGTCTGAGTCATTCGCTGCAAATGTGATGTCCGCCGTGCCAAGAGCATCATTGCCAGCGAGTTCGCCAACGTCAAGTCCGACATTCCATGTATGTGACGATTCGGTGTATTGGAACTTTGTGATCATCTCATCATACTGGATTGGGTTATCCCTCTCGGAATCCTTTGTTAATGAATCAATATCGATTAATCCATCATCCATGCCGATAACATAATTGAGCAAGACATCGGCAATGTTATCAAGGAAGTAATCCTGAGACATTCTATATGAGTCTTCTTTGTTCCATGCTGTAATGAGAGAGGAAACTTTATCTTTTCTGTGGAGATAGAAGTAATCATTTGTGTAAATGAAGGTGATGTATCTCTTTGCACCAGTTAACCAAGTTGTAATATTCGAAGCGTTGATGCCCGCTCTTAATGGAATCTCAGCGGTGCCATAGACTTTGACGTTATCAACGTCATCATTGACATAAAAATCTAGAGGTATGTCAAGTGCGGTAACCGCGCTTCCGAGTTTAACCTTAAGGGTTGCCGTCAAATGGAATGTGTCAATTTTCGCGGTATTGTAGAAACACTCTAGCAAATCTTTGATCTGCGAGAAATCCCAGAATTCATCAACCGACACTGATCCTAAGCGCTGAACGCTATTGTCATCATAATCAAATAGATTTGCCTTAACGTCGATTGTTAAGTCATTTACAGCCATTTGTACCCTTAAATAATCGAGTTCGCCTGTTGCAGTTCTCTTAATATCCAAAGTAATGTCAGAATCGAATCCGAAGTCAGCAGCGTTAACAATGAATGTCATGCCGTCATTTTCATTTACGGCTGCAGACTTGAGGATATTTGCCTGAAGGAGCGAGAAATAGTTTCCGCTTTGGATGGATGCAATGATTCCATCAGCGGCCATTTCGGTTAATGAACTTGTGAATTTGGTGATTTTTGGATCATCATCGCCCAAAACTTCTTTGACAAGTTCGACGATATCTTTAAGCGTCTGGAAACGGAATTTGCCTCTTAGGTATTCTCCGTTATTTTCTCCTGTCTGATATTCGAACTTCATATCCTCTTCACCGTCAACGTCAATCGTGAGGTTGTGATTGATATCGCCGAATGTTGAATCGTGTTCGATAACATTTAGATAGGCGTTTCCGATTTCGCCAACTGTATCGAATTGAGTTTGAGCGGAGAAGTTGAATCCGAGATAGTCACCAGTTCCCAAGATTGACCCTTCTAATGCTATACCGGCTTTCTTAGCCTGTGCAATGTTGTAGAACTGGTCATAGATATTAGTGAGATGGTCTATCTCTTTATATTCTGCAAGTTCAACAGTTTTGGTTTCGTAGTCCTCCAATGTAAGGGAAGCATTAAGCTCAAACTTGGAGAATTCAGCTTTCTTGATTTCAACTGAAGCAAGGCTCGTTGCCGTTGATTGAGCGTCAAGCACGATGACGACTTCTGAATCGCTTCCTAAGCCCAAATCATCAAGGCTTACGGAAACTTCAATCTTGTTATCTTCGCATTGAACATCTTTTATGAGCTCGATAACCCCTTGATAATGTCCATCTTTTATCTCTTTGATCAAATCGTTTTCCGTGATGAAATCAGCAAGGGAAGCGAGTGAAGATGCATCTGCATCTCCCATGTCATCCTGAACCTTACCGATGAGTTCGCCAATTGATGTCGTGTTTAATGACGCTTTGAAGACATCGTTGTAATTGAAGAAGATTGAATCATCTTGGTAACCACCACCGATCGTTTTCTTATATGTTTTTGTTCCCTCGTCACTTTCAGCATCATTAGATATATCAGCTGCCAAATTGAAGATGTTATGGTCTAAGTCAGCATTCACGCTTGCCGCAAGATCAAGGTCCTCAAGTTGTTCTTTCTCGTCCGTTGAATAGTCGTGCGTAACTGTCGCATTAAGGCTAACTCCGAATTTCTTTGATTCAACAAGATCATAGAATTTTTGGATTAAATCCCAGCTGGAGACGAAATGGAGATAATCATCTTTTGAGCCAACTGGCAAAAATTCATCTGCTGTGGTTGCGATATTGGTATTCATAAGAAGGCCAATATGGGCATCTCCAACTGCGATATCTTTGATTTCTAGTTTTGTGAGGTTGTAATCCAAATCCGATTCAAGGCCAGCATTGATTTTGAATGAACCGGTGTCAAGAGTGAGAGTGTAACCATATCCACTATCGCTCTCCGAGGTGCATTCAACGTTAAAATTCATATTATCGGTGGACATTGCAGAAGTATCAATCATGCCAGAGTATGTATTGATATCCCAAATCTCTGAATCCGCTCCAACGATATCGACGATATGGAGCAATAAAGTGTCAAGGTCATTGTCAATCATCTTGTACTTAACTCCACTTCTCTCGGAGAATGAGATTTCATCGTTGTGCTCAGTTAGTGAGAAATAAAGTCCGTCATCGGCCATCGTGGCAGATAAATCTTTTTGAACGCCGTTGTAATCAAGTGTCAAATCGAGTTTAACCTTGATGTCATCCAAATCCTGCATAGCGAATGCGAGTGACCCTTTTAAATCAATCGAATTATTTGTTGTATCGTCGCCATCTTTGTCAGGGAAACTCATAGTCACGTCGACATCGCCCGAAATATGTGGGTCAGCAGCGAGCTTTGCTATTAACAAATCGCCATGAGAAGGTGCTTCGACATCGGGAAGTGTAACGTCAGTTGCATCCTGAGCAGCATTTGGGGTTTCTCTAACTTTTTTTGGCACAGAGAAGAACGCTACCGATGCAGCGATTCCGAATATCGATAAAAATAATCCCGAATAACTGAGAACTTTTTTTGCTTTAGAATGTTTATTTTCAGTCATAAGTCTAGCTCCTTAAATCTTAATCTATATATACGTATTCGCATGGTGAGGATAATTTAGGAATTTCAATATCACCATCATATTGATATCTGGAAGTCATGGTGCAGGTGACCCATGCACCAATGCTTCCCGTATTAGCGAAATATTTTTCAATCGCTAAGGATTTGTTTAATTTCAAATCCAAATCTGTTTCAAATACAAGGTGACAATATTCAAATGAAGGGAATTTTGGCAGGCTTGATAAGCTCTTCATTTCGTAAACGTATTTGATTACGGCAGTTGTAGGATCCATTTCAAGATCTATAACGTAGCCTGTGCCATCTCCATTTTTTACAACGCTTGTTTTTCCATAACATTTTGAGGTGAGTTGGCCATCTTTCAACACCGTGTTATCTGTTATGACGTGTGCGATTGGGGTCGATATCGGCCTGCCCCATTGTTTTGTATATTCATCTTTTGTCTGGATGATGACTTCATCGCTGTCATATACGCCGATTTCAACGTCCGAGCCTTTGCATTTGCCGGAGTAAGTATCGAGTTCATCGCCTTCTTCATAGAATCTCCAAGCGATATTGACGATCGAAGACAATGAATTGGATTCTTTGAAGAACTTATTGCCAACTTTAATGGCGGTCGACCTAATTTCTTGGTCAACAACGGAAGCGCGACCAGTTCCGTAACCTTGGCATATAGCCTTATCTTGATGACAATATAGAGAAAGTGCTAAATTCGCCATTTGGGCAGGCGTATATTTATCTTCCCAAACAATGGTTTTGCCCGAATTAATTTCTTTTTGGTAGTTTTGGTAATACACATCGTAATCAACGTTAAGGCTTGTTGTGTCGATGCTGTCATAATCGACTTCTTCTCCACCATAAAAGCTATTGTGAAACCAAAGGCCGAAACCAACGCCAGATCCGGCGGCTGTGAGTGTGACTGCGCCGACGGCAATCCAGGTGCTAAGTTTTACAGTTTTAAGTTTCGCAAATACATTCATACGTTAAAAACCGATGTTATTTTATTTGCGTGCGTTGGAAAGGTGTATCTAGGCGCGCACTTATCTAAAGTAGAAAACAATTCTTCAAATCGTAGAATTGTCAAAAATCAGGCATTATCGAGCCTTTTTATATTATATTTTATCTAGTTCCTTAAACTAGGTACGCGTAAATTCCTGAAAAATCTTGAACAAAACATGAAAATATAATAATGTTTTAGAGACATGGCAGAACTAAACGAAATCGTAGCAACAAACCTAATAGAGTTGAGAAAAAGGAAGCATTTGACCCAAGTAGAGCTCGCCGAA
>CAVAGP010000032.1:0-20516 GCA_963588175.1 Faecalibacillus sp. | reverse complement strand
ATTCCTAGCGTTGATATTCTCAAGCAATTTGCCGATTTCTACGGGGTAACAATTGATTTTTTGATTACGGAAAATGCAGCCAAAAAGAAAATATCCGTCGATAAATCAATGGAACATTTGGGAAGGAAAATCACTTTAATCTGCTTAGGCATTTGTGTTGTATGGCTGATCATAATGGCTATTTTCGTGGCAAATATGCACAATGAAAATTGGACGAATAAGTGGACAGTCTTTATCTGGGGCGCTCCAGCAACGTCTTTTGTTATACTGGTTATGTCCTTCTATTATTGGGGAAAGAAACTCCCGTTTTGGATTACATCATCCCTATTTGTTTGGACGTTAATTACGGCATTCTTTATTCAAATTTTTGTGGCAGGCAACACAATTTGGTACATATACCTCATAGGAATCCCAGTCCAAGTCGGTATCATCCTTTTGGCCGCATTGAAATAAAAGGCTAAGTTCTACCGCTTTTTTACATTTTTTCCAATTCATCAATAAGAATGATGTCATACATTACATGAAGATTGGCTGCTTGGCGTTTTCTAGATTCCAATTCAGCTTTATTTAAGCAAAGTAAGTAATCGGTGTTATTCCCAAATCGTACAAACAGCAAGTCTTTTTTATATGCGATATCAATTGCACGATTAACAAATTCCAAATTTTCTTGGGCTTCTCTAGATAAGGATATTCTTGCACCGATATATCCTGAATCATTTACATAAGGACCGCATTCTCTGCAATATTCAACATAGCAGCGTCTTGCCTCTTTTTCTTCCTCTTCTTTTTGAACTTCTTCGATTGAATTTACGGGACGATATTTGATTTCCGCCATCAAGTCGTTTAGAGACGTATTTCTCTTTGAAAGCAGTCCTTTAAGAACGAGCATGGTAAATTCGGCGTCATCTCTAGAACAATGCTCGGTCAAGCCTATCGGGTGTTCTATGGAAACGTATTCCAAATAAGCCTTGCCCAGTCCGATTGATTTTTCATCATCTCTATCGTATTTAACAAATTCAGCTACGTCGATTGCGTTATAGTCAAAACGGTCATATCCATATCTATTTAATGTATAGTTAAGAAATCTTACATCGTTATCAACGGCATATCCTATAACCTGATTATCAGGATTTGTTATCAGTTCTTTTATTCTTTCATAGAATTGCGGGAATTCAGGGGCCGAACGATAAGTGTCAAAACTGAAAGCGAAAGTGAGTCCTTCTACAGGATGGTATTCCGTGATGAAATGCTCTCTATTGCCATTTTCGTCGAAGCCCGGATTTATAATCATCAAATCTTTTTCCAGGATATTGAAAGATGTGTCTGTGATGACATATCCAAATTCACAAATTTTGCCACCATTATCGCTATTGGCGCATTCCAAATCAAAAAACAAATAATTCATATTTATAGTTTGTCGTATTTAGTTGATTTTCCCTTCGCCTTTTCGATTGGGTATTTTTTCTCATTCTTTTCCATCTTGGCATTGACAATTTCATCAGGATCTAAGCCAAGTTTATCGGCAAGATTTTGGCAATAAACCATAACATCAGCAAGTTCCTCTTTGACAGCGTTCAAATCGAAATGCTCATTATCCCATTGGAAACATTCCAAAAGCTCGGCGGACTCAATTACGATGCTTTTTGCCAAATTTTCAGGCGAATGGAATTGATCCCAATCGCGATCATTGGTAAAGTCTCTGATTCTCTTAAGTGTCTCTTCTTTCATGATTATGCCTCGGTTGAAACGTCCTCTTCTTCGGGAACTATATATTCAAGCAAGCCCTTCATCGGCTCATACATATAATCTTCGTCGCCTATATCATTCATCGCGTTTTCGATTCTCTGCTCAATGTTTTCCAAGATGCCATCTTCGCAGTATGTGACGATATGAAGTTGACCGCCGATTATAACGGCCTTATATTGAGGAACATCGACATTAAATTGATTAAGAAGTTCATAAACATCTTCATTAGCGTTTATCTCTCCCATAATGAAATCCACTCTCATCGTATCATTTTCGCCCAATCCGATGAGAATATCGATGTGATGTGTATATGGTTCAATTGACACCGGCGAATAAATATATCCGAATTCGCCTTCGATTTGGTAAGATGTCATATCCAATCCCCAAGAGAACAAAAGTTCTTTGATTCTTTCCGTTGCTTCCATTATATCCATAACGCTACCTCAACTTCGATATATTATATTCCAAAAATTATGATAAACTATAGGCGTCTAGAAGCATTGGGGCAGTTCCTACATTCAGAAATAGGAATCTTAAATCCGGCGCGTTGTTGAAGGCTCATCTTTGCAATGAGAATCCTGAACGCCAGAGGGGGATTCCGCCCTTAACTTTAAGGGAATTGACACGCTTCTGGACATTTTTTTATTCAAATGCCAGCATTAGCAATAGTTAAGTTGCTAGCTAACCATACCAACAATTGCATTATTTAATCACGAATGATTCGCCTTCAATATCAATCGTTTTGTTGTACATTTCTCTAGCTAATGCAACCATTGCATCTGCATCTTCAATTCCCATTATCTCATTAGCTGAGTGCATGGCAAGTTGAGCAATGCCAACGTCCGCGGATGTCAGGGAAATCTCAGAATTGGAGATATTGCCAAGCGTGCTTCCGCCACGAAGATCACTCCTATTTGTAAACTCCTGAACTTTGACTCCGGCCGAGGAGCAAAGTTCTTTTACAATAGAGGATGACAGACCGTCTGATGTGTATGATTGATTGGAGTTGTACTTAAGGACGATGCCGCCGTTTAACCTAACATCAGTTGTTGCATCGCTTAAATCCGGTCTATTTGGATGATTCGCATGAGCGTTATCAACGCTTAATAAGAAGGATTTTGATAAGGCAGCAAACCTTTGTTCCTTAGTAAGACCCAATGCGTTGTATATTCTTCCGACTATATGCTTCATGAAATCCGAATGAGCGCCTTGTTTCGTAAGCGATCCAACTTCTTCATTATCAAATGCGGCAAGGATGGAAATCTCTTTAGGCTGAGACTCAATAAATCCCGTTAGTACCGTATAAACCGCTGATAAATCATCAAGTCTTGGAGATGATAAATATTCACCGTTAAACCCTACGATTGTAGGCTGTTGCCTGTTATAGATAAACAAGTCGTAAGAAACAACTTCGTTACCTGCAATTTCTGATAAATATGAATTAAAGGAGAAGTCCCCAGGCAGATCACCCATCATCGGAATGGTATCTCTAGCAGGATTGAATTCGTAGCCGGAGTTGCACTGCCTATTCATGTGAATGCAGATGCTAGGGATATAAAGCAAATCTTTATCGATTGCGATTAATTGAGGAACCACTTTTCCGTCCTTTTTGACAAATACCCGTCCCGCAAGTGACAGAGGTTTATCAAAGAATGAGTAATAAATGCCGCCACCATATGGCTCGCAGTTTAAAGAAACAATGTTTTTATAACGCTTAAGTGGATTAGGCTTAATTTTGAATGTTGGTGAATCTGTGTGAACCGCACCAATCTTGCACATCGGATTATCGATAAAAGACGGAACCTTAAAAGCGATGATTGATGTCCCGTTTCTAGTGACGTAGTAAGAATGGCCTTTTTTAAGACTGAATTCATTGGACTCATGCAATTCCTCAAAGCCGGCTTCTTTAAGCCTTGAAATGATGTTTTGAACGGCATGATACGGCGAATAAGATGTCTTCAAAAGTCCCATTAATTGTTCGTTGTAATTCATAAACACTCCTTAAAATTCATATAACTCAGAATATTTCGTTTCTAAATAGTCTAGGAAATCTTTCGGTGTGAAATCTCTTCCTGTTATATCTTTAATCCACTCTTTTGGCTCAAGCCTATCCGCTTTCTTCCAAACATGTTCAATCATCCAATTGTTGATGTTTTGGATGTTGCCGGACTTTATGCTTCCGGCGATATCGATTTCTTCGGACATTTTGTTGTAATACATCGCATTGTACATATTCCCAAGGGCATAAGTTGGGAAATATCCAAACCCAGATGCCCAGTGAACATCCTGAAGAATGCCATCTCTATAATTTGATGGCCTTATGCCGAGATATTCTTCGTATTTGTCATTCCACATCTTAGGGAGGTCTTCAATCTTGGCTCCATTATTCACTATTTCTTTTTCTAACTCATAACGGATGATGATATGGAAGGTGTAGGTGAATTCATCAGCCTCAGTTCTTATAAGCGAAGGCTCAACTAAATTAACCGCCTCGTAGAATTCCTTTTCGCTGACATCATAGAAGATATTAGGGAAAATCTCTTTGCATTTTGGGTAGATAAGATGGATGAATTCTTTGCTTCTACCAATTCTATTCTCATAGAAACGAGATGTTGACTCGTGCATGCCCATTGTCTTCAGGTTGTTTATATAATGGGCAAAGTTCTCTTCTGGCTGGTACATCTCGAACAAAGCATGCCCACCTTCATGGATTACCGAATACATGCTTGAGGTAAATGCGGTCGGATAATAATGGGTCGTAACGCGAACATCATCCTTGGCAAGTCCATTCGTGAATGGATGCTCGGTTGTGGTTATGGCGCCTCTTGTAAAATCAAAGCCGATGACCTCAAGAAGATAATCCGCAAGTTTCCTCTGCTGCTCATCACTGACGGGTCTAGATAAGAAATCGGTTCTAATCTTCTTAGACGATGCTTTGATCTTTTTAAGAAGTGGGATTAATCTTTCCTTGCACTCGCCAAAGTATCTATCGAGGTCTTTGACTGCGATTCCAGTCTCATATGTGTCCAATAAATTATCATATGGGATTGGCTTTTTCTCCTCATTTAATTCAATTGATTTCAAGGAGATATCCCTCACTTCTTTTAAAGATGTGGCAAAAATGGAATAGTCATCTTTTTCCTTAGCGGTCAGCCAATTAACCCAGCTTTGGTTAAAGGCTTTTGACCATTCAAGATCCAATTCTGGAGTGATATTTTTCTCTTTAACATAATCCTTGTGGAGAGATTTGATTAAAACTTGGTCGAATTCACCAAGTTCATCCAAATGCTTGTAAAGATATTCATAAGCATCGATGAATTTTGGGTCCTTGGTCAATTTGAATGATTCATTACCCAAGTAGGCAGATGTCTCACCTTGATTGCTCATGCCCTTTTGTGGGCAGATGGTCTCCATGTCAAAACCAATTACAGAACATGCATTAAAATAAATTTGCCTGATTTTTAATATTGAATTTACATATTCAAGCTTTTCAGAAACTTCTTTTGTCATAAAAATACCTCGCAACATTTATAAAATGTTTCCCGTACTTTTCAACTATTTTATTGAGAATGGAGAAGACTCAAAATCGCAAATCGAGCCCTTAATATAATAATAAAGATTAAAGAAACAACTATAGGTAATGAGGATTAATCTTTCTTTGGGCGTCAATCTATTCAGGTCTTTCCGCGTTACAAAAAATTTACAATATCTTTACCTCTAGCCCCTGTGGAAGGCATTTATAAACATTTCGCAAGGAAAAAAGAACAGACCTTTAAAACAAAGTGTTGTTGAGAAACACGCATTTTATCGGCTATTTCCCGGTTTTATCGGTCTTTATTGTCAGCTTTATTAGTTTTTCCGATACCAAAAAGATATCTGGGCTTGCCGATTTCTCGTTCTCCACGAAGACGAAGAGGTTGCACCGATTCTGCAGCTTCTTTTTGCTGAAGCCTCGGTGTTTCCTCACGAACAGCTTAAAACGGTCGCAGACCCCGTCTATCGGGGCCAGCTTCTCGTAAGCCTCGTAAGTGTTGGATTTGTACATTTCGCGCTTCAGCCCCAAAGACTCCGCCGTCAGGCTCATCGACGTGTCTATGTCGCCGACAATCGTGGAGCCTCTGGCTATGCGCCCTCTGCACGCCTCCAGGTTCTTATCCCTCCTCGGCCTGCCCGTGCCGCAGACGAAAACGGCACATTTGGTGCCGTCGGTCATCCCCAGCAAGCAAATCTTGTTCCTGCTTATCCCCCTCAGCTTCTGGCGGACCTTCCGTATCTTGCCAATCTCGTCCTTCTCCACCCTGTCGGATGAGTTCACGTCCACGTAGGTCTCATCTATCCAAATCCGCCCAGAGAACAAAACGGAATCCTGGTAATGCTCGATGGCTTCGAATATCTTCGCCATCCAAGCCGAACCCGTTGGCCTGGATATCTTGGCCGTCACGCAAGCCGTTTTGACGCTTGATCCGCTGAGCAGGCACTCAAGGAACGACATCCATGCGGAGACGTTCACCTTGCTGGCGAAAAAGGCGTCCTTGAGGCGGCGTTGTAGGTCCGCCCGCATCCGGAGCAACGGAACCTCTTCGTCCCGTTCTCGGTCTTCCCGAACGCTATTTTCTCGCGGGAGCCGCATCTCGGGCACATCAGGCAAACGTTGTCGTTCGCGAAGGCTTCGATTTTGGCGAAATCCTGCTTATGCCTCTCGTCGTATTCGGCCTTGACGCGCTCCAAAACGGAGCATTCGACGGGGTCGTCGCATTGGTCGAGCAGCTCGAAAAGACCCTTATAAGAGGAGGGCATGGTCTGGCTCATCATTTCTACCTCACTACCTTTAAGCAGCGCCTCGGGTGAGGCAAGTCGCCAGACCAAGGGCCCTAAGACCGAGGCGTTGCTTAAAAATATCTAATGGGTCTGGCGGTTTTATTATACAGCAAAACAACACTTTGCTTTAAAGGTCTGAATCAAAAAAGAAAAGAACGTTTTGTTGCCTTTGCCAAAAAACGGCCGGAGCATGGATTTAATTTCTCACTTGAATGAGAACAATATCTCATATGGGATTGAAGGACCGTCATTTTTTAAGACGAATGAAGGTGAATACCTAAGAAAAGAAGTCATCATTTTTAATAAAGAGGATTCAAACGTTATCTTATTTATCGACCATCGATTAGCAAGCGATGTAAGTAAAGACATAGTTAATACCCATCCAGATTATTCTTTGATATTTACTGGTACAATCGATAAAAGCAGTTACGCCGAAAAACTCTTAGGCGAAAGAAAGAACACGTATTTTCAGAAACTAAATGTTCATCAAAAGGAAAAAGACGCAACAAGGCTTGCGTCTTTAAACGATTTTGAAAACGTCATCATTTTTCACAATCCGCATACAAAAGAAATTACTGAACTTGATTTTTAAAAGAGTTCTAAATATCAATCTCTATACCGCTTTTATGTAATAGACCCTTGAGCCAAAGTCACCTAGAACACGAACATCGTCGTTAAATCCGGTGGCCATCCACTGCTGCTTAAGTTTCAAGGCCCCACTCATCAATGCCTTTCCTGATAGGGTGTATTTTTCATGTTCACCAGGCATAGTCACATGTTTAGCAACTTCGTGAACGAGGAATCCTTGCTCATTGACCTTTATAGGAAGGACTTGATTGACGAGTCCGCCAAATAAGTGGATGTTATGTTGCTGTTCGCGAACCTGGAATTCATATTTAAAATTTGGTTCTAAACCGACCAGTTTAATCTCATCAATCGATGGGTTAATTTTTTGTAAACCGTTAAAATATCCAAGCAATGCTTCTTTCTTGTCTTTCGAGACAACGAGCCACAATGAATATCCATCTTCATTTATGTCTTTTAATTGGTAGAAATCTCCGGTTTGTATCAAGTTTCTATGCTCTTTATAGAATTCGATCTGAGACATTACATCCTTCTTTTCAATCTTATCTAGCATGCCGAGATCAAGTTCATATCCAAGCGAACCGAACATGGCAACATTGAACCTCGTAGATAGAGGCGTTTTTCTTAATGCTTGATGTGAAGTATGAGCAGATACGTGATTTGATAAGGTGCGCAACGGGTAGGCCAAAGCATAACCGCTTTGAATGCTCAGTCTCTCATAAGCGTCCGTGTCATCGCTAGTCCATATCTGGTCATAATAGCAAAGTCCGCCCAAATCAAAACGGTTACCACCGCTTGAACAACCTTCAAAGAATATCTCAGGATGTTTTGAAATGATTCCATCATAAAGCTTATACAACCCAAGAATATATCTGTGAGACATTTCTCCAGCATGATAAACGTTGCTTGAAACATCGGATATATGCCTATTCATATCCCATTTCACATAACTTATGTTATTCTCATCCAAGACTTTATTGACACTTGTGATTATATAATCCACAACCTCTTCTTTTGAAAGATCCAACACAAGCTGATGCCTTCCTTTTGACGGAATTCTAGTATCGCATTTGAGCGTCCAATCTGGGTGTTCCTCATAGAGTTTAGAATCCTCATTAACCATTTCCGGCTCGAACCAAAGGCCGAATTTCATATCGCGCTTCTCTGCATATTTAGAAAGTCCATCTAACCCATGAGGTAGTTTCTTGCTGTTCACGTCATAATCCCCAAGGCCTTTTGCGTCATCGTTTCTTCTTCCGAACCAGCCATCATCTAGAACGAACATTTCAAGCCCAAGTTTCTCAGCGTTTTTGATGATTCCATGCAAATCCGATTCCTTGAATTTCATGTAGGTCGCTTCCCAGTTATTCACTAAAATTGGAGGTACAACATTTTGTCTATGTTCCGGCGTAATGTTCTTTCTAACGAAATCGTGCATATGCTGCGACATGCCATTGATACCATTTGAAGAATAAGTCATCACCGCAAATGGAGTTTCAAATGTTTCGTTCGTCTTCAAAGCCCAGTTGAAGCAGTTTGGTGAAATGCCAAGCATAACTCTTACTTTGTTGAAATTTGAGTGTTCCACCGCTTCATAGTGGTTCCCGGAATATATAAGATTGAATCCGTAAACGCCGCCATTATTCCAGCCGGCACCTTTTTCTTTCAATAAGAAGAACGGATTATGTCTATTGGAGGAGTTCCCCGTTTTAGAATCGTTAACGTATAAGGCGTGGTCTAAATGATTTAAAGCTTTATTGCCTTCAAAACACCACCCTCCAAATAGATTAATCATGTCAAAATCCTTGCCGATCATATCGATTTGCATGGACATTGCTTTTAGTATATTAATCTTATTTGTACCATTATTTCTGATGATTATGCGTCTTGCGATAACATCGCTTTCTTCAAACGTTACATAAATAAGATCAACACCCACTCCAACAACATCATCCTTTAAATGAATTATCAATTGCTGGACTTTACCATGTGGGGAAGGCAAACCATTAATAGGCGTGAGACCATAGGATATTTCATACGAATCATACTTCAAATCGAGGATATAATCTTTTCCATTGTCGACGATGATTGAAGGCTCTTTGTAATCGCCTTTACCAACGGATGAAATTTCAGTGGAGAGGAAATCAAGACAATACCCAGGCTTTGATTCATCGTATGCGACTGCGCATCCTCCTGGAATATCATATTTCTCTTTGGACCAAAGGAAGTCGTCTTCATCATCAATCCTTTCGCCATAATACTCGGAAAGAATATGAGAAAACTCTGAAACGCGAATTAAACAAGTCGTGTTCTTGGTATCCAATTTAAATACTGAATTGATGGCCTTAATCATAAAATGCCTCCTGATTGAAATATTAATAATTCACTAAGACTCTAGTTTCATATGGCTTGAGATAAGCCTCTTCTTTTTCCACGTAATTCGTCAAAACCAACTTGTAGTTTTTGTATTTGGATAAAAAGCTGCATTTGACGTGTTTTTTTGAAAAATTGGAGATTACCACAACCTCTTTGGAATCCAGTTTTCTTTCGTATGCAAAGATAGATTTGCTATGTGGTAATAAATCCAAATAAGTTCCATTTTTAATCACTTCGTTTCCCGTTCTAAACGAGATGGCTTTTTTGAAGAAATTGAAAGTGGAATCCTCATCGTTTATTGCGGACTCGGCATTAATAAAGCTCTTGTTCTTGTTAACCTTCAGCCAAGGCTTCGAATCAGAGAAACCGGCATATCTAGAATCATCCCATTGCATAGGAGTTCTTGCGTTATCTCTATTGCAGGACATGAGAGTCTTTTTAAGAATCGGTTTCAAAATTGGCAAAGACTCGCCCAGTTTATAAACGTTGTGGGCTTCAACATCCACAACATCATCAATAGACTCGAAATCTCCGTTTGTCATACCTAGTTCTTGGCCTTGATAAATAAAAGGCGTCCCTTTGAGGAAGAAATAGGTCGCTGCGAGCATCTTGGAGGAAATAACGCGGTATTCCTTGTCATCAGTTCCAAAACGCCCTACCGACCTTCTTTGGTCATGATTTTCAATAAATAAAGAATTCCAGCCCTTTCCTTCTAATCCGAACTGCCACTTCGAAATGGCTTTTTTCAGGTTTTTTAGCTTAAATTTGCGGTAGATCCACTTGATTCCAAAATAATTATCAACATCTGTGTGGTCAAAATTAAAGACCATGTCAAGTTCTTGCCTATCTGGCGAAACAAGAGATATGGCGTCATCCAAACTAGAAAGAACGGTTTCACCAACCGTCATGCAATCATAATTGGAATAAACGTCTCTGTAGAGGTCATGCAGATATTCGTGAATGCGAGGACCCATCACGAAGGCGTCTTTGCCACACAAAGCCAATGTCGGGAATCTAGATTTAAAATCCTGTTTCTTCGATATCAAGGTTATGACATCGCAGCGGAATCCATCTACGCCCATATCGAGCCAAAACCGCAATATGTCCTTTACTTCTCCCCTGACTTTTGGATTCTCCCAATTCAAGTCAGGCTGGCCCTTAGCGAATAAATGAAGATACCAATCATCAGTTTCGCCGATTCTAGTCCATGTCGATTCCGCAAAGAAACCAGTCCAATTGTTGGGAGGCTTTTTGCCGTTTTTCCCCTTGCCTTTCTTGATTATGTAGTAATCCCTATAAGGAGAGCTTTTGTCGGAGATTGCACTCTTAAACCATTCGTGTTCGCTGGAAGTGTGGTTAACAACCAAATCCATGATTAAACGGATGTCTCTTTTATGCATCTCGCCTAACATCAACTTAAAATCATCCAGCGTACCAAAAGGCTTCCAGATATCACGATAATTGGCGATATCATAGCCATTGTCTTCTTGTGGCGAATCATAAACTGGCGAAAGCCAAACGCAGTTAACACCTAAACTTTTAAGGTAATCTAATTTGGAAATTATGCCAGGAATATCGCCTATACCATCTGAATTGCTATCGCAAAAGGAACGGGGGTAAATCTGATAAATTACGGCGTCTTTATACCAATTTGAATGTTCCATATGCTGCTTCTACTCCTTATTTTCCGACGATAAGAAAAGATATTGGGCAGTCAAAGCGGTTTTGATTTTGTTTAATTCCTGATAATTGTTCATTCGCGTAACCTTTGCTTTTTCTTCTTCATTCATCGGTATTTCTCTTAGCAAAGACGCAAAAATCGAATCATCTTTGAAGATATCTCCGGAAACAAGAACCTTATCGAGCTGTAGCAAGGTATTAACATTATAAATTGCCAATCCTATTGTTTTAAGAACCTTATTTTGCAACAAGGCATCGTTTTTAATAATGGATACGGCTTCTAGCTTGGAGGAGGCAATCTTATTGTACCCAATCTGCTCTTCGATTGTTAAGTTGCTGGTATCAAGCAACATCTTGCCCAATTCATAGGTTGGGCTGGACTGATTTTGCAAAAGGCGATTGTCAATGAAGAAAGCGGACCCCAAACCTGGGCCATATTTAATCAAGGCAAAATTCGCATCTTGCGGATTGAACATTTTAAAACCGTAGGCAAGCGCGGCTATATTGTTTTTAATGGTTACATTGGTGGTTAATTCTTTTACGAACTCGATAAGTTCTTTGATTTCATCGCTAACATGATCGATTCTATAGAATGACTTAAGACAAATTGACACTCCAACAGAATTAGAAAAATCCATTCCACGCAAAACATCGAACAACGCTTGTTTGGTCAACATTTCAACATCTTGAATTATTTCAAGCATTCCGTTAATTCTAACTAAAGAGAATCCATCATCGTGAATGTCGATGCCAACCGAGAAAAAAGAATCCGGATTAACCGCTAGCATTACCTCTTTTCTTCCGGCGCTGTCTCTAGTTACTTCATGTAATTTCGAAATGAACCCTTTTTCCAGTAGATACGCCGTTGCAAGGGTTACTGCGGCCGGGGTAACAGATAGTAAAGAGGAGAGTTCCTTCCTAGAGCACTCCTTCTTTTCCTGAAGAATTCTTATGATGGATTTTTGAAGATTATTCATCGCTATCATATGATTGTCATTCCTGAAATAAATAAGAGGACGCAAGTCAATTTCATAAAGAAGTTATTGGACATTCTCCTCAAGACAAATTTCCCAATTATCATTGACACAATTACTGTTGGGACAATGATCAGCAAAACCCAAAGTTGATCCATGGAGAAATTCGCTCCGGCAATATCGGTTACCAAGATCGCTGAATTCAATATTACCCACGCCATTGAAAGTGTGGCGCGGAACGTTTCTTTCTCTTTAATCCTATTCTTGGCGGCAATGATAAGCAAAGGACCGCCAGAAACGAAAATCATATGAACAACGCCAGCAAAGAACATAATGAGCCAGCCAAGAGGTCTAGGGAGTTTTACTGGATTTTCGACAAAGAAATAATAAAACGAGATAGCAACAATCAAAATGCCATATATTTTAAGGAACCATGCAGAATACAAATATTTTTCAAGGAAGAAACCTACGACCATCCCGATTCCCATGAATAGGATTATTTCCAAAAGACACTTCCAATCGATATTCTTGAAATTCCTGATTACAACGATTATGCAAACGAGTAACGCAATGGCATTTAAAATAGGCTTGGCATAAGATTTTCCAACGAGCTGAATGGAAAAAGGCATGGCTAGAACGGTGCCTGCAAAGCCGGTTATGGCTTGGATAATATTTGTGAGGAAAGCAACTAAGACAAATAGCGCTTTGCTTAACCAATTGGGCACTTATCTAGCCTCCAAAATTAACACTTGATAATTTCCCAACCTGTTAGTTTAGAAAGAATCTTTAAGACAGGCTCATATTGGATGTAGCCCATGACGACGTGATGGGCAATACCGGTGTTAACAACGACATCGAGCACATCTTTGACATCGTGTTTGAAAATAACCTTGGCAAAAGTGCCAGTAAGCAGCTTTTCCATCGGTACAGCTTTGCCCTCTTCGTAGAATAATCTGGTTTTTCCCCTAGCCGTATCAACACGGAAAATCGAGAAATCACCAGGCTGGAGGACGAAACCGGCAGTTACGCCTTTCCCTCCTGCAAAATATGTATCAAGAGACCTTATGCATTTACCATCCCAAAGGTTGGATGGAGCAACGCCGCAGTGCCAAAGAAGGGCGTAATTTTCCTGGAAGTTGACCTGCGATAAATCGGCCATGAACGGAGTTGGTTCCCCAAGCGCTTTTACAGCAATCATTGAAACCAAAGCCTCAACATCGCCCTCACATGCAAGAAGTATTCCTCTAGATTGGAGGATGGACATCATCGCGCAAGGGGAAACCCCATATGTTGCCGCGAATTCTGGCCAGCAGCGAATCGCTAAAGCGTCCACTCCTTTTTCCTTAAGGAAGATTTCGGTGGAGGCAACTAATCTAGCGACCAATTCAACTTGTTTTTCATTAAGTTCCTTGACGCAGAAATTGTCTTTGATGTTCTGAATCTCACGAGCAACGGTTTCATCATCCGCCTGTTTTTTGAACAGATCGCTGATTTCGTAGTGGTTGATCAAAAGACCTGTGTTCTTATAAAGGTTTAGTTCATCGACACCAACGTTGAAGAAACCCTGGGCGCGATAGCCAACAATTCCGATTTTTGTGGTATGGATTGCAACCATGACCTTGATTGCCTTAACCCAATTCTGATCAATTTCATTTCCGATGGTAACGCAATAATTATCCACTCCGGCCTTATATAAATTTGAGGCATTTAAATTGACGCCACAAACGGCATTAAGCCTGATTTTTCCGCCATTATACGGGAGTTCATCAAAACCCCAAAGAAGAATTGGCTTCTTGAGGGCATCATTGATCATTAATGCCAAATGTCCCAAATGGAATGTGGCAGATACGATTACAACGGCATCTATTTCTTGCTGTTCAAAATAATGAATAGCCTTCTCGGCGTCTTCAGGCTCAATTACGTTCTCATGATAAATGCAGTAATCAACCGTTGTATCTTTGGCGAGTTCAGCGGTTCTTTCCTGATATAGGGCATAGGCTGTTTGATAATCGTATGTTTTTCTGGTTAAACAGCAAACACCAATTCTAGCTTTTCTCATTTTTATTTACCTTCATTGACAACTTTAAATGTTGCGGAGAAATCTTCCTTTCCTAATCCTTCTTCCATGGCTTTGTCATAGATGCGTACAGTATTGGCAATGCCTGGATAATCCAAATTATTCTCCTTTAACATAGCCTCGGCTAAATGGGCGTCTTTATGCATATTGGCAACAGAGAACGCAGTTGGGTATGTTCCCGAAATAATATTTTTTGCCTTGCCGTCCAAATAGAAATTCTGGCCTCCACCATAAGAGATGGCAGTGACGAAATCATTAAGGTCGATACCAAGTTTAGAAGCGATGGACATAACCTCATTGACACCGTTTTGAATCTGGCCAACCAACGCGTTATGAAGGATCTTCATGGTCAATCCAGCACCATGTCCACCCATGTGAATAATGTTGCATCCCATGCATGACAATATGTCTTTTACTTTGGCGTAAACATCTTCTTTGCCGCCAACATAAATGCCTAATGTACCGCTAATTGCGGCTGGTTGGCTCTTTACGACAGGGCAATCGAGCATATCCGCTCCCTTGGCCTCAATTTGCAATGCGATTTTGGATGATACCGATGGGGAAATGGTGGACATTTCAATAAAGATTTGTCCTTTTCTAACAAATGGCATCGCTTCTTGATAAACCGACATCACATGTTCATTTTTCGGAACCATTGAAATTACGACATCGCAATTATCAACAACCTCTTTGATAGAATAGGCAAGAGGGAATGGCGCCGTTTTAGAAACAACATCATATCCAACTAAATCAAATTTCTTAGAAACGTTGGTTGCCATTGGCATACCCATTATGCCAAGTCCGATAAATCCTACTTTCATATTAATTACCTGCCGTATGATCCCACGCATCACAGAATTGCTTTAATCCGTAATCAGTCCACGGATCAGTGAATGAATCCTCATAAACTGACAAGCCTGCAGTGATTATATCAGCGCCCATTTCAGCACATTCTGCGATTTGCTTTCCTGAACGAACTGCAGCGCATATGATTTCAGTCTTGTAGTTCTTCTCTTTATAGATGGCGGATATCTTCTTTAAATAATCGAGTCCGTCATCGCCAGCTGATTCTTTCCATCCGATGAATGGGGAAACGAACATCGCTCCGATTCTTCCGGCTTGGATTGCCTGAGATGGGGAGAAAACGAGCGTTACATTCGTTCTAATTCCCTCGTCTTCAAGAAGTTTTGCCGCCTTGCACCCCTCTACGTTGCAAGGGATTTTGATAACGAAATTTTCGCATAATGCCGAAATCTTCTTAGCGGCCTCAATCATCTCTTCGTGAGTGCTTAAATGAGGATTAATTTCAACCGAAACCGGGAAAACATCTTTTCCTTCGAGGTTATTTTCCTTAATCCAATTGGCAATGTCGGTGATCGCGGTCATAAAAGGCTTGCCGCTGTTCATGATGTGTTTTGGATTTGTTGTTACACCATCAATTTTCAAATACTTGTAAGCATAATCAATTTCGTTGATTTTTGCAGAATCGAGATAATATTTCATTTTTCTTCTCCTTTTATTAAATTTTTAAATAAAGACTCATGTTTGCTTCCCTTAAGATAGAAAGCCGGAATCATACCTAATGGGGCGTCAACATCGACATGGCCACCGCTATAGGTTTTGCCATCGAAAACGCCAATCCATTCACCTTTCGGAAGATAAACATTCAATTTGTTAACACCCTTTCTCATGACCGGGGCCACAAGAATTTCGCCGCCGAACATGAATTCCTTTTGGGTTGTATACGCCTCATCCTCGTTAAAATGGAAGAATAAAGGTCTATTAACAGGAATGCCATCTTCATAATATTCTTTTAGGACATCATCTCTATAAGGTTTCAGGGCAACAAATCGGTCGGAGTTTTCGATGAATTCATCGACAACCTCTTCATTGTCGAATTGGACATTGGACTTAGGCCTATTGCCTTCATGGCATCTGAATACCGGGGTGAAGATGTTCATCTCTGACCACCTCTTAAACAACTCAGCATCTCTCTTCATGTGAAGGACTGTGGTGTATCCTCCGATATCGCTGTGGTTAACGCCAACACCGCTGCAAGCCATTGAAAGCGTTGCAGGGATTACAGAGCCAAGCCCATACTCATCGGAGTAATCGACGTGCTGGTCTCCATTCCACATGGAATTGGTGTATTGGACGGTATGGGCATATGCGGCGCGTGAGAAGACGAATATTTCACCTTCCTTGCCACATTCCTTAATCGCCTCATAATTGCATCTAGCCCACATTGTCGGCCAATAGTTATGGAGTCTTTCTGGGTCTCCTCCATGGACAACAGAATCAGTTGGGAGATATTCTCCAAAATCTGCCATCCATCCGGAAAGCCCCAGCTCAATCATGTTTTTCTTGATGATGTTTTTGTACCATTCATAAGCTTCTTGGTATGTCAAATCAACAATGCCTGCGTTGAATGTCGTAGACTTAACCAAGTAAGGAGAACCGTCCTTTTTCTTAACGATATAGTCGTGTTCTACCGCATATTTGTACAAATGTGTGTTTTCTTTAAGGAAGGTGTTGATATAGCCGAGGAACTTGACCCCTTCGCTATTCAATTTCTTAATTACCTCAGGCAAATCGTGGTAGAGTTTGTCATCTAATTCCCAGTTCCAATATACCTGAGAGCCAAATTCAGTGACAATCTGGCCAGACCAATCCTGACACCATATAGCGGACACTTTACCACCCTTGGCCTTTAACGATTCATATTTTTGAAGCATGATGTCGGTTCCACCTTGAGTAGCGATAATCGCACCTTCTCCAACAAATTCCGGAAGGCGCGGCTGAATGTGAACCAGTTTGGTAACTTTCTTGATTAAATCAATCGGATTGTCCCCGGTCAGAATCGTAATCGAATATGGAATCTCACGGAACTTCAATAACGTTTTTGTCTTTTGGAAATCTATTTGGCCATACGCATCTTGATGAGAATAGATGAAATAATTCTCGCTGGACATGAAATTCGGTGATGAATAGTAAGTCTGATGATCGGAATATGGGGCCTTATAGTCTGGATTTACTCCGCGAATCTTTTCTCTAAGGAATTTCTTAACTATCTTCATGACCTGTTGATGCTCGGAAACCCAAACATCAACTTTGTTGCCTTTAAGATCGAAATGGGTGTATTGCTCACCACATCCGTAAATGTGCTCATTTTCGAATGCCGGCAGGCATAAAGTGAATCTGTTGAATTTTCGGTCACATTCAAAGCGCAGCTTAAGATTGTCAATCGGGTCAAGAGTCATAATGCAATTAACGTCCTTGTCTGCGAATTTGTACCTATTGCCATCTTTGCTGACAAACTTAAGGGTATGTCTATTTACAATATGATCCTTGGTTTTGAAAGAACCCCTACTCATCTTGTAAGAAGCTTTTCCTTCCGCTAAACAGATGTATGACTGTCCATTCTCGAAAGAGGACAGGAAGAATGAATCTAATTCTTGCTTATTCATATTTTTACTCTTTTTCAGGAATGGATTCCTTTGCGGCCATCTCTTCCGCATAAATAACGTCTTTCTTGCTCTGCATGTCTAATACGGCCTGTTTTCCAAGAGGATAGGCAAACATCAACAAGAGGAACATGACAAGGGATAAAACAGCAGGAATGATTATCGATTGATAATACATGGACGTGGCTTGTGTCTCTGTTGGGGCGAAATTTGTTGATCCATCTGCACCATATCCAATAGCGACAAGTGAGACATTGACGATGATGGCGGCGATTGTCTGTCCAAGTTTTCTCATAAAGGAGAAAATAGAATAGGCGGTTGCTTCATCGTGAGATTTGAATTTGATGAAGTAATCGTCGATAGCATCGTTAGCAAGAGCCCAGATCATCAAGAAGATGAATGAGTTTCCGATACCGCCCAAAAGGGAGAAGACAAAGAACAAATACATCAATACCGTTCTAGAAACCGCTGTAGTAGGTATCACTGCTAAAACGCCAAATGAAATAGCAACAAACAATAGGCCGAATGCGCAGATTTCCTTGCGGCCGAACTTGCGGACAAGCTTACCGGCAAAGAACATTACAACAGCAACTGGCAAATATTGGCAGATCTGAGTAACAGCAGCAAGGCCGCCATTATTGAAGAATTTCATGAAAACGTAGGAATTGTATGTAGTCTGGAACATCTGAGCCGCCAAGAAGAGCATGCCAACGATTGATATGACGACAAACGAACGTGTCTTGACAAGATTCTTGACAACTCTCCAAGTCTCACCTTTTTTGCCTTTATTCCTAGTAGCAGGCTCTGCAACAACACGTTCAACAGAGAGTCTTGCGCAAAGATAAGAGAAAATGATGCATAGAACAGCCAGGATGCATACACCAATTATTAACTTGGTTGGATTTAAAACAGAAGCCGTTGTTCCGTCTTCTAGTTTGACCTTATCGTATGAGACAAAGCTCAATACCATTGGGCCGAAACCACCGAGTGTTGATCCGACTGAACGGAAGATTGAAAGGGTGTTTCTCTCTTTATCATCTGTTGTGATGACGCTAGCCATCGATCCATACGGAATATTTGTTCCGGTATAAAGCATACCGAAGAGAATGTAGGTAATCGTTGCGTATGTGACCGTAAGCGCCGGATTTGTCCCGAAGATGCCTCTTACATTCAAGAACATGATGACGGCGGACAAGGCCATTGGGACGCATAGATAAACCAGCCATCTTTTGTATCTGGTTCCCGGTCTTTTGCATGGGGCGGTGTCAACGATTCTGCCCCACATCGGGTCGTTGATCGCATCCCAGACACGGGCAACAATCATGATGATCATGACCACAATTGGCGTAATACCAAGGGTCTCTGTGTAGAAGACCTGCAGGAATGTGTTGACAAGGCCGAATACCAAAAGAGACCCAACATCTCCAAAAGCATAGCCGATCTTATCCTTCATCTTAATCCCGGACGTCTTCGTCGCTTGTACTTGCTCAGCCATAAAAAATCCTCCTATAGATAATTATTGGTTAAGTTGCTTAATTAATTATTATTCTAGGCTTGATATATGCAAAATACAAAGAATTTATTAAAAAAGAAAAACGCATGGGTTAGCATGCGTAATTTTCTATATTTGATTCTTTAGTTCTTTGTGGAGTTTCTAAGAACCAATTGAGCGTCAAATTTATAAGATTTCTCTTCGAGGTTTCTATTGATCAAATCAATCAGCATGTACATTGAGCGTTTGCCAACTTCCTGCCAGTCAAGATCAAGAGACGTGAGCGTTGGTCTAACGATGTGCGCGTACTTTGTGCCAACTAAAGAAACGACTTGGATGTCTTCTGGAATTCTTAATCCGCAGTCTGTAGCGGCATTGGCCACTGCTGCTGCGATTGAATCACGATAAGCGATGAAGTAGCCTTTTCTGTGATTCTGGAAATAATTTGTGAAATCCGTATATGTTCTTGTATAAGAATCGTCAACGTTCATTATGTGATACGGCTTGTTTATCTTCTGGTGAACAGCGATGAACCTTCTTTCACAATGGCTTAATAATCTGCCGCAGTTGTGCAAATGGATGAAGGTCATCTCAACATCGCCGTGATTCTGATAATAAGACTGGATGAGTCTTGCAAGAGCGTTGCTGTATGAGAAATTGACACACCCCGTTCTATCGCCTGTTATCTTCTTATTGATAACGATTGTCGGAACAGAATATGAGTTAATCTTTTCAACATCTGCCTCATCAAGTTCATCATCAAAGATAATAGCGCCATCAACATGCGAGACGATAACCTTCTCAATCATGGAGATTGCGTCTTCTCTAGAATGGCCTGTTGTGAATAATGTGAGTATGAATCCTTTTTCTTTTGCGACTTCCGATACTCCGCTTAGCATATTTGCGATGTAAACATAGTTAGCACTAGGAATTACGATTCCAATGTTTGTGGTCCTATTGGTGGCGAGAGCCTGAGCTAAACCAGATGGCTTATAGCCCAAACGCTTAATTGTTTCTTCGACTTTAGTTCTGGTGGCCTCTGTAACATTTCCCTGCTTGTTAATAACGCGGGATACGGTGGCTAAAGATACGCCAGAAGCCTGGGCGACTTGGTATATTGTTACACGTTCTTTTAAATTGTCCATTTGTTGAAAACCCTTTCACCGACATTAATTTAATGTCATTTTTTTCATAAGTTCAATGAAAATTTTTCATTCTTTTACATTATTTTCATAACACAGTCAAAAGAAAAGGGGCTTACCCCCTTAACGTTTAACCTCTGAAGAAATCTATTATATTAGATG
>CAVAGP010000031.1:0-27009 GCA_963588175.1 Faecalibacillus sp. | reverse complement strand
CATGCCTACAAGCTCTTTATCTTTCATGACATAAGCGATTTGGGTATGGTGTTCCTTATAGCCATCAACCAAATCATCGATTTTGACAGACGGAGAAACGATATACGGTTTTTCGATATAGTCTTTAAGTTTGATGTTGGGGTTCTTTAAGTAAGCCGATAAAAAATTTTTGACGATAATCGTGCCGATGATTTTGTTTTTCTCGCCAACATAAACCGGTATACGAGAATATTTGGTTGAGCAAATTATTTCAGCAAGTTTCGAATTGGTGAGGCCGTGAAGGTCTATTTCGAACATTTTATTGGGTCTAGTCAGGACTTCTTTAACCGATGTGTCAGTAAAATCGAAAGACGCCTGAATGAGGTCAGATTCATTCTCCTCTAATAACCCCTCCTTCTCGTTAAGGTCGAGAATGGAGTTGAAATCGGACTCGCTTAATTCGCTCTCAATTTTAGTGCCGCTGATTTTTCTAGCAAGAATCATTATTCCTCTAAATACGATGGAGATCGGATAGAAAAGAATTGTGAAAAATGCTAAAGGATAGCAAAGAATTGAAGCCATTTTGTTAGGAATTCTTTTGGAAACCTGCTTAGGTATGGTCTCCGAAAAAACATAAACGATAATGGTCATTGCAATAGAGGCAATGAGGGATGTTAACCAATCAAGGCTCTCACTTAAACCGAGCCACATCGTAAATAATGCGGTTGAGATTGTCGAAAGGACAACCGAGGCAACGTTGGTGCCTATAAGGATGGAAACAAGGGATTGCTCGAAATGTCTCTTGACCCATAAAACAAGTTTTGCGTTCTTGCTGCCATCATCCGCTTTAGTCTCGAAACGATATTTGTTTAAACTTGAAAAGGCGGTCTCAGAAGCCGCAAAGAAGCTTGAAATTATAACTAGAAGTATGATTATCCCAATATATAAGGGCCAACTGTCAGGGTTCAACTAAGTAATCTCCTTGCCGGCAAACCGACTGAAATATCTTAACAAAGATTATGGATAAATAAAAGCACCCTTCCTTTTTAGGAGGGGTGCAATTAGTTAAGAGTTATTACTCTTCGTCCTCGGCATCGTCGTCATCGCCACCCTGAGGCTTATAGTTTTTAAGCTCTTCAGCGTAATTAGCAGCGACGATTTCGCCCTGAACAAGAGGCTCATTTGGTCCCTGTTGTCTCGTGCAAGCCATGTCGATGAGCTGTTTAGCTCTCTTCATTGAGAGCCCGCTCTTGACCTTGAAGCAGCATGGAATTTCTTTGTAGATATTCTTTGCTGATGCATCAATTACCGGGATTGGGGAATCTGCAAATTCATTTGGATTGAGAGCTAAATATAACTTAAGTCCCTTTCCTGCAACCGTGACTTTGCAATATGTGATGCAGCTGAGTCTGAATGTGTCACCGGAATTGGAGAGTCTGCTCTTTAATCCATAGGATAAGAGATAAGCCTTCAATTCGTTGTAATTGTCAAGGAGCGACTGATCGCATGCTTCGAAACGATCTGCGAATGTCTTTCTCTCATAAACAACTGCTGGGGCAGCTGGTTCAGCAACTGGAGTTGGTTCAACAACCACTTCTTCGGCAACTGGGGCAGCTTCTGCAACAGGTTCCTCAGCTGGGGCCGGTTCTTCAACAGGGGCTGGTTCCTCAACAGGGGCTGGCTCAGGCTGCGGCTCTGGGGCCGGTTCAGCAACAGGTGCAGGTGTCATTGTCGCGAGTTCTTCGCGAATGATGGCACGAACATCATCGCTTGTGAGCGTTGGCTGGGGCTCTGGAGCTGGGGTTTCTGCGTTTTTCTTATCGATTTCTTCTGAAACGATCGTTCTGATTTCTTCTGCCGAGATGACTGAATCGGCGATGGCTTTGATCGCCTCATTCTGTCTTTCTTCAGCGGCTTTCTGAGCAGCTTCTTTTTCGCTTTCTTTCTCAGCATCCTTAGCAGCACGCTCAGCAAATGCATCATTGATAACTCCGCGGATATCATCAAGTGTGATGGCTGGGGCAGGAGCAGGTTTAGGCTCTTCAACCGTTGCTGGTTCCTCAACTGGTGCCGGTGCTGGCTCAGGCTGCGGCTCTGGGGCCGGAGCAGGAACTATTGCTTGGATTTCTTCGCGAATGATAGCGCGGAGGTCCTCGCCTGTTAATGTTTCGTTTTCTGGATCCTCAACCAATTTCTCATCATCTGGTTTTTCTCCGACATAATAAGCATCGAGTTCCTGACGAATGAGGTCGCGCGCTTCATCATCAGTTAATGGGCGATCATTCTCTGGATGATCGTGGTCATCAAGCGCTTCTGCAATGATTTCACGCAATTCCTTTGCCGTTAAAGGCCTATTGTCTTCATCCACCGGTGCAGGAGCTGGAGCAGGTGCTGGCTCAGGTTTTGGCTCAGGTTTTGGCTCTGGCTGTGGATATGGGTAAGGATAAGGTGGGAATGGTGGGTATGGGTATGGGGCATACTGAACTGGTGCTGGCTGTTGCTGAGTTGGGGTTGAGCCATAGAAGTTCTGGACTATCTGTGGTCCATGGCTATCGCAGCTGACATCAACCTTGTTAGCCTTAGCGAGTTCTTCATATTGAGCGGCTTTGAGCGCAGCCTCGTCTGGTTCCTTATTCTTATTTTCTTTATTATCTTCTTTAGGTTCCTCTGCAGGCTGTTCTTCTTTGACTTCGCCAAGTTTTGCGTTCTTGGCTTCTTTTGTATCTTTGGCTTTCTTAACTTTCTTCTTGCCATTCTTGACGGCATCGGCAAGTGACTGGAATTCATAAACAACGGCCATGATTAATGCAACAACCGCAAGAACAAATGGGAGAGCTGTGTAGATAATCTGGACGAGAAGTTTAAGGATTTCGACAAATGTTTTGCCGGAGAAACTTACTTTGCTCTTAAAAACGGAAGCAATTGTTCCGTTAACAACTACATCGCTCGTGATGGCGGATAAGAGAATCGCATATGCAGCGGCCGCCGTAATGAGATAAAGGATTGTGCAAACGGTTCCTGAGCCACGTCTTTTGGCAATGAATCCGATGAACTGGATAAGCCAGACAATGACCAAGAAGACCAATCCTCCAAATGCAATCCAGGCACCAATCTTTCCGAATGTGATGTTGACTGTTGCCCCTTGGAAAAGGACGGCAATTAAATTCATGAAGGTCTTTGGGAAGTTCATGACGATTGCGACAAGAGCGTTGGTTGAAACATCGCCGGATTTAATCAATGAGATGTTCTTTCCTGAAATCACGAGTGGCGTGAGGAATAAAACAAGTGCAGCCAATCCGACAAGAACTAAAGCAACTATCGCGTTAACTATAGACTTTTTCTTCATAGGTTTTACCTCTTTCTTGTTTATATCATACACACGCATATGCAAAAAAGAAAAGCCGAATTTGTGGGGTTTTCGTTATCTTACCTATCAAAATAGGTTTGAATTGCTTGTTTTTCACAAGATATTTCTGCGTTTCCCGCTAAAAATGCTTCGCCATCGATACACCATGTTAAGTCATCGCCCTTAAGTTCGATTCCAAAATGATCAGATTCAAACGTTTCAACGTTTTTCTCGGTAACATATGAACATAACCCTTTAAAAATCTTCCCTTTGGAGGCAAAGAATTTTAGTTTGCCATCATCCATTCTTGCCATTTTATAGACTTTGAAACCACCTACATACGGTCCATTGAGAACCATTAAGAAATTAGTTTTGCAAAAATTATCAAAAATTTTGTATTCAATTTGTCTTTTTTTGAATAATTCTTTAAACGCTTCCAAATAATAAGAGAACTTTCCTAGGGATTTTTTATGTTTTAACGTTTTGTATGAAATATCAGAAAATGAACCTGTGGCTGCCATATAACAAAAATATTTCGATTCATTTTGGATGGTGATTTTGCCTAAATCACAAGGTTTGACAATTTGTTTTTTTATTACCTGAATTGATGACTTAACACTCCTTTTCATCCCAAAGCATTTACCAACATCTCCAAGGGTTCCACTATTGATGTAACCAATTATCGGTCTCTTCTCGTTTTGCATTACAGCGTTGATTGCGTTATTAAAAGTGCCATCCCCTCCTGCGACTAAAAGGACATCATATTCTTTATAGGCATTAGCTTCCATCTCATAGGCATCTTGTTGTGTCTCTGGACAAAGAATATCCAGTTTCTCATACAACGGATCAAGTTCTTTGTGCGCATAAGAAAAATAACGGGAAAAGTTACTTTTGCCGCTATTTTTGGAATAAATTAGAAGTGCTTTCATGCTAGTAGTATAGCACTTTATTTCTTTTTATTTATGATGCTTGCCTTAACAAAACCTGCAAACATTGGGTTTGGTCTTAAAGGACGCGATGTGAATTCTGGATGGAATTGAGCCGCCAAGAAGAAAGGATGTGATGGCAATTCAATCATTTCGCAAAGGTTTTTCTGAGGATTTATTCCGGAGAAAACCAAGCCAGAGTCTTCATAGGCTTTCTTGTAAGCATTGTTAAATTCGTATCTATGACGATGACGTTCCTGGATATCATGTGCGCCATAGCATTTATAAGCCAAGGAGTTCTCATCCTCAATATGGCAATCATAAAGACCGAGTCTTAATGTGCCGCCCATATTGATCCCGGTGTATTGGTCGCTAAGCAAAGAGACTACAGGATATGGGGTATCTGGGTCGAATTCTGTTGTATTGGCGCCTTTATACCCTAAAACGTTTTCCGCATATTCAATGAGGGCAAGCTGCATTCCTAAGCAAATGCCAAGGAATGGCACTTTGTTTTCTCTAGCGTATTTGATTGCAAGCTTTTTGCCTTCGGTTCCTCTTTCTCCGAAACCTCCAGGCACAAGAACACCATCGTAACCCTTAAGCACTTCTTCGACGTTGTCTTTAGTCAGATCCATCGACTTGATCCAGCCGATTTCAACATTGTAATTTTCATGCCAGCCAGCGTGTTTTAATGCGTTGCTAACCGATAAGTAAGCATCATGCAATTCAACATATTTGCCAACCAAAGCAATCTTAACGGTTTCCTTTGAATTGGAGACTTTGGTGACGAATGCGTTCCAATCTGCGATGTTTGCAGGAGGACATGTGAGTCTCAGGTGATCACATACAAAATCATCCAAACCTTGTTCATGAAGCGTCTGTGGGAGTTTATACACAACATCCAAATCATCTGCTTCAAATACACCTTTTGCAGAGATATTGCAGAATAAAGATATCTTTTCTTTAGCGCTTTGAGATACTGGAATCTCAGATCTAAGAATGATTGCATCAGGCTGAATGCCAATTGATAGAAGTTCCTTGACAGAGTGCTGAGTTGGCTTGGTCTTGATCTCACCTGCCGCATGAAGATATGGCACAAGAGTGTTATGCATGAACATCACGTTGTCATAGCCAAGTTCTGCACGCGTCTGTCTCATTGATTCAAGATAAGGTAGTGATTCGATATCGCCAACCGTGCCACCGATTTCAACGATGACAACGTCTGCATTAGAAACTCTAGCGGCTTCCATGAATCTAGAGCGTATCTCATTTGTGACATGAGGAATGACTTGAACGCAAGCGCCAAGGTAATCTCCTCTTCTTTCCTTATCGATAACGGCCTTATAGACCTTGCCGGAAGTGATGGATGATTCCTTCTTAAGGTTGATGTCGACCCATCTCTCATAATGGCCAAAATCAAGGTCAGTCTCCGCTCCATCATCCGTAACATAAACCTCACCATGCTGATAAGGTGACATTGTTCCTGGATCAACGTTTAGGTAAGGATCGCATTTAATCATGAAAACCTTTAGGCCTCTGGATTTTAAAAGCAAGCCTAAAGAAGAGGCGAAGATGCCTTTGCCTAATGAGGAAACGACACCGCCTGTAACAAATATAAACTTGGACATACAACCTCCTTTTAGGGTAGTCCCAAAAATAAAAAACCGGGGTCAATTTTACCTGCAGTTTTTTATAGGTCAACAACTTTTTATAAATTTTGCAATCGGTCCCCTATACTCATACAGAGGAAGCCACTTTGAAGCCCAAGGACACACACTTTTCCTTAAGTTCATCCGATTCAAAATGCATCAGGGTGAATTTCCCTCTCATAGATGGAGGAACCAGTTTTGCTAAATCATCAATCCCCATATGCATAGGCGATGAATGAGGAGCAACCTCATGATAAATGCGGTTTATGACGTTTCCCTTAAGCAAATCTAAAGCGTCTAAAGATAAGACCGATGTGTCTCCAGAATAAAAGAACCCATCATCTTTGCCCTTGATGATATAACCATATGAATCGTGAATATGAACCTGAGGAATCGCCTCGATATGTAAGCCGTTCAACTGGAAGGCTTCGTCATCAATGAACTTAGCCCCTTCTTTGTAATTGAGCAATTTGAGATACGATTCAAGCAACTCTTTTTGGGGATAGATAATTGCCACATCTTTTATTGATGTGAAATGATTGATGTAAGATATCAAGGTTTGTAGTGATCCAATATGGTCAGAATGCATATGCGTGATGAAGATATTCACTGCGGTGACATCGCTCAAAAGTCCCAAATCTATTACTTTTGAAGCGATTTTCTCGCCCATATCAATAAAATAGATGACCGCCCCTTCTTTCCAATAACAAGAAGTGCAGTCGTCTTTATAGGAATAGGCCGAACCAACGCCCAAGAACTTCACATCCATGCCCTTACCTCCAAGCAACTAATAGAATATGGCAAAAGAAAAACGGCCTCAAGCACGAGACCGTTGAAACCTTGAAGAATGTTATTCCGCTTTAGGCTCGCCTTCTATTTTCTTCTCTTTGGTTTTAGCAAGGAATTTGTAAACGAGAGCGGCTAGGGCACCTCCAGCAAGAGGAGCAAGAATCCAAATCCAAACCTGTGATAAAGATGTGGTATTTCCGGCAATTGCTTGAAGAACAGCTGGCGCAAGAGATCTAGCTGGGTTGACGGATGTACCTGTGAAGCCCAAACCAATAAGATGGACTAAGGTGAGGGAACCGCCGATAACAAGTCCAGCGAGTTTTCCGTCATGGAACTTGGAATCTGTGACGCCAAGGATGGTAAGAACGAAGATGAATGTAAGAATGAGTTCAACAACGAATGCGCCTATATATGACCACGCATTGAGGGATTCTTTTTCCATTAAAGCAAACTGGATAGTGTTGCCACCCAAATTGGCGAATCCTCCAAAATTGAGGAGACACAATCCCAAAAGCGCGGAACCAATAAATGCTCCGACAATCTGAGCGCCGACATATGCAAGGAACTCTTTAAGGGTCATCTTGCCGGAGATGAACATAGCAAGAGAAACGGCTGGATTAATGTGGCAACCAGAGATATTCCCGATGCTATAAGCCATGGCGACGATCACAAGGCCGAATGCAAGCGAGGTTGCAATCCACCATGCAAAAATACTGTAGACAGAATAACTAGAAACGACTGCCACGCCGCAAGCGGCAAAGCACAATACCGCGGTGCCGATAAGCTCGGCCACGCATTTTTTAAATAGATTCATAACGAACCTCCTGATGTGATTTCATTATAATGTCCGATTGCCGCGTTTGTTAAATAAAAAACGAGTTTTTAGGCTCGTTTTCTTTGAAATGTCTATGTTTTGTTTACATTTCGATAGAATCGTGTCCACCGTGGTAGCCATGATTGCCATCGTCTTTTTCATCACCGTTTCTATCTGAATAGTGGTTATAGTTATTGACCTTGCGGTATGAAGCAATCTCTTCATCAGTCAATGCCGTAACTGTTGTGTCATTGTAGCTGAAGTTCATCTCGATTGTGAATATTGCTTTATCGATTGAGAAATCAACTAGAGCAGATAATCCTGGTTCATTGTATTTTTCCTTAACCGCATCAAAGATTGCGGATTCATCGAATTTGACTGATGTGAAGATTTTGTTGACGACATCCATTGTGACTGTTGCAACTCCATCAGCGTAGTTGATATCGGCAGTGACAAGATTGCCTTTTGTTGATGTGACAACGACCTTCCCTTCGTCAAGAAGCTGATCAATGAGGTCCTTTGCGCTTAACTCAGAATCATCGTCAAGTTTGACGTTCTCGGCCATTGAGATGAAGTAATCGCTGAATTCGCTGTAGGCCTTTTCGATTTCAATGTCATAGGCGGCCTTGAAATCGATAGAACCGATCCATGGGTTGGTAACTGTTTGGCTGGCATAAAGAGTGCCATCCTGATAATGGATACCAATATTTGAATTGCCGGATTCATATGATACACCATGCGTGCTACCTGAATAAGAATGCGATAACTCAACATCCATCAAGACTTTCTCGTCTTTGAGTTCCATATCAATTGAATAGTTCTCAACATCGGACTGATTCGTTAATTCCTGACCATTTAACGATGCGGCGAATTCGAAGTCGAGCTTAAAATCGGCGTGGAAAGAGGTAATGTCGATTGTCTCATCTTCCGATGATTCATCGCTTCCGTCTGATTCTGCCTCGACTTCGGATTCAGTTTCCGTTGTTTCTGGAGTAACTTCACTCTCATTTGCTCTCTTTAGAGATTTCTTCTTGGCGCTAGTTGAGGTTGTTGATTCCGCTTTCTCAAGAGTTGCATTTGACTGAGCGTAGATATTTGAGAAGTTCTCTTTGTCCTTTTCAGAAGAGATGACTCCTGTAGAGAATTGTTTTTCGGCTTCATTGCTTGAAGTTGTTCCGACTGCGCATCCCATGAGAAGGAATGCTGGTAATAATACGAGTAATTTATTAGCTTTCATTTTGTTCTTAAGCTCCTTACACCAAATGTAACGAATGACATATTGAAAAATATTTAAAAAATTTGAAAAAAAATTAAAACCGCCAGTTTCCTGACGGCTGTTGGCTAATATTCTGTCTTATCGTGACCACCGTGATACGACCTTGATTCATCATAACCGCCGGATGTTTCTTGATCGAATGCACTATAATGGAGGAAGTTAGGTATCATGACGTAATCATTTGAATCAATCTCATCAATGGTTATACCGTCATACTTGAAATTCATTTCAGTGGTGAATTCGTACTTGTCGAGTTTCAGCAACGAATAGTCGTTAAATTTGATTTCTTGGGCAAGCTTTGAATAATCGAATTTAATGCCGTTGAACCTGGCATTATCTACGTCAAGGCCGGTTGTTATGGTTGCCTCATCTGTATCGGTTTTGATGGAGACTGAATTAGAGTCTACATCCACCACTTCCGCTTCATCCTTATTTATTATTGTATTGATGAGATTAATATTCTCTTCATCGCTTACGTCATCGAATTTGGCGTTTTCAACCATAGAGATGAAGTACTCAGGGAATTCTTCAAAGATATCAGACCTAACGATTGAATAATAGTAAGCAAAATCAATTGAGAAATTGTTGTAAGAGACGGATCCCTTGACATACAAATTGCCATCCTGATATGTGGCTTGAATGCTTTGGGAAGCCGAATATTCAGTAAGCGGGGTTTCTTCATTAAGCACAACCGAATTAGTCATCTGAAAACGAACGCCATTCTCGTCTTTGATTAAATCCAGGGAATAGGTCTCGTCATCTTTTTCGGCCCAAGCAATCTTTTTAAGGAGGCTTGCTTGCATCTCATAATGAAGTTTGTAATCAACATGGTAAGCGTAAGTTGATAAATCATTTGCCTTCTTAAGAGATTTGATGGATGTGGAATTGTCATCTTCCATGTTGCTTAGCGTGGAATATGAATTTGAGTAAAGCTGCGACGCTTTCTCTTTTTTGGTTTGGTCGGTTATTTTTCCAACTGTGAAGACTTGCTTTCCCGTCTGCGTTGGAGAGACATTCAAGGCAATTGCAACAACGATTCCGGCGGTTAATCCAAGAGCGGCAACCCCACCCAAAGAGGCAAATAACGGAAGTTTTGAAGGCTTTTTTTCGGATTTGAGTTCTAATTTTGCAGCTAATTCAGCAAAATGGTCCTCTGCCTCAAACTTAGAGGAGACTTCATTTTTGTACTTATCTTCAGTTCTCATTTTCCTTCTCCTTGTAATATTTCTTCAATTTCTTCATTGCCTGGTAGTATTTGCCTTGAATCGTTCCAAGTGTTTCTTTGGTCTCGTCTGCGATATCTTGGAACGTGTAATCGTAGACGACTTTCAGCATGACGATGTTAGCCTCGTCGACCTCCAACACCTTGTTGAGGGTTATAGTCAACTCGGTTTCATTCCGATCTTCCGTAGAGATGCCATCAATCATCTCATCTGTGGCGGAGGCTCGTTTGGTCTTTTGCCTGTAGAGGTCTATGGCCTCGTTCTCCGCCATTCTGGATAAGAGGGCTTTGATTGAGGAATCATCATTCACCCCTTCAATATTTTCCATGAATTTGATGAAGGTTTGCTGAGTGATGTCTTCCGCGTCCTCTTTGTTGTTGAGAACCATATAGGCTTTGTAGAACACAAGATTCTTGTATTCATGATAGACAATATCAAAAGCCTCGAGAGATTTTCGCTTTAAACGCTTGATTAGTTTGGAATCATTTGCCATGTCTACCTCTCATCCAATGTAACGGATAACTATCCTCATTTTATTTAAGAATATTAAAATATCGTGATTATACTAGTGGCCACACACTCAAAAATCAAAGAAAAACCACGTCGGATTAGGCGTGGCTAAATTTTAATTAAACGATTTATAACCCTTGAATTCCCGACTGTATCGCAGTAACAGAATCTTCATTGAGCAAGGATCTGACGATATTTTCCGCAAAAGGAGTCGTATATCCCATCGAATGACCGGTGATCACTTTGCCATCGATGACCGACCCGGTATTGATATATTCTCCATTTCCTTTTTGGAATCCAGGGAAACAAGTGTATTTCTTGCCATCAAGATATCCGAGTTCTCCCAAAATCGACGGAGCCGCACAGATGGCGCATAGGTATTTATCCTCATCATGGAACTTTTTAACCGTTGCCATTGCTAGAGATGAGCCCTTGATATTCTCAACGCCAAGCTTGCCACCAGGAAGAACGATGAATTCATAAATAGAGATATCATCTATATCTTTTAACAAACCGCTAGCAACAACTTTGATGCCTGCTGAGGTTGCAACTAGCATTGAATCGTTAATGGAAACGTAATCCATTTCAATCTTGTGGGTGCGGTGAAATATATCAAGCGTTCCAAGAGCCTCAACCGTTTCAAATCCATCCGCCAATAACATTAAACCTTTAATCATTTGAATAACCTCTATCCGTATTTTACTTTAATGGCAATAAATGTGTGATATTTGATGTAAACGTTTACGCCTTTCTTTTGCTTTCCTATAGAAGTTATTGTGCTATCGTGTACCTAGTAGAATTGAATAATCTCACTGTTACATCTTACACAACACTGGGCAACGGAATCTAAAACTACACAGGGCAAAATTTAGGCACAGGAAAGCAAGAAAGTGTCAAACAAAGATTTCTTGTCAGGGTTGGTCTCGTTTGGGCTCTCTGCGCCCCAATCGCCCTAATTTACCTAATCGTTCGCAAATGCTTGGTGCTTATCTTTATGAACGATACTAAACCAGATGCCATTAAGCATGGGCTTTTATTCTTGAATATCGTCTCTCAATTCTATTTCGCGATGTCTAGGAAACTCGTCGTAGACGGCATCCTTAGGGACGCAATGAAAAGGGCGAGTTAATGTTCACGGCATTCGCTGACTTGATTCCGAGAGTTGTTTTTGCCTTCCTCTTTGCAAAATGGATTGGTGCTGAAGGATTATGGCGAGTTTGGCCGATTGGCTGGTACATAGGAACCCAATGTCGGTTGCCTTTGTCCTATTGATGAATCGCAAAAAGAAAAAAGGAAGGTTGTTAGCCTTCCAATTTTTACAATCAAATCTATTTGTTTGATGCGTAATAGTCTCTAGCAACATCGCATGCAACATTAATCATATCTTTAAGAGATGTCTGTCTCTCTTCTGATGTCAAAATTTGCGGTGCAAGAACGGAATCAGAAATTGTACAAACCGCTAAAGCCTTCTTACCAAGTCCTGCTGCTATGCAATATAAAGCGTATGCTTCCATCTCAACGGCAAGAACACCCATCTTGGCCCACTTCTTCCAGCCTTCTGGGTCTGGAGTATAGAAAGCATTTGATGATAAGACGTTTCCGACTTTAGAAACGATATTGCGTTTCTTGGCTGCGTTTGCAGCGCTCACAAGCAAATCAAAATCAGCGATTGGAGAATATGAGCAAGTTGGGAACAAAACATTCTCCAGTGGGTTGCTATCGCTGCACGCAGCCTGGGCAATAACAACGGATTTAAGAGGCAAATCTTTTGTATATGAGCCAGCCGTGCCTACGCGGATTATGACCTCAACGCCATAAGAGACAAAGAGTTCTTGGGCGTAGATGCTGATTGATGGCAAACCCATGCCAGATGGCATAACAGAGATAGGTGTTCCGTCCTCAAGTGTGCCAGTGAAAGCGGACATGCCTCTTACCTCATTGACTTTCTTTGGATTTTTCAAAAATGTTTCGGCAATCCATTCCGCTCTTTTTGGGTCGCCAGGCATTAAGACGACTTTTGCGAATGAATTTGGTTCGGCGTTAATGTGAATTGACATATGTAATTACCTCTAGTTCTGCTAATAGTATAACAAAGTTAGCCCATAACAATAAATGAAGAGGGGCAAAAAGAAAAGAGGAAGATCCTCTATTCTATTTTCGTTGGTCTGCCGTTCTCGTCGTATTCCTCATCAGATGTATCTCTATTTGGGTCGATATAGACAAGTTTCTTAAACCAGTTTGCAACCTTTTCCTTATTGGCCTTGTTTTTCGCTTCTTCCTTAGCCATCTTAAGCTTGACTTTCTCAGGAATGAGTTTGGATAACTTGCTTTCGGTCACTTCTGCTTTTTCCTTCATCTCATCTCTTAATTTTTCATAGCCAAGCGCAATAGGGTTGTTCTTCGTGAATTTAACGATTCTATGGAAGATTCCAGCGCTATCAATCCAGTCAATCAGCATTATTCCATAAACCACGCCAATGACGAATATCACAAAGAATTCCGTGATCGCGCTGCTTTGATTGCCAACATCCAAGAATTTGGATAGTTTCTCAAATAAAGTGAATACAAAAGGATTGATACCATAGTAATAAATAACCGCAACAACACACCAAATCAAATTGAACTGAGGACAAATAACGCCTTTAATATTTCCTTTGAAATTTGTGTAATCCCAAAGCCTGACTTTAAATCCGTTCACGAATATGATACCGGCCACAAACTCAAGAAGGATTGTGCCACAAGCCATAAGGCATAATGGGATTAAGTCATATGGGGTTCCGCCGGATACACCGCTTCTCCAGAAAAGATCGCCCATCGGATTGAAGAATTGCCATGATGACGGGCAAAGAGTTTCAATTAAGAAACAGATGGAGAACATCAAGAGCAATCCAAATCCATATAAAGGGAGCCATGGGCCTCTCATAAAGCCTGGATTAACCCATTTTTTCGCCGCAAAACGCCTATATAACACCTCTAATAGATATCCGCCCATACAACCGATGAGGAACATCACTAGGTAAATTAATAAAATCTCTCGCCAATCCATGTTTATATAATAACACTTCAACAAAAGTATGACTTATTAAAAGAAAACGGAACAGTTTATTATGCTTCTTTTTTAAACGGTCAGAGAAACATATAAGTTCCATTATTTTTATTTGAATCGGTTTCTCATGCTATATAAAGGCTTAACACGCATCCAAAAACATATGGTTTCAGTGGCCATAAGCATTTCAAAATAAAGGATATTAACTATTTCGGCCACATTGCAATGTACCATTGACATCAAAAATATATCTGTCTTGCTTATCAGTTGTATTATCTTGAATTGACCAATCATATCCAGTCCTAAAGACTCCTCTATCTACAATACATTGAGTATCATAATCCCATCCATAATGAGTTAAGAATTTATCTTTAAATTCGCCTTTGTTGAAATACCCATAAGCAACAATGTTGTGAGCAATATCGCCTCTATCTCCGACATCGGGAAAAATTCCACACAACATGTCTGGCCTGCCTTTTTTTATCACATCTTTTGGATTTCCAAATAGCCAATAGGCCGAAATGCTTTTCGCATTAACAGAAGTTTTCCCGTTCATAAAAAGCTTAAAAAGGGAGCCCATGTCAGATAAATTTAATGTCTCTTTTTCTCCATTTTTAACAAATAAGTCTTTGACAAAATCATCAGAAATATCAGGAATGGCTTCTTTGAAATCTTTTCCTCTAATTGTTGATACATATGCATTAATTTCTTCATCGGAAAAATACCCTTTCGAGATAAAGAAATCGTAATAAGACATCATCATCAAAAACGCAACATATTCACAAATACCATTGCTCCCACCATTGGAATATGAAAATTGATATTTATTGTATTTAAAGAACCATGAATATGGTATTTCAACATCAGCAGTAATTTCTTTTTTATCAGCATCGATCACCCAATCCGATTTATCATCCCCGCCACTTTCTTCATTGCCACCGCTTTCATTGTTTACAATTTTAGATTCAGTTAGTAAAGCCAATCTAGAACTTGCAGTTTCTTGTTTTCTAGAAACCAAATCCGCAAAAAGAGTTTCTGAAAAAGTAACCATTGATTTTTCAAAAAACTTCTTTCTCGTATTTTTTCCCGCGGCAATCAATGTATTCTTCTTTACCACCTTGTGCTTCTTTCACAATACCAATCACGGGATAATAAAATTCATCCGAACTAACCTTTTGCTTATTGGATGTGAACGGATTTAATTCTATGGTTGCGTATGTGGCTAAATCAATCACCGAATAACCGAATGGATTGTAATTCACATACAGAAAATTATTTCCATTTAAATCGCTGACCCTGGAAAACGAATCTATCGAATAATGTATCGAATTAGAATTGCAATTTATTTCCAATAAGGCGAGATTAGCTATTTCTTGGTCATCAAAAATAATGGATGATTTTATATCTTTGCTAATGACAGTGGAAATAATCCTAAATTTATTTTTCATTTCCGAAGTATTTGGAAGATCGACATTTTGAACACCGCTGCCATGCACCATAAGAGAGGCGAGAATCACTATAAAAACGATAACAATTTATTCATAAAATCTTCCTTTCGCGGGCAGTTATGCAAATTTTAACAACTGACAAAACGAGCATCAAAATACATATAAGAATGACAAATATCGTCCCGACCAAGGTAAATTCAAATGAATATAGAAAACAAACTGATACAACGTTGATATATAGCGTTAACAAAAGCATCAGGATGTCGAGCAATTTGTTTTTCTTAAAAAAGGAAATGATAGTGATAACAAAAAAAGCAATTAAAGGAATTAGCAGTAAAAAAATGCTCGAAAACGAATAAATCGTCAAGAATGGGCTGGACAAAACCCGAACTCTCTCAGATGGAGACGGGGCATGTTCAATCACGATAATGGGACAAAAGAACAAAATAACCATGCAAAAAACAAGAAAAGCAGTAATCGCATCGATAATCACGTGATGGTTTATTTTTTGACGCAGTTCATAACGCATTGTTGATTCCTTTTTATGGTAGATTCTTCATTTTTACGAAATTTCAGTCGCGAAAATAATTCTTTGACGCACAATCGTCCCGTAAATGTTTTTATACTAGTTTTCACTGAATTTTTCAAATTTCATCTTAAAAAGGCCGACATTTTTTGCCGGCCTTAACAGAATTTTGAATTGCCTAATATCTACATTATCTTCCCGTCTTTCCATTTGAAGAAACCTTCTCCGGAAGACTTTCCGAGCTTGCCTTCGGAAATATAACGGTCAATCAATTTCAGCATCGCCTTGAAGTTATAAGGCATCATCATTTTCTTGAGAATTGGGCTCAATAAGCCTGGCACGCTTTGATACTGCACAATGATGTTTCTTGCCGTATTCATTCCAACGATATCGAAAATCTCAAATGGTCCTTTTGGCGATCCAGTTCCCATCTTCCACGCCTTGTCGATGCTTTCTGGGTCAGATACGCCATTGGCATAAAGGTCCAAAGCGGAAAGCAAGAAAGGAACGAGCATCGAATTCAATAGATAGCCGCTCTTTTCCTTTAAGACAGGCAATGCGATCATACGGATTCCGTTTGCAAAGGAAACAACATCAGAGAAATATTGAGAATCGGTCTTATCCTGGCTCATGACTTCGGCTGTATTGTTCTTCCAGATTGAATTTGCGAAATGGAGCGAAAGATACTTCTCAGGTCTTCCGGTATATTTTGCGAACTGACTAGGAAGAAGAGTTGATGAATTGGTTACAAGAATTGTCTTCTCAGGAAGCAAAGGAGCAAGTTTTGTATAGAATTCTTTCTTGGCTTTTACATCTTCTGCCATTGATTCGATGACAATGTCAGCGTCTTTCACCGCTTTAGATAAATCGAGTTCAAGTTTTAAGGAAGAATAGGCCTTCTCGACATTAGCAAGGCATTCCTCTTTATTCAACTTGCCTTCATCTGCAATTCCGTGGCACCATGCGCCGCCGTTTGCCATCTCTTCAATCGCATCGATATAAGTCTTTTTCAAATTGTCCAACTTAGGCTGAGTTCTCTCAATTGAGCCCTTGCTTCTAAGCCAAATGGTCACATTGTATCCACAGTAGGCTGCCTGGAATGCGATTTGAGAACCCAGGACGCCCCCTCCTGCAACAACGACATTTTTAATTTCCATAAATAATATCCTCCATAATATATTTTGGTCTTTACATTTGTAACGGCTAAATTATAGCATTATGGTATAATCATTGTAAATCGTGTTGACAAAGAGATATTTTCTGTAATGGCTGGCAATTTATACAATTCAAATTTAAATGAAAAGCTTAAATCTTCTTTGAGAAAATCCTTGGTAAAACTCATGGAAAAAGAAGATTTTGAAAAGATAACTGTCAGTGAGTTATGCAACGATGCAAACGTATCCAGACAAGGTTTCTACCGCAACTACTCTTCAACAAAAGATATCATTGACGAGATGTCCGAGGATTTCTTCGAGGATATAACCAAAATCGATTTCAACTTCTATACCGACAAGGCAATCGATTCATATGAATGGTTCAGGAATTATTTTAAAATCCTAGTTGAAAACGAAGACATAATTAAATCTCTGCTTAAGGCTGGATTCCAGGCGGAGAATCTTAATAGAACCAACGAAATGCTTTTAAGCCTTGAAAATAATTCCGATTCAGAAAGCAAGGCAAAGGCAATAATATTCAATGGCGCGCTCCATAATATAAGCATCTATTATCTTAAAAATAAGAATCGGTTTTCAATCGATGAGATGTCTCTTTGGTGTAGCAAATATATTTTGAAATAGGAATCTTAGAAAAAAGAGAGCAGGTCACGCTCTCTTTAAACTCTTATTTTGATTTTCTTATTTTTTTGATGAGTACTACGATTTCATGAACGGTAAGCGGAAGCAAGGCGGTTGCTATAGTAACAAGCCATTCCGCCCAATTGAGGTTGCACGTAGAGAATACATCGGAAACACCTGGCACCTCGATGACGAGAAGCTGGAGAGCCATTCCGGCAAAGAGCGCGATTGCCATCATCCAATTTTTGTCTTTGAAGACGTGGATAAATGAGTGATCCAAATCAGACATGCCAATCATGTGAACCAATTCCGAAAGTGCAAGAGCCGTAAACGCCATAGTCTGAGCCTGGGCCAAACAGGAAGAACTGCCTTCATAGAGCGCTTTTATTGCAGCATAGGAATACGCACCATTCATCCAAGCAGGTGTTAGATAAGCAATGATTGTGCCAATCGTAATGAATATGCCGTATCCAGCAATGAGCGTTGTTCCGCCATGCGCGAAGATTCCCTCATTCGGATTCCTTGGCTTGCGTTTCATGCAATCCGGTTCTTTTGCCTGCATGCCAAGGGCGATTGCAGGTAGAGAATCTGTAATAAGGTTGACCCAAAGCAAATGAATGGCAAGGAACGGAGCAGGAAGACCAACGGCAATAATCAGGAACATCGCAAGTACTTCAACGATGTTAGTCGAAAGCAGGAATAGAACGGTTTTCTTGATATTTGCATAGATTCCTCTACCTTCTTCCACCGCTTTTTCGATGGAGGCAAAGTTATCGTCTGTTAAGACCATGTCGGCTGCGCCTTTTGCAACATCGGTTCCGGTGATACCCATCGCAATGCCAATATCCGCTGCCTTAAGGCTTGGGGCGTCATTTACTCCATCCCCGGTCATGGCAACGATATTTCCGTTTGCCTTAAACGCTTTGACAATCTGCACTTTATTTTCTGGAGAAACGCGAGCAAATACCCTCGCGGTTTTCACCTTTTCACGAAGTTCTTCCTCACTCATGGCATCCACATCAGCGCCGGTATAGCATTGCTCTTTAGATTCGCAAATGCCAAGCTCCCTTGCAATTGCAAAGGCGGTGTCTTTATGGTCTCCAGTAATCATAACGGTTGTGATGCCGGCACTCTTGAAGGTCGTGACCGCTGGCTTTGCCTCTGGTCTTGCAGGATCAATCATCGCAACCATGCCGATGAATATCAAATTATCCTCTTTCAATTCACCGGAGTCTCCCATAGCAAGGGCAAGCACACGGAGCGCTTGGTCAGAGAATTCGGAATTCTGTTCATTGATTCTCTCAATATCGGATTCGGTGATGTCTCTCACCACTCCGTTATCCATTATTCTCGTCGTGTGGGCAAGAATAGAATCGATTGCGCCCTTTGTATAAATGATTTTCCCGTTGTCGCCTTTATGCATGGTGGACATCATTTTCCTTACGGAATCAAACGGAAGTTCTTCAATGCGTGGAGTTAAGGCTTCTAAATCCTTCTTGTGCATATCCATCTCGTTTGCGAACGCAACAAGAGCAATCTCAGTAGGGTCACCATAAAGGCCTTCATCCACCGTGGCATTCGAGCAAAGGGACATACCCCTCGCAAGGAGACGCAAATCATCAGCATTGTTATTTGCAAAGTCATTCTGTTCAGTTACGGCAAAATCCGCATATGCCTTAACGACAGTCATCTTGTTCTGCGTAAGCGTTCCTGTCTTATCCGAACAAACCACGCTTACCGCACCCAAAGTCTCTACGGATGGAAGTTTTCTCACAATCGTATTTGCCTTTACCATCCTCTGGACGCCAATAGATAGGACAATGGTGACAACGGTTGCAAGTCCCTCAGGAACAGCAGCGACTGCAAGGGAAATCGCGGATAGGACTGATTCAATATAGGCCTCCACCACCGTTCCCTTCCCATCGATGAAAATCCAAATCAGATCAACAGCAAGAACGCCAACAACGATGAAAAGCGTCAAAAATCCAAGCGATTTGGAGAGTTTTGCAAGAACTTTCTGAAGAGGCGTTTGCTCGCTCTCATCCTCTGTAAGTGCTCCAGCAATCTTACCGATTTCGGTGTTCATTCCGGTTTTGACAACGATTCCAGTTCCTCTGCCATAGGTGACAGGCGTGGACATAAAGGCAATGTTCGCCCTATCTCCGATGCCTACCTCGTCAGAAAATACCAAATCCGCGTTTTTCTCAACTGGAACGGATTCACCTGTTAGGCTAGATTCGTTTATTTTTAAGTTAACAGACTCAATTAGTCTCAAATCAGCACCGACCGTATCGCCTTCTTCGATGATAACAATATCGCCAGGCACAAGTTCACTGGCTTTGATTCTCTGTCTTTTGCCATCTCTTAACACGGTAGATTCTGGGCTCGACATCTTCTTGAGCGCCTCAAGCGATGTGTTCGCTTTGATTTCCTGGACGGTACCGATGATTGCGTTCAGTATGATAACCGCGAATATGATGATGACATCTGGCCAATCACCGGTTTCCGTGAAGCTAAACGGAAGACCAGCTTTAGCGTTCTTCACTGTGTCATAGATAGAGATTCCGATTGTCACTGCTACAGCTGCAAACAGCACGAATATGAGTGGGTCGTTAAGCTGGGAGATGAAGATCTGAAACCAATTTTTCTTTTTCTTCTCTTTCAGTTCGTTCTTTCCGTATTTTAACTGTCTTGTCCCGGCCTCATCAGAGGATAAGCCGCGTTCAGTATCCGCTTTATATTCTTCTATCGTTTCCTGAATTGACAGTTGCTCATCTTTCTTTTTCATATCGTTGCCTCCTTAAATATAAAAAGAAAACAGGCACGTTTTTCCATACCTGTTTGTGATTTTTTATACAAAACCAGTATGGAACTCCCATACTTAAGTCTTGATATTTCATGTAAGCCCGGAATTACTCGTGATGACGGAACTTACAACCTGAAGAGGCAATCTACTCCCTTAAGTGGTAATAGTTTGACATTTTTTAAACGAAATGTTAATCGAAAAAAGCACAAAGAATATTAAGAAAACCCCCCTGATAAAACAAAACGGATGAAAAATGGAGCCCCCTCACAAGAGAAGACCCCATTAAACATATAGGATAAATTGGCTTATTTGCCTAATTTAATCACGTATGCGTTGCCATTGCTCAAATAATCAAAGAACGAGCCAACGATGACGCCAACTAAGGCAATGAAGTATGTCACCCAAAACACAACCGCGGAATTCAAGGCATAAACGGCAGCCGGGTTATCCGCCTCAAGATTGGAGAACCAAACATAGCCAATTGCCGTTGAACGGTCGATGATTGAATCTTTAAGGGCGATCATGATGAACACGGCGGCCAGTACTTGAGCAAAAGCTAAGTACCACTTGTTCCCGACAAATAATGCTGCGACAAAATTGGCGGCCAACAGAACAATTGCAACAACCGTAAAGGCTATAACGCTTGCGTTGAGGTTTCTAAAGTACAGCAAATTTGAGTTAATTACATAAAGAACCAGAGATACGATAGTCAGAACAATTGCCAATAATGAAGTGTAGGATGTGACACCAAATTTCTTAATTGTTTTCATATACTTTTCCTCCCTCTTTTCTTTCTTTCCAAACCTGTAAGCCATATAAGACCACGAATGCTGCGCTAGCTACGCCAAAGGCGATATCCAAACCGATGTAGAGTCCTCTCCACCATGTTAACAGCCATTCGCTCTTTGTGTTTTCGCCAATACCATTCATCGCGTTGGAGTTGACCAACATATACATTAACTCATGTGTATTCTCTTCTAATCTGTCCATGAACTTTTTGTCTTTTTTAACTTTATCAAGTTCACTTTCAGCGAAGTATCCCCATGATCCGGTTGAGTCTTTGTAGTAAGCATCAGAGGTGTTATCAAAGATGTTGCTGCCGCCCATGATTGCGTCTTTCGCACTCATGTAGTAATCATACTGCATGACAATGATGTCTGTGATGGCATATCCGTGCCAGCCCCATTCGCCTCTTAATAAATCGATTAAGAGGTTTTCGTTTGCAGAACACCATGATAATCCGATTCTATCAAAGCCGGACATCAAGCCAGTTGCTCCGCCTTCAAATCCGACCTGGAATGAGCGAAGTTCGATTTCTCTCAAACCTTGCTCGTTGCCGAATGCGCATAAACCAACACGATTTGTTTCGATGTTGTTTAAAGCGAAGTGTTTTAATGAAACGATAGCACCATATTTTTCCCACGCTTCTTTGGATGTTGCTCCGCCAAGCATGCCGTTCACGACAGGGTCTTCGGAATAGTTTTCAGAGATACGTCCAAATCCTGTTCCTCTATGTGGAGTGACACATGGTCCCCAGTTGATCGGAGTGTCTGTGTAAATAGATGCAACGCCGAAGATGTCGCCTTGTTCTTTTGCAAGTTCCTTATTGAAGGTTGCACCGATAACAGGTTCGGTAGGGATGCAACGAGCGAATTCACCAGCATATTCGTCCTGTGTTGGGTCTTTTCCATCCCAAACTGGATCATTTGGATCCGATTTGGCACCGATTGCATTATTCGGTCCAAGAGAATCGCCGATTGCCCAGCAATCAAAGGAGTTTACTGACTCCATGCCGTAGACTTGTCCGTTTCCTCTTAAGACTGTATTTAAGACTTCAGAGAGTTTCATCTGCGAGAGGAAATCTTTCCATCTTGGGTCGTCATATGCTGCACCCTTCATGTCGAGATATGAGATGCCCTTCTTCCATTCTTTGCAGAACGAAATTTCATCTGGATCTCCGTTTTCCGTAAATTGATATTCGTCAGACTTTAGGCCATTGATCATCGTTTCGCTGGCGGTTAAGCCGGAAACGGTTGTTGGATATGTGCCAGACCAATCCGCTCTAGACAAATATTTAACCTTTTTGCCAGCGTCGTGATTGTTAATATTGAAGCCGTCAAATAAGTTTGTTACTTGCTTGCCAATCTTAGACGTTGAGAATACGGTTTGATTGTTCTTGTAAGCATCCTTGACAACTTTTGCGGCATTTGAATTACCTGCATAATCCATATACCCGCTTGTGTTGTCTGGGGTTTTGCCTTGTAAAGCAAGGATGTTATTCAAAGCGTCATGAGCACCATTACCAATAGCGAAGTAATAATCGCCATTATCCATATAATATGACTTGGTATTGGTTTCATCATAAGAAGCGACATATGACATATCGATTGTCATAGTGAATTCTTCTTCTTCATTGGGATTTATAACACCAGTTTTGGAGAAATCCGCCAATTGGATGGCAGATTTTTCGATGCCATCTTTGGTATATGGCAGTTGAACATAGACCTGAATAGGCGCTTTGCCAGCAACATTGCCGATGTTTTTGATAGAACCAGTAACAACCGCAGACTTTTCGTTGTCGGTTAATTTAACTGAATTTAGGGCATATTCGAAGTTTGTGTAAGACATGCCATATCCAAAGCTGTACGCAACTTCTTCCTGATATTTCCAACCATCAGCTGAGTTATAAGCGCCGGTTTTGGAACGAGCACCTGTGTCGCCCATTACTGAATCGTAATATCTAGTCTCGAAGTATCTATATCCGTTATAGATGCCTTCTGTCTGGACTAAATATGCGGCAGTCTTAGGAGATTGCGTCGTCTTGCTTTCGACTTCTTCGTAATTTGACCAGTTGTAAACACCAAAGTTCTGATCTGCCGGATGTGAGGCATTATTATAAACATAGATGTCTGGAAGGCCGGCGCTTGGGGAAACTTTATTTCCGTCAAAATCCACGCCCTTTAAGATGTTTGCGACTCCACGGGTTCCATATTGGCCATACATTCCGACCCATAGGATTGCATCAACGTCGTCATCATCTTTTAATTCGCCGATTTCCATTGGGTTATCCGCATTGATAAGGACGACGACTTTGGAGAAATTCTCTTTTGCGGTCTTGATGAGCGATCTTTCATTTGCGGTTAAGCCGAGTGAATTTTCGGATCCGCCTTCTTCTTTATCCGTTCCTTTTTCACCTGTGAAATAGTCACCAGCTTCGGCAGTCGGACGGCCGAAAACAACGATTGCTGCATCGTTATATTCATTAAAGCTTTGCGTCACTGCAGTAGCGCCGCCATCGGCATAAGGTGCAACGTCACTAACCGGTTTCTCGTTAGAACGGTATTTTAATTTTGAATACCCATACTCCATCTGCATGGAAGTTGGCAATTTCTTTATGCCGTTGCCATCAACCTTTAAGAACTCATCATAGGCTTTAATCATGACTGGATTCAAATCAAAACCTGCCTCTTTCAGCGAATCCTCTAAAGTGACAGGAACTTGCTTAGCCTTTAAGCCATGCATATTTCCTCCATAGCCTGGAGAATGCGAATATGCCCCTAAAAGCGTGATTTTGGATCCATTCGTCAATGGAAGAGCTGCAGAACCGTTTGCGAGATTGTTTTTTAACAAAACAGAACCTTCGGTTTGCATTGTTGTGGCTAAATTCTTCATTTCTTTGAAGAACTTACTGGTTGTGTTGTACTTTTCATCAACTTTGAAGTTGTACAAATCAGCATTGCCATCTGTAACTACCTTTGAACTTACAGTACCTAATGCATCATCGACCATACTTGCGTTGTTTTCTAACAAACTGCCTACGCCGATTGTTAAAACAAGCATTGATGAACATAATGTCAACAAACCTTTAAATAGTTTGGTTTTCATTCATGATACCCCTTTCATTGCTATATTTTTTTAAAAAGATAAGAGCAATTCAATTCGTTTAACCTGGTATGTCAATTTTATAACCTGGATGGTAAAAGGTATAAATAAATCCACAAAGCCTGGATTAAAATGCGGTTTCTTTTGAGAAGCACGCAATAGACTTGGCACTTTTCATATGCTATATTTTTTTCATGAACATTTGCATCGTTGACGATGAAAATAAGAACATCGAATCGCTCAAAGACATGCTAGAAATCTATAGCAAAGAAAACGATATTGTTTTTAATATATCCTCTTTTAATGACAGCGAGAAATTCATATCGGAATATAAGCCGGTTTATGACATCGTATTCTTGGATATCGTTATGCCGAAATTCGATGGATTGGAGGTCGCAAAAAGAATACGTGATATAGATAAGAAGGTTATTTTGATATTTATCACAAATATCAGCAAATACGCCATAAAAGGGTATGAGTATGATGCGGCAAGCTATCTATTAAAGCCGGTTAATTACGTCGATCTAAAAGAAAATTTAAATAAGGCAATCGGCTTAATGGAAAAATTAAACATCTCCAAATCGATATACTTGCAGACAAAGACTGGCTTTATACGGATTTTGCTCTCTGAATTCATGTATGCGGACGTAATGGGACATACTGTTACCGTCCACACAACCAACGAAAATTACGTCGTTAAAGAGTCGCTTTCCACGCTTGCAAAGAAATTAAAGGATGAGTATTTCATCCAATGCAACGTTTGCTATTTGTTGAATCCGAAATACATAACCTTGACTACAAAGAACGCTTTCTATATCGGGCAGACAAAATTCCCTGTTTCACGTTTAAGAAAAAAGGATTCGATTAACACCTTGATGAATTTCTTAAACAAAAATTAACTTGTTATGAATTTTTATTTTTCATTAGACAACTTCTTATACATGGTTGGGCTAATTATATGTAGCGCAATACATTTAAGAAAATCCACGCCAAGAAAGTATTTTGTAATTCGTTTGATAATAGCCGTCGTTATCTGCTTATCAATATCATTGTTTATTCCTAAAGCAGAAGAAAACAGTATTCTGACTTGTTTATATATGGCTTCAATCAGATTCGGGCAGTTTTTGCTTATTTTATTCGGCTCGATGTTCTTGTTTAAAACTGAACGTAAATATATCTTAACGAGATCCATATTCGGCAACATTACGTTATTTGTCCCTTACGCCATTTATATCGTTATCGTGATTTGTTTTAACATAAGCGAGTCCTGGATTAAGTATTTGATATTGATAAGCTGTGAAGTAGTGTCCGCGTTAATTTTCGCCATTTGCTCAATAGGACGAGATAAAGGAAAATACACCATATCCGGCAGCGTGTCGGCTGCTGCGCTCACTTCGTTGATCGTTGCAGCGGCAATCGCCTTTTCCATTAGCGACTTCTCAAAGATAGACAGCAACACAATCATCGTTTGCTTTGTACCAATCGTTGCTTTATTGTCTTATTTATTGGTAAATTTCTGCGCGGATGAAAGAAGAATCAAAGCGGAATATGATTTCTTAAAAACATTGCATCATAAAGAGAAAATGCAATATCGTATGTCCAAGGAATTGATTGATAACATCAACATAAAATTTCACGATATCAAGCATCAAATCCAAGGGTTGAAAAAAGATTTTTCCTCGAACGGAAATCAATTATTGGAAATCGAGAAAAACATTGCAAATTACGAGAATTTCATCAAAACAGGCAATGACTCATTAGATGTCATCATGACCGAAAAGAAGTTATATTGCGACGAAAAGAAAATCGATTTTGATTTTGAAATAAACGCGCAGCCTTTGAGTATAATTAAGGAAACGGATATTTACTCGCTATTCGGTAATATGCTAGATAACGCAATCGAATCCGCCTTGAAAACCGTTGAAGGCGGCAAATTCATCAAATTAACAATAAGCAACCGCTGCGGTGCAATATACATCCATTGCGAAAATTCCTATAACGGCAAAATAATATTCCGAAACGGACTGCCAACAACAAACAAAAACACTTTGTACCATGGTTTCGGCACAAAAAGCATCTGTAATATCGTTAACCATTATGATGGTACCGTTAATTTCAAAGCTAAAGACAACGTTTTCAGCGTTGATATAGTTTTCCCATTAGTTAGTCTTGATTGAGATAATTCTTAGCGATATTGATTATTCGATTCATCGTGTAGGAAAAGAAATTTTTATAAGCCTCACAATAATAGTTATCATATTTATTGTTGCTGGTTAATGAATATCGTTTGCATGACCCCATGCAAAGATGGCAATATTGACATTTAGTGCAATCGTTTTTCAGATTGAGACTTTCGGAAATGAATTCAGCGGCTTTCTTTGAAAAAATCATTTCTTTGAAGTCCTTATCTAAAATATTTCCCAGACAATATTCATCACTGACATAAAAATCACATGGGTAGACATTCCCGTTCGCTTCAATAACGCTCTCAATAGAGCACATTCCGTTCATTGAACACATTGTTCCCCTGCCGTTAATTAAACTTGTGATAATGTTTTCGAAATAGGTGATTCGCACTTCTTTTGAAAGGATGAAATCGTTGTACCAAATATCGAATAAATCGCATAGAAATGTTTCCAGTTCTTTCGCGCTCAAAGAATAGTCGCTGCTTCCTTTTCCGAAGCCATATTTATCCAAAACAGGAATGATTTGCAGGTATTCAATGCCCAATCTCTTACAATAATTATAGATATTTTTGGCTTCATGCGTCGAATAGTGGTTAATTACGCATAAAACATTGAATTCAACATTGTGTTTTTGCAACAAACGAATGGATTTAACAACCAAATCGCTCGTTCCTTTGCCGTCATAAGTAATCCTATTTATGTCATTGATCCTAGGTTCTCCATCAAAGGAAAGGCCAACCAAAAAATTTTTCTCCTTTAAAAACGAGCACCATTCATCATCTAATAAACTGCCATTGGTCTGGATGCTAT
>CAVAGP010000030.1:0-27201 GCA_963588175.1 Faecalibacillus sp. | reverse complement strand
CTTTTTATATAAGCCATGGATTCCCTGCTTGACAAAAATCGAATGCAATCTTATTTTGGTCAGAAAGTTATTAGATGTCATCATTAATCACCTTTACGCAATTATCAATTTGAGTAAAAAGTTGAGCTAAAAGGTCAATGGAATCATCGTTTTTGTTCCCCCGAATCAATGCGTTTCCAAAATGAGTTAATTGAATTAACAAAAAAGCCCCTGTTAATCAATCTAACAATCGAGACCCCAAATCACGTCAAATTTAATTAAACAATTAATCTAAATAACCTGGTTGGTAAGTTCCTTGAGTTACACGTTTTTCGAGAAGAAGAAGCTTGCCTTGAATTTCTATGCCACCAACGAAGTTTGATAATCCGCCTGATGGACCAGTAATTCTATGAGAAGGAATTAGAATTGGGAGAGGATTTCTCTCAAGATATTGCTGAATCTCCTCAACCGGGATATTTAGTTCTTTAGAAACATCGGTAAACAGCCTTGTTTCACCATAAGGAATTGTCAAACAATACTTCCAGACCTTTAATTCGTTTTCAGTTGAGGCATTTGCCCTCATCTTCAAATCGAACTTTTTTCTTTGCCCATACATATACTGATTAATCTGCATGATTCCATCGTATATAGGAAGCGTTTCTTCGTTGACAGCGCCAACCGGATCAAATGATCCAAATAAAAGATTCGTGACGCCTTTATCAGTGCCAACGATGGTAATATCTCCGACTAAAGTGTCAAACACTGCATAACACAAAAGCATCGAATTGTAATCCCCTTCTCGATAATTCCTGTTTTAATTATGCACAAATTTTTAGAATTTGTCAAAAAAGCTTCGAAAAAATCGAGGTTCTATAAAAGCGATATTATCTAATTTTAGCCTTTTGAAGTGAGATATTGGACGAGTTGGAAGACCAACATGCCAACGCCAAGAACGGTAACGACAATGCCGGTTGAGAGGTTCTGAACCTTCTTGCTTACCTTATTAGCAAATACGGCGGATAGCTGAGCAAATAGCGCAGTGAAGACAACGCAAATTCCAAATATTACCCACTCTTTCCATGTCTGCATACCGATAAGGCCGGCGTTAGAGGTTTCGCCTATAGCTTTAGATAACCAAACAGGGATATCAGCATTGGAATTGGCTAAAGCAATCAATGTAAAGTGGCAAACCGAACCGGTTAACGCAGTGACAGACATGATGAACACCGATGTTCCTACCGCTTTTTTCAACTCATATCCAAGCAAAACATTAAGTGCGAATAACATAAGCATTCCGCCACCAACTCCGACGAATCCGCACTGGAATCCAATCCAAATTCCAAGAACGATTGAAAGCACGATTTTAACTTTCGGCGACCTCTGCTTTGGCTCTTTTCCTTCCTTCTCCGGGAAGATTATGAACTTAAGGCCAATTAAGGTCGTGCCGATAATGCTAATGAGACCCATTGTCTTTTGCGGGAATAAAAGGCCGATAACGGTTCCGACAATGCAAAAGATAAGAACGAAAGCCATCATTAGTAAACCATTCTTTATATCAATATTTTTGTGTCTAGCATAAACCACTGCCGAAATCGCACTTGCGATAACATCCGAAGCCAAAGCAATTGCAACGGCCTCATAAGTGTTAATTCCTAAATATGTAGCAAGCATTGGAGCAATGATTGCCGCTGCTGAAAGACCGGCTAAGCCAGTGCCTAATCCTGCCCCCAAGGAGGCAATAAGGCTAACAACAATAAGAACGATAATTTCACCAACGTTGCTCATAAGCGAGTAAATTATATCGGCCAAAGCATAAAATAAAAGGGAGAGTGACTCCCCATTTAGTAGAAATTGGCCTAATACTTTAAATTCGTCCTGTCACCTTAAAAACAATTAGGACAGTTAATCCGGCCGTCCAGGCAATCGAAAAAAGGAAGGCCAAGACAAAAGCCCAGAATCCCCTATATCTCGCTAGGGTTGCCATAACGATGCCACGGATAGAAACGATAATGCCGATTGGAGGTAGGATTATCGCAAGAATCCATGACCAAATAAGATAAGCAAGGCAATAGCCTCTTGCATCCTTTTGCTCACGCTTGATTTCGTTTTCATTTTCAATAAGGGTTTCCCCATATTTAGTCGTGACGCCACAATGTGGGCATACTTTATCGCTAAAGCCAATAGGCTCTCCGCATTTTAAACATTTGTAAGTTGAATTTTTAACTTCCATAACTTAATTTTCCTACATTTAAATGCCATATCTAGATAAAAAAACAATATAAAACACAACAAGAGCAACCGTAAATACAGAGCCAAGAACAATGCCAGTAATGCATCTAGCTCTATATTTATGTTCTTTATCCATTACCAAGCACGCAATTCCTGCCCCAATTGCTAACGTTCCTTGGCAAAGGAAGAAAATCGCTCCGCATAGAATGGAAATCAAAGAAAGCATTTTTAACAGCCATTCAGGGGCTCCAGATTTTTTAGGAGCAGGCTGAACGGGTTGGACTTCTACTGTATTTTCCGATGTTTCTATCTTTTCAAGCTTACCACCGCAAGATTCGCAGTAATTGTCTTCTTCTCTAACCGGTTTACCGCAATAAGGACAAAACTTCATATAACTACCTTCCTAATACCGAGTTCATTATAGCGGTTTCTTCACTCAAATTCTCGGATATTGGCTTTCCGTAATAATATGCCGCCATCAATCCTGGGCCAACATTGATACCATCAATCCTATAGACATTGGTGATGATGATTTCGGCTGGATGGAATTTTTCTTCAATCAACTTCTTAAATTCTTCGGCGTATTTTCTCCTATTTGTCTGAGCAATGAAGATTATTTGATGCTCAGGATCGATAATCGTCTTTTCGATATAAGCCAGCGATGCTGCATACGCTTTTTTCGCGCCTTTTGTCTTACCAATAACGGTCGTTAAGCCATTCTGATTGATATCGCCCATTGGTTTAACTCCAACAAGTTGACCCATGAATGCTTTGAAGTTATTTATCCTTCCTTTTTTGGCCAAGAACGAGAGGTCATCCATCCAGCCCATTTGGTGATAGCAATTCTTATTGGACTCAACCCAAGCGGATGTTTCATCAAATGTTTTTCCCTCGCTTCTTAAAAGCGATGCTTTCACGGCGATTGCCCCAAAAGCGGTTGAATACCTTGATGAATCAACAACATTAATCTTAGCCTCTGGGTGTTTTTCTAAAACCTGAGCTTGAGCAGTTTTGAAGAAATTATGCGTTCCAGATAATGCAGAAGACAGGGTAATGCACAGCAATTCTAAAGTTCCTTCGCTGATGCACTTCTCGAAAAATGCAGCGATTTCATCCGGCGATGATGGGGCGGTTGTATATCCTTTTGGATTCTTTTTTAAATCGGTATAGAAGGCTACCGCTTCTTCCTCATTATCCCAATGGCATCTACCTATATGCTCCTGGCCATCTGGCGTTTTGTAGTGTCCATCAATGACAAGAATGTTATACTTTTTCTGGAGTTCCTCGCTTAGGTCGCAAGTAACATCACAGATGATTGCAAAATTAGACATAAATCCGGCTCCCTAATGAACAAAGTATACTTAAATGTTCATTATTTGTGTAGTATAACTTTAGTTATCCCCTATGTTGAAGGAGGGATTTGCATGCCGCTTCCAGTATTGATTATCTTAATCGTTGCAGGAGTAATCCTTGCATTTTTCTTGTTTGGAATATTGCCTGTTTTACCAATCGCTATCAAAGTCCATCGCATGCAGCTTGTTCGAGGTGGTGAGAACACTTGGAATAGAGAGTGTTCCTGCCTAACTAACGAAGAACAGGTCTGCATGTGGAATGAAGGGCAAGAATGGTTTGAAACGGTTAAGGATAAATGCGAGGAAATTTCAATCACATCATATGACGGGTTAAAACTCGCGGGGCAATATTTCAACTTTGGCGGCAAGAAATGCGTGATAATCCTTGGAGGAAGATGTGAAACTGTGGGATATTCTTACTACTACACAAAACCATTCGTTGAATTGGGGTATAACATCCTCCTTGTTGATCCCAGAGCCCACGGTTTATCAGAAGGTAAGGTGAACTGCATCGGCATCAAAGAACATAAAGACACGATCAAATGGATGGAGCTTGCCCACGACAAATACGGAAATGAGAAAGTTTTATTACATGGCATCTGCATCGGCTCTGCCAATTCAATGTACACTGCAACAAGTAAGCAATGCCCTCCATATTTAGAAGGAATCATCGTTGATGGAATGTATCGAAACTTTTATGACACTTTTGCGTTGCATATGAAGCAGATCAATAGACCGGTCTTCCCGTTTTGCTTGCTCGTCATGTTTGTGATTCAGTTCTATGCAGGTAAAAATCCGATAACATTCTGCCCAGGCAAAATGATTAAAAAATATAAGGGCAATCTATTGATGATTCACTCAAAACTCGATTCATTCTCTGAACCCAGAAGAGCTATAAAGATGTTTGAATCATGCCCATCCGAACACAAAAAGATTGTTTGGTTCGACAAAGGAGCGCATTCGCATGTCCGCATCAACAACACGGAAAAATACGATGCCACCATAAAGGAATATGTCCAAGAAACCAGTTCGAGAGAATAAGAAGAAAATCGCTTTTTTCACAATGGATGTAGAATCCTTTTACGATGCTTCTTTCTTGCTTCCATTAAATATTGAAAGAAAAAGAGAATATTCGAGCGAAGAAACGATTAAGCCTTACGTAGATTTGCTCGATGAATTCGGAATAAAAGGCACGTTTTTCGTATTGGAGTCATCTCTGGACAATGCTGAACCATATTTAAAATGCGCAATTGAACACGGCCACAGCATTGGTTTGCACGGCAAGACGCACCAAAATGTTCTATCAATGTCAGAAAACGATTTTAGAGAGCAGATTAAATCCGCCAAAGAAACAGTCGAGGCGAGACTAGGAGTCCCATGTGAAGGCTATAGAGCACCCAATTTTGGCATCACCGACAAGAAGTTTGACATCATTCGCGAACTTGGTTTTAAATACGATTCGTCTTTCTTGGATTTCCCTCTTGAATGCGGCGTTGGCAAACTCGATTTATCGAATGCCAATAAAATCACAGATTGCGTTTATAAAAAGAATGATGTAATTGAGTTCAAAATGTCCGTTTTGACTTTGGTAAACAACGAAACTATACCGGTTTCAGGCGGCGGATATCTAAGACTTGTACCGAAAATAATTATGAAAAATTGGTTAAGAAGGTATATTAAGCAGCACTCCACTTTTGTCTTCTATGTGCACCCATTTGAAATATCTCCGAAGAAACTTCCTAAGATTAAAGAAATATCAGCGATAAGAAACATGTATCTAAGTCTGTTCACAAAAAACCATCTAAAGAGAATTAGGAATCTAATTAAGTGGTTGCAAAAACAAGGCTTTGAATTCAAAAACATGAGCGAGGTTGTCGGCACTGGAATATAAAGACTTTCGTATATGTTGTTATTGATGGTTAATAGGAACCGGCCTTTTGTCATACAAATATGATGCCGTCACATTATCAATATTGTTAAAAATGTGCTAATATGCACTTATGATTTTTTTGTATTCCCTAATAGGCTTTATCTGTTCATATATTCTCATCAAAATCGCGGCGATTATTTTGACTATAGCGAAAAAGAACAAATTTGATGTAAAAATTCTTTTTCTTAATAATCTTTTAGACGAAGGAGTCACCCTTTGTATCAATCTTGTTGTCGCTTTGATTGTATTCGTGTTTTTCAAAGGTTTTTATAGATTCAACGCGATCTGCATGTTCTTCATCTTTTCTTTATCGCTACTGCTAATTTCACCATTTTCTACAGCGAAAAAAGCCTTTGCATCGAAAGATTTTAAGAACCGCCGGTTGTGGTGTGGTTCCCTTGCCGTGATATTGATGGCATTGGAAATCTTCGCATTCAACTCAGCAGGCTTAAATCAAAAAGGAGAGGAGATTTTCTATTCGCTTTCAGATGCATCAATCGTTACCAAAACAAACATACAAGATAACGATAATGGCACTTATACCATAACATCAGGCGCTTCTTTTGTAATCGAAGGATTAGACCAATATAAAAACGAGGTTTTGCAATTAAATTTTGAGGACGCACCAAGTTCTTGCTGCACTGTTTATTTCTATTCTCAGGGAGAAAAAACAAACGATTGGAAAACGGTTGATTCGTATCAAATCAATCCTAGTATCAGTGAGAATTGCCAAATTAGGATTCCAACCGGCATCACAGCCAAATCAAAAATTACAATTTATATAGATTCCAGCAGAAACGTCACAACAAGATATCTAACGTTGACAGGTTTTAAAATTAATTCACATATATTGTTCTTATTTTCACCTCTGCGTTTTCTTGGCCTAACTGGAATCGTTTATTTCTTTGCGTATCTTAAAGAAATCTTTTCAGCCCCAAAGCAAAAACTGAGCCTCGCTCCAGCAAAAAGCAAATACACACTAACACAAAAGGCTTACATATCCGCTGCAGCTATCGGCGCCCTTTCCCTATTTGTTTTTATCATAATCGCCTTTGCTAACAAGGACTTCTTTTTCTACACAAAAAATTACGTCTCAAGTAACGTACAAAATAGCAGCCTCGTGGACATTTATGCAGATTTGTTCTTATCATTGACCAACGGTTCAATTCGATTGAATATAACGCCTTCGCAATCATTATTAGCAGCCGAGGCTAATGGACTGAACGTTTATGACCGTGCTTTACGTTCAAGTCAATCGATTAGTGCGGCATGGGATCACGCTTATTATCGGGGAAACTATTATTGTTATTACGGAATTCTTCCGGCCATCGTTGTTTATTTCCCTCTTTATTTCATGAGCGCATTCACGTTAATTCCTCGTTCCATCTGCGCTGGAATCATAGGCGAAATACTGCTTGTACCGGTTTTCTTCTTGCTTTTGCTTGAATTATCCAAACTCACGGGAAAGAAGGAAAATATTCGCCACATCATATTTATTTTCGCTGTTTCATCCATCACTTCAATGATGATTCCTTTGGTTACATTTAAGGATGGTTCTTGTCATGAGAGCATCTACCACCTCCCAATCATATATGCATTACTTAATCTAGATTTGTTCTTCTTATTCACTTTGAGGGCGTATAGAAAAAGAGACAAAAGAATGTGGAACCTTCTTTTGGCAGGGTTATTCTATGTCTTCATCATCGCATGTAGGCCTAACCTTTTCTTCTCCGTTTTGATTGTTGCTCCTTTATTCATCAAGATGCTTTTCTTCGATAAAGGGAAGTTCTCTAAACGCCTATTGGATTTCTTGCCAATGTTTGGAGTTTTGCTTGTTGGAGCAATTTTGATTTGTTTATATAACTATATCCGATTCGATTCGATATTCGAATTTGGCCAATCATATCAAATAAACAATGACCAAACCAACCTCACTTATTCTACAGATAAACTCTATCCATCTATCGTTCATTGGCTCTTCCAGGGACCGGTTTTCTACGATAAATTCCCTTTTATTTCATGTTCGGTATTAAGTTTGTCTTTTGACAACGTCCCATACAATCAAGGATATTATGGGGTTTTGCTTGTTCCATTCTTCTGGCTCGCTTTTGCTAATGTTTTCATTTACAAAAAAGACAATTGGGTGCGTTCGATGATCGGAATTATACCAATATTCATCATTCTTGAAGGCTTTACAACTTATTCAAAAGCGGGAATATGCGCAAGATATTTGCTAGAAACATACCACATTGCAACACTCGGATCAGCTCTTGCATGTTTCGCTTTGTTAGAAGATTACGAAAATAAAAATGAGTCATCTATAAACACCCCATTATTTTTGAGCGCCACCGCCCTATCATCTATGTTTATCTGCTTCAATTTGTCTTATGACACATTCGACGGTCAAAATATCGGAGACCTCGGTGGAATATTGGTTAAAATCAAAGAAGCATTCCTAACGTTCAATTACTAAAGAATACTATTTTCAAGTTTACGTTTCTTCTCATCATGCACTCTGGAATATTCATGGCGATATGCATTGCGTTCATTGCTTTCTAAAGCCGAAAGAATAAATCCTGTAAATAAGGCGATGATTCCAGTAAGAATACAGAAACAACAAACAATGAGCGTTGGGAAATTTGGAACATTCCCTTGCTTGAAATACGTGATGAATACCGGAATCAAGAAACCCACTCCTAAAGCAATAAGAATAAAGGCGATGATTCCGAAATATAAACGCGAGCGTTTGCTGCGGAATAAGGAGAAAATAAGGAGCAAAACTTTAAAACCATCCTTAAACGTGTTCAATTTTGAAAAACTTCCGGCCGGACGGTCCCTATATCCGATCGTTAAAGAACTTAATCTCAAACCATATACGGCAGAAAAAATAGACATCTCGGTTTCAGTTTGAAAACCATCGGATTTTGAAGGGAAAGTCTTTACGAATTCGTAGGAGAACGCGCGAAAACCCGTCATCATATCTGCTATATTTGTGTGAAAAAGAAAATTAATTGATTTGCGGACTAATAAATTTCCGAGGTTGTGGAAAGGACGTTTGTTTTCGGTGAGATATGCCCCCCCTAAACGATCTCCAACGACCATATCATCATGGTCCTCAAGAACACGACGGGCCATTTCAGGGGCCGCACTCACATCGTATGTATCATCACCATCAACCATTATGTAGCATTCGGCATCGATTTGTTCAAACATCGTTCGAACAACGTTTCCCTTTCCTTGTTTATGCTCGTAACGAATTATCGCCCCAGCCCTGCTTGCTTCTTCAACTGTATTATCGGTTGAATTGTTGTCATATACATATATTTTTGCATCCGGAAGAGCGTTTTTAGCGTCCGAAACAACCTTATAAATGGTTAATCCCTCGTTATAGCATGGGATTAAAACTGCAATTTTGTCCATATGTCAATATTCTTTAACTTTAGATATTTTTTGCAAGACAAAAAGGAAATTAGACCCAAAAATTTCATAAGAATCCAAAGTTTTTCTATCTTTTCCGTAAAAAAGTTATTAGAAATATAAAGTTTTTTGGTATGAAAAATGCAGCAAAGGAATAATTAATCATGATAATAAGGCCAGATTATTTGGAGAAAATTAAGCCATTTATAGACGTAAAGTTAGTCAAAATTCTTTCCGGGATTAGAAGATGCGGTAAATCCACAATCTTGGAAATGCTAAAAGATGAACTTATTTCGCGTGGGGTTGACGAAAACCATATAGTCACGAGGAAATATACGAGCGAGGATTACGACAAAATATATACCTCTAAAATGATGTTTGATGAACTGAAAGTCTTGATGACTGACAAGAAAAAATATTATTTCTTACTTGATGAGGTCCAAGAAATAAGTGGCTGGGAAAAAGCCGTTAACACTTTACTCGAAGACTATAACGCAGACATTTATGTAACTGGTTCAAACTCAAAACTTATGAGCGGCGAAATATCCACTTACTTAACCGGAAGATACGTAACAATCCCCGTTTTCACTCTTTCGTTTAAAGAATATTTAACTTTTAAAAAAATCCGAACAAGTCGAATAAAGAGCATCTCCAAGACTATATTCGTTTCGGCGGTTTCCCATTGGTTGCAAACGCAAACTTTGACGAGAAGTCAGCTTATGCGATTGTGGAAGACATATACAATTCAGCTGTAATTAAAGATATAGCTGGCAGGCATTCTATAGCAAACATAGATCTTTTCGAACGTGTTGTGAGATTCGTTATTGAAAATGTCGGCAAAACCTTCTCAGCAAATTCAATTGTGAACTTTTTGAAATCCGAAAAAAAGGACCATATCAGTTGAGGCAATCTACAACTATTTGGAGTGGCTAGAAAAAGCGTTTATCGTTTATCGTTGCAAAAGGTACGACTTGAAAGGAAAGAGCATTTTAAAGACTCGAGAAAAATTTTATCTAGCCGATCAATCCGTAAAATACGCTTTATATGGTTTCAGTCCAACAAGTATCGCATCGACAGTAGAGAATATCGTTTTCTTCGAACTCAAAAGACGCGGCTATGACGTTTATATAGGAAAAAACGCTGATAAAGAAATAGATTTCGTCGCGACATCTCGAAACGAAAAACTCTATATTCAGATATGCCGAGAAATCCCAAAAGAGTCCGAAAGAGAAATAGCAAACCTCATGCGGATAAAAGACAACTATCCCAAGATGATTGTCACGCTTGATGATTATGCAACCGGCAACGTCAATGGCGTAAAAATTGTTCATCTTGCCGATTTCTTGCTCACTGAGAATTTTCGATTGAGAACATACCTTGGATTTTCTAAGTTTTTCGCTATACGGGGATATCCAAATAAACCACACTGACATAACGTTTTTTAGACAATCCAAATCATGGGTACAATTTTTATATTGCTAGAGATTTCACTATATGCGCGCATATAATACTTGCATGCAAAAATTTTGGGATAAACATCAAAGCCTAATCTGCACAATCGGATGCGCACTGCTCTCTTTTATTATTCCAACAATTATCACAATCGTCCTGTTCAGCAAGATGAACTTCACTCCGTTTGGCGATAAGAGCATGACGATAATGATGCTGGATATGCAATCCCAGTACATCGCATATCTTCGTTATTATAGGGAATGCCTTTTAGGCAATGTTTCCGCCATATATACGGGGACCAAAGTTTTCGGCGGAGACTTCATGTCGATTTTCTGCTATTACCTAGCCTCACCCTTTAACTATTTTTTGGTTTTTATCTCCTCATCTCAGATTCCGCAGTTCCTAACGATTACAGCGATGCTAAAAATATCATTGGCAGGCCTATTCATGTATCTTTGCTTAAGATTTACCGCCAATAAGAATTCATTAACGTTGCTCGTTCCTTCAATTGGCTATGCATTAATCTCGTACTTATTCGTCTACATATTCAACTTCATGTGGTTCGACGGAGTGATGATTCTCCCGATTGTGATCCTCGGCATTAATAAGTTACAAGAAGGGACTAGAAGATGGATATATCCGCTTGGATTGGCTTATGCGTTGATGACCTCGTGGTATATCGGCGCAATGATTTGCATCTTTGCCATCATCTATTTTATTTATAAAGCTGCAGCAATATGCAAAGACTCAAAAGACGTTTATGCATTCGCGACTAGATTTGCCATCTTCTCGCTTATCGGGGGTTTGCTAGCCGCACCATTCTGGCTGACCGCTTTCCTCCATTTATCCGGCACAAAAGGCTCCGCCAGCATGCCGGCATTTGAATTTACGAACATCTCCACTTTCTTTGAAGGGTTCTTAGAAGGCAACTACGTCGACATCTCTTATATTGAGCACAACACCGGTTATTTCACAATGTTCACCGGTGTTGTCACCCTCGTATTCTTCCAGCTTTTCTATTTCAATGAGGAACACACTCTTAGAGAAAGACTTGTAACAATTGGTTTGCCAGTTCTTTTCTTCTTTATTTGCAACACATCGAAACTCAACGCTTTGTTCCACGGAGGACGCAATCCAACCTGGTTCCCGGGAAGATATTCCTTTATGCTTGGTTTCATCGTCTGCTACTTCGCAGGTTTGTCGCTTATAGATATAAAAAAGACAAATAAATTTGGTACACTTCTGCCGTTAGGAACACTCTTAATCGTCTTCTTCATCACATATTTGACCGTAAATGATAATGCGGACCATTACAAAATGTCATGGCCATCAATCCTCATTTATATAACTGCCGATGCAGTTGCCGCAATTTATATGATTCTTCCTGAATTTAAAAATCCATATGTCAGGTACACATCAAAAACAGTGTTTGGGGTAATCCTTATTGCTTTAACGTCCCTATCATCCTATAGAGGCTCATACAGCGTTCTGAAAGCCAACCTCGATGAAGGCGAATATGAGAAATACGAGTTGTATCTTGAAGATGAAGCCATATCCCCTGCCATCAAGGCAATCCAAAATTACGATTCATCCGTTTATCGCATGGAAACTCTCTTTGATAGACCAGGGACCCATAACACCATCAGCAACAATCCTCTCTTCTACGGTTATAACGGACTGAATCACTTCTCAAGCTCCGAAAAGGAAGATTGCATGAAGATGATGCTGAAGCTCGGATTCCAATACAATCACTTCTTTGAAAAATATAATAGAGGATCCACTGTTGCCGTTAACTCATTTCTAGGCATCAAATACCTCGTTGATAACGATGATATGCATATGGAGCAGTCACCTGTCTTCGTTAATTCCTACCCTTGGTCAAAAGTGGATATCGGATTCTCGGATGATTCCTACACTTATTACCAAAATTCTATGGTGCTTCCTATCGCCTTCACGATGGAGGACACAAACGGTTTGACCTATGTTCCCGACGGAGACGGGACTATCTGGTATGACCAATTCGAATACCAGAACCAATTGTTCTACCAATTAAGCGATGATGTCAAAGATGGTGACGGCAACAAGAAAGCCATCTTCCACAACATCGAAACAAGCGTCAAATCCAAAAGCGATGATGTCACAATCGAAACTGATGAGAATGGGTATAAATACATAACCGGGAATAGGTACGATACAATAACGCTCAGTTTTACCGTTCCAAGCGAGGCGGTCGGCTCTAACCTCTACTTCATAGAAAAGAACAACAACGATAACTTCAGCTACCGCATCGATGGCTATATAAACGCAGATCAATCATACTGGTATAAAGGAATTAGGGGCTTTAGCGACAATTCCGCCCATACGCACACGATTAAAATCACGCTCAAGAAGGATTTGGAGCATGAACAGCTTTGCGATGTTGTAGCCTGGGAGGATATGAATACCCTAGAAGAATACATCAACGTTCTTAAGGCAGAAGGAATGAATAATGCCAAAACAATCGGAGGATTAACAACTTACGGCTATGAAGGCGACATCACTATAAACAGCACCAATAGGGACTTAATCACCACTCTTCCATATGAATCCTATTGGAAGGTTTATATCGACGGCAAAAGGGTTAAAACTCAGCAAAGGCTATGGATATTCTTATCCGCAGATTTAGATGGGATTGACGAGGGCACTCACCATATCAAGATAGTTTACGGAGATAAAGCACTTGTCTTATCTATCGCCACCGCATCATTTGCCTTAGCAACCTCAGTCGGCTTATTCGTGATTTATAAAATGGTCAATAAGAGGAAGCCTCAAGCATAAAAATTATAGTTTTTGGACGATTTAAGGCAAAGAGGATTTAAACACAAGGAAATATAAAGACGGAACGCTATTTCCCCTAGAAATGGAGTTTTTCCATTTAAAACACCATAAGAAAAGCCATGCCTTTAGCAATTTCAGCCTTAGGCATGGCTAATTCTTAATAGATTTCGGTCTTAGAGGAATTAGAATTCGTCACCGCATAAAAAAGAGCGGCCTTTTGTTGCGACCGCTCAGTTATCTAGAATGTTAAGACGTTATATTTCTTGCAGAGTTCCATGAAGTCGGTTTTGACACTCTGGAGCTTTCTTCTTGAAATCGGGATTCTTTCCCCGGTTACGAGTATTGCATCGGCACCCTCAAACCCTGTTATCGCAAAGAAGTTAACTAAATATCCTTTATGGACGCGCAGGAATGCGTGCGGGGTTAACTCTTTCTCAAGAGTTTCCATCGAAGAGGAAATCTCCTCAACGTCTTTTCTATCGACGAAATGGAGTTCCTGATGAGAGCCGCAGCCTTCAAAATAGGCGATGGTCTTTAAGGTGAAGGTCTTTTTCTTGCCATGGACCGTGAAGATGACGTTTGTGATGGTGTCATCGTTTTTCTTGGCTTTGACGTATCTAGAGATAACCTCTGATATGTCGTTTAGGAAACTTGATTTGCGGACGAATCCGAATGGTTGGATCTGAATGGCTTCGAACACCCTCTCTTCTCTACTACTGACGAAGATGATTTTGCTCTCGGTCTCCTGATTCCTCAATAGCCTTGCGTAATCGATCCCATCCATCTCTGGCATATTGATGTCCAAGAAGATTATGTCGTAGATTGCCTCTTTCCTTTTCTCCTCAAGTCTTGAGCAGCTGGAGAAGGTATCAATCTCTGTTTCAATCCCATAGCTTTGGAAGCCATTTTGGATGGTGCCGCTGATGAGTTCGATGACGCTTGAGTTGTCATCCACTACTGCGATGTGTAATTTCATTATTTATAACTCCATCATTATTTCTATCTCAAAAATGCCGTTTTTAACACTTCTTAGCATCGTACCGTTATGCTCTTTTATTATCTGAGCGATAATCTTATGCCCGTAGCCATGAAGCCTATGGTCTTCTTTGACGGTTTTGTCGAGTAGTAAATCATCTTTCCTAAGTTCCTTGGGAATTGGATTTGCCACCGTTGTGTAGAGCATGTTGTTCATGGCCCGAATTCTGATTTCTATAACCGGTTTCTCAATCTTGTATCTAACGCAGGCTTCAATTGCGTTATCGATGATATTAGCATAGAGTGAGCATAATTCAACTGCGTTGTAGTGCTCAAATTTCTCGGGACCGAGATTTTGATGTCAAAGTCAATGCCCCGGGCTTTGGCTTTGGAAAATTCCATGTTGAGGACGGCGGATAGAGGCTTATTGTCGCAGCTGATGAAACTGAGCGGTTCGATGATGCCATCCCCGTATTGATCAAAGAATTTGGCGAGGTCATCGTACCTCTTCTCTTGGATGAGAAGTTTCATCAAGCCATACTGGTTCTTCTGGTCATGCTTGAGTTTACGCATCTCCTCAAGATTCTTTTCGGACATTGAGAGCATTTCGGCATTCTTCTCGAGTTCGCTGTTTTTAACTTGGAGTTCAAGAGCGTCAGAATGCGATTTGTTGACGTTATAGAAGGATAGATAGGATAATGCATGGATAAAGGCAAGAATAAGGAACAGGAGAGCGAGATAGAAATGATAGAACCATTTAGGGTTCTCGGATGTTCCCTTGAATTTGTTAAATAAAACAACGATCACCATCTCACAGGTACAGTAAACCACGACGAATAGGGCACTCATCTTATGGATGTGCTTAATCTTGTTGAGGTTGTAATGATGGATGAGCAATCCAAACGGAATCATCAAAAGGAATGATCCCCAACGGAAGATGATGTCAAGAACCTTTCCCGATGATGTTGGAAGGTCGGTGAATAAAGAAGGGATGACGCTGCCTAAAGTGGTCAAAAGGAAATAAAGGCTATAAACCGCTAGAGCGGTCATTAATTTTGGCTTAATCTGGTATTTGCTGTGGAAGGCCACATAGATAAAGGTCGTGACAGCGCATGAGAAATAGAATGTATATCCAAAATAATTAAATTTATTTACGGCATAAAAAAGGAAAGCGGCAAACGCGCCATTGAGGATTATCTCGAATGCGCAGAATGAGACGAATTCGAGAACGCTTTGCCACCATTTATGGCTCTTGAAATCGAAAAAAGCGAGCATCATTCCGCATGTGTATGCGCACAAGCTGATAGAAATGCTGAATTCAAGCACAAATCTTAGAATAAAATTGCCAAAGTTCATGTCAATTATCAAAACCTCAACTAAAATTATACGATTCGAAGGCTAAATTGCCATCTAATTATTGGCAACGACCCTCGTTAAATCGTCTATCAATTGCTCGGTCCTTAATTTAGCCCCCTCATCGTTTAAATGGTAGTCCTCATCGTAGAAATATCGACCTTTATAAAGGTAATCCCTGACATGTGAGATGGTATCAACTCCGTAATTCGCTAGATTTGACCTATAGAAATAATCAAACGCGAGGTATGCTTCAGAACCACTCTGGTCGCTAGTCAAGCCATCTTGGTTAACCGGGGAGAATGAGAACACAACTTTGGCCCCTTTATCCTGGATGAGTTTATAGGCTGCCCCCAAATTGGCAATCGCCTCACTTGTGCAATTGGATAGGTCATAGCCATAAGCTGGTTTGGTATAGCTTTGGTCTTTGCCCTCTACCATCGGCCTAGCCGCTGAGAAATCCCCATATGCGTTATAATCGCTTAAGTGAGTGTCATATGAGACACAAGGGTCTTCGCATCTGACCTCCTGGAATTCTTTCCACTCATCCCAAAGGCCGCTTATTTTTGTCACATCGGCGAGGTCGAATAAATCGTAATTGCCCTCAAACATCATGAACATGCGGTGCTCTGCGCTTAAATCGCTCATCAATTGATAGGAAGATGACACTTCTGGAGCATGAATGAAGATATCTCCTTCTCCAACATAAGTAGAGATTACATCGAACTGATATGAGGCATTCGTGCCCCCTATTACCCCGAGGTTTTGGATGAAATAGCCTGGGCATTTCTCTTCCATTAGCCATGACTGAAGGCCATATGACATTGAGCAGCCGGCAAAGAAGAGCAGTTTCTTCTTGTCCTGATTGAGGATTAGCCTATCGATGTCTTCTGCGAATTGGGCATGATTGATTTTCCCGATTAGATGCGGCTCTTCCTGAGCGTTTATGTGCCACTTCTTGATTGTGGTGTTGATGAACGATTCATCGCTTACGTCGCTTAAAGAATCGAAGAAATTGATTTTATCGATATTGCAGTTTACGAATGCGCCATCGCTTATGGTCTTGATTGTCTCCGGAAGCACCACCTCTTTGAATGACTTGTTGAACATGAATCCCGATTCGATTGAGGTGATTGGCTTGCCTTGATAGTTGGCAGGGATCACTAATGAGTCAGCGTTATTGCCACCATAGGATGTTAGCGAGACTTCATTTTCCTTTATCTCATACGTGAAATCATTTAATTCGTTCACCTTATCCCAAACCGCATAAAGTTGTTTGGTTTCGCCCTCAGGAACCGTGACGCGACTGCCAAGGCCGATGATATCCCCTCCGTCTTTGGATTCACTCCAACCCACTAACTGATAGCCATCTCTAGAAATATATTCGGTGCCGAGGGATGTATTGTATCTAAGATGGGAGTCCCTCAACCTGTTCTCTACGTAATATTCCTCTTGCAATCCATCTTTGGGGACGCCTCCGTTGATGAAATATTGGATAACGACGTCGTTGTGTTTGGCTTCAAGTTCGATTCTTTCCGGGTATTTTACGTCATAAAGCGTGAGGATTTTGGAAGTCTCGTTGAAATCCCAATCATCATATGAGCAATCCGATAAGGTGGAGCGAGCCTAATCAAGAAGTTCTCGCCTTTTTTGACATCATATCTCTTTGTGCCGAAGTTAAAGTGGTCCGACTCCACGAATGTGAGGCGAACGGTGTCGCTAGATTCGTCTTTTGGAGTGTTTGAAGACGTGCCGCAAGAGATGAGCAATAAGGTTAAGAAACCAAGTGATGATATATGCTTAATAACCCTTGATTTTGCTAGCATAATACCCCCATGTGTAATCCATCGTGAACGATTCTTTATAAGCCTCTTTGACATAGAGCAAAGCGTTATCCGCCCCGTTTAGCAGGTAGTAACCAATGCTTATTTCGGATGGCGATTTGTGCTGGAAATATATTCCTTTTAGGTTGGAGCAGCCAACGAATGATTCGTTGTTTATGAAATTCAGGCTTCTTTGAACGGTTAACTTCTCTAAGGCTACGTCGTTATTGAAAAGGCCTTTATCAAATGTTGTGATGATTTTGCCGTTATATGAGGATGGGATGGTGATTTCTTTTCTAGTTTTACCAACATCGGATAGGCCGATGATGTTGCCGCTATCCCCATATACAAAGCAATCCTGATCGGAGTTATCCCCATCGATATCCAAATCTTCATCGGGCATATCTGGAATCGTTGGCATCGGAATAGGGTTCTCTTTGGCGCATTTAAGCAAATTGGCCAAATCATCGAACAAACATCTGGTGCGATATATCATCCCATCGATATTGAGATGAAAATTGGTGTCGTAAAATCACTCCTTCTCAAGAATGTAATGATGGGGGTTGGAGATTGTCGGGAAAGAGAATTTAGAGGTTAAGACGTCGACAAACGAATCGATTTCTTCATTTGTAGAAGTTACGCATTCTTCATTTATCGGGGATGGGGTGTAATAAATCGATGCGCCTTTGCTTCTAACATCATTAGCGTATTCATTGACGTAATTGACGAAAGAATCGCTTAATAAAGACATATTGAAAGAGACCATGTTGTTGGAATCAAAACCATTTGGCATTTTGTTGTATGATCTATCAAAGTTAGTCAAATCGCAGTTATCATCAAACGATGATTTAGCATACACTGTTCCGGTTTCGGATATCCCTTCTTTTTGACGGGCGACCTTCTCGGAGAGGAATGAAGTGTATGAACCCACCATTGAGCTTCTTTCCTCGCTAGAGAATCTCGATGCATACTTAATATTTCCATCCAGCGCCCTATAAGTCTCCAAGGCGGAGAAATACAAGCTGAACGATTGTTCGTTAATCTCAGGTGTGAACAAAACGATATCTCCCTCTTTGATGCCAGGAAGAGACAATTCCATCATCACTTTGGTGCCAATTGAGCCATATAATCCAAAATTCACCACCTCATAATCAAACCCGCATTCATTTAATGCATGGGTCAACAAGGCGGAATTCACTCCAAATGGAACATTGGAATTGCCAACGATTACGATTTTCTTTCCATCGGCCTTATCAAGTTTCTCAACCATCGGAACGAGTTCAGCGTAAAACGTTTCCTTGTATGGGGAGGAAGAAAAAGACCCGTATAGAACCAGTCCCAAAGGAATGGCCACAAGGGATGCTACCGCGGTAATTATGATGGCAGGAGTCTTTTTCATGCGATGAGTTTATCCTCTAATTCTAGGGATTCCACTGCACCCTTGATGATTTTCTTATCGATCTTATGGGAAGAGGTCATAGGAAGAGAATCGACCAAATACATCTTGGTTGGGTATTCGTTCTTGTTTAAGCCTTCAATTGATTTAAAGATACAGTCCTTAGTTAGCCGAGAGCCGACGATGACCGCACAAGGTACCTCGCCTTTCTTCTCGTCCTTAATTCCGAATACGGCGCAATCCACAACGCCTTTTATTCTCTTGATTGCATTCTCGATTTTGACGGCAGAGATGTTATTGCCATTGGAAATGATGAGGTCTTTGACGCGTCCTGAGATATGAAGAACGTCATTTTCGTCGAAATAGCCAAGGTCACCCGTCCTTAAATATCCTTCAAATAAAGGCAATTCGGCGTTGAGGTATCCTTTGCACATGAACGGGGATTTGACGATTATTTCCCCTTCAGCGCGTTTAGGGACATCATGCCCCTCGCTATCGATCAATCTAATCGTGTTAAGCGAGTAACATTTGCCAACTCCGCTAGTTCTAATCTCATCATTATCCAAATATGAGGCGCAGCTGATGCCAATACACTCCGACATACCGTAGACAGGAAGGAGGGTCATATGGAGCAATCCTTCGATTTCAAATACTTCTTCTTGGGTGGACGGAGCTCCACCGATAAGGCCAGCGCTAAGAGAGGATAAATCCCTATTATTTCCGGCTGCGGCAATCGCTTTATAAAGGGTTGGAACACCATTCATTCTGGTGATTCTGTATTTTTCGATGCAATCGACCAAATGATGTATATCGATGTCATTAGGGAAGAAAACGGCATATTCCAAAACAATTCCCGTCAAAAAAAGGCTCAAGGCAAAAACATGATGGAGAGGGAGCATCTCTAAAGCGATGTCATCTTTTCTATATTTGCCAAGATTAGCGGTGTCGAGGGAATTTAGGATGATGTTCTTTTGCGAGAGCAGCACCTCTTTCGGTGTTCCAGTTGAGCCTGAAGTTAGGATAACGACCGTTCCTTTATCCCCGTCATCTGACATAGGTGAAGAAACATTATCTGATTCGACATAATTCAAAGGTGTTTTAACACCATTCATGTAAAGGCAATAAGAACCTTCTTCATCGCTTATGGAGATATGCTCAGAATCTTTTAATGAGTCATGAGGATCAATCATCGCGGTCATGATACCCATTGCTTGAAGCGCCAAAAATATCAAAGAAGTGGCAACGCTTCTAGTGGATCTTAGATAAACGGTTGAATCCTCGTTCAATCCGGCTTTTGAGAGTTGGTTTATGTAGCCGTTCGTGGATAAAAGGACCTGTTTATAAGTGTATGTTCTTTCTTCATCCAAAAGACAAACCTTATCAGGTTTTTTGGAAACTGAGTTTTCGATATATTCTCTATATGTATACATATTACAAGCCTCCTATGACATTGAATTTAGAACTGGAAGTAAGCAAATGCGCTGGTGTCGCTATTGGAAACCAAAGTGAGCCAAGAAGCGGCGATTGCGATGATGATGAAGAAGATGACTGCCATGTCATTGAAAGAGAAATTCTTCTTGGTATTGTGATTGAGATGGAACTTCTCCTGATTTTCCGGGTCGAAATAATATAGGAGCTCTAAAGCCACAATCATCACGATAAGCGCAACAAGTGTTGCTCCGGTTAAACCGGTATCGCTGAATATCGAATTGAAATCGCCGATTGATGTGAACATTCTTGAAAAAGCCGTTCCGATATCGTTTATGGACGAAGCGCGGAACAAGACACAAGCAGGAACGTAAGTTACCCACATCAAGATAACCCTGACGGCCTTATAGCCAAATGAATTGGTGTCCAAATGCGTTTTTTCACAGAAATTCTTAAATGGTTTTCTAAGCAGAGACTCGATGGATACGAATATGCCAGCCCATAGCCCCCAAAGGAAATAGGTCCAGCTCGCACCATGCCAAAGCCCGCAAAGAGAAAAGACGATTAAGACGTTGATTATCTTTCTAGCGAGACCTTTGCGGCTGCCACCTAACGGAATATAGACATAATCGGTGAACCATTTGTTGAGAGTGATATGCCATCTCCTGAAATATTCGGTGTAGTTGATGGATAAAAGAGGTCTATCAAAATTGCGCGTTAGCCTGACTCCCATGAGCCTTGCGCTGCCTAAGGCAATCTCGGAATATCCGGCAAAATCGCAGTAGATTTGAACCAAGAACAAGGCAGATGCCACAATTATTGCCAATCCGCTGGATGTTGAAAGATTGGCGTAAACCTTATCAACATACGTCGCCACGAAATCCGCGATGACGCATTTTCTGAAGAACCCGATTAACAAGAATTGGATGCCGGCGATGAAATCCTCTTTGTTGAATTTGTGTGGTTCTCTTAACTGAGGGATCAAGTCTTCTGGCCTTTCAATTGGGCCTGCGACCAATTGGGGGAAGTATGACACGAATAAAGCGTAGTATCCAAAATGCTTCTCCGCTTTGCAATTGCCTCTATAGACATCGATGACATAGGAAAGAGTCTGGAATGTATAGAATGAGATGCCTACTGGCAAAATGAGATTTAGACTGATTGGGTCTAGGCCCATTTTGAAGAGATTGAGGAAATCAATCACGCTTGATAAGAGGAAATTGAAATATTTAAAGAAGATGAGTACACCTAAACATATCACTAATGTTAGAGCCATGTAGAGTTTCTTTAAGCCTTTCTTATCCGTCATGTCCATCAACAAAGCTGCCCCATATGAGACAATCGTTGTACCAAGAATTAAGAATACAAGCCATGGATCCCATGACATGTAGAAGTAATATGAGGCAATAAGCAAAATAATCCATCTGAACTTATGAGGGACAATCCAATACAAAAGCACCACAATCGGAAGGAAGATTAAGAACTGAAGGGAATTGAAATTCATTCTTTAGTCCTCCCGATATAACTTGTAAGAAGCGGGATGGCAAAAATCAGGGCCACCACCGCAATCTCTTGCAGTTTTGTCCCAAGCAATATGGCATGCACGAAAAAGGCATCCGCCAAGACAATCGTTATCAAAAGCAAAATACTGTTCTTTTTACCGATTATTCTAACTGTTATCAAAATCGCAAGAATAACAATGCATTCCACAAGCAATGCAACATTACTTAAAATTGTGCTTTCCATATTTGCCTTAAATTGACTGAGTTTATATTATCAAATCACAGTGGTCTTAAATCATTTTTTAAACGAATGGCGTATTTTTTAGAACAAGTGGTTAAACGAGGCTAAATATCATTAATGATATACGTTGCTCTAAAACAGGCAATTAAAGTGAAAAATTGAAAATATTGCATATTTTTGGGAAAAAATCCGGAAAAATTGACTACTAATATAGTGGAGGACATTCTTTATGTTCTTCCACAATGCCATCCGCCGGAGGGATGAAAGGACGGGATATGCTGCTAGTCGCAATCGCGGCCGTGCTGCTTATCACGATACTAGTTAGGTTGCGTTAATAAAAGGCGCCCCAGAATTTTCTGAGGGCGACCTAAAACCAACTTAATTATATCCAAACCACCTATAGGTTCAAGCCTTTAGTGTGGTGAGGCGTTCATCCTCTCCGGCGAATGCCTCCAAGAATTAGCATTTAACAAACAATTTATCTGCTCATTCTCCCGAGCGTTTTCTCTTTCATTTCCTGTTTTATGAACTCTTTGTTTTCATACATCTTGGCATCGGCCTCGCGTATGACGTCTTCATATGTCATGTTGTCTTTTATCGTGCAGAATCCCGCTGCGATGGAATAGCCATAGACTTGGATTCCTTCCTGGATGAATCTGATGAGTTTATCAATCGTGCCAACGTCAGCAGGATGGTTGCCGAATAAGAGAATGGCGAATTCATCTCCGCCGATACGATAGGCAATTGTGCTCAAATCGAATTCTTTCTTAAGGCCATCAGAGTTAGTTTGAATGACTTTTCCGGCAACACACAAAGCCTTATCCCCGGCTTCATGCCCATAAGTATCATTTAATTCTTTCAAGAAGTTGACATCTAATGAAATGACCGCTTTAAGATTCTTTCTTTGAGCGAGATCCATTTTGTAAATGCTTCGATTCAATAGTCCGGTAACAGCATCGTATTTCGTAGGAATAATATATAAGGAAAGATAGAAGATTAATAGAGATAAGGCTATTGCGGTTGACGTGCAATTCTTGAGCTCGGTATACGCTTCAATAATAACGCCGCCCAAAATGATTAAGCCAACAGGAATAAGGAATAGGGCTTCTTTGGCGTTCTTATCCCGGAACATCTTAATCGCGGCATGCAAGAATAAGACCGCATAATAAGCAGAAACCACCATGTAGGTATACTTCAACGGACCAGAATGGAAGTGATTGGTATCATCAAACCACGCATTCCAATGGGTATAGAACATAGTTGTGTACATCAAAGCGTTCGCTATAGCGGGAATACCGATGAAAAGCTGCCATTTAAAACCTTTGACGAACAAAATGAGAATCATGCCAATGAGGGCAACTTTAATCGTATAACCCATATATGAGGTAATGACTCTCCACCAGGTGAACGTATCTACATTTTCAGAAATCCAATAATCAAGCCAATCAAAAATGGAAGAGGCGAATATAGATGGAACGAAAATTGAAAATATATGCGTGTACTTCTTCTCGCTGCTTGGGTAAATAACAAGGCAGACGGTTATGCACACAAGCATGGATATGAGAATAAAGTTATTAGCGATATATGTCCCTAAAAAGTCTTGCATAATAAAGAAATTATCAATCAAGACCGCAATTTGTAAAGCAAAATCGAATTAATTTACAATAAACTGAGAGGAAAATCGCCGCAATCGGCATTATTATCTTAATTTAGATTATCGCTGTAAATCACCGTTAAACCATGACGGTTCAGTTTAGCTTGATATAAGGCCTTATCGGCTTTGACGATGATATCTTTTGAGGTAGAAACACTCTCAATATTACAAACTCCTGCGCTTACCATGATGTTTCTATCTTTGAATTCTTCGGCAAGAGCATCGTTTATAACCTCGAAGTTGTACTTGATTTTATCGTTTGTGTAATCGGTGATGACAACGTATTCATCCCCACCATAACGGTAGCAATTCTCACCGAAATATTGTTTGAGGAGCTCTGCAATCCTAACTAGGCAATGATCGCCAAATCTATGGCCATAAGTGTCATTGATCCTTTTGAAATCATCGCAATCAAGGAGAACTACGCTAGTGCGGACATTTGCGCTAGCCACTTCTTCTAACTTCTCGTCTAGAGCGCCTCTATTCAAAAGCTTAGTCAGTCCATCATGGGTGGATGATTCCCTTAACTGATGCTCAAGCTCAAAACTCCTCAAATTGCTGCGGTAAGATAAGAATGAGACCAATATCAGCATGACACACACAACGATTAGATTCATCGTATGTCCTAATCCAGTGTCCGGTTTATAAATATAGGTAAGCCATATCAAATCCGCCATTCCGACCAAATCTATAATGATATTGATATATGGGGTAATGATGATAAAGAATGGCAAGGCAAACATTATCAAGATGAATACAATGGGATAAGAGCCATGCAACACATCTAGAGATGATATTGTCAACGCCCAGATAGCAATTAACACATTGTAGATATGCACCGCATAGAAAACGACATTCTTGTAATATGGTTTTTTCCTAGTAAGAAGCAAAATCGCCATTTCCACCACCGTTACCGCGAATAAGGCAACGTACAAGGAAAAATAAATGACGGTGTTGTCAAATTTATTCCATGAGAACGTAATGATTATGGAATATATCAATTCAAATAATGCGATAAAGCCTGCGGCAATAAAGCTTAAAATCTCATTCTTGCAAAATCTCTCTGCGACGAACTCAACGTATTTTTCTATTTTTGTTTTCATTGCGGTCAAATATACACCAATTCAAATGATTTTAAAAGAGAATGCGTATGTAACGAAAAGAAAGGCACTCCAATGAGTGCCAAATAGGTTAAATCAGCAGGTATTTGTATTGAATTAATTGCCCATTATCTACAAAGAATTAAGTTGTTGAAGTATTGGCATCCCAAACCGCAGCGGAATTGTATGAAACGTTAGACGTAGTCGCTACAAACACTTCGAGTTTAATATTCGTAGATGATTCAGGGCTGTAGTAAAGCGTTGTTGCATTTTGTCTTGCAAAATAAATCCTCGCACCTGTTGTGGAGGCCCCTGCGGTTGTTATTTTGAAAAGGATATCGATATAAGTTTCACCTGTCGCAGTCGTCTGTGGAATAACATGGACATAACGGACATTATTTAAATCATACGTCGTCGGCTGCGGCGTAGTTCCCGAACCACCATCAGTTCCGATATCCATGTACGCAATATACGGAGAAACACTGCTGCCACTGTTGTAAAACGAAATGAAGTATTCACAACCGACCGATGCACTTTTTTCAAAATAGCCATATTTGCACGAATAAGTTAGGCCGGAGCCTTGGTTATAAGTGCTATCGATTTTCGCAGAATAGTCGCCTGACGTCGTCCTGTAAAACTCGTGGAACACAATGCCAACGCTTTTACCACTACTAAAACCTGGGTTATAAAAAACAAATTTAAATGTTCCGTTTTCCTTGGGAGAGACCCAAATCCCGTTACTAGGTAAAAGCAATGGGCCTGAATAAGAAGCAACTTGGCCGTTTTCGACGTATGAGTAATTGCAACTAACCATCAAATCGCTAGAATACCCAGAACTAATTTTAATGAGATGAGAACCGTTAGATTTCAAATATTTAAGAACGTCATCAGTTGGTGTTTTAAGATAAGCATTTTTTATGCTGTACCCCGACACTGACTGAACTCCAAAATCGTCAGCGTTGTAATCAAGCTGGCCAGTCATATCATATGTCTCAAGTTCACCAACGTAATAGCCTAAGTTATTGCCTTTCGTGGAGGCTTTGTAAGTGTAATATTCACTTGGGTTTAATGATATCGAGTTGCCGCCAATTGTCTTTACGGTAATTGAACTTGTCGTGGTGCCATTTATAAGCTCTGAGTTCTCGTATCTAAAAGGAAGAATATATTTAGATTGTATTTTTCCAGTTGTTCCATCGTTTAAGTTATTGGCAATTAAACTATTATGTAATGCTTTGATGTCCGTACTTGTGCCGTACCCGATATCACCACTACCACTACTAGAACTGTATTCGCCTTTCCAATTCGTGTCTTCCGTATCACCTATAAGGCTGAATTTTGAAACGATGGAACCATATTGGTAGCCATCAGCAGCAGTTTCTTTGTTGAGGCCAGTCGCGCCATCGACAACCTCAATGGAACCATTTTTAACCCCAATATCCTTAACGCAGCCATCCGTTCCATTTACGTATCCAGCGACAACGCCAATAAGGGTGCTAGACGTTGTTGATTTAACAGCGACATTCTCAAGATAGAAATTCGAAATCGAAAGCGTTGCAGGCAACTTCGAATAATCAAGTCCATCAGCCTTGGTGACTCCAAGATTAACGGGGTCGCCGACTATACCAAAGAAACCGACAACGGAACATCCGGTAACATCGCCGACCGTGCTAGGCTTTTTCGTTAAATCTGATTTGCCATTTGAAACGGTAAGGTTAGAGATTGTAAATCCCCCCCCGTCAAAAATACCGATAAAAGGCTCATTCTCTGTGCCAATGGGTGGAAGCGCACTGCCGAACGAGGACATGTCGATGTTGTTTTTGAGTCTGAAGTAAGTAGGACTAATTTGCGTATTGAACTGGCCAAGATATTGAAGCCACGCTAAGTTATATAAATGCACAGGGGCAGAGATGACATAGGCGGTGTCTGCAGTCTTGCCATCGCCGCTTTCAAAATATGATGCGGCGGTAGAACCTACACCATCGTCCATTCTCACATCGGTATTCGGTTCAAACCAAGCAACCGATGCGGCTATCAAAGACAAAAAAGAGACGGAGAGCACTACGATTGAAGATATGGTGAGCCTCTTCTTCATGCGCCAGAGCCTCCCGACGAGTCCGACAAGTCATCGATGTGAAAATAATAATCCATTGAAAATTTGATGCTGGTCGTACCTTCACCACCTGATGTGATAGACGACCCTAGGTATTTTGAATAGATTTGAGCTATGGAATTGACGTTATATCCGATGACAATGTAAAAATAGTTAACAGCACTCAAAGTACCAAGACTGACATATCCGTAACCATCGTCGTCCTTTGCTATACCAGTACAAGTGTTGTCTTTGCTTTTAACAAAGGTATTGTGCGTCGTGTCTTCGGCATAACTAAGTTTGTAACAATTAATATCATTCCCAGTTTCCGAATCTTTCGCGGTTACTTCTGCTAAATCATCCGTGTTTTCGAGTAAGTAGAAATCGGTTATATTGCTAAGTGGGTTGCCTTCAGTCTTAAGTTGCGTCAAATCCGTGTTGGCCAGGTCCCCAATGTAGTAAAC
>CAVAGP010000029.1:0-27417 GCA_963588175.1 Faecalibacillus sp. | reverse complement strand
ACACTTCTTTATTACCACGCTGGAGATGGGTCAAATTTCACCATAACTTTATTGAAAACTGCATCATCTGAGAATGTAGAAGACAGCACGTCCGCAATATGGACGTCCTCTTCATCAGATTCCTCTTCTTCCGCCTCATAATTCTTCACTAATCAGAAGCCTTGGCAACAAGGTTTCTTTTATTATTTTTCAAAGACTTCTTTTTAGTCTTTGTTCTCAAGTCTATAATTAACCTTACTATGAATAAGACCTTATCTAAATTACGCACAGCAACATTTGTGATATTCCTCATTGAAGCGGTCATAATCATCACCGCTTCAGTCCTTTATTTCTTCACCGGCATCATCACCAATTCAGGATTGGATGAATTAAAGGTGTTATACGCTTTTATATTGCTCATCACGATATTCCTCGTATTTGATGTGTTGTTCTTCTATTTCTCAATCGCCGCATTGAAGAAGGCTAGGCAAAAGAATGACCTCGATGCCGCTCAATTGATAGGCGGAGATATCGAAGACGCTTACGACTTTGGCAAAGTCGGAATGATTGTCATCGATGAGAATAACCTCATCATCTGGACAAATGGATTATTCAAGGAATTGAGATTGGATATCGTTGATTCCAATGTCTTTGAGTGGCAGCCATCACTCGGTGATTTAGTAAACGCACCAGTCAATAAAGTCATTAGAATCTCATTTTCCAACAGAGAATTTGACGTTAAGTATTTATCAGAGCCACGTTTATTTATCCTCAAAGACGTAACCGAATATCAGGATTTGCTCAATTACTCCACAAAAGAAGCGGTAGTGCTCGGTATTATCAACATCGACAACTTCGACGAATTCGCAACCGACACAGATGATGCTGCCGCTGCAATCAACGTCATCAGAAACATTATCTTTGATTACGCTAAAGAATTTAAGGTAGTCTTAAGACGTGTTAAATCAGACACATACTTCACAGTTTGCAACTATGAAGCCTTATGCAACATGATTAAGGACGGATTCTCTCTCCTCCAGAAAGCTAGAGAAGCAGGCAAGGAAGAAGACACTCCATTAACCTTATCAATTGGTTTCTCATATAAGTTCGCGGATTATGCAAAGTTAAATGAAGCTGCTGGTATTGCATTACAGAGCGCTCTTGCACGTGGTGGTGACCAGTGTGTCGTCTCTGAGTATGGCAAGGATCCTCAGTACTTCGGTGGTAAAACAACTGGTGTTGAATCCACCTCAAAAGTCAAGATGCGTTCACGTGCCGATTCTCTCATCAATGACATTAAGACATCATCAAATATCGTTATCATGGGTCACGATAAGATGGATATGGACGCTTTGGGTTCGTGCTTAGGCGTTAAAGCCATCTGCGATTGGTGTGGAAGACCAGCGAAAGTGGTCTATCTTCCTAAGCAGGTTGAGATGAAGACGAGAGACGCCTTCAACTCATCATTCTCTAAAGAACAGGCTTCTGAGATATCATGCACTCCAGATGAGGCTTTGGGCTTAATCAAAGAATCCACATTATTGATTGTGTGCGATGTTAGAGTGCCTCTAGCCACCATGGCGCCAAAACTCTTGGATAAAGCCTCTAAAATCGTTCTTATCGACCATCATAGAAAAGGCAATTATGTCATTGAGAACAACGTTGTGCTCGATGTTTCAGATCCAGGTGCATCATCTGCTTCAGAACTTGTTGCTGAGATGATTAGATTCGCAACCGCGAACCCTAAGATTGAAATCCCTTCATCATTTGCAACGATCATGCTTTCCGGCATCTTCCTAGATTCTATGTATTTCAAGGCTAAGACAACTGGCATGAAGACATTCGAAGCTTGCGAAATCCTTAAGGGATATGGCGCAGACAATTCTTTAGCCTCCGAATTCTTAAAGGATGAACTTCAGGAATACCAGCTCATCAACGAGATGGTCTCACAGGTTAGATTCCCATTCCCTGGTATTGCAACCACGATGAACACCACTGACCTTGTTGAGAAAGAAACATTAGCGAAAGTCGCTAACAGAATCATGGATCTTAAAGGCATCAATGCCTGCTTTGTCTTAGGCAAGACGGCTTCGAATACCTGCAACTGCTCCGCTAGATCAGATGGTACCGTCAACGTTCAATTAATCTGCGAAAAATTGAATGGTGGAGGTCACTTTGGAGCAGCGGCAATCACATTTAAAGACTTATCAGACGTAACAAAAGCCCATGCCCAGGTCGTCAGCGTGCTCAATAGCTACTTAGACCAGGCTAGAGGCGATAAATATCACGGAGAAGGAGAATAATTATGAAAGTAATTTTGCTTCAGGATGTTAAGGGATATGGCAAAAAAGGCGACACCATCAGCGTCAGCGATGGCTATGCTAAAAATTATCTAATCCCTAGAAAATTAGCGGTCAATTCCACCGAAACCAGCCAAGCTCAGCTCGCTAAGAGCAATGCCGAAGAAACAGCCAGGCAGAAAGCACTCAAGAAAGAAGCGGAGGAGTTATCCTCCCGCCTTGAGCATATCCAGGTTGAATTCAAGGCCAAGGTCGGAAAAGATGGCAGAATGTTTGGTACAATCTCGCCAAAAGAAATCGAAGATGGATTGAAGGAACAGTGGGGAATTGTCATCGATAAGAGAAAATTCATCGACAAATACCCTGCAAACGCATTAGGATTCACAAAACTCAAAATCGAATTATACAAAGGCAGCGAAGGCGTCGTCACAGGTGTGGTAACTGTCCACATCAGTGAGGCAAAATAAGATATGGCCAAATACCCAACTCCCGCAAACTTAGAGGCAGAACGCGTTGTTTTGGGCGCTTTCTTATTGGATTCCGAACAGGCCAAGATGTCTATCTCGTCGATTGATGAGAAACATTTCAGCGGTGAAGACAAAAGAAACATCTTAATCTTCCGCGCCATGAGGGAATTAAATGACTTGGAAAAGCCAATCGATTTAACTTCCGTCATTGACCAACTCTCCAACAGCAAAACCTTAGAGGATGCTGGCGGCACTCACTATTTAATGGAACTCCTGAATTCGGTCATTAATCCAGATAACGTTGAATACTATATCAACATCGTTAAAGACCAAGCCCTTTTAAGGGACTTCCTTAATGAAACCGAGAATTTCCAGAATAGATATATCACCGGCAACTATGATGATATCCATCAGTTCACCAACTCAACGGTTGAGACCTTGTCCCAGATTGCCTCTGCGAACACCAACAAGTCATTTAGACGTGCTGGAGATATTTCATATGAGGTCGCTAAATCCATTGAGGAAACCAAACGCATGAGCGGTGGCCTAACAGGTGTCAACACCGGTTATAAGAGATTAAACAAACTCACCCATGGTTGGCAGAATGGCGACTTGATAATCCTTGCTGCTCGTCCATCTGTTGGCAAGACTGCTTTCGCCTTAAATCTCATGTACAAAGCGGCCCAAGATGGCAAGAATGTCGCCTTCTTCTCCTGCGAAATGGGTGAGGATAAAATCATGCAGCGTATCATCTCTGCAGTTGCCCATGTTGAACTCGACCACATCTCAACCGGACAACTCTATGGCAAAGATAAGCAAATGATAACCGCTGCCTGTGAGGCGCTTGATAAAGTGAATCTCTTTATCGATGATACACCAACCCCAAAACTAGGCGATTTGGTCGCTAAAGCCAAGAAACTCGATGCAGACCATAAACTCGGGATGATCGTCATCGACTATTTGAACCTTATTACGGTTGATAGGAAGCTCAATTCCAGACAAGAAGAAGTCTCCCTTGTCACCAAGACACTTAAGCAGCTCGCAAGAACTCTTAACTGCCCATTAATCGCCCTCTGTCAGTTAAACCGTGCGGCTGAGCAAAACGATAACCATATCCCAATGCTTTCCAACTTAAAGGAATCTGGCTCCATTGAGCAGGACGCGGATATCGTCATGCTTATGCATAGACGTGACTATTATAAAAATCAGGGCAATAACCAAACCGATCCGAATGGTGCGAATAAGGCTCCGACAATGGAAGAGAGCTTCCAGGCGCAGGTTGATGCCGCCGCGGCTAAAGATAATAACAAGAATGATATCTCTGTTGTCTGCGTTAACGTTGCCAAGAACAGAAATGGTCAGATTGGCATGAGCTATCTGCTCTTCTCCAAAGCCTATCAGTTATTTGATAACCCATCAGAAGAGATGGCTAAGAAATACGGCGAGACAGATGATTAAATTCATTAATATCGGTTCCGGGTCAAAAGGGAACGCAACATTGATTTATAACGAAGACACCCTTATCCAAGTTGATATGGGTGTTTCTTTGAGACGTGTGAGGGAATCTTTATCTTTATTGAATAAAGACGTTAAGGATATCCAAGGCTTATTGATAACCCATGACCATAACGATCATATCCGGAACGTTTTTTATTTAGATGGTGTTTCAACCTATACGGCGGAAGGTAACCTAGAACACATAGATTTTATAATCGAGCCCTTCGAAAGCCTTCAAATCGGCTCTTTTGATATTGTCCCTTTAAGAACGAGTCATGATGCCACTAATCCAATTGGGTTCCTCATCATGGATAAAGACGAAAGCCTTCTTTATATGACCGATACCGGAATGATTCCTGAGGAATCTCTCCCATATATGAAGAATCATGATTACTACATCATTGAGAGCAACCACGATTTGACGATGCTAAGGCAATCTAGTAGACCTAAATGTCTAAAAGACAGGATACGCGGTGACCATGGCCATTTGAGCAATAAGGATTCCGCAGTCTATATGTCTCAGTTGGTGGGAGATAAGACTAAAGCGATTTATCTTGCCCATTTATCAGAGGAATGCAACACTCCGGAAAAAGCGGTGGATACCTACTGGAAGAACTTCAAGAAACTAGGTGTTAAATATAGTGGGCCAATAATCCCATTACGTCAGAATAAGATAACTAGAGGTGGCCACGATGAGAATTAGAATCATGTGCATAGGCACTCTCAAGGAATCTTACTGGAGAGAGGCGGAGAAGGAATACGTTAAGCGCATCACTCCGTATGCCTCGGTTTCTATTGAGGAATTCCCAGACCTGCCAACTCCGGATGGTGCCTCAACTTCAATAGAAGAGGGCATCAAGAACAAAGAAGGAGAGAAGCTGCTTGCAAAAATCAAATCCAGCGAGTTCGTCTGCGTTCTTGATTTGAACAAAAAGGAACCAGATTCCATCGAGCTATCCAAACAATTGGAGGATATGATGAGAAGAGGCGGTTCCAGCATTACTTTCATCATAGGCGGCTCACTCGGCGTGAGTGAGGCCATACGTGCACGGGCGAATGTTTCAATATCGTTATCTAGATTGACCTTTACTCACCAGATGACCAGGGTCATACTTCTTGAACAGATATATAGGGGATTCAAAATCCTCAACCATGAGCCATATCACAAATAAGGAGATAATACGAGAACACATGAAATATCCAGAATTTGAACAATATGAGCTAATCGAAGATAAAGACAGTTGGATGATTAACCATTATCAAACATCCAATGGCAACGATTTCTATGTTGAGCCGGGATTCTATTATGGTCTCCAAGGCATGAAGGAAAAGAAAGAGGAGGATTTCCCAAGGATAATGGAGGCAATCGACAAGGTTGTGATGGAAAATGAACACGTTATCTTCACCGGTAACTATGAGACTCCATTCTTCGATAAAGAAGGCTACATCTATAGGGAGATAACCGATATCACCGATCCTCTTTGCGTATTCGTTGAGGATAAGAGCAGAGGCTCCGATTACGGCGACTAATGCATAAAAAAATCCTCGGCATGATGTTGCTGAGGACTTTTAATCTAGAGAACTTATTTCTGCTCGTCCTGATATGGTCTTAATGACCTCATGGACATCCACATGATTCTTACGCCATAGCAGAGGATGAATCCCAACATCATCATGCTGGACATGAAGAATCCGATCAACATTCCGATGATTGCAGGGGTCAAAGCTGCCCAATAGGCAATCTTTTGGCATTCCCAGAAGGTGTAGATGCGGAATGGGTTGTTCTTGCCTCTTGTCATGATCCAGACAACGAAGCCTAAGAGTATTGTCAATGCCGTATATATGCCGAATGTGATTCCGGTTGATGCCCAGCCTGTTGCTAATTTGATTGGCGTATAAGCGTTGTTGAGATAGACTTTCCAGTTGCTGACGGTTGCTGCCTTGTCTGCCCCTAATAAATCTTTAAGATAGAAGGTTGTGTCTCCATTTTGGTTTGCACCCTGATATTTATAGGTGATTGAGGATCTAGAAACTGTGCCTGATGAGCTTATTCCCGTGTACTTAACAGCGGTGAACGATTCTTTTCCTAAGAAAAGAGCGTTGATTGTGTATTTCTCACCGATTTCTTCGTCTCCTGCCTTAGGGTTTTTGCCATTTAATACTTCGGTGATTAAATCGGATAGTTTTGAGTGGGCTGTATCACTCTTTTTCTTTGTGTAAAGAGCATCTGGATAGAAATAGACTGCGAAATCAACATACTTGTCAGTTGTTTCAACAACCTCACCCGTTATGCTGTTCTTATAGGCTACATCCATTGAAACAACGTGTTTGTAGATGGTATTGTCATCGTTAACCGTGCAGGTGTTGCCTTCATCCACCAATGTTCCGTTCTCGACTTTGAGTTTTATGTCATAGTTATCCATGTATTGGGTGAATGCGTAAACCTGGGAATCATAGTTGTAAGTGGTGCTGTCGAGGAAGCTTCCGCCCTTGACTTTGAAGTAATTCACCATCGTTGGGATTGTTGCAACGACTAGAGATACCACGGCGATGAGGATTGCCCAGTACCATTTCTTTGTTCTGGCATCGACGCAGATGTCGTTGCTGAATAGTGATTTGAGGAAATATTTCGTTCCAGACCAAATTTTAGACCAAGCGCTTGTCTTTTTTGGCTGGCTTACTTTCTTCGCTTTGATTTTTCTTGTGTTTGACATATCGATATTCTCTTTTGCTTTTTAGCAAACAAACAATACACTAAACGAGCAAGTTATACAAAGGAAAATGGAAACGCCAAAAGTATTTCTTACTTTTATGCGTTTCATAAACGATAGCCTTCGTTAGTGATAAATATGGTCGATTGATCACAACTTTTTATGTTAAATAGATTCAATTGAATTTAATTAGAAAACCTGTCTTTGGACTCATTTCCTTTATCTAATTAACCCTAAATGAGAGTTGTTGTACCGGAAAACAACGCTTTTTTATAAAAAATTCACGGTTTTAGGGAAAAAATCCGGAAAACTCGTCTACTAATATAATGGAGGGCATTAATTATGCGCTCTAATACTGCCATCCGTCGGACAGGGGAAAGGAACGGATATGCTGCTAGTCGCAATTGCGGCAGTGCTGCTTATCTCAATAGTAGTTAGGTTGCGATAATAAAAAGACTCTCTCGGATAAATCCGGGATGAGTCCAAAACGCACCTTAATTATACCCAAACCGTCTATAGGTTCAAGCCTTTAGTGCGGTGGGCTTCCTTCTTCCGGCGGATGCCTCCAGAAAAAGTTAGGTGCTTTAAAGCCCTTATTTAATCGATCGTTCTAGCTGTTCTTATTCGCTTGGTCTGTTGGCTTGTTTACCGGGTGCAGTGCGGTGCTTCTTCCGCTTAGAGTAAGAGGTTATCCACCTTATCGATTTCCTCAGAGATTGTTTTCTTTAGCCACTCAATCTTTTCTTCCCCGGCCTTTTTGGCAAAATCCGGGAGTGTGGTGACTTTATAGAGCAAATACGCATTGCCAAGTAGGGCGAATTTATTCTCCAACTGTTCTATTCTTACCGGGTCTTTTGTCTTGAAGTATTCCATTAAGGTAAGCTTCCAGAATTCTTTCACCGTTTCATATGGCAGTCCGATGAACATATCGTCTTGTTGGTTCAGGAGTTCGGTATAACCGAAATACGTGTTATAGGCTCTAGAGAAATCAAATACTGGGTTGCCATAGCATAAGGTATCCATATCGATGAATAATGGCTCGCCGTTTTGAACCATGATGTTTTTGATGTGGCAGTCTCCGTGGCAAACGTTGTAATCATCAGGAATCTCGTTAACCATTTTCGAATATTTAAAACCTTCTTTTTCGGGCAGCAGTGGAGTCACGATCTCAGCCACTTTTAAATCATGTTCCCTGATGCTAGGCAATTCTCCGGGGCCCACCTTGCTTTCGTGCAACGCGTGGAGCACATCTGAATACATCTTTGCGTATTTTCCAAGGTGCTGCTGATCCTTAAGTATTAAGCCTTTCATCGTCTCGCAATTGAGAAGTTCATAGACCGTGCCAAATGAATCACCAACCTTAACGACATCATAAGAAATAGCGGTAGGAATACCTAAAACAAAGGCTTTATGAGAGATATCTATCTCATGTTTGATCTCATCTAGGCTAGTTCCTTCTCTAAAAACCTTGACGATTGTGTCGTCGGAATATCTATAAACGGTTCCTACGGCCCCTTTTCCGATGATTTCGCAACCATCAATGGAAAACTGACGGTAGGCTTTCTCAACTTCCATAATCTCGGTAAAACCAGTCATCTCGAACACTTCGTATACTTCTTGCTTCACATTTATGATGGAGACGGCGTCGTATGTTTGCTTAGTGCGTAAGAAAATGCGCAATCCCGCGGATGAGACAAAGTCAACGTCTGATAAATCCAATATAAGGGATGTGAATTTGCTATTAGTAAGAATTGTTGATAGTTCTTTATCGATTTCAGGCGAAGTGACTGTATCGATGCGGCCATGCAATGCAACGGTCAATACGTTATCTTTTAATGTGTGTTCCATGTGCTCTCCTCAAATTTTCTTGGTAATAACTAAGACGTTTTCATCTCCGAATCTATGGTATTCAATTTTTTTCGCTAACTTTTTGACCATATAGATTCCTAATCCGCCAATCTCTCTATTTTTGCTTGACAAAGTGGTGTCTGGCTCTTCTTTTTCCAGTGGGTTGAATGGTTTCCCCTTGTCGCTTAAGGCGAGGGTGACCTCACTCGTTTCTTGCTCGAAGTTCAATGAAACCGTAACGGTCCCTTCAACATTCGGCTCATAAGCGTATTGATAAATGTTTGCTAACGCCTCATCTAAGACGACATCAATTTGGTTTATGCTTCTTTTATCTGCGCCATATTTCGCCATATAACGGTTGCATATCTCGATGATTGTGGAGATGCTCGTCTTATTGATATAGAAGGATTTGGAGAATGTTCCATATTCAAACATCAAGATGGTGATGTCGTCACTAGGGGTGTTTCCATCTACAAACTTGCTGACATCGCATTCAACTTCCTTAACAAGCGAACGGATGGATATTTTTGAAGTGGAATTCAGGAAATCCTTCAGTCTTTTGGCCCCATATTGCTCGTGCGCTGCGTTTTCTGCCTCAGTCACCCCGTCAGTATATAAGAATATGCGATCGCCTTTTTGGAGTTGAAGTGTGTGGACTTTATACGGGAATCCCTCAAGTGCGGTCAGTACTGGGCCCGAGATATCTCTTAAGAATTCGTAATGACCGCTTTTTCTAGCAAATAGCGGTGGGTTGTGACCGGCATTAACGTATTTAAGTTCTCCTGTCTTTGTGTTCATGACGCCAATCCAAGCCGTCACAAAGAAATTGATGTCGTTCCCTTCCCTTAATGTGTCATTGACCGCCGTGAAGGCTTTGCCTGGATCAACACTAGCTATTTCCTGAGTTTTGATGATGACCTTGGATAAGGCCATGAACATTGCGGCAGGAATGCCTTTTCCGGATACATCCGCAATAAGGAATGCGACATGGTCCTCATCAACTGTGAAGGCGTCATAAAAATCTCCGCCTACTTCCTTTGCGGGATTCATTATTGCGTAGACATTGATGTCTTCATATTCCGGGAATAAAGGGAATGATTTCGGAAGCATGTTCTTCTGAATCTCTTTTGCCATATCCAACTCGCCAGATATTACCGCCTGTTTTGCTAGTTGTTTGGATTTATCGTCCACAAGACGTCTACCTGCTAAAGTCAATGAGTAGGTTATGATGAAGATGAGAATGAGCAACAAGCCGCAAGGGAGGCCGTTATACCTCCATACAAGCGCTATGTATTGCCACATTTTCCCGTCTGCTACCTCGAAGGTATAACCGTTTCCGTTCGCGTTCAGAAGGACTTTGACTGTTGTACCCCCGATTGTTGCATCTGGAGTGTACCCAAAGCAATAGCCGAACTCAGAGCTGAGGAAGGCAATGCAGGCTATGCCTATGATTATGTTAGTGAATCCCTTGTTGAAATAACGTGATGACATCAAGACGCCAACACAGATAAGAAGCAATCCGAACTCTCCTATGTAGGCTCTCGTGACAGCGGAATATAGCAAAAATTGAACGATCAGAATGTATTTGAATGCCTTGCCTTTGCCTTTTAGGCTTAAGCAGGCAATGGATGGGGCAATGATTAAGACGGTCTCCAATCCAATCAGATAAAGACCCGATGTTTTTACGTTAAAGAATCCGACTATTGCCAAAATAATCGCGATGATGCTGACGATGCCATGAAGGCACATATATAAACTGATGCTGCAGTTCGCCTTATCCTCATTTCTTTCGAATGGGTCAGTTGTTTCTGGATCGCCTCCGATTGATTGCCAATATTCTTTGATTTTTAACATAGCCACTATATTTAACCACTATGAAAAAGTTTTATAAACCTTGCATGTTTATAATCGAGTATATTTAAGCGATGTCGTCTCCTCTTTTTGTGTATCCAATAGCGGTGGATAGATATTTGTTGCCAAGGATTAATTCAACAGCAAAACCATTGAATGTACCGGTAATTAAGGAGGCTAGAGCCATAACTGGGAAATAGTAGAAGACACCCCAAGTGCCTAAATAAACCACGCCAACAAGTATCTGTGCCAATGCATGGGAATATGCCCCGGCAACGGAAGTTCCAACGGGCGTGAATATCTTCAGCCAACGATAGAAGATATACATGATAAGAAAACTTAATAATGCCCCGGCCATAGACATGGCAAAGCCCATAGCCAGGAACGTTCCTAAGGCGATGGAGGATATAACGACTCGCAAGATATCAATTGCCAGTGCAATCCAGAATCCAAAATAGTATATCGCTAGCAATATGATCATATTGGCCAACCCAATTTTTAATCCGGGCACGCCAAAAGGAATGAAGCTTTCAGCGATGCTCAACACCAATGCGAGGGCTAGTAGCATTGCAAGGAGTGTAATTTGTTTAACGCCAAACTTCTTTTTCATAACTATCCTTGCGTTATATCTCCCCAGTTGCTGGATGAGACCACGATGTAAATTCCATTATGTGCGCAGATAATCGGATGGTTTGCGTCACTGACCCATTTTTCATGTACGCATTCCTGTCCCGGACATCCCGATTTCACTACGCATATTGCATTGTGTTTTATTCCTATAACCAATGTTGTGTGTCTTCCGCTGATTTCGATTTCCTCGTAATCCTTGACTTCCCCCAAATTGAAAGGGTTTCTATCCTTTCCACTGGAATCTAATATCTCCATCTTTTTCCCTTCGTAAAGGATTGTTGCAGAGACGTCTCCGTCAGTGTTCTTATCCTTCGATATAGCCCTAATGATATAAACCGATGATGTGCCAATCAAAAGAACACCTAAAAGGATGAAATCCCAAAGATGTTTCAAGAAGAAACTCTTCTTTTTCTTTGGCGTTTTGCTAGGTTGTACTTGTTTTTCTTCTATATCCACTAGATTCTAGCCTTACTTAATGAATCGGATTCTTTGACGAGTTTGGTGTATCCTTCTACGTCTATGAACAAAGAGTAGGAGAATCCGTATTTATTGCCCCATTCTTCGGCTTTATCCGGTCCTGCGATTATGCATGATGTGGAGAAGGCGTCTAGAAGTGCGCTATCCTTACCTACCAAGAATGCCATCGAATAATCGGTTAATGGCATACCTGTATTCGGATTAATGATGTGCGAATAAGTAACTCCATCCACTGTGACGGATTGCTCATAAATCGCAGAAGTGGATGTATCTATTTCCCCTAAAGAGAATCTATTGTCGTATTGGCTTTTGGAGTATTTGAGATTCACTTTGAATTTGCCGTTATCTTGGGTTTTGCCTAAGCCTAAAGAGCTTTGACCACCATTTACCAAATACATTCCGACATTCTTTGCCTCAAGCATTCTTTCTACTTGCTCGACAGCATAACCTTTGGTTAATCCGCCTAAATCGATGTGGGCTTGGCCAACTCTAGTGATGGTGCAGTTTTCTTCATCGAGAAGCACGCTGGTGGATTTAGTCTCTTCCAAAAGAGACGGAATCAGGGCCATTGTCTCCTCGATTGATGAAATGGTAGGACCGTTGAAGGTTGAGTCTGCGCCATCCCCAAATAGGGTCGTTTTCCAAATATTGGTTATCTTTCCGATGAATGGATTGAAGTTATGCTCGGTTTTTTGATATAAATCCACTGCGGTTTTGAACAAATCAAAAAGAATTGGGTCTACAGTAACTGCCTCGTTAGTTCTGTTGATTTTGTATAGATTGTTTAACTCCTCATAATCGGTGTATGGATCCGCTAAGCGATTCACCTTGCTGATATAGGCGTTTATTTCATTGTTTATTGACCCAACACTTGAAACGTATGTGCAGGAGAAGTAACTATCGAAAGCTAGAATTGCGGAAGTGTATGTTTCCTCGTTGCTGCATCCTGCAAGAATTAAAGGAGTTAATAAGGTAAGGGCGATTCTCTTTTTCATCTTTATTATGATAATAAGGTCTAAAACTTACTACAAGCGAAAGAAAAGGACACAAAGTGTCCTAAGTCTTTCTTACATTGTGGTTTCAACCGTCTTTCCATCTGGTCCTGGAGTTTCTTTTAGATAAGTGATGATTGGATCGAAGTTCTTATCTTTTCTTCCGGCTTTGCAGGTGGTGACTTTCTTGATTTCTCCAGTGACGAGTGCTTCGGCTAAGTCGCGACATCCCGCTTTGCCGCAGGCACCGCAATTAGCTCCAGGAAGCATGCTTGCGACTTTATCGATTCTTGGGTCTTCTTCAACGTGGAAGATGACGGAGAACAAAACGATTAAGCACGATAAGCCGACCGCTAAGCCTAGCATCAATAAGACTGCCCATAAGATATCCATGTTATTCATTTCCTTTCCCGCTAGAGGTATTCTTTTCAGCCTCTAGACGTTTCTTTTCCGCTAATTCTTCTGCGTATGCATAGAATTTGCAGCTTGCCTGATCGCAGTTCTCGCAATTCGGGCCTTTGCCTCTTTCACAGCCTTTTGGGGCTGGAGTTTTAACGTAAGCGACAAAACTGAATGTGAAGATGGCGACTAGAATCACCACTATTGCGATCGTTAGTATTATGTAGCCTGTTCGATTCATCAAATGAGTCCCCAGGAACCGATGTTGATGATTCCACTTAGTCCCATGAAAACAATGGCCATAAGTCCGGCGAGGATAAGGGCAATTGGCACGCCTTTAAACGCTTTAGGGACGTCTGAGCCTTCGAGTTTTACCCGGATGCAAGCGAATAAGAAGATGACGAGGAGGAAACCAAGTGATGTTCCTAGTGCATTTGCCATTGAACGGCCGAAGTCATAAGCCATATTGGTCTCAACGACTCCTAGAACCGCGCAGTTCGTAGTGATGAGAGGCAAATAAATACCAAGGGTCTTGTACAAGCTGATCGATTTCTTCTTTATGAAGAATCCGACCATCTGAACTAGAGATGCGATGACGAGGATGAAAACGATTGTCTCCATGTATTCCATTCCGGCTGGGACGAGAATAAAGGTATAGAGCGGCCAGCAGACGAGTGATGACATCACAATGACAAAGAGGACCGCTAAGCCCATTCCTACTGCGGATTTGACTTTATTTCCGACGCCGATGAAGGAACAAATACCGAAATATCTGGAGAGAATGACGTTATCGATGACCATATAGGAGACGATGGCGAGTATAAAGGAAACTATGTACTGCATTATTTTGTGCCTCCTTTGGCTGCGGCGGCTTTAGCAGCTCTAGCCTTTTCTTTTGCTTTCTTGTTTTTGTAGTTATTGACCGCGGCAAGGATTGCTAGGGCTAAACCCAAGACCAAGAAGCCGCCAGCTGAAGAATTGAACAGCGGTATGGCCATCGAGAAATTTGTTCCGTTATATCCAGAAAGAATCGGGATTGTGACCTTAGGAAGGAATGTGAAGACCTTTCCGAATGTTAATTTGCCAGTTCCGAGAACTTCTCGGATTAAAGCGATTGCCATGATGGCCCAGGTGTAGCCAAGGCCGTTTCCGAGTCCATCAAGCATTGAGTCAACAACGGTGTTTTTGCTAGCGAATGCTTCTGCACGTCCTAAGACGATGCAGTTGACTACGAGCAAAGAGATAAAGACCCCTAGTGAGTTGTATAATGCCGGGAGGAAGGTTGAGGTGAGAATCTTGACTACGGTGACAAATGTTGCGATGACAACGATATAGCAAGGGGTTCTTACCTCATCCGGGATTATATTTCGCAATAACGAGATGATGAGGTTAGAGCAGAAGACGACGAATGTGAAGAGGAGCCCCATTCCAAGGGCTGCCTCAACCGATGTTGTAACAGCGATAGCAGGGCAGGTGCCAAGTATCATTACGAATAATGGATTTGCTTTCAGTAGAGGGTCTAAGAAGACTCTTAATTTATTAGGTTTCTGATCCATAAGCTTCCCTCCTTATTCTCCAACGCCTTGAACGGTGGAGGCGCTGTTGATTCTTACGACGTAATCATCTCTAGTTACCTGAAGCCCGTCGATGAAGAATTTCTGCGACCATGTGCCACCTGTTACTACGTTCGTGTAATCATTCATTGTCGCGGTGCCATTAGGAATTTCTTCCGCAAGGGCAAGAACATTTACGTCGTAACTTGTGTCGCCTCCGGATATCACGTTGATTGCACTTGGCTTGACTGCAGTCTTTGTTGCTGCCGTTGCCGCCCCTTCATAAAGGACTGACAATTCGATGTCGCTTGATTTAACTTTTGAGCAATTGACTATATATGCGTACCCGGTAGTCTTTCCTTCTTCCTGGAGGGCATAGATTGATTCGAAGGTTACTTTGGTTGAATTTGATATAACCGCTTTTGGAATGTCATCGGTTATCTCAACAAATGTCGCGCCCTCTTTCAACGCTTTGACTGATGAAGGGGTTTCTGTTGATTTGTGTGTTGCTTTATAAGATGTTGCTAGAGTGTTTAATCCGCCGATTAACCCGGCAGAAACCACACATATGCAGCCAAGGACTAGTGCACATTTAACGTAAGCATTTTTAATCATTTGTGTACCTCCTTATTTAGATGTCGCAAGTGGCAAGATGACTATGAGAAGAGCAACCGCAGCCATAACCCCGGCTGTGATGAAATGCCACTTTTTCCATTTTGATGATGACCACTGTGGATAGTTGAGGACCGGAGCGATCATGTTGGCGAATAAGATTGAGAATCCAACGCCTTCTGTTCCGGCAAATAAACGTATTACGACCGTCATAATGCCTGCAAACGCACCAAACAATACGCGAGCTGGGCTTCCAACCGGTCCGGTGACAGGGTCGGTTATCATGTAGACAGCGCCGAATAAAACACCACCGGATAATAACTGGTAGAGTGTGTATAATCCACAGTTTGCGCCACCCTTTATTTGGTAGACAACTCCAGCAGTGAAGGTTAAGACTAAGAACGTGCCAAGGTAAGATACCAAGACTCTCCAGTCAATCGTCTTTGTAATTAATAAATAGACGAGTCCGATGATTATTGCGATATGGAATGTCTCGCCTAATGCTCCTGGAACTTTTCCAAGGAACAAATCAAGAAGATTTACGCTTGCGATATCGTCAACCGCTAAAGCTGTTGCGCCTGTTGTGATTGTTGAATCGATGAAGATTGAGGAATCTTTTGTTACCCCTGAGATACCGCCCCAGAAGAGTCTAACCACGATCATGCCTAAAGCCGCTGGGTTGAAGATGTTGTTTCCAAGACCTCCGAATACAAGCTTGCCTAACACGATGCCGATTGCGGCGCCTGCGATGACTACAAAATATCCAGTACCGGATGCAAATCCAAGGTCTGTAGGTAGACATAAGGCATAGATTAATGCGGTAATAACCGAGGATAGGATGTTCTCTATCTTGAAGGCTTTAGGATCCTTCTTGGTAATGATGATGAATAGGAATTCGCATAAAACGCAGGTAATAAGCGATAATGGAATGATGCGTAAGCAGGATAACGGATATGCCACACATGCCCAGATTACGACAGGCATTAAGGCGATTATCACGTTGAGGAGCATCAACATCAAGGAGTCTTTGCGCTTGATGTGTGGAGATGTTTCTTTAACAAATTGCATGGTTTTATAGCTTTGCCAAAAGCTTTGCCCTCCTTACGAAATCGGTGACACGGATGCCGGATGTGCAGCTATATGTGCAAAGCCCGCACTCCATGCAATTGAGAGGATTGAGCATCTTGACTCTTTCGCGATTCATGCTCTTAACCGCCTCCATAATTAGAACTGGTTGAAGTCCCTGAGGACATGATAAGACGCATGATCCGCAGTGGATGCATGGTGCCTCTGGTTTCTTGCTTTCATTCATGACGATGAGAGATGTGACGGTTTTGGTGGCTATGCAATCTTCATTCGGAAGGGCCGCACCCATCATAGGCCCGCCGAAGATAAGGACTTTATTCTCATCACCTTTGTATCCGCCTGCGGCGTGAACTAGGTTGATGACCGGGGTCCCGATGCGCACGACGAAGTTGCTTGGGGCGTTGATTCCATCTCCGTTGACTGACATATATCTTTCGGTAATCGGTCTATTGTGCCAAATCGCATCGTAAAGAGATGCGCAAGTGGTGACATTTACATTCATTACCCCATATGCTGGTGGAATCTTTCCCGGAGCCATCTTGATTCCAAGGGCGGTCTTGACCATCGCGACTTCCCATCCTTGTGGGTAGAAGTTCTTCATAGGCGAAACCGATAACCCTTGATTTGGGTAATGCTTATTAATCATCTCGTTTAGGTGATTGATAATGTCTGGATGTATCTCTTTGACGCAGATTCTTGCATCGTTGCAATCAAACATTTGCATGAGAATCTTCATGCCTCCGAAGATTTCTTTTGTCTTGTCGAGCATGAATCTTTGGTCGGTATCGAGATATGGTTCGCATTCGATGCCGTTGATTAGGATGTGGTTAATCTTTTCTTTTGTCTGTAGTTTGATGTAGGTCGGGAATCCTGAGCCTCCTAAACCGACACAAGCGCAGTTCTTGATGATTCCTATCATCTCATCCTTCGTTAAGGCAGCGACCTCCGCCGGGGTTCTGTCTTTGACGGATGGGTCAAGCGTATCAAGGTGGTCGTTCTCAATCTTCATGAAATTGACGAGCTTTCCACAGCGATGATAGTGCTTCTCGATTTTGACCATTGTACCGCTTACTGTTGAGTGGATTGGCTGGTCGAAGAAAGGGCCGTGTCTCATGCCAATGACTTGGCAAAGGTTAACATGGTCACCCTCTTTGACATAGACATCTGCTTTTGGACATCTGGCGTTTTCGACCGCAATAAAGACGGCGTCTGGTATTGGGGCCGGTATGGCTGGACGTTTCGAAAGCAAATTATCTACGCCACCTATTTTTGTGGTTTTTGCAATCATATAATGCCTCTTTCGCGCCTAAATTATTGCACTTGTAAGCGATTACACCTAGTGCGTAAATGTATGCAACGAAAAACAGAAAATTAAAACGTCCGACAGCGTCTATATTTTTCCTAATTCCTTTAAAAGTGGTAATCTTATACCGAATTACCGATTAGTTATGAAAAAGTCGATAAATTGGTCATATAACTACATGGAAATGTACGTTTTACTTGCCTAATCTTTTGCGGTTGTTTAAAACATTACGCATGAAAAAGATTTTATTGATTGCAACCGGTGGAACAATCGCCTGCAAAGTGCAAGAGAACGGGCTTGCCCCTGAGCTTGATGGAGATGAGCTTTTATCATATTTGGATGATCTGAGTGATATCTGCACGGTTGAATGTGTTCAATTGTTTAATTTAGATAGTACAAACATGACTTATCGTGAGTGGGCTAAGGTTGCAGGAGTCATTAAAGATAAATACGCTGAGTACGATGGATTTGTCATCACTCACGGAACTGACACTATGGCGTATGCCGCCTCCGCGATTTCCTATATGGTCCAGAATTCCAAAAAGCCAATCGTTTTCACCGGTTCTCAAAAATCCATTTATATGAGAGATAATGATGCAAGAAGCAATCTTACGAATGCTCTTATCTATGCCTCCTACGAAGGTGCGTATGGCGTCACAATCGTATTCGACAATAAAGTTATCATTGGCACTAGGGCGAAAAAGGTCAGGAGCAAATCCTATAACGCTTTTACATCGGTGAATTACCCGGAAATTGCTAGGATTGTCGATAAGAAAGTCATTCAGTATATCAAACAGGATTATAAAGACGGTGAGGTTAAGTTCTATTTGGATTTTGACACTAATGTAATGGTGCTTAAACTCATTCCAGGCTTCAATCACAAGGAATTGTATTTCGCTTTAAAGAACTATGACGCCGTCATCATTGAAGGGTTCGGTGTTGGTGGGTTGCCGATTTATCTAGAAGACGAGTTCCCGGATTTCAAAAATAAGACGGTTGTGGTTACAACCCAAGTTCAGTATGAAGGCTCCGATTTATCCGTTTATCAGGTTGGTAAATCGATTAAAGAGAAATATGATCTATTAGAGTCGTATGATATGACCATTGAATCTCTCGTATCCAAACTCATGTGGATAAGAGGAATCACTAACGAGAAAGAACAGATTAAAAAACTTCTCTACACTCCGGTATATAATGATATTCTTCGCTAAAAAGAGGGTTTAAAACCCTAACTGTTATAAAATTCTTGCAGGTTTTTCAACTAACCATTACATTATATGCGGCCTTTCGGTCAGGGAGTTCATGAACCATCCTTCCTTTAAACAAAACTAGGACATTAAAATTAAACTGATTTTATGCTCTTTGTTTTGACGGTGGCGAACAAGGAGTTTTCTTTTATGGAAAAAACAAACCAACGTTCCCTCATCAAAAAAATGACATTCTCAGCGATGATTGCAGCACTCTATTTCGTGTTGTGTCTCGTAGAGGGGGATTTAGCCTCAGGCTTTATGGCTAATGTCAGACTTGCAGAAGGATTCTGCGTATTTGCACTATTTGTGCCAGAGGTTATATTTGGAGCAGGCATCGGCTGCTTCTTTTATAACTTGTTTTTCGGTTTTGGCATTCTTGACGCCACAATCGGCACAACCGCAACATTAATTGGCTGTGCGTTTATCTATTTTGTCGGTAGATTCGTTAAGAACAAGCCGCTTAAACTAATCATATTCGGCGTTGGACTTGTGGTATTGAATGCCGCATTAGTGCCTGTTGTTTTGATCCTTAATTTGACCGATGAATTGAGTTGGGCTTCGTATTGGGTTGAATTCGGTATTGTTGCCGGAGGCGAGGCTTTAGCGGTTTATTGCGTTGGCATTCCTCTGTACTTCGCAACCTTTAAATGGTTACCAAGGATTTTAGGCTGTCAGCCTGAATAATTGCATGTTTTAGCAAAATCTTTTAATGGTTAAGACGTTGCTCTCAACTTAACATTTTGTCGAATAAATCCATTAGCAAGCAGATAAAAGGTAGCCGTCTAAGCAACATTGCCCCATAAAGTACGATATTGTTGTTTTCTTTTGACGCAATGAATTGCGGCCCTTATTATTGCCTCCCAAAAAATACAGATTACATCGAAGGAAAATTTGTTTAATCACAAAAACCCGTATTTTTAATGATAGATTTTCACAATTACCCGCTTTTTGCATTGACAACCTGAAAGTAGACGCAGGGGTAAAAATGTTGACTCGCAAGACGAAAGATGGTGCAGTCTATAAGAAAATATGCTTCTAATACTTTTTAATGACTGAATATGCTTCTATTAGTTTATCTAGGCTTATCCCCGCATTTGCTGCGCTTGGGCTTGGTAGTGGAATATCATCATTTCCAATGTATTTTCTATAGATATTATGGCTAGTTTTTCCGGTAGTAAAGACAGTTTTAATGTTGTTCTCTTTTTTGATTTTATCAAGTATTTCTTTGCTTGGTATCACATTTTTAATGCTTGCATCGTTTGAAGTGTGGATATCACATTCGTATATTGTGTCATACATGGCAATGTGATGTTTGGACAAGAATTCCTTCCTTGCCTCGGTTTCTATAGACTCTTCTTCATTAAACACTCCTGCAAGGGTTTTATAGAATCTATTTGTCTTATGGGCGTAATAAAAGTTAGCCTTTCTAGAAGCAATAGATGGCAATGATCCAAGAATCAGTATTTTTGCGTCTGAAGGCACAAAAGGTTTGAGTGATTCGTGACTTATGTGAGTGTATTCAGCCTTTTTCTTCATGTCTCAATTCTAATCCAATATTAACTGGCAAGGACTATTTTATGTCTTATCAGACATTATTCTTTCTCATTTAGGGCAAGAATGTTTATTATAGTGGGGATACTTTTTCAGAAACAATTTAGAAAGGATTAGGTATTATCATGAATTACAACGAGGCTAAAGCAAAACTCGAGAAATATGGTCAGACCCAACTTCTCCGTTTTTACGATGAATTAAGCAAAGAAGACAAAAAAGATCTTATCGCACAGGTCGAATCAACTGATTTCTCCGTTTTAGAGAAAGCGGCATCTGAAGAATATAACGAGCCTGATGTTTCGCCTATGAAGACTTTGACATTGGGCGAAATTGCTAAAGAAGAAGAGGAAGACAGAAAAGTCGGACTCAAGGCTCTTAAAGATGGCAAAGTTGCAATGCTTCTTCTTGCCGGTGGCATGGGAACTAGACTTGGTTCCGAAAATCCAAAAGGCATGTACAACGTTGGCTTGACCCACGAACTCTATATCTTTGAATGCCAGATGAAGACACTCCTCAAGAGAGTCAACGAATGTGGAAACTATATCCATCTCTTCATCATGACTTCCCCAAAGAATGACGCTAAGACAAGAGCTTTCTTCAAGGAAAAGAACTTCTTTGGCTACAAAGGCGAATACGTCCATTTCTTCATCCAGGATATGGCCCCAATTGTCGGCAATGATGGCAAGGTCTTGCTTGAAGGGAAACACACGATCGCTTGTTCTCCAAACGGAAATGGCGGTTGGTTCACATCTTTATGCAATGCAGGACTTTATGACATCATCGAAAAAGAACACATTGAGTACATCAATGTTTATGCGGTAGACAACGTCTTACAGCAGATTGCTGACCCAGTATTTGTCGGTGCAACAATGAGAAGAGGTTGCGATTGCGGCGCTAAGGTCATAAGAAAAGCCAATCCAGACGAGAAGGTTGGAGTTATCTGTTATGACCATGGTCATCCATCAATCACTGAATACTACGAATTAACTGATGAATTGAGAAACGCTAAAGACGCAAATGGTGAGTATCTTTATAACTTCGGCGTCATCCTTAACTATCTCTTCAAAGTCACAGAGCTCGTCAAGATTGTTGGTGCTTCCTTCCCTCTCCACAAAGCCTTCAAGAAAGCGGCTTATGTTGATGAGAAGGGTGAATTGGTTAATCCAACTGAACCTAACGCATACAAGTACGAAATGCTGGTCCTCGACATGATTAAGCTTCTCAACACCTGTTTATCGTTTGAAGTCGATAGACAAAAAGAGTTTGCACCAATCAAGAATCTCCACGGCGTTGACTCGGTAGATTCCGCTCGTGAGTTGCTAAAACTCAACGGAGTTGAACTTTAATCCAACCATAAGATCGACCTCGGTTCACCGGGGCCTTTTAATGTGTCTAATCAAAATATAAAATATTCATCCCCACTTTTAAATAAAAGTACTATAATCTTTCGCCGGAAAGGAGAATTTATTAAATGGAATTTGTTAAAAAATCTATTGGTACATGGATTACAGCTGCCATCGTTATGGTTATCGGTATTCTCTGCATCGTCGCAGGCGCTCAGTTCTCTAACGCTAGTTCAGGTGTTACTGACACAGTTAATGCTATGTCTCTCACTTTGGGCATTGCCTTCATCGTCGTTGGATCGTTAGGTGTTGTCTTAGCTTTAGTTGGATCAATCTTTGCAAAGAGAGGTTTTGCTTCAGGTGTTGGGGTCGCTGGTATCGCAATGGCTATCGGCATTTGGTTCGTTGTTGAGAAAACAGCATTCGGATTAATCGAACTCTTGCTTGGCTTCGTTCCTTATGTCTTGGTTGTTATCGGTGGAATCTTATTCATCGATGCTTCATTCAAATTGGTGTCTGCCATCATGGAAAAGAACATTAAGCACGCTTTAGCATCCGTTATCGTTGGATACGTCATTGCTGCAGCCGCTATCGTTCTTGGCTCATTATGCTTAGCTGATGTCATCAGCGGTGGTGCTCAGCTCATCATCTTTGGTATCTTAGTTACAATCTATGGCATCTTCATGGTTTTAGGAACATTCGTCAACATCCCAACTACAGTTGTCGTTGTTGAGAAAGAAACTAAGGCTGAATAAGTTTGAAAATCAACTAAAAATGCTCTCAATTTCGAGAGCATTTTTTCATGTATAAGTAACTATTTAGCGGTTTCTACCTTAAATTTACTTATTTCTTTGCCGCATCCCTAAAGATTTGCAAGCCTGCAGTTGTTAGTTCGTGATCATACATTTGCTTGATTACTTTGAATGGGATTGTAGCGATATCGGCGCCCGCTAAGGCTGCTTGCTCAACATGTGTTGTGTGACGAATTGAGGCGGCGATGATCTGGGATTGATAGCCAAAGTTATCTTTCACCTGTTTAATCTTCTTGATTAGTTTATATCCTGATTCTGGATCGTTATATTTGTCATCCATTCGTCCCATAAAAGGTGAGATGAATGTTGCGCCGGCTTCCATTGCTAAAATAGCCTGTGGAACTGAGAACACCAATGTGACATTTGTCTTGATTCCCTCTTTTGACAATCTTTTGCATGTTGCCACTCCGTCCGGTGTCATAGGGAGCTTGATGGTTATATTTGGGCAAAAGTTTGTCATTGCGATAATTTCGTGCGCCTGTTTATACATGGATTCTTCATCATCTTCCTGGACTTCGGCGGAGATTGGTCCGTCTACTATTGAAATAATTTCAGTTATGACATCTTCTAATGTCCTGCCGCTTTTTGCCATTAACGATGGATTTGTGGTAACTCCTGAAATGATTCCGAGTTTTGATGCTTCACGAATTTCTTCTGTAATTGCTGTATCAACGAATATCTTCATATGATTTCCTCCAAATTGGACGAAATTATCCTAAACTCATGAGGATTGACAACAACGACAATCTTGCGATTTTATTCGTAACATATAGTTGACAACTTTCTTTCGATTTTTTTAATGAAGAACGGGCTTATGTGTAATAAATATATTTTCTAGAAAATGAAAACATTGTCCTTAATCAAAGATAATATCCTTCTACACGCTTAGATTTAATTTAATCAACTAGCACCAATGAGTGTTTTTGCCAATGTTGATGTCCGTGTAGAGTGTTGAGTATTCTATGCCAACGCCATGGATGACAAATCCCGTCTCCGCTATTGAATAGTTGTAATATCCATCATCATCTAAAAAAACATAAGACAACAATTCTTTGTCGCCATCTTCAGCGTCTTTATAGACGAATTTGGTTTTAACTTTTAAATCAAATTGAATGCCTTTATTGGCTATATAACTGCTGTTATCCGCCATGACAAAATTTCCGGCACCATCGTTATAAACATTATAAAAAATGAATTCGTAACCTTTATAAGTAAAAGACCTAGCCTCTTTTACAGGTGTAGTTCCAATCTTCTATACATTAAATGTTATCGAACCGCCAGGTTTAATTTTGGAGCACGCTGATAAAAATGCTGTGGTTATTATGGCCAAGGAAAATGCTAAATCTACCATTGTTTTCTTTTTCATCTAGCCGCTCCTTTGTGAGCTAAAATCGCATACGTGAATATTGTGTCTGGAAACTTTTGTTCCCCCGATTCCCGATTCATTTTTATTATAGACATATCGAATCAATTTTAAATTGCCAACCTTTGTAATAGATTGGAATTTAAAGATAAGCAAAAAGCGGGTGATCAAACTTATTGTTAGATCCCTTCTTGAATTATTTTTATCCTACGCGAAATTTGGAACTCTGCTCTATTTTCTTGTGATTTTATTTGGTTTGACTGTACTTTAATGAAAGAAAATAGCGGTTTGTACCGCTATTTAATAATCTATTACGGACAATGTCTAATTGTGTCCTTAAACTGGAGTGTCTAGTTAATAATCGTTCAAATTATATAACTAGTGTCCATTTGTTTACTTTTGGCAATGACTACCTATTTTGATACAAATGCATACCCCTGCAAAATTAATTTTCTTTCATTTTACTTTTGAAAACTATTATTGCAATAGCAAAAGAGATAATTGTATAACATAAAACAATAATAAGGGGTAAAGTAAAATCATTGAAAGTATCCTCAACGCCTGTAATCATATTTTGAATCAACGTTGTGGCATTTTTAAATGGCAATGCCTTCATAAAAGCAACCATTGAGGAATCAAGTCCTTCTATCGGAAACCACATACCCGATAAAACGGATTGTCCGACAATCATGATAGATGAAATACCGCCTATCGATTTCTCGTTACATACAGAGCCAAACAATATTCCAACTGCGATAAAGAATAGTGATGTAATCAAGCTTAAAAGGATTGCATGGACCATACCTAAAGTAAATATTGATGTATCAATAACACCGCCAACAACAAAAAACAAAACCGATTGGATAATTGTAATTGGAAGTATGGATAATGTGTATGAAAAGATAAACTCAAAAGACTTTGTCTTTGTTACATATAATCTAGTTAAGAAAGATGTATTTCTATCTGTTGAAATAAGGATTCCCGTAAACAATGTTAGAAAACTTTGAGAGAAAACTACAATCCCCGGGGCAAGATACTTCATTTCAAACTGAGCTGTTAAATTATGAAAAATACAATAGAACATTATTTCCATGAATAATGGCAAAAGAATCGTGAAAATGAGTGATAATGGATCTCTTATAATTTCAAGAATGTTTCTTTTAGATAAAACGAATATTCTTTTTGATGAATTATTCATTTTGATTACCTCCAGAAACAATTTCTATAAAAGCATCTTCCACTGAGTTCTTTCCGGTTTTATTAAACATTTCATCTTTTGTTCCGATAAATAAAAGTTTTCCGTCTTTCATAACACCTATTCTATCAGACAAGGCCTCGGCTTCTTCCATATAGTGAGTTGTCAGAATAATCGTCATATCTTTCTTTAATTTATCAATTGTGTCCCATAATTCTCGTCTTGCAAGGACATCAAGCCCTAGTGTAGGCTCATCCAAGAACAATATCTTAGGTTTGGGAATAAGAGCTAATGCGATGGACAGTTTTCTCTGCCATCCGCCAGATAGTTTTGATGCCTGTTTGTTTTTTACTTTTCCCAAGCCAAATGACTCATAAATATATTTTTTAATTTCGCTTATTTCATCTTTAGGTTGGTCAGATAATTCAGAATAGAATTCGATGTTTTCTTCAACAGTAAGTTTTCTTGCAACGGCAGTTTCCTGCATAGAAACATCAATGAACTCCTTTATTTTGTCAGCATCGCTGTTTATTGAATAACCATAAATAAAAGCATCACCACTTGTTGGCTTCGAAAGAGTGGATAACATTTTGATAGTTGTTGTTTTACCAGCACCGTTTACACCTAAAAGCGAGAATAATTCTCCTTGGTATATTTCTAAATTTAAATTATCAACAGCGACTGCATCTTTATACTTTTTAGTTAAGTTATTTGTTTTGATTACCGTTTCCATTCATAAACCCCATAAGCTTATAAAATTCTTCATCCTTGATAAGAGCAATTCCTTTTTCCTTATCACCCATCACCATCAAGGTATCTCCTTCTTTAATATCAAACATTTCCCTTGCTTCTGCTGGAACGGTGATTTGCCCTTTTGGACCAACTTTAACACTGACGATAAATCTATCTTGTTCTTCTTTTTTCATTCTGATTTCCTCTCTTATTTATTTTCTATTAATTTTCTATATTCTATCAATTTCTTCTCTAATGCTTTTTTATTAATTAATTCAGTTTTATATGTTGATACAAGCGTAGGAGAAAGGGTCCTGGACATTGCAAACTCAACCTCCGCATCATCTTTTGATGTACACAATATGATTCCTACGCTTGGGTTTTCGTTTTCTCTTTTATCGAATTTATCCAATGCTTCAAGATACAAATCCATCTTGGAGATGTATTCAGGCCTGAATTTTCCTATTTTGAGTTCAAAAGCTACCAAACATGAATAAGTTCTGTTATAGAACAATAAGTCAATATAATAATCAGAATTACCAACAGATACTCTATATTCTTTACCTATAAAAGAAAAATCTTTACCAATTTCCAGAATAAAGTCTTTCAGATTATCAACGATAGCTGACTGTAAATCTTTTTCTGAATAGTTCGCAGGAAGATCTAGGAACTCAATTGAATACTGATCCAATATTCTCGTGTTGGGATAATCATCTTCTCCCTCAACAGGAAGAAAACTTTCTCTTGCGTTTTCACCCGATAACATATATCTTTCAAAATAATGGCTTTCGATTTGTCTTTCCAATTCTCTTTTAGAATAGTTATTCTTGATGCAAAGCCTTATGTAGAATTCCTTTTCCTCGATCGAAGATTCATGCGAAAAAATGATAAGATTATTCGTCCAACTAATTTGTGACACCAGTGGTGACACAATTTCATTATCCTTATATGTTTCATAAAATTGAATCATTCTATAAAGGCCTCTTTTATTGAATCCCTTTAATGAAGGATATAAATGGCTTATCTCTTTTGCTAATTTTTCAATGGTTTTTGATCCCCACTTTTCATTATTGACTTTATTGGAAAGGTAAGCACCAATTTCATAATACATCGTTACCAATTCTTCATTGACTTTACGGTAAGCATTTTGTCTATGCGTTTCTATAAGATTAAACAATTGAGTAAAATCTTGTATTTCATTATTCATATCAAATCCTCCGTAACTTTTAGTTTTCTTAGTATATCATATTTTTCTTACATTGTTTATAGATTAACTATTATTACTTACACTAAATGCGAACTTTCGTTAAACGGTAGGTGAAAATCAGACCTTTCGCTAAATTGTTGATTTGAGAAACAGGAAAAAGGGCCTGGAAGAGCGGCTAATGCCGCCCAATCTAGGCCTCTAGTTATTTATGGATAGGAGAAAATCCCCTATTCACAAAAAAGTCTGACACACATTGTAT
>CAVAGP010000028.1:0-27440 GCA_963588175.1 Faecalibacillus sp. | reverse complement strand
TGTTAGAGGTGATAATTGATTAGCTTGGAGGCATAATGTTAGAAAGAAAAATTGAGAAAGAATTATTAAAATGGAAGGAAGAGCAAAAGAATTCTAAACGCAAGAAAGCTCTAATAATACGTGGGATGCGTCAAGTAGGAAAAACATATATAGTCAACCATTTTGCAAGAAACAATTACAAACATTTTATTAATTTAAATTTCAAAACAAACAAGACATTGAAAGAAGCTTTTAAGGGCGATTTGGATGTAGAATCCATTCTTTTAAATTTGTCTGCAATTACAAAAATCGATGCAATTCCTAATGAAACCATCATTTTCATGGATGAAATTCAGGAATGTTCAGAAGCGAGAACATCATTAAAATCGTTTTGTCTCGATGGGAGATTTGACGTCATTGCTTCCGGATCATTACTCGGAGTAAATGGGTACAACAGGAAAGGCAATGCCGGTCCTTCAGTCGGATACGAAAGTTTCATTGATATGAAAGGACTGGATTTTGAAGAATTCCTTTGGGCGAAAGGGGTGAATAAAAAAGTAATTAACGCGGTTAAAGAATGTTTTGCGAAAAAAGAAGTTATCCCATCGGCTATACATAAGGCCTTCTTGCGTTATTTTAACGAATATCTGATTGTCGGTGGAATGCCTGATGCAATTAATGCTTTCATAAAAGATAATAGTTTTACGAGTGCTTATGACATACAAAAATCCCTTCTTTTCTCCTATAAAGATGACTTTGGAAGATATTTAGATATTAACGAAGAAGAAAAAATAGACACTCCTTTAAAAACGAAATTGAGCCAAATAATCGATTCAATTCCAAATCAATTGGCCAAAGAAAACAAAAAATTCGTTTATTCATCAATCGAGAAAAAAGCAAGGAGGAGCACATATGAGGAGGGAGTCCAATGGCTGATTGATTACGGACTAATCCTACCTTGTTACAACCTTACCAATCTTGAGTTGCCACTGAGTGCATACAAGGACAGCGATGATTACAAACTATATTTTTCTGATACCGGTTTATTGATGCCTTTACTGGAAAACGGAAGTGCGATCGACATATTAAATGGCAATTTAGGAATCTATAAAGGGGCCCTTTATGAAGAAATCGTTGCAACGAGTTTTGCTAAAATAGATAGATCCTTATATTATTTCCGGAGGCAAAGTGGCCTAGAAATAGATTTCATCATCCGATACAAAGGGAAAGTAACATTGGTTGAGGTCAAGGCAAAAGGTGGCAAAACAAAAGCGGCCTCAACGATAATCAATGACAAGATCCATTACAACGTTGACTCCCTAATTAAACTTACCGCTCAAAATATTGGCTACGAAAATAACGTTTTGACGTTACCATATTACCTAGTCTCACTTTTGGATGAAAGACTATATTAAAGACTAGTTAATTAGTTCTACCGAGAATTCGGCGTATTTAGACGCTGAATAAAATTATCGAAACGGGTCGTGAACGGTCTTTGCTTTAATCCAAAAACCGACTTTGAATAAACGTTTACTTGCCGTACATTTCCATATAAGCATCGTAGATAACTGTTGTTGAGGCATTTTCCGTACCGGTCATGAGATACGTTTCTTTTATTTCATCATACGTCGCGGTGTAGAGATTTACCGGTTTTACATCGATTGTGTACGGAGACCACAAACTTCCACTTTTATTGCGCGTATAAACGTATTTATTGGTTTTGTATGTCCATGAAATATGTGACCAATTCCATTTATCAAATATTTTGAATGATGTCTTCCATTTATCAGCCTCGTTCCAACATGACCATTCTCCAATGATGATTGGAACGTCGTACCCCATTAAGTTGGTTAAGGCTTTATAGAAATCCAAGATCAGCTTCTGGCTCTTTATCGAAGTGCGGTTATAGATATGGTAAGAATAAGAGACGTTCTCCCAACCATAACGTTTCGCATTAACACCATGAATCGGGAAAGTGAAACACTCCATTATAATCATATGATTAGTGTCAATCTCCCTCACGGCATCATATAGTTTGTCGTAGAAATCAAAGTTTAATTTACCCGCATATTTATTCGCTGCCCTTCTAGGCTCATTGAGCAAATCATAACCCGCGACTATTTTCCTGTCCTTATAACGCTCAGCGAGTTTCTTCCACACATCAATTGTGGCGTTTTCATTCTTCTCGTTGCCGTATAAATTCCATTCATCATCCGCGCCGGAATGATTATCGTGGTTTTGCGATCCGATAGCGCCGTGATAATCGATAATCGCATAAAGGCCGTATTTATCACACATATCCACGGCCCAATCAAGTTTATCAAAAGCGTTTTCGCGGTATGTATAACCATCAGTTGTAAGGTTATAGCAAGTAAACGGAATACGAACTGTATTAACGTTCATATCCTTGATGTTTTTAAAATCCACTTCCTGTATAAAAGTGTCTATGTAAATTTTCTGCAATTCATCTATTTGAGAATCGTTTAGATTTGGGTTGGCTTTCATGGCCGCTAAACCACGTTTTGGGGTGTAGACCCCGGTCTCAAAGCCTTTGACCGTAGAAGAGGCCATCCACCACTCTTGATCAAACCAGTCTCCCAAATTAAAGCCTTTTAGTTGAAGAATATTTCCTTCTCCATCATATAGGTTCCTTCCGCTCGCTTGAACGTATCCGTTCGCACTATCTATATGTGCAGGCCTTTGAGCGTTGACCGGCATGATTACCAATGTGGCGTAAAAGGCAATAGGCAAGATGATGAGTGCCGCAAGAATGGAAGATACGATTGCAATTACTTTTTTCTTCTTCATAACAATTAATTATAGATACAAGTAATAAAAAGAGGTCAGAAATTATCTGACACTCTTGAAATTGTATTGTGCTTTGAGTTTTACCTTGTTCTCGTACATGCGCATATCTGCAAGGTGGAACGTTTCTTTATATGTCGATCCATATCTTTCCGCATACCCCATTGCGAGTGACAGGATTATGGTCGCTCCTTCAAACTCGACTTCTTGATAACTCATCTTTTGGGCGAAGTCATTAAACAAAGACATTCTATTCATATAATCTTCGTTCACCAAGATTGCGATATATTCATCTCCCCCAACGTGGAAGAGTAAACTGTGAGGGAATATCTTTGGTAATTGATGGCCCGCTTCAACAACGAGATGGCACCCATATTGATGGCCATATTTATCATTCGTGGCCTTTAAATTGTTTAAATCCATTGCCACAACCGCATAATCCAGGTATTTCTCGTCCAAAGTCTTAATTGTCTCCAAATACAATCTTTCATTGCCAAGCCCAGTTAACTGATCGGTGTTATTTTGTTCTTCGAGTTTCTCACGGAGATAAGTCTCGCTCATTGTGACCTGATAGATTCGGAACGCCAGTAAAAGGCTCATGACAATGAAGACACCGAAGTGAAAGTACTCATTTGGGTCAAGGGCTGAATTGGATAATCCGTAAACCTGAAGCAACGCAACAGAACCTGCACAAACCAAGAAATAGAAAACAGGATTGATGGTTGCGATTCCTCCCACCACAATCATCGTTGTCATGAATGTGATTGGGTAACCGCCTGTAGACGCATCTAAGATGGCAACGAATGTGGCATATGCCATAGCGAATAATACATATATGTATAGCATCCACGAGAAGAATCTATCGCTGAATCGGTCCTTTTTAATCATGTTCACCAAAATGAGGACGAACGCGATTACGGTTGGCACAAATATGAAAATACGACTTAAGAAATACCATAGAGATATCCTCTCGGCGATGCCATAAAGCATAAACCTCCTGACATCCATAAATGCTTCATAACTCGCGATTAAACCGGTAAGGATTAGATAAACTATGGAGTATTTTTTGATGAAAAGACCCGCTACGCGGAAATTATGAGAACGTTTTTTGAGGAATTCTTTCGCAGTCATAGATATTTACCAAGGCACAATTTTAGTAAATACACCCTGTCTTTTAAAGAAAAAGAGGCCGATAGCCTCTTAATTATTTCCCTTTTATGTATTTTCTAACGTTCCGCCCACAGGATAGATACGCAAGACGTTCCACTCTTTCTTCCGGTGTAAACTCTCTAGGATTGTCTTTGTTACTATCATCGAGAACGACCGCATCAAAGTCATATCCTTCTTCAAACAACCCAACATTGCCAAAGAAAGAACCGCCACCGACGGTGGCCATATAGAAGGCTTCCGCCATATTTAATGGCTTAACTGATTTATCTAAATAAAGATTCCTAATCTTTGATACCTGTATAGAGGATGCCATAACATCAAGAAGATTTAATGCATGCCCACCAGCTACATCACTTCCAAGACCAATATGGTATCCGTTTCTTAGATAATAGGCTGCAGGAGATATTCCAGCGATGACATTCTCGTTGCTGGTTGGACAGTGAGCGATATAAACACCATTGTCCTTGATGAGCTTATTTTCCTCATCTGTGCAATATATGCAATGCGCCATAATGGTCGGACATTCTTTGCCAAATAGCCCATAACGATCATAGGTGTCTGAATAATTCTTTGCATCAGGACATAAAGATTTAACCCAAGCAATCTCATCCGTGTTCTCGTTTAAATGGCTTTGCATTCCGAGCCCTTTTTCTTTAGCGAGTTTGCCAAGTTCGCACATATAGGCATCTGTGACGCTTGGAGTGAATCTAGGCGTGATGATTGGCTTAACGTTTTTGAAGTTGCATGCGTCAATCCATTTTCTAGTTTCTGCCACGCCTTCTTCTACTGAGTGTTCAATATAGTAATCCGGGGCATTTCTATTCATGTTGAGTTTGCCAACATAGGCAACAAAACCAGCCTCATCGAGTTGTTTCATAAGCTCTAGGGTTGCTTCAGTGTGGATTGTTGCAAAGATAACCGCTCTCGTGGTTGTCGTATTCTTTAAATCCTTAACGAAATTGGAATATCCCTTCTTTGCATATTCAATATCTTTGTATTTAGCCTCTTCTGGGTAAGTGTATTTCGATAGCCATTCTAGCAATTGAACATCCATTGCGGTTCCGCAGTAGGAATATTGCGGGGCGTGAAGGTGCAAATCGGTCATTCCAGGAATAATCAAGGCATTTCCATAGTCTTCCACGTTTGTGCCGGAATACTCCGCAGGAAGGCTTGAAAACACTCCCAAACACTTATCGCCTTTAACGACGGCATAACCCTGCCTAACCCTAAAAGAGCCAATCGATGGAGTATCTATAAATGTTCCTTTGACGGCAAAAACGTTTGTATCACCCATATTAGTCAGGCTCCTTTACGCGCAAAATAATATCATTGCAGATGTCGAATAAAAAGCACTCGCATCCAGTGAATGTCTCGTTCTTCGTATATAGTGTTCAATATGCCGGGAATGTATTCAGAGTCTTCTTTGACTTTTCTGTCATCAAAATAGATGGGTCCGGCTTCCGAAACAATCGTGGAGATATGGTTCTTTGCAGAGAACGCATTGCCAAAGGCGCCATAAGCATAAAGCATTGCGATTTGCGTACCAGAACTATAACCCCATAGAGTTATGTTTTTTATATCTATCATTGATCCATAATTCGAGACGGCACGCATAAGTACAAAGACAATATTCTGGACCAATTACCGCCTGTGTCGAAGAATTCTCCTCCTAAATCAATGTACATGACACGTTCTCCAATGGCCTTGCAATTTTCATGGAGTTTAGTGATTCTAATCGGCGCCAAAGACAGTACGTTGACCTCATTAGTGGCATCCGGATTGTAATATATGCAAGAAGTAGATGCGTCCTCACATGAAAGGCGGTTTCCTAAATAATCATAGGTGTATGACTGAACATACAGTGCCAAGAAATCAGAGGGCGCATCTTCATCAATAACCACTTCATCGTTATTTAAAAGGCTTCCTCATTCAAATCGTTCATGAACTCTTCACGAGTTTTAATATTATTTCCGCAGGCACAGCATAACGCAGCGACCACCACTGTTAATGAGGGGCATCAACTTCTTTAATTTTATAACTATGCCCCCTTATCTTAGGGAAAGGGCAACATCACGCATAAAAGCATTTAATAAATGCTCGACGAATGGTTAAAATGGCAACGCAAATCACGCAAATCAAATTCAAAAGGTTCTAAATATGCGATGAAATGTGCAAAAAAGCCCATACCTAAAAGGCTGGGCTCGCTGGTACATTTTGCAAATTAAAGGTTTAAGTGTTTGTAGCTAATAGAGTTAACCATATCGGCGTTAATGAGTTTTGTGACTCTTTTTTCCTCAACCTTAAGCCAATTATCTTCGCAGGCGACAAGTCTTCCGCGATGATCTGTTCCATCAGCCTCAACAATAATGACATCTTTTCCAATAAATTCTTTGATCAATTCGTTTGACATAGGCTTATTCTCCCCGTTGTTTTTGACACGTTTTAAAGCACGAAGGCGCGCTAAACGCCTTCTTCTAGAAGACGAAGAGATTGTGGCGGCCATAATGGCGGTGCTAGCAACAATAACCGGTGTAGAACTCATACGCCCTCCTTATCTTCGAGTAAATAATATAGCGATTCACTAGTTTGTTAAACATAAAAATCGTATATTGTTTATAGAGAAATTCTTTGAAGGTCATACATATGAAAAGCAAGAAATTTAAAGTGTTACTTATAGCCGGCATCGCATTAGGCGCAATCGTTGTTGGGGCTGCAGGTTTTTTAGGAATTGTTTCTTTATCCAAAAATTGTAGGAAAAACAACGACCCAGAACACGCGACAAACACAACGGGTCTAGTCCAAGCAATAGGCTCATCGCTATACGATAAGGATGGCAACAAATTACGTTTAAATGGCACAAACGTTGGCAATGCGTTGGTTTATGAAGGGTGGCTTTCCCCATTCAGCTGCGGAGCGCTCACCAATGAAGATGGGAGTTATCAAACAGACGACGACGGAAATGTCGAATACCCCGAATTAACAACCGAAGAGGTTTATGCCGGGTTTAAGTCAAACCCGAACCTCACGGATGAGCAAAGAAAAGAGTTATATAACCTATACTTAGATAATTGGTTCTCTAAGGAGGATTTCAAAAGGGTAAAAGGCCTTGGAATGAATGCTATAAGATTACCATTTTATTGGAGAAATTTCTTAACCTATGAAAATGGCGTTTATACAAGGAAAAATGAGACCGAGGCATTCTCATATTTAGACAATTTCCTCGCGAATTGCAAAGAAAACAACATTTACTGTATTTTGGATTTGCATGGTGCGCCGGTTACACAAAACGGCTATGAGCACTCTGGCAGCATGTCAAAGGACTTATTATGGGATGACGATAAAGCGATCGAGGCAACTTGTGATTTGTGGTCATATATCGCAGAACATTATATAAACAACGAATTGGGCCAATACATCGCAACATATGACATCTTAAATGAGCCCACTGCTACATATCGCGGAAAGACAGAAGATAAATGCTATCCGGTCTTTGACAAGATTTATAAGGCAATTAGAAATACGGGCGATCAGCATTGCATCACCATCGAAACAACCTGGTTATTTAACTCATTTAAGAATCCAAAGAAGTGTGGTTGGGAAAACATCCAGTATGAGATCCATATCTACAATTGGAGCTCCTCAACAACCCCTTATTCTTTTTTCTACGATTACTACGAATTAACCAATTGGTTCCATAGTTGGAATGTGCCTTATCTAGTTGGAGAATTCTCGTTCTTTGATGACGCGAATGCATGGAATAAGTATTTGGCCATGTACGACAAGAGAGGTTACTCCTGGACGACTTGGACATATAAGAAAGTGGTCGTTGGCTGGTGGAACGATTCCTGGGGCTTATATAACTTAAAACTCTATTTAGACAACAATACGCATGAGGCAAAATTGGACTTAAGAAGCGCCACATACGAGCAGCTGCACGAATTAGCACTTAAGGTGAACACATCTAACGCAGAAGAATCTAGCACTTATACAACAATAAATGGTTACCTAACCAAGTGACAACGAGCCGCCTTCTTAATGGCTTTTTAAAAATCTGATAAATATATTTATTTTTAGGAAAAAAGATATAAAATCACGGCTATGAATATCGAGAGAATCAAATTAATTCAAAATGAGCTCAAAGACGTGAGAATGGTCGTAGCTAGCAAGTATGTCTCAGCAAAAGAGATATCAGAGCTAGAAACCTTAGGCATCCATGATTTTGGCGAAAATAGAATTGAGGCATTCTTAGAGAAATACGATGAACTCCAAGGGCATAACATCACTTGGCATTTCATCGGGCACCTCCAAACGACTAGAGCCAAAAAAGTGGTCAATAAAATAGATTATCTCCACTCGCTCGATTCATTGGAACTTGCGAAAATAATTCAAAATAGGCGTGAATCGCCACTAAAATGCTTTATTGAAATACACGGGACGTCCTCTACAACTAAGGATGGTATAGCGCCAGAAAATCTCGAACAATTCTTAAATGCATTAAAAGAATACCCCAAAGTTCAAGTCATCGGACTTATGGTAATGAGCGATAAAGACCAAACGGATGGAGAAAAACTTAAAGTGTTTGAGGATACAAAAGCGTTGGCAAATAAGTTTGGTTTAAAAGAGACATCAATGGGTATGTCAGACGATTATAAATTAGCGTTGAGGGCCGGCACCACAAGTGTAAGGCTAGGCCGCATCATCTGCTTTTAAGGAGAGAGATTATGAAGATTTTAACAGTGCAGGATATATCTTGTTATGGACAGTGCTCCACAACAGTTGCTTTACCAGTTCTATCCGCTTATGGACACGAAACAGTCATTCTACCATCAGCAATACTATCAACTCACACCGCTCCAGGCTTCGAAGGGTTTACAGTCTTAGATTTAACCGACGAAATGCCTAAAATCATCAACCATTGGGAGAAGACAGGAATCAAATTTGATGGTTTATACACCGGCTATATCGGGGATGCCCGTCAATTCGATTACATCTTAAAGATCAAAGATGAAATGATGAATGAGGGAGGTAAGTTCTTTGTTGATCCAGCCATGGCAGACCACGGTAAAATGTATTGGGGACTCGGAGAAACAATCGTCAACGGCATGAGGAGAATGTGTGAGGTTGCAGATTACATCCTTCCAAACATCACCGAAGCGTGTTTCTTAACAAACACCCCATATCAAGAAGAACAAACAGAAGAATTCATCAATACGTTACTAGAAAGACTTTTGGCCTTAGGTTGCAAGACCGTCATCTTAACCGGATATGAGAAAGGCGCCAAACTTGGTGCTATCGCATATAGCGGGAAAGACAAAGTTGTTGTCTTAAAAGATAAACAGGAGCCAAGCTACCACGGAACCGGAGACATTTTCTCCAGCGTTATCATTGGTAACCTCCTCAATGGCAAAAGTCTTTATGAAACGCTAGATGATGCAACAGACTTCATCGTTGAAAGCATCAAGAAAACTAGAAATGACAAATCTCATTGGTACGGCGTTAAATATGAGGAAGTTTTGAAGGAAAAAGCCTGCAAATAAGCCAAATAACAAGTTTTTACAAAATTATATGGGTCCCAATGATTGGCATTTTTTGTTGGCTATAGAGTACCCAAATCATCCAGATCGGAATAATATGCGTATTTAACCGCAATTATTTTATTCGGATATCCCCAATCTTCTTCGTGTTCCGGACGCCTTTGTACAAAACCGTTCTTAATGAGGCATTTCTTAGACGCTACATTCTCTGTGCGGACATGCGCGGTGATTCTCTTAATATCAAGCCGGTTAATTATATAATCTTTCAGCATGGAGACAACAGCTGTGCCAATGCCTCTATTCCATACCTCTTTTATCAATCTATAGCCAATTGATACCTTGCTTCTTCCACCGGAATAACCATAGATTTCAGCAAGACCAATAAATTTGGGCGGGCCACTTTTATAGTATATGCCAAGAACAATGCATTCTTTATTTTTGAACAAAGTCTCATTATCTCTTTCAAGGAATTCCCTACTGCTATTACTTCTAAGTTCTGGCAAGAATGTTGGCTCATAAGAATAAACATCCTTATCTTTAATCATAGATTCAAAAGAGGGGAGATCCTCTATAGAAGGCCTCTTTAAAACGATTAGCTCATTTTCCAAATAAGGGAATTCATCGAATATCATATGCAATGATTATATCAGCAAAACCCAAGCAAAAGGAAAGCCACCCTTTCGGATGGCTAGCATTATTTGATTGGGTTATCCTTAACAAACTGCTGATACTCTTGGAATTCCTTTTCGTTACAATAGACGAAATGTCCTGGATAAACTTCTCTTAAGTCAGGCTTATCCACGGTATAATCATGAACTTCATTTGGCTTATAGAGAATTCTCACACGCTCCTTCTCGGTCAATGGGTTTGGCTTCGGAATAGCGGATAGAAGAGACTTCGTATATGGATGTAATGGGTATTTGAAGAGCTCATCAGATGTAGCAAGCTCAACAAGTTTTCCAAAGTACATAACAGCGATTCTGTCGCAGAAGTATTTAACAACGGACAAGTCATGGGCGATGAAGATCATCGTAAGCCCCATTTCATCCTTCAAATCGTTCAATAGGTTGATAACCTGAGCACGGATGGAAACATCAAGCGCGGAGATAGGCTCATCGCAGATAAGTAGCTTTGGATTCATGATCAAGGCACGAGCAATGCCGATACGCTGTCTCTGACCACCTGAGAACTCATGTGGATAACGAGAGGCGTGTTCCTCAACCAGTCCAACCTTCTCAAGCATCTCAACAACTTTTTTGTGATTTTCGACTTTGTTGCGATATCCCTGAATCTTAAGGCCTTCCTGGATGATGTCCTCAACAGTCATGCGAGGGTCAAGAGAATCAACTGGGTCCTGGAAAATCATTTGGATTTCAGAAACAAGCTTCTTTGGAGTGTGTCTGTTATCAAAATTGATTTGACGAATCTTGGCTTTCTGTTCCTTAACAATCTCCTCAACCTGAGCAACTGCGTTCTTGATCTCGGCCTCATATTTGTTCTTGATTTCAGAAGATTTCTCCACAAAATCTGGAGCGTTTTGATCTAAGGCGACAATTTCTTGCTTTTCTTTAGCGCGTAAGTCTTTAACCTTTTCCTTTAAATGGATTCTAGACCACTTGATCTCTTTCTTGTTCCATCTTGAACCAGCGGAGATTCTATAACCCCTATAGTAAACAGAACCGGACGTGATGTCATAAAGTTTGATGATTGAACGTCCTGTTGTGGTTTTGCCGCATCCAGACTCACCGACGATTCCAAAACATTCGCCTTCATGGACGTCAAATGAGACGTTTGAGACAGCTTTAAGTTTGGTATGATGAAGTTTGCTACCAAAGGTAAAGAACTGCTTTAAATGCCTAACAGAGAGAAGAATATCGGAGTTGATTAATTCTTCTTTCCTCTTGATGTGTGGATTGATTTTGTATTTAACCTCAAGCTCACGAGCACCCACGTGGATCACAGGAGCGCCTTCGGCATCTTCGTGATCATCGTTTATCGGTTCACCGCCTTCATTTAAGGCTTGAGCGGTATCTAATAACTCATCAGACATTCTGGCTATCTCCTTTCTCGTATGGTGTACGAATCTCGGCATCGTGTCCCGTTAGTTTCTTATAAGCTGCAAGGTTGTTCTTGATACGTTCGGTAACGATCTTTGGCATCTCCACTTTTGGCGCATCCGGATGCAATAACCATGTTGCGGCGTAGTGGGTTGGAGAGACCTCGAAATATGGAGGCTCGATTTCATAGTCGATTTTCATCGCGTATTTGGAACGGTCCGCGAATGCATCACCCTTTGGAGGGTAAATCATATTCGGAGGCGTTCCAGGAATTGCATCAAGTCTTTCCTTGGAATCAACGTCTGGGATAGATGAAAGCAAGGCCCATGTGTATGGATGCTTTGGATCAAAGAAGACTTCGTTAACCTTGCCGAATTCAACAATCTTACCGGCATACATAACGGCAACCCTATCAGCCATATTGGCAACAACGCCTAAGTCATGGGTGATAAAGATAACGGACATGTTGTGGGCTTTCTTTAATTTCTTGATGAGTTCAAGAATCTGGCCTTGAATAGTAACATCAAGAGCGGTTGTTGGCTCGTCGCAGATTAAGATTTCCGGAGTCTCTGTTAAGGCGATGGCGATAACGATACGTTGTCTCATACCACCAGAGAACTCGAATGGATACTGTTTATATCTCTTCTCAGGTTCTGGGATACCGACTTCTCTCATGATTTCGAGAGCGCGCTTCTTGGCTTCCGCCTTCGTTATCTTTAAAGCGTTTGTCTTATTGAGCTTAGCTTGTTCTAAGGCCTTTTTAAGTTCTGGGGAACCAGCAGCATAAGCACGCTGAGCTTCTTCCACTTCTTGTTTGTATTTAGCAACAACGGATGCCTTATATTCAGCAACCTTGGCCTTGGCCTCCTTCTTTGTTTGTTTTAGTTTTTCATACAAAGGAGCGGCTTTTTGCTTGGTTTCTTGCCTAATGGCATTGGCTTCCGCCTTAGCTTTCTTATTAAGCGCTTTTGCCTCGGCTTGAGCATCTTTGATAGGCATGGTCTTGCCTTCGGATTCTTTTGCGTCTTTAACAAGTTTGTCGCCAGTTGTCTGTGCTTCATTCAAAACACGCTGAGCTTTGGCCTCGCCTGCTGCAAGAGTGTTCTTGTAGGCAATTAAATCATCAGATATTAAATCGTCTTCCATCCTCTTCAATTTGTTGGAGTTGATGAGAGTGGCTTCGGTGATTTGCTTTCCGATACGGACAATTGGGTCAAGAGATGAAAGAGGATCCTGGAAGATCATTCCAATCTTATGGCCTCTGATCTTATGGAATTCTTCCTCGGCAACCTCAAGTAGGTTCTCGCCATGGTACATGATTGTGCCTTTTTCAACGATTGCGTTAGGGGACAAAATTCCCATGATGGCTTTGTTGGTAACGGATTTGCCTGAACCAGACTCACCAACGATGCAGAGTGTCTCGCCTTTATATAAATCAAAGGAGACACCTCTAACCGCTCTAACCAAACCATGGTCTGTCTTAAAGGAAATGGTAAGATCAGTAACTTCAAGTATTTTTTCGTTTTCCATAATTACTCATTTCCTTTCAATGATGGGTTCAATGCATCACGTAAGCCGTTTCCAAATAAGTTGAAGGAAATCATAAGCAACGAGATGATGATAGACGGGAATAAGATAAGCATTGGCCTTGTCTGCAAGTACTGTTGGTTAGTGGACAAGATAACGCCGAATGCGTCAACGCCCTTAAGTCCTAATCCTAAATAGGAGATGGAGGCTTCTGCAAAGATGCCGCTAGGTATCATGAGGACGCAGCTGGTGACAATTGTTCCTAAGCCGTTAGGAAGAATGTGTTTGAAGATAAGCCTCCAGTCACTAGCGCCAAGCGTTCTAGAGGCAAGAACGTATTCACGCCTCTTGAAACGATAGAACTGCGTACGGGTTGTGCCAGCCGGACCAATCCAGTCGGTTAAACATAGAGCAAATGCGAATGTGACAAGAGTCTGGCCCATATGCAAGATGATAAGGGTCATCAAAACAATCCATGGGATACCAGAGATAATGTCGGTGACACGTTCCATGATAAGGTCGACTGTGCCGCCAAAATAGCCCGAAATAGAGCCCCATAGCAAACCAACAACCAAACAGATGGCTGAAGCGATTGTGGAAATCATAAGGGATGTTTTGAGAGCGTTCATTGATTTCGTGAACAAATCAAGGCCATTAGCATCTGTACCGAAAATATAGCTAGGCATGTTTTTGTAGCCTAAATATTTGTAATAAGTGACATTTGCGGTGATTGTATAAGCATCAAGGCTGGAGTTATACGCCTGTTTCTCAATGCTATTGACCGGGCATCTATCACTCTTTTTGGAGAATGATTCTGGTCCGCGTGTGAAATCATATTCGCACCAGCCGCTATCGATATAGTCTTGTATATCCTTACCTGAGATATCCATATCTCTATCGCCTAATGCGGCATAGTAATAGTCGTATGTGAAGTCAACTTTTCTGATTTCGACATTGTGAACGTTGCGGACAGCGTTACTTCTCCAATAATTATCAGGGAAGCGGCCTGTATCATCCTTGACGATTAATGCGTTTGCGTTTGCGTCAGTCATTGAGAGGCCAAGAAGCTTTTCATTCTCTTCTTCGTCCGAGGAAGAAATAACCGCGCTCTTAACAGAAATGTAAGCGTTGGATGTCGTCTTCGATTGCGCGATGACCTTGATAGAGCATTGCTCAGCATCGATGTTTTCGCCTTTTTCTTCAAGGAGAGAAGACATATTGATCTCAACTTTTGAATAATCACTAGACCAATCTTTCAATGTAATTGTAGTTGATGATCCGCGAATCAAATCAATTTTGTATTTTGTTAAACTGCCGCTGAATAAATTATCTTCATTTCCCAACTCCATGCTGAATGTATAAGTGTTCGATGACTTCATCTCAAATGCTTTATAGTTCTGGAAAGAGAACGTATCGGTTGTGGTTGGATCATCCGATGCGGTGATAACACTCTTACTCGTTAAGACAAGATATCCGCCAACGCCCATCTCGTTTGTCTGGTCGATGTATTGGACATCTGTGACTGTTTGTTCGAGAACGGCTTCCTTCTTGAATCCGGATGGCGAGTCCGTAGATCCGTCATATGTGATTCCAGTAAATTTCTTTGTACCATCCCAGAATCCTGTTCCAGCCTTAAATAGTTTTGGAGGAAGAAGAGACTGTGAGATGTAGGATCCGGTTGTTGGATATGGCGAGACGGCAGGAATAATGAAGCTACCTAAGAGCAAGACCGCAATGATGACTGCTCCAACAACAGAAGACTTGTTCTTTGCAAAACGTTTTAAAGCGTCTTTCGCAAAGGTTGTAGCTTTGGTTTCAAGTTTCTTATCGTGGATTGCCTCTGTTCTTTCGACCATCTCAAACGAGTCTGGAGCAAAGCCGTAATTTTTGTTTTTATCATAGATATTCATAACTACTTAGCCTCCCCCATTCTGATACGTGGATCAATAAATCCGTATGACAAGTCAAGTACAACTCCGGCAAGAAGTGAGATGGTCGTGAAGATAGCCATGTCCACAAACAAGACGTTATAGTCTCTATCGCCGCCCAAGGCATCAATGAACAAACTTCCGATACCATGAATTCCATACAACGATTCAAGAATCATAGATCCGCCTAAGATACCGATGAATTCAGCAAGAATTGATGGAATGATAGGAACCATCGCATTACGCAAAGCGTGACGAATGATTGATTGTCTCTTTGTCAATCCTTTAGTTCTAGCAAGGAGTAAATATTCACTTTCCATAACCTCTGTCAATTCAGCTCTTGTGAAACGGCAGTAACCGCAGATAGAACCGAATGACAAGCAGAAGACCGGGATGATATAACTTGCAATCTTCATCCCCGTTGTGTCTGTTGATTTAGCAAACTGTGATGGCAACCAGTTCAACGTGTAACCAAACGTGTAAATGACGAATGTAATCAAAACAAAACTTGGAACAGAGATGAAAACCATGACAAGGGTGGAGATGACATTGTCGATTGGCTTGTTTTTATTTAACGCGGCAACCACACCAAGTGTAATGCCAAGAGGAACCGCCCATATGGATGAAAGGATGTTACAAATCATAGATTGAGGCAAACGCTCCAAAATGATGACCATGACATCAACTCCAGGCTCAAGTAATGTTGACTGACCCCAATCCCATTTTGTGAAGATATTTCTCAACCAACTGAAGTACTGAGTAAAAATTGGGGTTTGATAGAAGTAGTAAGTGATTGGTTTACCAGAAACTGCCGATTCCGTGTAAGAATAGACAAGACTCCCATATTCCGAGTGTGGTTCTTCAAAAACGACGGCATAGCCTAAATCAACTTGGTGGTTACAATAAGCAAAGATAGTGGATGGTTTGCCTGGAATGAGTTGAAACGGCAGCAATTTCATCAAAATAAATGTCAAAGACAGAATGATAAACGCCGTAAAGATTGCCAGAATCAAACGTTTGATAACGTACTTTGTCATGTGACTACCTCCTTTCTTGATTGAATAGGAGAAATCTAGAAAGTCAGCTACATGATTTTTTAGATTTTTCCTCGTATACACGTATTATGGGCGTGCGCCCGAAATTAGACAGCAAAGGATTAGCGGTTTTTATGCCGCTAACCCTATTAAAGATTGATTATAATATCAAACCGCGTTTATTCCGCTGCTGTAGGGGCGAAAATATAAGATGACGTGAGATAACTTGCATTCCCGGCTTCACCAAAGAATGTTGAAACTCCGTACCAGTCGAGTCCAATATAACCAGCCGCCTCGATATAATCGGCAAATGTAGTCAAAATTTCATTAGAAATGCGGACTGTAACCGATTTTTTATCTGTCGCTAAAGAAACATCTTTAGCATCGATAGCAACTTCGTAGTATTCGTCTAAATCATCTCCAACATAGCCGAACGCAACAGCGTGATCAAGTTCAACTTTTGCATTTGTTACTTCGGTTAATTCACAAGGGACTGTAACACTCCATGATCCGTCTTCGTTTTCTGTTGCTTGGACAGTATAACCGAATGAGTACATGGATGCATTTTCGCCATCAACAACATAGGCGCCTTTATCTGCTGCGGTCCAAAGGGCATCGAATGACCAAGACTTACCATCATAGATGATTGAGGATCCATCGCAAACGTTAGTATCGCAACCCCAGTTAAGTGTATATCCAGAGGAGTTGTCTGATTTAAGAACTTCCAAGAAGTTAAGTGGATCATATGAGTTTCCGCTGATAGAGCCAAATCCGATATCAAATTTACCGGCCATCATCTTTTCATAAACTTCCATATAGGATGTGGATACGGCCCAGAAATCAATTTCAAGGTATAATCCGCCACCGCAAGAATCAAATGCTTTCTCCCAGTAATCTTTAACCCATGCGTGTTCCTCTTTTTCCTGAGAGGCCGCCATCCATGCGACTTGTACACGAATTGTATCGCCCTTTTCATATGTTCCCGCGTCGATTAATTCCTCGCATGCCTTCTTGAATGAAGCTTGAGCTAATGTATAGGAATAACCATATTCATCTGTGCCCTCTCTCATAGAAGCAACTGCGTCTTTATGGGCCTGCGTCGAGTTATAAGTAATGCCGTTTTCTGGATCGGATAAATAAGCGTCACCGAAGTAGTCTCCTGATGGGTTTGCACCAGCTTTTTCGGCAATTTCTTTACGATTAATAGCGTAATTAAGACCTGCAACAAAGTTCTTGTTTGCCATTGCTGGCTCGCATTCCCAAGCGTCATTCTGCCCGTCTGTTCCAAATAATTCATGCCATTGTTCCTGAGTGCACGTATTGAGGTTCAGTTTATATGTTGAACCGCCATTCGTCTTGGTTGTACGTGAATCCGATTTATATTGATCAAGCATGTCTGTTGGAATACCTGATACATGGAGTTTTCCCGCCAAGAATTCATTGATAACAGCGTGAGAATCTGATGAAGCGGCTTTAAGAATGTTGACGTGAATTCCAGGAATCTTATATCTCTTGCCGTTATCGTCATCATAATATGGGTTCTTCTTGAAGACAATCTGCTGTCCCGATTCCCATTTTTCAATAGTGTAAGGGCCTGTTGATAACCAGTTATCGCCAGGAGTTAATGTCTTATCCGATGAGAAGTTGCCCCACTGAGCAACACCTGTCGCAAAATCACCACCACCGATGTCTTCAATGAATTTTTCAGGAACTGGAGCGAACATTGAAGATGAAAGGTAATACATGGCATAGAATGATGTGCATGCCTGATTGAATGTGAATTCAAGATATCCGCCTTTATCATCTGTACCAGATTTAATTCCGATATTTTCCCAAGCGTCTTCATTGAATCCATTTGCTGAAGCCTTGTAATAATCCGCCGATCCAGCAATAGAACCTGTGCCATCAAGATTTTCAGAAGATCTCTGAAGTTGATAAGCTTTTGTGTAGTAAATCTTATAAGGAGTAATATAGTCCTCAAGCTGAACTTCCTGACCGTTGTACTTTGAATATTTTTCTGAAAGTGTGTTGTACTTTAAGTCCGATCCGGTCTTAACATGGAATCTAAAGGTTTTTGCACGCTTTGTTGTCTCGTTCATATCGACAGCTTGTGGACGCTCTGTTGCAAGGCAATTTGACCATTCATAGCCATCAGCATCCTCGTTCATTTTGATGTCGTAATAAGAAGCGGCAACATATGCCTGGTTGTCGCCAACCGTCGAACCTTGTGAGTTCATATAGGCGATTGTCGCATCGTCTGATGACTGATATGTGTGGTAATAATACTGCCAATCTTGGTTTTTTTCTGCTGACATTGGAGAAGTGATTTCTCCTTCGCCAAGGATGCCAAATCCATAACCAACGATGTAGTTATTGGTGCCTTTTTTGACGGCTGGATCGTACATGACGTATCCGCCACTTTGATAAAGTGTCAAGCCAGTTAAGTTGTTCTCAACTGCGTATTTCTCGAGTTTTCCGAGAATGTTGGCGCGCTCAGCATTGTCTTCATAGACATATGTGTAAGCACCGTTTGCCTTTTCCGCCGTTACGACTTCGGAAGATGTGCCGACATCTCCAGATGGTGTGCTTGTTTTAGATGTGCCTCCCCCGCAAGCAGCCAACGCGAAGACGCTACCAACAAGAATTAATAATGTAGTCTTTTTCATAAAAGACCTCCTTTCTTGAATGGATTTTCTCCATTGGCTTAGAATACTGATGATTTCTAAGATAAGTGCGATTTTTTCATACCTGCAAGTAATGTCAAGAATTAAATGAAAAATGTCCTGAAAATTTTCAGTAAATTATTTATTAATCAAGAAAAAATCTATCAAATTGAGGCAATCATGATGGCCGCCGCCGTTAACGCGAGCACGCCTATAAATATATATGGAACGAATGAATAAGGGTTTTTCATTCTTTGCTTTTTCTTTCTCTCGGAGTATTGATACAAATCCTCTTTTCCGGTGGCGGTTCTTTCTCTCATAAGATAAAAAGTAAAGATATCAGTTCCCCCGAATAGAGTAACCACAAATAACAAACCGATGAGAAGGCTTGTTGCTCCGCCAATAAACAAACCGTTAGCGTAATTAACTATGGCGGTCCATCCATAAAGAGCACAATCAATAACAAGAATCGTAACGCAAATCAATAAAGCAATAAGAAAATGGTACCAGTTGTCTTTAATCCAAAGGCGAAGTCCCTCATACCAAGTTAAATATCCGTTCTTGTTTCTCATACGGGGTTATTATCACCACATTTTCAAAAAGGTCAACTTTTCTTAACACTACCGATGATAGAGTGGCTTATTTAAAGAAGTATTGTTCGGCCATTTTAAAAGGCCATCTGTTTGATGACCTCATTAACTATTCTTTGGATTCCTTTCTAGCTTGAATCTCATCGCAGATGCGTTTGTATTCATCTTCATCAAGAGTGTACTTGAATTTGTAGATGAAATACGAGGCAAGGAGCAAAGCGAGTGGAAGAACAGTCATAAAGAGAAGCAACCCGATCTTCTGTCCACTATCGACATTGCCAATAACCGTTGCAATTTCAGTAAGCTTAGTGGCTTCGGTAATCTCGCCTTTTGTGCAAGACTGTTCTAATTCAGAAATCTCGTTGGTGTAATTCAAGACGCCAAAGACAAGATATGAGATGGAGGTTAATCCGACAACAATTGCAGATGCAAGCTTTGTGATGAACGGCCTAACTGAAGCGATGATTCCCTCTTGCCTTTCACCAAACGCATATTCGTTGTATTCCACCGTATTGAGGATAGAAATCATCATGATGAGATAGAATCCATACTGGCCAAAGTTAGCAAGAGAATATCCTGCTGTTAAAATCCAGAATCCGATGTCATTTCCAACGAAAATGAATCCAGAAAGGATCATTAATGCATAACCGACAACAGATACCATAAGCATAATAGACATAAGTGGTTTACGGTTGATTTTGCGAGAAATCATTGGATAAATGATCATGAGAATCGCGGTAACCGCCAAGCCGATTGTAGAGAATAAGGAATATTTGCTGCCTTCATAACCATATGCGAAATAGACATATGTCGAGCCAAGACCACCGGAGACAATCGCGTTGCCAACAGAATGAATCAAGAATGCGACGATAATCCAAACGAGCGGTTTGTTTTTGGCAATGATTTTGATGACATCTTTAAGCTTTGTCCTTGGAGCGGCCTCGCCTTCAACCTTGACCGCAAGGTTAGGTTCTTTAACGCCAAATAAGGTGAAGCAAATCGTGCCGCAAGCAATGATAGAAATAGCGATTGAGAGGACGCCATAAGAGGTTTGTGCAGATCCTGTAATAGAAAGGGATCCAACAGTCAACATTGGAATAAGCAAACCGGCCAAGGCGCTTCCAATACCGGCAAAGAAAACGGCTCTAGATGTGAATTGATTGCGTAAATCCGCATCTGAAGAGAGAGCAGGCACCATTCCCCAATAGGAGATGTCGTTCATTGTGAATGTAATACTATATAAGAAATAGATGACACCAAAAATGGCAACAAATCCCCAGCCCTGAACTGTGACATTGAAGATTGTGATAAGAACACCAGCGGTGGATAGAACTCCAGCAGCAAGCCATGGTTTGAACTTGCCCCATTTTGTCCTGGTTTTCTCAATAATCCACCCCATGATAGGGTCGTTCAAAGCATCGAACACTCGTGCACCGATCATGATGGCGGTGATTGTGATGTACTGGGCGTTAGTCAAGGTTCTAGTCAGCAAAATATAGGTAAGAACGAATGATGTGAATAAGGCATACATCATATCTCTTCCCACAGTGCCCATTGGATAGAACCACAAATTGCGCTTTGTGTAGTCTTTAGTCTTTTCCATAAAAAGCCCCTTTATTTAATCTGATTTGTTGTTTGCAAATCCAAGTTGCGAATATTATGACACCGCAAAAGAGAAAAAACAGCACAGCAAAATCGGTATTTAATTATGTATTTCCGATAATGACTCAGTTTAGATATGCAAAAAATTATCTAATAGATGAGAAAGATGGCGTTTTTGCAAATATTTTGGCTTCTATGCTCTAATTATTGTTATTTCCTTCATCTTCGGTTTTTATTTCAAGGGCTGGTTTATCGTTAGCATTAAGAGGAGATATTGCTTTCTCCGGGTCGGCAATTTCGTCAAGTCTTTCGCTTCCGACTTAGGCGAGCCACATTTTGAAAGGCTCTGACTTCGGGGACGGAACGGATTGGATAAGACGCAAGATTCCTTTTGTATTCATCGCGTCTCGCATGCGCATTTTCCCGTCGGGAGCTAGCATTTTCAACTGACTACAGTTTGTAGTCACTTCACTTCCTTCGGATTTTAGTCTCGTTTTTAAGACGGACCAGTATTTACGGGGATTAGGGCTGTCTGTTAAAACACCCACGACATCCACGACCGAAAAATACCAATCTTCTTCATCCTCGTTCCATTGCGTTCTGATTTTCTTATCTTCAAAAACTTTAATGTTCGACATAAATGACTCCTATAAAGCAAATGTTCTTTATTTTCTATATTATTATAACGAAAACAAACGATTCCCTAACCTGCTTTTGGTTCGTTCAATGTCGAGAAAAATAGTTCCTTTTTCAAATAACGTGAAATCAAGGCCTTTGTTGGAGTGATTTCTTTGGCGACTTCTTTCAAGGTATTTTCCCTCTCTCCGTTATTTTGGGCGTTGTACTTCTCCAACATCATCTGAATTGCGTTATTCATTCTCATATTCTCCTTCGATGAGTTTTATAAGTAGTTTGAGATTTGTCTTTTGGTAAAGGCCGGCAAGCCTTTTCATCAATTTAAAATCGCATGTGGCAAACTCATCCTCATCAATTCTTTTATCTATAAACAACAGTTCTTTGAGTCCTTTTACGCTTTTGACTACTCTCCATTTGCATAAGGAATCGCATATCGCCTTTTCCTTCATTGCAATTTTGGCCACATACTCTCCGCTCTCAAGGTATGTAAGGCCTTCAGAAAAAACCTCGCTCGGAACATCAGTATATTCGTACCTACCAAAATAATTCTCAAACGTCTTGTTTTTCCTGTTCCCAAATGTTGCGGATGTGATGGAAACAACCCTTTCTGGAATCAGCCCATAATAAGATAAAGCCCAATCGAAACTAAGATATGATGGAGATAAAATTGAGGATGCAAGCAAACAAGGTTCGGCGTTCTTATCTGTCTCATAGATTCCATTCCTCAGTCTGAAAATAATCCCCTTGTCAGCTTCTCTTTTCATTTTGTCTAGGGGGTTGGCATAATCGCTGTATTTTTCTTTCAGCATTGATGTTGTAATTAGCATATTTGCACCTCTAAATACAATTTAGTTGGATTTATTGGAGCATATCAACAATATTAATGCGTCTTATTGTGTTTAGCGAAGATTCATAAATCAATCTAATAAATGAGATTTTGTTTCGATTACCAGGAAACTATAGAGAATTCATCGAATGGTGTATCCAGCAAAAAAATCCCATGAGTTCATCGCCCATGGGATTGTTTGTTATAAAGGTAAGTCCTTCTTTTTGAACTTAATACTTCCAAGTATATAGCCAAGCAAGCCAATCACAACGAGTATTGCCAATTTCCAAATCCAGCCAACCGTTCCATCAAGAATTGAAACGACGTCGAATAGAGAAATTATAGAAACATAGTTGAAGTAATTAAGTGGGCTGATTCTGACAACGGATGGGATAACTGGCGAGCCAAATAACCCCAACATGGTTGCAACGAGGAAGAACATGGATAAGCCACCGCCAATAGCCATGGCCTTCTTTGATCTGTCGAAGTAGCAAGATGTGAAGAAGTTAATTCCACTCATCGCGAATAGAACAATGAACGCGCCAAGGTTAATCAAGAGAATCTTGCCGATGGTGAGATCGGTCGTAACGTTAGCAATACTTAAGCAAATCACTGATGTAATTGATGTTGCGGTGAACATCAAGAACAACGACAACACCAAGAATAAGCCCTGCGTGAACGTTACCTGACGGCGCTTTGTTGATGTGGACAAAACATAAGCCATTGAACCGGAGTCAACTTGACCGGCAATCAAGTTATTTGAAGCCATGATCAAGTAGATTATTGGAAGAAGCAATCCAGCCATCTTGAAGAAGATGGAGCCTACAATCAATCCATATAGATCCATCTGGCCAAGTTCTTCAATGCCAGAAGAGACGTCTTCCGGAAGTTTATCAAGCAAAGAGCCAGCAACGTTAACGTTCAAATCTTCTTTGATTTTAGCAACGGCAGAAGCATATTCTTCATCTGACAAATCAGAATCTAATAATGAAATTTCATAAGACAATTTATCCTGATATTCGAGGCTTGCTTCATAAGATAATTTATGAACGGCATCATAAGTGAATCCCATGGAATCATACTTTTCTTTAGTAACACCATAATCTTTTAAGGTATCGAGCAAAGTATCGATGGTTGATTCTTCGGTCATCTTGCCTGCGATGAGCATTGAGGCAGCGTTATTCGCGCGGTCTTCTCTGAAGGAGATTCTTTCATCGGAAACGATGTAATCTGACAACGTTGTTGAAGCGGCACCTTTAGAAACCGCGATAACATCTGTCATCATATAAGAGGTGAGATCAGTAACATATTCCTCAGGGATTGTCTCGTTATACTGGGTATAAACATAATCGGCCTGATTGTTTGGGTTGATAGTCACAACAGCGCTGGAAGAAGAGCCATATTCCTCAATGACCTTATTAATTGCGGTCGTATAGGATGGGGTAACATAAACCGTAACAAAAGCCTGAGTTTGCAGGGTTTTATTTTCTTTTGCTGCGGCAATATGCTCATTTGTGACTGAGCTTGTATATTCGGCAACCTTTTCGTTCTTTAGTTTTTCAATAGCCTCATCTTGAGATAAAGCATAAGTGGTCATGTATTCAACGATTTTGGTTTTGGCTTCAGTTGAAGACATATATTCGGTGACTTTTGTGGTTACTTCAGTCGCGATTTCGGTTTTGCTTTCATCGCTAGAAATATAATCGGTGATTAAGGTAGTTAAAGCCGGAACGTAAGAATTAATATAGGTGTCGGTTGTGTTTCTACTGTTAAAATCAACTGTGAATTCTTTATCGAAGAGTTCTTCTCCTGCATTGGAGCTATCATATTCAGAAATTGCAGATTTCTTGATTGTGGATTTGATAACCTCTTCCACGATTGTGGTCTCTACGTTTTCTCTGACTGAGGAAATTGACGAGGTTCCGGAGATTAACATAACGCAGGCGAGCATAAAGCACACTGCGACAGTTATAATTCCCCACATTACTCCATTAGCCTTCCAAGACTGTCTGAACAAAGCCTTGGAAAATAGTTTGTTTTCGTTTCTTTTTTCCATTTTATTTAGCCTCCTTTTCTTTCTCGCTCATGATTTGGCTAAAATGTTTCTCTAAGGTGTATTTGACCTCGGATATGAATTTGACATCCAATCCTTTCAGATCCTTAAACAATTCATTAATTCGCGTTTTCTCAATCGAAACCGTCACTTGGTTAAATTGCTCTTGGTCTCTGATTATCTCGAAACCAAACGTTTTAAACTTTTGATACGATTTGACATCGTTGAACTCAATTTTGAAGTCCACTACTTTACGATTTCTGATTTGATTCATATCCGCGATATCAATGATTACGCCATCGGAGATAAGAGCAACTCTATCGCAGGTATCTTCCATCTCGTTGAACATATGGGACGACATAAGGATGGTTTTCCCTTTCTTGTGTTCTTCCTCGATTATTTCAAGGAATGCATCTCGCATAAGCGGATCCAAGCCCGTCGTTGGTTCATCAAGAATGATGATTGGTTGATCGTCCATCAAAGCGGCAACTAGAGCGGTTTTCTGTTTCATGCCCTTGCTCATTCGCTTTAGGTTAGCCCTAGGATCAAGCTGAAGCTTCTCAATTAGTTCATTCGCGTAATCGAATGATTTCATTCCGAGGAATTCTGCTTGGCTATGCAAGAAATTGATTCCGGTTTTTAAATCAGGGAAAGAGATTTCGCCAGGTACATATCCGACTAATCTAGCTATTTCCGCCTGATTTGACCAAGATTCCAAGCCATTGACATAACAAGCCCCGTTCGTAGGTTTGATGAAGCCAAGAATGCTTCTGATGGTGGTGGTTTTGCCACTGCCATTTGTTCCAACAAATCCAACCATTTCGCCTTTATTGATTGTTAGGTTTTCATTAAAGACGCCACGGTTTGAGCCATAGTCCTTGGTTAAATTTTTAATTTCAATCAAGCCTTCGTTTTTTAGTTCCATTACAAAGCACCTCCGAAGTCTTTATCTTCCTTATAGAATTTCATGAAGTAATCCTCCAATGATTCTTTGATATTGTTGAATTCCTTCACTTTGAAATCTGAAAGATAAGAAATGACTTTATTGATGTCTTTATCGTCTGTGGTAATAAAGACTTTGTTTTTCTCAGGTTTATCTTTAACGATAGATATGATTTTTGAATCGAATCCCGATTTAAAACGCTCATATTCCCCTTTATCTTCGAATACGATTCGATATTGTTTCAAACTTGCGTGTTTTAAATCATTTGCAACGAATTCTGAGACGATTTTCCCGTCTTTAATAATCGCAATTCTATCGCAGGTGGCATCAACCTCAGAGAAGATATGGGAAGAAAGCAAGATGGTTTTGCCCCTATTTTTCTCTTCGATGATGAAATTGATGAAACGCTGCTGCATAACTGGGTCTAGCCCAGAGGTTGGCTCATCTAGAATCAAAACTTTGGGATCCGACATGAAGGCCGTAACGATTGCGAGCTTTCTTTTGACACCAAGAGACATATGCTTCGTGTCCCCTTTTAAGACGTTGTCGTTAAGGTCAAATAAGGCAAGCATCTTGTCTAGCATCTCTTTGTTGTGAATTCTGTACATGTCTTGCATCATTGATATGAATTCATAACCTGTTAGACCGGCAGGCAATGCGATTTCTCCTGGAATATAGCCAACGTTAGAAAGAATCTTCGAATAATCCTTAAAAGAATCTAATCCAAGGATCTTGGTGTTTCCGCTAGAAGGTTTGGAAAATCCCATCAAATGACGGATGGTTGTGGATTTTCCGGCACCGTTAGGCCCTAAAAATCCGAACACCTCTCCTTCTTCTATATGAAAAGATACGTCAAAGACGCCACGTCCAGAGCCATAGTCTTTAGTTAGATGATTTACTTCAATAACACTCAAAATTAAATCCTCCTTTTCTCCAATTTCGAACTCGAGTCACATTTCAAACTCGGGTTTGATTTTTGGAACGATGGAAGTATGATTATTTTATGAATTTAAATCAAAGGTCAGATATTGTAATTGAGTACAATATTGGACTAAAGTTCGGAAATTGATTAATTTTGGAGGTAATGTATGCCGTCAGTCTACAGAAATTCGATTAGAACAAGAAGAATGATAAGAGAGGCTTTTGCGGAATTGGTATCAGAAAAACAGGATATAGCTAAAATCACCGTCAAAGAACTTGTTGAAAGAGCCGACATCTCAAAGTCAACATTCTACTGCCATTATGAGGATATCTACGCTGTAAGAGGTGAGTTTGAAGATGAAATCCTCTCCTTGTTGGATGATGCTTTAAAAACGTACACGAGAGAGCATCCAGAGGAATTCGCGCCTTATGTGAACAACATAATCCAGCATCTGAAAGATAACGAAAGACTGTATAAGAAAATATTTGCTTCTGACGATCCAATCAAATTCGTCGATCAACTAAAGGAGATTTGTAACGAGAGAGTAAACAAGGACGTTCAATTGAATTCTTTGTCTCAGGACCCCAATACACGTATGGCAGAAATAGATTTCCTAACAAATGGAATAATTCACCTTTTCGTCGATTACTTTAAGGGCATGTTAGCCATCTCCTTGGATGAAATTGGAAACCTTTGCAATAAATTATTGAAAAGACTCGCAAGAGAGCAAGAAGCAATCTAATAAAATCCTCGTGTGCCCTTGCAATGTGCCAGGTTTCGCAGAAATTATCCAATCAATAGCGCTTGGTATTTTCAAATCAAAAAGAAGAACGGTACAAGTTGAAACAAAATTAGCACTCATCATTCAAACATAACCCTGCAAATCCCCTTCCGATTCGATGATAATAGATAAATTGTATTTTAAAGTTCAATCTTAAAGTACACTCCAGTTCATTCAGCGGTCCGATAAATCCAGGAATTAAACGCGCCAAACGTTTTCAGTATAAGTAATTTTCTAGTCAACAATTCTGTTTCATTTGGCTTCCATTGAATTGCGCCGCATTACAAAGAAAAAACTAAATTTGTGATAAATAAAAAACCTTTTTTGCGGTATTTGGTAGTATCTTAAATCCTGTGTAAACGCAGGAATCTGCCATATCCAATATACCCT
>CAVAGP010000027.1:0-27807 GCA_963588175.1 Faecalibacillus sp. | reverse complement strand
CTATTTCAAATGATGTGAAACAAAATCCTTAAACAGACAACCCATACCCCAACCCCCTAGGGGGTTCGCGCCGGCGGCGCAAAAAAAGGCATCTTGCCCTATAATGTTTTCGACCAAGAAAGCACGAAAGGAGATGCCGTGGACATTATAAGCGAAAGGAGGAGGAATTACCTCCCCTATGATCTGGAAACGAGGCTGCAATCGGTGAAAAGGGTCGTAGAATCCGGATGGAGCATAAAGAAAGCCCTCGGCTACTACAAGGTGAAGAGGACCAGCTTCTGGCGCTGGAGGAAGAGGTACGACGGCTCGGCCGAGTCCCTGGAGGACGGGAGCCACAGGCCGCATTCCGACCACCCGAGGAAGACGCCGAGGGAGACGGTTGAAAGGATAAGGCGCCTGCGCGCCAGGAACCCCGGGGGAAGCTCGGTCGACATATGGGTAAAAGCGATGTCGCATGGCATAGCCATATCGTATTCGATCTGCCTTCGCGTGCTCAAGGGCTCCGGCGGCTTCGAGCGGTACAAGACGAACCCGAAGAGGAAGCACGACGGGAAATACGAGACCCCCGAGGACCCCGGCGAGAAATGGCAGGTCGACGTCAAATACGTGCCATCCGAGTGCAAGGCCCCGGGGCTCGAGGGGAGATTCTACCAATACACCTTCCTCGACGAGGCGACCAGGAAGAGGTTCCTTTACTTCACGGACGAGCACTCGATGTACGAGACCGTCGTGGGCCTGTCCAAGGCCATAAGGTTCTTCGGCTACGCCCCGAAGGTCATCCAGACCGACAACGGCTTCGAGTTCTCCGACAGGTCGGCCGCGAAGGGCGACGGCGGCTCTGCGGCCGGCAGGGACGGCCCGAACCTTCTCGAGAGGTTCTGCGCCGAGAACGGCATAGCCCACAAATTCATACGCTCCAGGACGCCGCAGCACAACGGCAAGGTGGAGAGGTCGCACAGGATCGACTGTTCAGGACAAGATAATTTTCACCAATTAGGATGAAATAATTTTTACCAACTCAGGACCCTGGTTTTTTCTCCTTATCTGACTGTTTCCCTAAGTTGGATTGTTGATGGTTAGTTGATGTTTCCTCCCTCCTTCCCCTCAGCCCCATGGGGCTCGCGCGCCGGCGCAGCCGTCAGAACGTCCTTCGTGCGGTAGGACGGGCCGACGATCTTGAACACCCTGGAATGGTGCAGGAGCCGGTCCAATATGGCGCCGGTGAGCACCGGGTCGCCGAATGTCTCGGCCCATTTGGATAGACTCTTGTTCGTCGTCACTATCGTCGGGTGCTTCTCGTAGCGCCTCGACACGAGCTGGAAGAAGAGCATCGCGCCGTCCCGGTCTATCGGGACGAAGCCGACCTCGTCGACGACGAGTACGCCGTACCTCGAGTAGGTGTTGAGCTTGGATTGGAGCGTGCCGTCGATCTGCGCCCTCTTCAGCTTCATCACCAGATCGCAGAAATTGACGAAGTAGGTCGATATCCTCTGCTCAGCCGCGCAGAGCGTCACCGCGGAGGCCAGATGGGTCTTCCCGACCCCGGGCGACCCGACGAATATGAGGTTCGTCGCGTCCTCGGTGAACCTGAGGTATTTCAGGTCCATCACCTCCTCCTTGCGCAGCGACGGCTGGAAGGAGAAGTCGAAGTCCTCGAGCCTCTTCGCGAAGGGGAGGTTCGCGGTGCTGACGCATATGGATCTGGCCTTGTCGCAGCGGAGCCTGTACTCGGCCTCGGCCAGCTCCATCATGGCTGAGGTCATGCTCTTCTCGCCCCTCGCGACCGCCTCCGCGGCGCCGTCGTAGCCCTCCCTCATGGCGCTGAGGCGGAGGGAATCGAGGCAGTTGAGGAGCCTTATCCTCTCGTTGGGGGACTCCATGGCGCTCATAGCGAGGACAGCCTCCCGATCTGCTCCTTCGCCATCCTGCTTATCTCGTCGTCGTCGATGCCCTTCCCGGAGAGGGCCTCGGCGTAATGGGCCTCCTGGTAGTTGGTTCTCGCCCCGGATTCGGCGTGCTCGGCGACGAGCAGGCCGGCGGAGTCGAAGATGTAGACCTTGCCCTCCGCCGGTATGGCGACGGCCTTCTTCCCTATCATCGCCTTGGGGACGGAGTACCTCTTGCCCCTGCAGGAGACGAGCATGGTCTGCGGGACCTTGGCGGTGGCGTAGGACTCCGACGCGTAGGATTCCAGCATCAGCGCGTTTGGGAGGACGCCGAGCGAGGAGCGTTCCTTCATCAGGAGCGCGTTCGGCGGGACCTCCGTCTCCTCGTTGGGGACGGCGTTGCTCCTCGCCTGTATGTGGGCAATCTTGGCCTTGAGCTCGGCCTCGTCGGCGATGAGGCCGTCGTAGGCCAGCAGCCTGTTGACGAAGCGGTTGCTGGACTCGACCTTGCCCTTGGTCTCCGGGGTCCTGGGCTTGCAGAGCCTGATCCTTATCCCGAGGTCCTTCTCGAGCTGGACGATCTGGGGCAGCTTCTTCCTCGTGTTGCCCCTGCAGGAGACGATCGCGGCCATGTTGTCGGTCACGATCTCCCTCGGCATGGCGCCGAGCTCTTTGAGGACCGCGATGAGGCACCGTATGAAGTCCTCGGTGCCCTTGCCGGTCGAGTAGACGAAGAGGTGGTAGCGCGACCACGACAGGGTCGCGGAGAAGACGTTGAACTCGATTTTCCCACCGGTCTTCGTCGTGATGGAGAGCGATTCCTTCCAGTCCACCTGGAGCTGGGCGCCGGGGGCGGTCTCGAAGCGCGGGTGCGCTACGAGCCTCTCGGCGGCCTCGCTGCCATAGCCCTTCTTCCTCACGTAGCTGACCAGCCCGCGGTAGGTGAGGGCCCTCGCCTGCTCCGGCTTCTCGTCGAGGAGGAGCTCCCAGAGCGCCTTGATCGTCACGCCCTCCACGGACATTCGGTCGGAGATTATCTCCGCGAGGGCGTCGTACTTGCTGCCCTTCGGGGACCTCTCCCTGTTGAATTTGCCGCCCTCGTCGAAGTATTTCTTGAGCGTGTGGCGGTCCAGCCCGGTCTCCCTTGAGAGCTCGGACATGTTCGGCTTGATGCCTTGTTGCTTTAGCATGTCGATCTTGACCAGGGCTCCAGCCAGATAGGTTTTGTGCATTTTCGATGCCTCCTTTGCGGGAAGCGTCTCACACAAGCCCTCTAGATGAAATAGTTTTCACCAATTTTGGTGATTTTTATTTCATCCCAATTGGTTATTTCTATCTTATCCGTAACAAGGAACAGGGGATTCTCGCCGCTCGCCGAGGTGAAGCATGAGCTGTTCCAGCATGTCTGGTGGCACAACCATCAGAGGCTCCATTCATCGCTCGGGTATATGTCCCCGGTCGACTACAGGAACGCGAAACGGGGTGTTCACAATTAAACGGTCTCAAAAGACGTTGACAGGTCATTGGTCTAGGCTTTTTTCTTGCTGTTTTTATCGTATTATATCTGTTCCACTCTACACAACCTTATTCGTGGTTCGAACCTGTAATAGCAACCAAAATAAATGAATGAATTTTGAGTTCGATTTTATTAATGACTTAAAAATAAGCCGAAATTGCAATAAATAGGCCAAAAAGCGTTAAAAAAACGGATAACTTTGGTATTATCCGTTAAATTTGTTGATGGTCGGGGTGAAGAGATTCGAACTCTTGATCTTCTGTTCCCAAAACAGACGCGGTAACCAAGCTGCGCTACACCCCGATATAGTTGGCGCGCCGGACAAGATTCGAACTCGTGACCCTCAGATTCGTAGTCTGATACTCTATCCAGCTGAGCTACCGGCGCATTTCATTTGTTACTACTTCTATTGACGGAAGCAGCCTACAAACTATAGTGCGACAAATTTAAATTTGCAACTATATTTTATATAGGTAAGATGGAGCATCCAGACGGATTTGAACCGCCGATGAGTGAGTTGCAGTCACTTGCCTTACCACTTGGCTATGGATGCAGCGTTGAGATTATATCATTGTGTTTTTTGTGAAACAACAAACAACTAAATTTATTTTATAAAAAGAATTGAAGTGATCATTTGTTTCGCCTAATATGTCGGCATGATGAAAAAACGCATTGCCACACTGATGATAACAATTTGCAGCATTCCTCTTATGCTTGCTGGATGCAATAAGAAAAAGACTAGCGATCCCACCGCTTTGACTTTTGGCAAGTTATACCAAGAGTCGAAGAATATCGAAGATAATTTTGCGGTTATCGACGTTTCAACGCTTCAAAGCTATGTAGATAGGGGCTATAACTTCGCTCTTATTGTCTATGAGCCATTGAACGACTGCACTTGCTGGGTTTCCTTCCAATCCACACTTCGTAAATACATGAAGAACACCAACGCATTATTCTATGGGATTCATATGAGCGACCTTGAGGCATCCGATGAGAAGTTCGGATTAAAACTGTCCTCGGGAAACGAGACTGTGGCCATCTTTAGAGACGGAGTTATCAGTGCCCAAAAGAATTCATCCGATTCAGATGATGAATTCACCAGCGATGTTGATACATTCACCGCTTGGATGAATGAGAATGCCCATATATCCAATATGCTATTTGTCACACCTCAGCAACTGGATAATCTTTTCGATGGCGACTCAGACTTCACATTGTACGTGGATAGGGAATCGTGCGGAGATTGTGCATATTTAAACGCTCATTTCCTAAAAGAATATAATGCAGCAGATCTTAACACTTCTTATGTCATTGATGCTGATGTGGAAGGTATTAGATGGAAAAACGGTGTTCTAGATTCCGAGCAATGGTCAGCCTGGAAAACGTCTATGGGCATGTCAGTTGAGGGAAATGAAGAATATGGATATGGCGTTGGGTACACTCCGGCATTCTATAGATACAATCCGAATATGATGGAGGATGAGGATAGAGCCACCGCATTATTCGATGCCGCAGTCTACTTCAATGACACAATCGAAAAAACCAGTGATGGGTATCAGGTAACAGACTCCTTCTATTCCGAAGATAGAATCAGCAATTTAGCTCATTTAGACGGCTTAAATAAAGAAGACACCGTCCTGAAAGGATTGAAGCTTGACGAGGACGAGGTGAACGAAATAGATATCGGAGAAGGTGCCGTTTACACCTGGAAGAACGAGAAATCTGCTGCAAAACACGATTATTTGCTAAAAGCCTTCTTAGATTTCTACGTCTCCAAACAAACTTTGTAATTGAAAATCGAGGCCGCTTAAACCTCGGTTTTTTGTTGGCCTTTTATAATCGCTTTAACGAAACTGTTACTCAACTGATTTTAATGATTCAACCATCTTGACTTTGCCAGTTCTAGAGGTGAGCCAGATATTAACCGCAAGCGCCACAACGAATGTCAGCACGAACGAGATGGCATACGATACGGCCTTGATGTTAAAGATATATTCGACAAGTTCAACTATATTGGTCTTCAAAACCGCGAGCAAGAACGGATATCCTAAACAAAGACCAATAGCCACGCCGATTGAGGTCAGGGTCATGGTTTCGATCAAAAGTGATAAGGCAATCTCGAGTTTAGTGAAACCCAAGACTTTCAGCGTTGCAATATCTCTCATGCGGTCATTGAAATTCATGAGAGCCAAGTTATAAAGGACCACCAACGCCAGAAGAATCGCAAAGACCTTAACAGCGCCGGTCATCAAAGTGACGCCGGAAAGAACGCTTTGAATATAGGCATCCCAATCAGTTCGAGTCTGGGCTTTCTGAATATAGGCGAACTTAGATAAGGCCTCCGATTTGATCTTGTCCGGATCGACATCATCTTTAACGCCAATCCACACTCCACCATATGTGATATTAGAGGCCTTACCAATCAACCCCGAATCGGCATGAACAACGATTCCATGATAAACAAAAGCGTCATAAACCACGCCAATCTCAGCCGAATATGTCTTATTTCCGACGGTGAAGAAGATTGTATCCCCCACTTTAGCGCCGGTATTCCTTGCTACCTTTTGGGATATGGCGACTTTATCCACATCGAATTCAACGTGGAAATAAGAATCGGTATCTTTGGATATAGTGTAAACATATGAAGACGCTTGAGGACCGCCATCTAAATAAATCGTGGACATTGCCTGAGAATATGGCTCAATCTTCTCCACTCCCTCAAGTTCGGAATAATCTTCGATGATATCTTGAGCGGTCTTGCTTGAGGAAAAGTTGAAGCAAACGCTCCAGGAATTAACCATCGACATATCATGGTCAACGCCATAGTCAACCGTATCATCAATTCCAAAACCACAGGTTAATAAAGCTGTGCATCCCATGACGCCGGCAACAACCATGAGTGACTTAACCAGATCTTTGCGAATGTTCCTAAAAGCCATTTTGGTAGACAAAAGAACGGTTCCTTCTTTCTTGCTGCCTCTAACCAAAGCTTTATATTTAGGAGGGATTGGCCTCATTGATTCAACAGGCTTGAGTTTCACTTCTTTATGGCACATGTATAAGGTCACTAAAGCGGAAACTGCACCGAATCCTATCGGAGTGAGGATTCCCGCTAAAATCGGGAAGGTGTATTTCATGGCAGGCAAAGTATAGATAATCGCGTATTTATGCGCCATAATCCAAGGCAAAAGAATCGGGCCAACTATCTCTCCTATCAAAGTTCCTATGCCTACGAGGAACAAGGTCAGGAATATGTAATAACCATATATTGCGGAATTGGATAAGCCCAAGGCCTTCATCGTGCCTATCTGGGTTCTCTCTTTAACAACAAGTTGAGAGATAGTCGTGAGGATGACTAGAACGCCGACGAAGAAGAAAACGAATGGGAAAACATAGCAGAATGAGACCGCCTGTTTCTCATCATTGTTGATGGTTGCAAAGAACGGCATTGTCTCCCTATCCGCAAGCAATGCGAGATTGTTTCTGCGCTTATTTGAGAAATATTCGTTGAGCTTTTGCTGAATTTCTTCGCTTTTTGTGGAATCTTTCATCTTGATTAGATATTGGTTTGGGGTGACGAATGTTCCCTCGTGCTCAAGGCCGCCATCTCCCCAAGTCATCGCATCATATAAGACACCATAAACGAGTTCTCTTCCTTCATCGGTGAAGTTGTCGCTCAGCATCTTATTCAAACCTTCATAGAACATCTTATCCGAGACTAGAACAGTCGAGGAATTGTATGATGACTTCTCGATGTTCTCAGGGTGTTGCATGAATGCGGTGATCGTTGTTGGGATGGTGATTTTATCATCTCTAAAAACATTCTTTCCGCCTTCTTTGACATAAGGGTCCATATAAGAGATGTATTGTTCCTTGACGTAGGATGAAATATCAACCGAAATGGTCAAGGAACCACCTAAACGGAAGTCTGTTAACAAATCAGAGTCTTGTTCCGATTCCAATGCCGTGTCTACGATGCAGAAATAATCATCTCGGTGAGCATCTGATTGCTTGGTGATTGCAGATGGTTTGGAGATGGTTGGCATCGTATCCGATATAATAGCGTAGATTGGCCTTGTGGAGGCTTGGGATGGCAAATCAAAACGGGTTTCCACCACTCCATCATCACCGACGATATCTTTGATGTTGGATAAATCGTTTTTGTCGTAGTCCGAGGTTGTGACCCATATATCTGCGAGATTGCCCATCTCATACATCGTGTCAACCTGATTCTTAAAAGATTCGGCATTAGCTAAAAGGCCAACAAAAAGAGTGACGGCTATGCCGCCTATTGCGATGATGGCGAGGAACTGAGCCCAATGGGCTTTGAATTCCCTTAGGATCATCTTGAAGAATAAAGATAAAAGATTCCCCTTCTTCATTACCAGACGATATCCTCCGGCTTGACTCTATTGGTGTTGACTATGTTCTCAATGATTCCGCCATCAGCGATTCTTATTAATCGTTCAGCGCAGTTGGCGATTGTTGCGTTATGGGTGACGATGATAACGGTCTTCTTGTATTTCTCCGCAACATCGTAAAGGAGTTTGATGATTGAGGCGCCAGTCTTGGAATCCAGAGCGCCAGTCGGCTCATCGCATAAAAGCAACTGAGGGTTTTTGACGATTGCGCGGGCTATAGATACCCTTTGCTGCTCTCCGCCTGATAATTGGGATGGGAAGTTATTGAGCCTATGCTCCAATCCAACGTCGATTAGAACCTGCTTAGGATCGAATGGTTCCTTAGCCACTGCGGCCGCAAGCTGAACATTTTCTAAAGCACTTAAGTTAGGCATAAGGTTATAGAACTGGAAAACGAATCCAACTTCAGTGCGTCTGAATTCGGATAATTGCTTCGCGTTATATTTGGCGACGTCTTTGCCATCGACTTCATACACTCCATATGAAGCGTTGTCCATGCCACCAAGTATATTAAGCAATGTTGATTTGCCGGCACCTGATGCGCCGAGAATAACGACGAATTCGCCTTCTTTTAGTTCAAAATCGACGCCTTTAAGGGCCTGAACTTCATTGTCTTGGCCTTCATTGTAGATTTTCTTAAGTTCTTTTACCTTGATATTGCTCATGGGCTTAAATATAGGACATAGCAAATAAAATTGCCATTAAAACGTTTTTAAACGTTCTAAACAGTTTGTAGAAGAGAAAATACTCGGCAAAAATGTGAGTACGTTTAATATCGTGATTAAAGACTATTCCGATTCGATATCCTCATAATCTATGACATCAGGGTTGGCTTCTTTTGCTTTTTCCTTTTTAAATCTACCACCGAACGAGGGGAAAGTTTTAGCAATGGATCTTTTGATTGAGAAAACGATTGCGGCAAAGAGAATTTGAAGGATAAAAGCAGCGATTGAGAATGACAAAAGCAGAATGGCATTTGGCGTTCCTCCATGGGTTATAATGTCTTGAAATGCAATGCAAATTGTTGCGAATTTGATGAGATGTTTAACTAATTTAACGAAGGTTTTGTAGTGTTTTTTCTTGTTTTTCTTAGATTTTTTCTTTTCTTTGGTGTCTTCAGCCTTATCTTTTAAAACGATATCGATAAGGAAGGCAATTAGAAGAACGCCCAAGAGGATTGAATAACAGATGACGTAACCAAGACTATTGGTATGAGTAACAATCAAGTAAACGTAATAAAGCAGGAAGAACAGTTGGAAAACACCGTTGATGATGAGTTTAACAAGATTGATTTTGCTCATCGCTTTCTTATATTTAAGCGAGGCGCCTTCCTTAATTTTCTCTAACATAGTTTCATTAATTATAACTTTTAGGATATTCGTTTATAATAACAAACCAGTACAGGAGGTATCTTATGTTAGATGCTTTAGAGAGATTTATCCGCTACGTCAAAGTGGATACGCAGTCAGATGAAATGAGTGAAACGACTCCATCAGCCACAAAAGAATTGGATTTATCCAGAATGCTCGTTGATGAGCTAGGGGAAATGGGTTTAAAGGCGGAATTAGACGAATACGGAAGAGTGTATTCTTTCCTGCCAGGAGATGAAACGTTGCCTACAATCGGCTTAAACTCGCATGTTGACACCGCGCTTGAGGTAACGGGCACAAACGTCAAACCGCAAATTCATGAGAACTATGACGGCGGGGTTATCAAACTCAACGGCGAATATTCAATGTCCCCTGCTGAATTCCCAAATCTAGCAAAGCACATCGGAGACACCTTGGTAACAACATCCGGTGATACGCTGCTTGGCGCAGATGATAAGGCAGGCATCGCAATCATCATGTCCACAATCGCCTATTATGTTGCGCACCCAGAGATAAAACACCACCCAATCGCCATCCTTTTCACTCCAGACGAGGAAATTGGAAGAGGTCCTGAGCACTTCGATGCTAAGAAATTCGGCGCAGATTGGGCATATACAATCGATGGGGACTTCCCGGAGTGCATCGATATTGAGACATTCAACGCAGCGCATGCTGTTTTGAAAATCGAAGGAATATCCATCCACCCAGGAGAGGCAAAAGGAAAGATGATCAACGCGATTCCATTAGCATATGAATTCAACTCACTCCTCAATCAGAACGAAAAGCCTGAGCTAACTGAAGGCTATGAAGGCTTCAATCACTGGAACGGAATTGAAGGCTCTAATGCCGAGGTCACATCAACCTACATCATCAGAAACCACGATGCCGCTAAACTCGAAGCCCAGAAAGCGGAATTCCTCGTGGCTAAAGACTTGATGATGAAGAAATACCCTAAATGCAGATTCACATTAACAATCGCTGACGATTATAGAAACATGGGCGAGGTCTTAAAGAAGGACCCACGCGCAGTTGAGCACGCTTTGGCGGTTTACCATAAATTAGGCATCACCCCAATTCACAAGCCTGTTAGAGGCGGAACAGACGGTGCGACCTTCTCATTCTTGGGATGCCCTACCCCAAATCTCGGCACCGGAAGTTATAACCACCATGGAAGATTCGAATATTTGTCTCTCAATGATTTCTCCAAAATGTTGGAGATTGTTAAAGAACTAGTTAAGGCTTAACACGACAACGGGTCTCTAATGGCCCGTTTTTATGTAATCCAGCAAACGAAAAGGGCGCCTTTTGGGCACCCTATTCGTTATTTGTCGTTTCTATTCAAGAATGATGATATGAGTGCCAAAGACACCTCACACTCTTCATAATCGACCTTATCATACAGCAACGGATAAGTCGTTTTGTTGTAATCATCCTTATAGACTTCTTTATTCACTATTTCGCTGAATATCTTTCCGAGCTTCATGCCTTCTTTCGCGGATGGGCATACAGGAGACTCCGCTCGGATGTTTCGGACTTTATCCAACAATTCAAGCAAAGAATCATCGAATTCAACATATCTAATTATTTGGTTTAGATCATAGACATGTCGCGAATGTTTCTCCGTCTTCCCTTCAAGATAATAATCGCATAAAGCGAATACCTTATCGATAAACGTTCTATCCAAGGTTTGGACACTAACCTCAAATGGCTGTAAATCGAATTGCTCCACCAAATCATCGCGACCGATTTTAGATAGATATTCACCAATAAATGTCTGAACTTTCTTCTTTTCAATCGGGAATCCAGGCTCTTGATTGGCGAGTTCCACAATCACCGTCGGTTCAACAGAATCAATGCTCCATTCCGGTTTATACGGGGCGGTGAACCTGTTGAATTTTCTTCCGCTTCGCACATCCCCGATGTTGGAAACCTCAAGTCCCACGTTTTTAATCGAGTCCAGGATTTTCCCAATCATTCGCCGGCGATGGCTTGTTGTGATGCGTTCATCGGAATAAGCGATATCGATATCTTCCGAGAAACGATTGATGGCGTGATAGCACTTCGATAGTGATGTTCCGCCTTTGAAGACGAATTTCGGATCGCTTTGGACTATGCCTTTGAGAATCGAGATGATCCAGTAGTCTTTTTCCACAAGAGCTTCGTTTATCTTAAATTCCACTCTTGTCTTTTTGATGGCTTCTTTAAATAGGCCGTCGTTTTCATGTAATAGCAGTTGCTATTCCTCCTTTCCTAACCTTAGAAATTGTATCTGCACTGTATAGCGGCAAATACTCGTTAAGGTTATTTAAACCGACATATTTTTTAGCGTAGTCATTAAGTTTTTTCTTATTGACTAAGACTTCGTCTAGAGAAAGCAGTCTAAACATATCAAGGAATTGCAGGGTTCTCCAATTTGATGAAGTAATCTTGGTTTTTGGCTTCCTGATAATCGCTTCAAAACCATTCATGCGGTACACACCTTTTTTACAAGATGTGTTGTTCGTGGTTATTTCGATTGTCATAGGGACTTGCTGAGAAAGCCCAAATGAATTCAGGAAGTTCAATCCAGTTATATAGCCATATGTATTTGCGTCTTCATATCCAGGGATTCCGCAGTCATCTCGAATATATTTTTTCTCCACTATCTCTTCAAATCCAAGACCGTTGTCGGGAAAATACGAATCCGGGTTTGGAAAATAATAAACACCATTGGTTTCCCTTTTGATTTGCCCATTTTTAGCGGCACGGTAAAGATCCTGCTTAATCGCAGTTTTGCTCTTCCTTCCAATCCTTATGTCCTTCAGGAATATTGGGGTGTCGTAACCATAGGTTTTCTTAAGATATTCAATCGTGTTCATAGCCAAAATTATACCATCTAGAAACATTGAGTCAAATTTTGTAACATATTAATTTATATACCGAAGGTATATTTTAGTAACATATATTATCTATATGTATATAAATTAATACCCATATAGTAATTACGCTTTACCTACGGATTAAAAAGGATACTACTTGGCATCCTTTTCGTTTTTCTTCGATAATTCCAGTTCCTTAAAAGCCTTATCGCGTTTAACGAAAAGAGCCTTGAATACACGGCCAATTATCAATAATGGCATGAAGATGATCGTATAGGCGAAGAATGGGTGATATTTCTTGCACCACTGCCATCCTGGATATAGCCTATGCCAGATGAATTTGATTCTAGAGCCTTTCGCCTCTTCCATCTTGTTGTGGACGGAATTCTCAACCGTGCCATATGTTCCCGAACCCAACATGTAGTTAAGCAGGTTGTCTTGCTCTTCTGTTAAGGCGGCGTTGGTGAATGCCGCAATAGATAAATCCCTTATTTTCTTTTCGAATTCCACCAAATCCATTTTGGATAATTCGCCTTTGATGTAATTCCAGTCTAAGGATTCGCCTTTAAGTTGGTTGTATCTATAGATATCCATCACAAAACGAAGTCCGTTTCCGGAATGGACGAAATGTTTATAGCCGTGCACTATTTGATAGACGTAAAAATCATTGTCGCTTAAATGATGAGCGTATTCGCTGCCATCATCCAAAATCATCAAAGATTTAAGGTTGTTGTCATAATAGTCGGATAGTTTTTTAAGATTTGGCTCGTTGTCTATAAGCGTTCTATGCATCTCGAAGTTATAGAATGGTTTCTTCGTAAATGCGTCATGATGGCATTTGTTCACGGATTCGACTTCATAGCCTCTATCTTTGAAGATTTGAATAACCTGTTTCTGATAGGCCTTATCATACCAGATATCGTTATCCGCGAATTCTCTCATTCCCGGTTCTGGGTATAGCTTATTGGTGATGACCCCTTTCAGTGGCAGATAAGAGATATGCAACTCATCCAACTTTTGGAGGATTTGAGCCCTCTCGCAATCAAAGCTTATTGATTTACGGATGCAGGCCATTTTGTGCCCCAAAAAGGCTTTTTGGACGTTTTCTGGCAATGTTTTGAAGAATTCGGTCGGTTCTAGACCGCTTGTGAGAATCGATAAAAGGGAATGGGCCTTAGCGAGGCGATAGATAGATTTGATGTCTATATCCTCATCTATATTTAAAGGAGTTCCATTTAAGACAGATGATATGACGTTAATGATTATCCGGTAATTCTTGTCAATCATAGTTTTAAAACCTTTGTCGCATATTTTTCTGATTCGCCTTTATGGCTGACCATGATGATGGTCTTATTCAGTCTTTTAAGATTGCTTAATACCTTATTGGCGGTCTCCTCATCCAATGCCGATGTGCATTCATCTAGAATAATCACATCTCTGTTGGATAAGATTGCCCTGGCGATGGATAAGCGTTGGCCTTCGCCTTCTGATAATCCGTTGCCTAAATCATGGAGTTTGGTGTTGAGGCCATCTTTAAGGGAGTCCACTTTGGATTTAAGGGACACAATCTCCAAAGTTTTGTAGATTTCCTCATCCGTCGGGTTGGAGAATAAAGTCAAATTCTCTCTGATTGTTGTAGGCAACAAATAATTCCCTTGTGGGACATAGGCAAAAAGACCATCGATTTTAGACGCATCTTTCCCATCGATTTTGACTGAGCCTTCCTTTGGGGTGTAAGCGCCCATGATGAGTTTTAAGAGGGTGGTCTTGCCCTTACCTGATGGTCCTCCAATGAGAATGAAGTCGCCTTTGGAGATGGAGAATGACAGGTTATTGATGATGTTATCCTCGCCATAGCCAAACGTGACGTTATCCAATATTATGGTTGAGGCACTGCTTACGAGCGTTCTATCGCTTGGCGAATCCATTTCATATTCCACGACTCTTTCTATGGAGCCTAATGTTTGATAATACTTAGGGAGCAGTCCTGATAATGAGGAGAACGGCCCCTCAATCTGCGAGATCAGCTGAATCATGACGAGCAAATCCCCAAAGCCGGTTGTGGCACCGCTATTGGCAATCAAGATTGAAGCGTAGATTATTGCGCCTAAATACGAGAGCCTCATGAAGAACGTGAAGCCGGTGTTGATGAAGATTGAGAATCTTGAAAACCTCACTTTTGCTTTAGCGTATTTATCTTGTATAGCATCGCATTGCTCGGAAATCTTGTCGGATCTGGAGAATAATTTCAGCAAGAAAGCGTTGTTAATGGAATCCTTATAAAAGGATAAGACTTCCCCTTCTTGTTTCTGAGAGTCTTTATGCAAGGCTTTGGAATGGGGCCTAAGGATTCTAGAAGCAGCATATGCGACTAGGCCTAAGCCCAAAAGAACAAACGCAAAAATCCAATTGACATAGCATAAAACCGCGAATGATAAGGCAATTCTAAAGGATAATGAGATGAAGTTGGGGAGATAGGTGATGACACCGTCTGCGATGACTTTGGAATCTGAAGTGATCCTATTGAGCCAATCACCTCCGGATTTAGAATCAATCGTGGAATAGGAATTCTTCAAGAATGAGTTGAATATGCCTTTGCGAATCTTGTTCTCAAGCTTAGCCTTAGTGTCTGCATAATAAACATTCATCCCGAGTTTGATAGCAACCTCAAGGACAATGCATCCGCCCATTGTGATGGCGAACCATTTAAAAGAATCGTTGCCAATGTTGTTGAGCAGGAATTTGGATAGGAAGGCGAATGAGACAACGACTAGAGATGACAGACAGCTTAAAAATGATAAGGCGATGATTGTGGCCTTATTCTCTTTAACCAGTTTCCAATATCTCTTCTTCTCGTTCATTTCTTTTTAGTAAGTTTACGCTTAATGCGCCCAGGAAGCGATTTTAAAAATAGCTTGGCGGCCCTCAAAGCGAAGTGATCAGAGATTCTGTGGACGTATTTAATATATTTTGGGTCATCCATTGTAAGAATTTTGCCATCTCTGTTAATTTGGGTTAAAACACCTAGGATTTGGCGTTTATAGATAATTTCTTTGCGATATTGGTTATCACCGCACATGACGTATTTATCGCCTTTGATGGCTAAGCACCTATGGAGGACATAGGACCCATTATCTCGTTTAAAGAGCACGACATCATATTTCTTAACCTCATCCGCCCTAACAATCGTTAAAACATCTTTATGCTGCAGGATTAAGGGGTACATGGATACGCCTACAGCGGTGTAGATGAATGTGCCATCTAGCAAAAGCAAATCTTCAAACGATTTTGGATTGGTCATGCCGTTAAAAGAGACTTTTGGGGCGTCATCATCCATATTGCATTCTAGCCTATAGAGCTTAACCAGCGATGACATTTTGGAAATTGAGGAAAAGACATTGGATAAGATGGCATTAGTCTTATGGGTTTGGCTATATAAAATAGGGAACGCGGTCTCTGCATCAATTGGCTCAATTTTGTTAATTTCTCCGCGATTCAAATAGCAAATCGCGCTGAGTTTCACGGATTTATTGGTGTTCCACCCTTCTTTGCCGCACCACGGAGTGCCATAAGCGATCACCCCATCATCGGTTATTTTGAGTATCGGCTTATCTCCGTTTACGATTGTGACCTTATCGCCAAGCCACTTCTTGTAGAGTTTGGTGTGGGTTGTTTTGCCTACGCCCGATTTGGCGGTGAATAAATATCCTTTGCCGTATATCTCAATTAAAGAGCCATGGAAAAGAATATAGCCTTTAGGGGCTAGTATCTCCATCAGTTTCCTTAGGACTGACAAAGTCTCAAGATAGCCATCGGATTCCCCGTGGTAATCGCCTGCTTTGGTGGCGATTTCTTTTTCGTTATCGATATCTTGCTGACTGATGGATATAGCGAAATCCCCTTTGGAATCCACGCGATATTTCTTAGACATCTGATGGATATTCTCATAAAGGGAGTCTATCTCAAATACGTTGTCTGCAATCTTATAGGTGTATTTCACTATAAAAGCAATCCTTTATCTTGGAGGGTTTGACAGTATTCTTTGACGCTGGATTCAACATCTTCTTTATCGCCATCAAACTCATTCATGACTTTAGCAATCAAATCATCGATGGATATGTCTTCTTTAAGACACTCAAAGATGAATTTGCCGGTCTCATTTAATTTGATGATGCCTTTGAAGTCCGAGTTGTCTCCCGATACATCAACGGCCATGTAATGATCTCCAACTTTTTGGATCATGAATTGATATTTGAGTTTCATAAGGGTCTAGTTCCTTTGCTAGGTGTAAGTATACAACTGCGTGCGCAAAAAGAAAAACGCCACCGTGGGGGTGACGTAATCTTTGTTGGTTAATCAAGCATTCGTTATTCCGGTATATGTTTGTGCTGTATCTGTTGCAACCACTGTGACATTTGCGCCGGTATACCATCCGCTGCCGCAAATTGATTCGAACTGAGCAAGTGTACCAGCGTAGTTAATCGTGACTGTTTTGGAACCGCAATCAGCGAACGTGTTTGAATCAATCTTAGTAGCGCTTGCAGTTAAATTGATCGTCTTCAAAGATGTGCAATTCTTGAACATATTAGCGGATAAGGCTGTTTCACTGGTTGTGTTGAACGTTTCTAATGATGTGCAATCCACGAATGCGTTTTGCCAAATATCAGCCCTTGTTGTTTTGCAATTAACTGTAACTGTTTTGAGAGCTGGGCAATTCTTGAATGGACTCTTATCTACTCCATTTATTCCGGAAACCCAAGTAAGTCCCCCGGCAGCCTTCAAATCTTGATTAAGCGAATTGTCGATATCCTTAGCAAATGTAACAGTTTCTAAAGAAGGGTTATCAGAAAGTTCGTTATCACATACACATTCATTATAAATGGTAACTTCTTTTAGATTCGGGCAGCCTCCAAATGCATATGCCTGAACGTATCTTGAATCAGGAATGTCAATCGTGGTGATGCCTGTGCCAGCGAATGAGCCATACCCAACGTCAATTGTGGCTGGTGATCCGTTTGAACCAGTAGGCCATGTGATATTTTTTAAATTTGAGCATCCGGCAAAAGCAAAGTCGCCAATCGTGATTGTCTGACTTGCGAATGAGACGGAAGTCAAATCTGTATATGATGACTCATAGTTAGAATAGTCTGAACCTTTCCCGTTAGTTTCTTCTATTGTGCCTACTTTATTTGAGAAAGCTGATGTTTCAATTGTGGTGACATCACTGCCAAATGACATTGCTGAAACACTTGATGTCTCTACTTTTTTGACAGCGATGGCAGGATAAGCAGAATCAGGAATTTCTAATGTAGCCGATAATGCTTTCGAACTGTCGACTGTGCTATCGGCATAGGTAACTGTATTGGTGTTATCGTCATTTTGAGCGATTGTCCCATTATTAGTTGAATATAATCCGCCTAGGATGTTGGCTTTGTGACTTGTGGATGTGACGGTTTGCTCAACGCTATTTGAGTCTAAGTAAGTAAGCGAAACGCTAACGTCGAAATAATAATCCCAGTAAGCCTCTGGAACGTTATTCATTGTATACACAACTAAGTAATAGTTATTCGTTGGGGTGAATGTTGTTGAACCATTTGCAATAGATATATAAGCGGAAACAACATCAATTGAGGAAGCCTCTTTGAATACTTTATCATCATCAGAGACTTTCTTATCCTCTCCTAACGATGAAACGGTTCTATTAAATTTAACGCTGCAATTTAAATCACTGACTTCTGCGATAAATCTAACGGAGCGAACATTTGTTGTTCCGGATTTGGAAACGCTTGAAACCTGAATACCAAACTTATCTCCAAAGGTTGGCGCTGTCGATGTAGGTTCAAGAGCAGCATCTTTCTTATAATAATTTACAGGTGTTTCACCACCAAAATGTTTTGTAAATGCATAACCCACTTCATCCTTAAATGGATCCAATGCAGTAACTTTTGTATTTGATGTAATAACGGCAGGAATCGCTAATGCAGAAGCAATCAGAGGAAGCAAAAATGTTTTTATTCTCATGATTACCAATCCTCCTTGCCATCATCATTGAACCAATCGTCTAATGCACCTTTGGCATCAAGGCCACTTGTTGCAATGACGTCATTTTCATTAATATCAACGATTTCCAATGTGGGTTTATTAAATTCTTTGTTTTCCATAACTCATTTTCCTTTCTTCAGAACCAAACGATGTCGCCCCAGCCTTCTTCGGTCTTGACTTCGAACATCGCGGTTGTGATCGTATCTTCAGATATGTTTTGCAGTTCTTTGTCCCATCCTATGAATTCGTAGGTATAGTCAGTTTTTCCTTCTTCTACAGGTTTAGTTGGCTTTTCTCCAACGTATTCTGCGGTCTGCCCTTCTTCCACTTCCGTTTCATATAAGATTGTTCCATCATAATTTTGGAACGTTACCTTATAGATAGTTGAAAGGCTTTCGCTTGAGGATGACTGTTCAATTGAAGATATAACCCCCTCAATTGAGGAATCCTCTTTTCTTGATGTTTGGGTCTCTAGGCCGTTAAAAGAATTAGTCTCAGCCTTAGATCCACAAGACACTAATGCGAGGGTGGCAAGTATTGTTACAAGTAGTTTTTTCGTCGTTATTTTCATACGCGCCCCCATTACACACGCAAAACGCATAAAATATAAATATTTGTACGCGTGCCTGCAAGTAAAATTTTCATAAAAAAAATAGCCTAGGTTAACTAGACTAAGCCATTTGTGGTTTTTGTTAGATTCGATCAAATCCAAGGGAGAACCACTTCACTACCGCTGGATGATGATTCCTCACTAGATGAAGTTTCCTCGCTTGTAGATGACTCGTCGCTAGATGATTCTTCTTCGCTAGATATGGATTCTTCAGATGATTCTTGTTGAGCGGAAGACGATTCCGCGATCGAAATGGATTCTTCAGTTGTTAAAACATCTTCCCTCATAGAGGATGATTCGCTAGAAGCATCAGATTTGGGAGCTCCTGATGAATCGGTAACAGTTACACCGCTTCCACACGCGGCAAGAAGCAACATTGAAGATAAGATAACTAATGTCTTTTTCATATGAGTAGTATAACACACATAAAAAACCGCGTATTTGAATTATCACTCCGAATGATGAAATAATATGTTAAACAAACGAGGGGAACCGTATGAATACATCATCTTTTGACGAGGCAATTTCATTTTTGCGCAACAACATGTCGCAAGACCCATATGCTGTAGCATTAGGAAAAACCGATGCAGGCGACTATGTGACTGTATCTATGCAGAAAACCGGCAATATTTTAATAGGGGGCACTGCTGGTTCAGGCAAAACAACACTTGAGTTGAACATGGTGGCAACACTCCTGCAGTCATCTATTAATGACGATATCCAATTCGCGTTTGTAACACCTAAAGGCGCCGAATTTGCTTTATTCAAAAATATACCCCAGTTATATTGCCCAATAGTTAAAGATTGTGGCGAATTCGCTAAAGTAATTCACAATGTGTATGAAGAAATGCAGCATCGTATCGAGTTGATGAATAGTTCTAATTCCAGGACTTTAACGGACTACAACATCTCTACTGACAACAAAATACCCCAGATTTACATAGTTATCGATGAATATTTGGATTTGATAGATCGAGAATTTAAAGAAGATGAACTTAAACTAATTTTGATGAAAGGCCGTCCTGCAGGTATACACGTGATACTTGCAACACAAAGGCCGGGTTCTGCACCAAAAGGTTTTATAAGAGATTATTTCTCCACTAAAGTTGCCTTATTAACAAGCACATCATTTGATTCTAAGGCAATCATCAATGTTGAAGGGGCTGAATTGCTTAATGGCTGTGGTGATGGTTTAGTTATACAAGACTCAATAGAACAGATTAAACATATCAAAGTGCCTTATATATCCAATGCGGAAATAAGAAGCATCATAAGTAACTTCCAAAATTGAAAATTAAAACACATAGATATAATCGAATACGGTGTATTTACCCGTTTTTTTATCCAATCTAAGCAACTTATTCAGAAATATGCGAAGAAACAAGACAAATGTTTACTAATTAATCCTTATTTCACTCATCGTACCAGTTTCCGTCGGGATCTTTGTCCATAATGGTATCGGGATCGTAATTGCTAGTGGCAATTATTGCAACGTTTTCGTTTAAAATCATGATTTCCATTTCTGGTTTAACATATTTATTAGTATTCATAACCAATATCTCCTCATGTCTCGGCAATTATTAATCGATATATCCAAACGAATTAACAATATTATATAGACCGCTTACTTTGTCTTTGGTTGTTTCGTCTTCATAATACGTTTTTAACATATCAATAATAGAATTGGTTTTAGTATCTGACGAATAAAATATTGTTCCGCCACATTCGGCATAGGCTCTTATTGTGAATTCATCGACTAATCTAGCAGGGTTATTTATAGCGTCGCCCAAATCTAGAATTATGTATTGATAATTCGTATTTTCGTCAATGCGTGTTGCGCTTCCATAACTGAATCTGATACCTGTTTTTGTGCTCGTACTTATTTCTAATCCATAATTAGATAGACTGTGGGATGCCGCAAGCGATGACATGTTTTCAGTTGCGAGTTTCATTCTAAAATCAACATCATCTATAGAACCTTCTTGAGATGTAATGCTAAATTTAGAAATATTTTTTATAGTGCCATTTGCAGAAATCACGGCGTTATTGCCATCATACGAAATTTTCACATTAGAGGTAATTTCTTTGCCATTTGTATTGATTATTTTAATTGATGATAACGTTCGATCACCATCAATAGATATTGTTAATGTACTTCCTTTATATAATCTAAGTTCAGTATCGGTTAAGTAATAGTTTGTGCTTGTGCCAGTGTTATAGACAAAAGATATCCCACTATCATTGGCGAAATCATCCGTTAAATTATATTCAGTATTATTCTTTGAAGATGAAGACCCTGTATGTGTAGCCGAGGTAGTGATTCCAATCTCCATTTGCTTAGCAGTTCGTTTGTCATTATATTTATATGCCAACGACATATACGGCGCAATACCATTCAAATCAGATTGTAATTGTACCATCTCATTTGTAATCCAGGAAGCTTCAAGGGTTAAATCGCTTTCTACTAAATTGGCATCAAAATCCCAGTCGGCGTCACCATTTAGCCATCCCGCAAAAGTATATCCCTCTTTTGCTGGATCATCTGGTTTTGTAACTTTATTCCCTTCCAATACTTCTTGAGATTGGCAATAAGGCAAGCCGTCGTTTGTAAAACTCACATTATAATAAGACAAGTATGTAGATCCGGAAACAAATTGACATGTACCATCACTTGTTTTTTGGAGTTTTCCTGTAACTTGAATTTTATCATTTACGGCAAGTCTATGTGACCCCTTGGCACGATAAACCGTAATAAGATTGGCATTATCATCTATCAAATTAAAAGTCATGTTCTTATATGAGGTGTCAAATGAATCATCTGTGATTTCTCCCACAAGAGCACTGACCGAATATGCATAAGGAGACGATTCTGTACCCGCAAGTTTGGCAATATCCGAAGCAAGCGCAACGCTTATTTCGTCGTTATTTAAAGGAAAAAACTTAAGTGTAACATCTTCAGCTTTTGTGCCATCGGTTGACATCGCACTAACCACTACTTCACCATAGCCAGTTGCAGTAACTGTGCCATCATTTAGCGTTGCGATATCGTTGTCACTAATTATTGACCATGTAATATTTTCTAAATTTGAAGTTCCGGACGCCTTTAATGTAATTGACTCTCCAACTTTTGCACATTCTGACGAGGGATTGATAACTAATGTTTTTATAGATGAAGATACATACGAGACCGTTACCTCGGTTATTTTGATTACGCCATTGGTTTTAGTTCCAGAATTGCCAACAGTGAACTCAACACCACTTCCGGAAACACTAATTGCTGTGTCAGAATAAATTTGTTTATCCCCATAATAAAGGGCACCAGAATTAGTGGCAGTAAATTTAATTTTAATAGATGACAACACATAGCCATCGGCAATGCTAAATATGACATTCCCGCCCCCATTCTGATACAATCTCCAGGAACTATCTGAAACAAAATATTTTCCATTATTGGTTGAACCGGTAGTATAAAATTTAACTTTATCATCGTACGATAGAGCTTCGTCCGCAGACACACCATACGCATTATCATTAACCCACGAATTCGAGGAGGCTAAGGAGGACATGGATAAGGTTACATCAGAATCGGCTTTAACTACAGAAACGAAACTATCGTTATTTGCAGTTGAAAAACTAGTTATTGCCCCCCCGCAACCAAAGCCAAACTTGATAATAACAAGAGGCCTAATTTAGATTTTTTCATGTATTTAATCCTTTCATCGCTACAGCATGTACGCCTGTAACGTTCACAGTGATGAGGTTTGTTAAGTTACATTCAATATAATGCGCACATATACGCTCGTAAAGTAAAAACTATAAATGAAGTCAATTTATTACGATAAAACGATATTTAAACACGCATTAGATAAAGGAAAAGGGCTCATCCGAAGAAATATCGATTATCTTCGGTTTTAAGCCCTTCTGGTTCATTTCATCAATTATTCAGCGTCTTTAGCGACACGGTTGATCTTAACGACCTTACCACCGCGCATAAGAATCATCTTAGCTGCTAATGGGTCGATAGCGTCGCATTCAACTCTAACAGCCTTATCAAGTGGCTCACCATTTGATTTGATATATAGTTTGTCGTTGACGGATGAATACCAAGAGTTGGTTGATCTTAAAGTCTCTTTCTTGATGTCTGTTGTGTAACCGGCGGCAATCTGGACGTTGACGTTAGATACTTCCTGATTCTCTGGCTCTGGCATATCAACGGTTGGGATGTAGTTAAGAACATCATCGCTGACTTTGGATGCCATCTCTTCAGTGACTTGGCCATCTTCCACTAACTTGTCAGCCTGTGCGGTGACTTCTAATATAGCAGAGCCATCTGGCATAAGCTCTTCGGTGAAGTCCTGATCCTGATATCTTGGCGACTTCTTAGCGCCTTTTTCTTCAAGAATCTGCTGGATGAGCTCAATTGCCTTTGTGCATGCTCTATCGGATTTGACGTTCATGCCGAATGGAGTATCTGCATATGACTTCTTGCTTCCATAGTCTTTCTGGTGGTATCTATTCTCTGGATACTTCTCCAAATCATTAGGATCAAGTGGAAGGTTGACTCTGATTGATTTGCCGGAGACAACGATTCTGCAAACGATGCCGGATTTACGGAATGTTTCGTTCATCTTAGCAGCGCGGTTTGTGCACTTATAGGCTAAGAGTTCGTTCTTAATCTTGGAATAGAGAGCCTTTTGCTCATCGGATAAGAATTTAATCTTATTGGCAAATGTCTTCTTGATGATGACTCTGCCAGAGGCTTCTTGGCCTTCTTCACCTTCTTCAGTTTCTTCGCCTGATGCGCCATCAACAACTGTTGGTTCTGCATCGGTTTCTTCAGCTGCTGGAGCCTCACTCTCAGCTGGTGCTGCAGCAATTGGCTGGTAATTTGCGAGTTTTTCTTCAACTGCTCTATCGACTTCTGCAGCAATAATGCCACGGATGTCATCGGCGGTGAGGAAGTCTCCATCCTCATCTTCAGTTTCTTCTGCCTCTGGAGCTTCTTCAACTTTAGAAGCCTCTTCTTTGGTAGCAAGGTTAGCTTTTGCGATTTCATCACGAACTATTTCTCTAACCTTTTCCTCTGTTAAGGATGGTTCAGTATTCTCGACTTTGTCATCAATCTTATTAGCGACCTTTTGAGCGCCAATCACGACAATGCATGCCCAAGAAAGGATATAGATTACAACTGTTGCGATTAAGCCAACTCCGATTCCAATCAACGTGGTTTTTGAATAATTTCTAAGATTTCCAAGAAGATAAAGCTTCGTGAATGAAAGGCCAACTGTCACCAATCCATAGCCAAGAACGAATGCGAGCAAGCCAATGAATGATTTGCCTGATTTCTTGCATACATAGACAATAGCCAAAACGACTGTAATCAATACATGAACCCAGAAAACGAGTCCGATAAGTAATTGAGCCATTCCTGTGCCGCCGAATGTAACGGAGGAAACCCAATGAGCGATAGTCTTGCCGACTACCTCGGTTGCGGATGCCCCACCAACGCTGCCAAGTGTAAAGACTGCCACTGCCATTGCGGCAATAAGCACCACTTCAACGATGAGGAGGATCACTGGAAGAAGATTCTTCTTTTTAGTGTTTGCCATATTTACAAACCCCCTTTTGTTTGTACTGTAAAAAATATAGGCAAATTTTTCCCACTTTTCAATATGTAGGCGCACATGTACTAGAAAAAAGTTACATTTTTTATCATTTTTCACCTAAATTCGGGGTTGTACGAGCTTAAAATGGTGCTTCAAAAATGATACTTTGCTAATTAATAGACAACTTTTTCTATCACAAACGGGGTATAACGCTATTTGATATCGTCTCTAGTGGCACCCCAGACAACCGGGCAGTTCGTATTGTTCCACGCGTCGTCCCAGCCTGCAGGTTTCGATTCAGCCTCGCAGTATATCGTTGTTGAGCAGCCGTCAAATGGGGTTTTGCCAACGGTAGTAACGCTCTTCGGGATGAAGACGTTCTTCAGTGCATGGCATGCCTGGAATGCCATCTCGCCAATTATTTCAAGCCCGTCCGGCAGCTCTATGTTCTCCAAGGCGTTGCAGGCGGTGAAGGCATAGCCCTTTATATCCTTTATAGTGCTAGGTAAGATAACGGACTTTAGGTTCTTGCAGTCGTTGAACCATTGCGAGCCCACGAACGTCTGGCCCTCGTTAAGGGTTACGCGCTCGAGGCCACTACAGGAGCAGATTGAACAATCATCATCGGCTTTCACTATCGGTAGATTCAGTTCCTTAAGGTTCTGGCAGTCGCTAAAAGCGTACATGTCGAGCGTCACGCTTTCGCATTCGAAGTCTATCGACGAGCAGCCGCTTCCGAAGAATGCTCTTCCTCGTATGTGTTCGACATTTGACGGAATGAAGACCTTGTCCAGTGATTTCGTACCTGAGAATGCCTCTGCCTCAATCGATTGAACAGTTGTCGGTATGACAATGGATTCCAAAGCCGTACAGTTCTTGAATATTGTGCTCGGAATCGTTGACAAATCTGATGGCAATCTCACTTGTTTCAAATGCTCGAATTCGTCAAACAGCCCTGTTGAAAGATTTATTCCGTCTGGGAAATACACGGATTCTAATGTTTCTTTGGCCTCATCGAAAGCGTCTGTTGCTATGCTTGTAATCTTTTGGCCATCAGGTGTGTATGATGGTATTGTAATATCTTTTTCGTTAACGTATGTGCCAACGGAAGTCAGGGTTGTACTATCACCGTCGAGTTCATATTCGAATTGTTTTGGGGAGAATACAGCATCTATTTGGATATCTCTATCTTCCACAACATAAGTCCATTGTTTGGAATCCGATAATTGGGTATCGCCATCGAACCAGCCTACAAATGCATATGAATCATCGTTAATAGTGGCAACAAGGCTTATCTCTTCTCCATATGAATATCTTCCGGTAACCTGGGCGTTAATCACGCCAACAGCACTAGGAGATATTGTTGAAACTTCTACTAGATAATCCGTTGAATCCCATTTGGTGGAGATTGTTCTATCTGATGAGCCTACAGTAAAGGTGTAGGTCTTATCTTGCCCAATCAATATATCGTTTTCATACCAGCCCATGAATTTGTAGTTAGGAAGATGTGTGGCGGATAATGTAGCCTTTGTTCCATAGATATAGTCACCACTGCCAGTCACTGCGCCTTTAGAATCATCATTATTGATGCTAATCGTATATGTTGATAAATCCCAATTGGCCTGAATTGTCGTGTTCTCTTTGACCGTATAGGAGGTTAGGTCGATTGTCTCATTCTCAATTGACCAGTGAGTTATATGGTTGCCATCCTTTGTTGGCAAGACAAAAGATGGGAGGTTTTTACCCACTTTCACTGTTTGATATAACTTGGATTTGCCATTGGAGAATACGCCTCCATTAGCATCCAGCGTTACCATTACAACGTTTTTAGAAGTGTTAAGCAATATGACAGGCACCACAACAGCGGTTGCAATAGCAAATGTTCCAACAACGGAACCCAACACCAAGGCGAGGTTCTTCTTGCTAGAAATCTCTTCGATTTGAGGGGATATTGGCTTATTTAGAAGCAATTCACCAGGTTTTAAGGCTAAAGCGTGCGTGATTGCGATAAAGAGTTCTACATTAGGATAAGACTCACCTTTCTCATAACGCATTATCTGAACCTCATTGACATTGACGAGGTCACCTAATTGTTTCTGAGTGAGGTTCTTCTCTCTTCTTAGGCGTTTAATACCGTCTAAAGATACAGGCGTCTTAGGATCTATATCCTTATATATTGGGGCGTCTACTTTAAAATCGAAGAAATCATCCAATGATATCTCTAATGAATAACATAGGAGGAAGACGATATCGACATTAGGGGTTGATAATCCCTTTTCCCATTTGGATATAACTTGAGGGGAATATGAAATATCTTCTGATATATCCTTTTGGGATTTGCCTATCTTTTTCCTTCTCTCGAGGAGAAATTCATTAAAACGCATATACCTATTTTAAATAGGCTTAAGAAAAATGATATGTTTTATTTAAAATTTAGATAACAGGTTCAACGATACGATATAGGCCGGTTACGCGGGAATAGATGACTTCTGATGTGCTGTAAGAGTTGCACAAGAAACATCTAACCTCTGAGATATATCTTTTGAATGTCGGTGTGGAAATGTAATAGGTGTTGCAAAAATCCTCTTTGCTAACCCCGTTTGATAATAGCTCAGTGTAAAGGATGAGCACTAATTGGGCTTTGGAGATTGCCATAATTTGTTAATAGATCAATAAGCTTATCCCTAGTCGTTACGCTAGGCTTTCTGTCGACACCGCTATTATTGATGAGAGTATCAGAAATTGGTATCAACGTATCTTAAATTGAGCTTACAATTCGTGGAATTGATACTCTACATCGCTTCTTTTAGGCAATTTTGCAATATTACTATCAGTTTTGGGATATCATTCGCGATGATTTCATCAAAGAACGAATATGTAACATTATCGTAGTCATGAATAATCTTGTTTCTAAATCTAATCAACAAGGTAATATGCTCAGATAAATCCGCATGATTTCTCAAATAAGATTCTGAGATATGTTTCGCTTCCTCTCTTAGTTGATTGAATTCGAAAATGATGCCATCGGATTCCTGATCATCCGCAGTCATATTCTTCCCGTGTTGCACTAATACTTTGTAATACGCTTCGATTAGCATTGAATAATGAAGCATTCTGGCAAGGTAATATTTGTCATCTTTAATCTCGGGCATATAACTTTATTGCGTTTTTTAAAACATCATCTAAAAACGCAAAGTTAGATATAGCATCTTTAAGATTGATCAAATCTACCTGTTTATGAAGCAAATCGTGTAGGTCTTCCGCTATCGAAACAAACGACATACCTTTTTCTTGGGTTGAGATAAGTATATCTACATCAGACGACTCAGTCATTTCGCCTTTTGAATATGAACCAAACAAATAGGCATAGTTAACGTTGTATTTTTTGAAAACCTCTACTGCCTTTTCTTTGATTAAGCTGAGAGACAATATTCCTTTGGTTTCACTATAAGGCTCATAATCTTCCAACGCTTTAATTATTGCCTTAATCTTAAAGGT
>CAVAGP010000026.1:0-28939 GCA_963588175.1 Faecalibacillus sp. | reverse complement strand
GTCTCTATAGTATTCGCGAAGTTCCTTAACTGCTTCGTTCTTGGAATTCTCAACAGCTTCCATAAGATCTGGGATAATCTTGCGGCATTCTGCACGATTCTTGACGTTAGCTAAGTACTTATCTGCTAATTCTTTCAATGAGTCTTCAACATCATCAGCAGCCTTTGCAGCATTGAGAATACGAGCGATGTTCATCATCTTATAGTCTGTTGCAATTCTCATGCCGAAGCCGAATTCTGCATTATCCTCGAATAAGGAGTTAGCCCAAGCAACGCCTTCGCCCTTCTTGTCTTTGACGAATGGCGTCATTGGGGTTGATCCTGAGTAGATGGATGAGCAGCCTGTTGCGTTGGCAACGAGCATATCTTCACCAAATAACTGGGATACCAATCTGTAGTAAGGAGCCTCGCCGCATCCTGCGCAAGCGCCGGAAACTTCCATGTATGGCATGAGGAATCCAACGCCTTTGACCGTTGTGAGCGGATATTTGTCTGACTTATATGTGACATTGTGATAGCAGTAGTCTGCATTATCCTGTTCAGCAAACTGCGTCTTTGCCTCAACCATCTTAAGGGCAACTTTGCCTGAGTTGGTCTTCTTTGCCATCTGGTTAGCCATACACTCTGAGACGCAGAGTCCGCAGCCAACGCAGTTCATAGTGGAGACTTCGAGTCTATAAGATAATCCCTTTGCTGGAGCCATAGCTGGCTTAACGCCATTCTTGATGGCATCTGGGGCATTGGCGAGTTCATTCTCATCTAAGAGATATGGACGGATTGTTGCGTGTGGGCAGACGAATGCACACTGGTTGCACTGGATGCAGTTCTCTGGAATCCACTGAGGAACAACGTCTGCGATAGCTCTCTTCTGACGGAATGTGATATTAGGTTCCATTGTGCCATCAGCGAGTTCTGCTTTAAGGAATGTTGAGGTTGGGAGATCATCACCATCAAGCGTGTCGATTGCTTCAACATAATCTTCAAAATACTCATCATCTGACTTTCTTTCTTTGACCTTAGCAACTGGGAGTTCAGCCCATTCTGGCTTGACTGCGACTTCTCTTAAGCCCTCAGTTCCCATATCGATTGCTTTGTAGTTGAGTTCAACAACTGCTTGGCCTTTCTTGGCATAGGACTTCTCGGCGAACTTCTTCATCCACTTATTGGCTTCTTCATATGGCATAATCTGCTGTGAAAGATAGAAGAATGAGGCTTGGAGAATGGTGTTGGTATGGCGGCCCATTCCGATTTCTTTTGCGATCTTGTTGGCGTCGATGACATAGAACTTAGCATGCTTCTCAGCAAGGAGATGCTTCATTCTATTTGGCATGACTCTTTCAAGAGTTGCGTCATCCATATCTGTGTTGAGGAGGAGAGTACCGCCTTCAGCGAGATTGGATACGATATCGAATCTCATGATATATGTATCTAGAGATACTGAGATGAAGTTAGCGTTCTTGACGTAATATTCGGAATGGATTGGTTCCTTGCCGAATCTTAAGTGCGAACGAGTTGTGCCACCTGCTTTACGTGAGTCATACTGGAAGTAAGCCTGAGCATACATGCCAGTTGCATCGCCGATGATCTTAATGGATGACTTGTTCGCGGAAACTGTTCCGTCTGAGCCTAAGCCATAGAATAAACAGGATGTGTAGCTATGTGCGATATGATATTTTGGATCGGTTGGGATTGAGAGATGTGTGACATCATCATTGATTCCGACTGTGAATCCGTTCCAATTGTCCTTGGCATCGAGGAAGTCATAGACTGCCTTGACATCTTTTGGCTGAGTGTCTTTTGAAGATAAGCCATAACGTCCGCCAAGAACGACATCGATGTGTCTTCCTTCAGCCTGGAGAGCCGCGACAACATCGAGATAGAGAGGTTCTCCGACTGAACCGTTTTCTTTGGTTCTATCAAGAACCGCAATCTTCTTGACTGAAGCTGGGATAGCTTCGCATAAGAGCTTGCTTGAGAATGGGCGATAAAGATGGACTTTGACGATACCGACTTTCTCGCCTTTTGCCGTTAAATCAGCGATGACCTCGCCTGCTGTTTCGCAGACAGAACCCATTGCAATGATGATCTTTTCTGCATCTGGAGCGCCTTCATAAACAAATGGAGCGTATTTTCTTCCGGTGAGTCTAGAAGCTTCTGCGAAATACTTGGAGGCAACTTCGATTACGTTGCTGAAGAATTTGTTCTGGGCTTCTCTTCCCTGGAAGTAGATATCATCATTTTCAGCACCGCCACGGGTAACTGGGTGGGTGTGCGGGTTTAGAGCCTTTGCTCTATATGCTTCGACCTTTTCCATTGGGAGGAGCTTCTTCCACTCTTCTTTGTCGACGAATTCAACGTTCTGGACTTCATGTGAGGTTCTGAACCCATCAAAGAAGTGCATAACTGGAACAGATGAATCAATTGCAGTTAAGTGAGCAACCGGAGCAAGATCTGCGATTTCCTGAACTGAGTTAGAGCAGATCATTGTAACGCCTGTCTGACGGCAAGCATAGATATCTGCCTGGTCACCGAAGATTGATAATGCTCTTGTAGCGAGTGAACGAGCAGAGACATGCAAGACTGCTGGCAATAATTCACCAACCCACTTATAGAGGTTTGGAATCATTAAGAGCAAGCCTTGGGAGGCTGTGTAGGTTGTTGCTAAGCTTCCAGCCTGCAAAGAACCGTGAACTGCGCCAGAAGCGCCCGCTTCGGACTGCATTTCAACAACTTTTACTGTTGATCCGTAGAAGTTCTTCTCTCCATGCGAGGCAAGAACATCAACATACTCCGCCATTGGCGATGATGGAGTAATAGGATAAATTGCTGCTACTTCAGTGAAATAGTAGCTCTCGATGGCGGCAGCTGTATTACCGTCAACGGATTTAAACGACTTTTTGATTTCAGCCATTATGATTTCTCCTTAATTAAAATCGATATAAGTATAGTTTTACTTATAGTAACTTACAACGGAAAGAATAAAAATAGCGGCCAAGGAATACCTACAAGAAAAGCCTCCACCGAAGCGAAGGCTAAATATCTTGATGACTTATTTATCTCTCAGCACCAACGTATAGCGTATTGTAAACGGTTGTCTGCCCGTCTGTCGCTTTGAACGGAACGCCTCTCCAATATGCTTTGTTATTTGGGTTAACAAGCATGAAAGAAACTGTTGCCGTTTTATTTAAGAAAGCATTTGTAATCCAAGCATACTGCGAAATCGATGAAGCATAACACTGGATGTAATTTGTGTCTTCTGCAGAATCTTTGAATAATAAGTTTGAATTTCTACCAGAGGATTCGGTAACATAAACCTCTGCTTCATAAGCGTATGGTTGATCAACAAGCGGATCATTTGCTAATTCATAAATCTCTGCAATGGTCTTGTTTTTGACGAACTTTGAATCGTCGATTTCATGTTTGCCATAGTTATTTGCAACGATTGTGGCAGAACTAATTTGAGTCTGTCCAAGGATTGTTTCACCTTTGGTGTTATAGATTTCCTTTGTCCCTTTGATGATGACTTCATCGCCAATCGCCACTGTCGCGCAGCTTGTATCTCCGTCAGTTGGAAGAACTGGGATGATGCCAGTCGAATCAACGATAAAGAAACCGTGTTTGTTTGTATATGAGCCAGCAACAACGCCTTTGACCGTGACCTCAGTGCTGTTGACAGATGCCCACGCTTCGGAAATCGTTATTGTATCGATTGTTTTTGCTTCGAGAACATCGATTGTTTCAGTTGTGGATGCACTATAATCCCCGTATGTTGCAGTGATGGTAACAACTGCGGTTCCCGCTTTGCCAGTATGCATAATCATCTTGCCATCAGTTTCTTCAAAATAGACAGCATCAGCATTCGATGATGCGTATGTGATGGCACAGTTCTCAAATCCTAAAAGTTCAGATGAAACCGAAGTAATTACCTCAAGTTCTGGGTCAGCGGAATAAGTATCTTCAAACTGATCATTCACTTCGTAGGTGATTGCGTATTCAGGAGCGTTGGCTGTATCGAATGCATAGTTCTCATCAATAACTTTAATTGGGTAGAATCTCCAAGCGCAGCCAGTTGAAGTCGACTTGGCATTTAGAACTGAGAGATAGACAGTGCAAATCTTTCCATCGAATTCTTCGAGCCACGAGAGGTCAGAACCATTTGCGAGGGTATAAACATATGAGCCGGTTTTGCCATCGATATCATCGATATAGTAGTTAACAAACCCACTGCCTTCTGACTTAGAAACCAAAGCGTTGACCTTATAGATTGTTGTTGTGATATTTTCCGATGGGTCTTTGTCCATGATGTCTTTGACTGTAGTCGTTTTAGCCCATGATAAGTCAACTTCAGTTGAGCCCTTATCATTTGTGATTAGATGTGGATCGGTAACCTGAAGTGCGCCCTTATAGCCCCATTTTGCGGCGTTTGCAGTTTCGCTTGATGCAATGAAGTGACCGACAGTTCCGGCGATTGTGACTTTATTTCCAACGTTAACCAATGCTGCAACGTTCTCGCCATAGACGTAGATTGATTCGGTTCCATCGACAAGCCAGAACCCTGTCTTAGCCTTGCTTGAACTAACATTATACTGAGCAACAACACCAGTTAATTCTACTTTGGATTCATCATCCTTTTCTCTAGCTTGCGCCACTGTCATAACAGAATAATCGGAATCATCGAATTCTGTTTCATTGTGAATTAAGTTTGTCATTGTGGCCTTGCCCATTTCAGCAGCTTCTTTGTAATAATGCAGAGAGCCTTCAAGAGTGATTACGTCACCAACCGATGGCACTGGATCCAAAGTGTTGAAATACTCTCCATTTGGCCCATAAACGCCATAGATTGATAATGTGCCGGTGTCATCGCCGATGGTCATTTGACCGTATGTTGTCGATTCAATTGATTTAATCTCGGCCGTAATTCTATATTTGCCTAAGGAGTATGTCTCTCCAATCTTCTGAGCCTCTGTAATTGCATCTGCAACCGTTTCAAGCTCAACAGTGTCAGGAACAACTTGTTCGTGATGGACATAGGACAACAAAGTTGCCTTACCCATCTCCGGAGTATCGTTATAAGTCTTTAAAACGCCCTCTACAGTGATTTCATCACCTGCAACAGGTTTATATTCGAGATTGCTGTATCCCGTGCCATCCTGGCCATATAATCCATATAAAGATAACTCTCCTGTCTCATCATAGATAGTCATCTGACCATAAGTGGTATTGGAAATGGATTTGATATAGCCATGAACAGTGTAATTTACTGCCGTTCCCTCGGTTCCTGCCGCAAGCGCGATGGCCTTAGCCTCTGCAATTGTGTCGCAAATTGTATCATTATCATTCTCAGATGTTGTTGGAACAGGCGTCTCTGATGAAACCGGCGTCAAAACCTCCGATGTACCGGTTTCGGATTCCGCAGTTTTTGATGATGTCGGAACATCGCCCTTACCGCAAGCGCCTAAAAATAAGGCTGCTAATGCTGCAATAGACAACACTCGTAAAGCGTTTTTCTTCATGTTTAATTTCCCCTCATGTTTATGACTTATAATATAGTCGCAAAGCGTCAATGAAAAAAGATTAAAAACAAAGCGATGGCCTGAAAGCGGTTATCAAATCGTTGGAATACGAAAAAAGCCACCGCTTTCGTGATGGCTAACTTTCCATATGGTGATCCGTAGGGGACTCGAACCCGCGACCCGCTGATTAAGAGTCAGCTGCTCTACCAACTGAGCTAACGGACCATGACGCTTTTTTGCGCTCGAATATTGTATTACTAAGAAGTATTGATGACAAGCATAAATTTTCGATGACCAGCCAAACGAAAAAGCAGTCCCTTTCGAGAACTGCTTTGTTATTTTGTATCGTTTTATTCGGCTTCAGTAAATCCGTAGGTTATTGAAATTGAAGAAACTTTAATCTGGCTTGTACTACTTGCAACAATTTCAACTGATGTTCCTACTGGCCTAACGCTGCCCTTATTTGCGACAAATTCGGTTCCATCAATTGTCATCGTTCCATTTGCAGATAAGTTAACGGTAACATCTTTGATGACTGCCGTCTTACCTTCCGCAGCTTTAACACTGATAACAATCGACGCCTTTGAATATACCTGAATAACTTTATCTTTAGCGTTCAATCTTACGAACCCACTACCATTTGTGCATGTATTCTTTTTGAACTGAACGTCAAAGACACTAGTGTCTAAACCAATCTTATCGGCGTAGTTTGTTGTTGTCTCTTCTTTAATATAAGGGTTTGCAGTATCGGTTGGTGCCGTTGAAGTAACCGTTTTTGTTTCAATGACAGCATCAACCGTGATTGTGCATGTTGCAACAATAGCATTGTCGCCTTCACCATATGTAGCTGTGACAACGACAGTTCCGACTGTAGCACATGAAACATTTACGTTGGCTCCGGATGTGACATCAAGTGTTGCTCCTTCGCCTGTTACCGACCATTTAACGTCTGCACCAAGAGCGTTCGTTCCTGTTGTCGGTCCAACATAAGCGGTGACAGCAACACTCTTACCGGCGTCAATTATTGCTGTTGTCTTATCAAGAACAAGATGTTTAACGTCTGATGATTTTGCAATAGAAACAAGGGACACGGACTTATCGGCCGTTTCATAAACGTAACCGGTGACAACACCATCTCCGCTTGAATAGTCTTTAACCTCAAATGTTTTAATTGTTGAGTTGACAGTGATTGTATCTCCAACTTCAACATCATATGTGGTTAAGAATTTTTTACCGTCGATACCATAGAGTTTATAAACCTCGAACTGATCACCTTCGGTCGTACCGTCATTTGAGATGTAAACAGTAACAAAACCACTCGCAGAAGAGAATGCCGTTTCAATCGATGAAATCTTGCCTGTGATATAATATTTATTAGTTGTTGCCGTTGTTCCTGCTGTCTTGGCGATAGCAACGGCCTCTGAAGGCGTTAAAGCATCATCAACTGTCTGACCATGATATTTTTCTGGCTCTACAGGCTCAGTAGCTGCAACCGTATAGAAGTGCATTGCATAATCGCTTTCGGATGCATTTCTAGAGCCAATTGTGTTGTATGTAGATGTGCCAGATGTTGAAATGACTTTCGAGACACCATCGATGTCAAAGACCAATGTGTTGAGTTTTGAATCATATGTAGCGGCATAAGTTGGAGTATCGACGATTCTTGGGTTGTAATATTTATTTTCCGCATCTGAGCAATAAAGTTCGATGTACTTCTTTGCTTCGCCAGACTTGAAATACATGTAGTACTTATCAGTTGATTCACCTACATTTTCAAGATAAACGTCAACGGCACTGGATGCATCTGTAATCGTATTAAGGTAATAGCTATTTGCTGATAATGTGCCGTCAACATAATACATATATTTGCCACTAGCAGCGTAAATACCAGCATGAGCGATACCTGCCTTATATGCCGTTCCAACAACTGGGGCAGTGATTAATGTTGCGGATGTATCTTCTTCCTCGACTGTGATGGCAACAGTTGCTTTTGCTTCTGTTCCGTCGAGCGAGGCTGTGATTGTTGCTGTGCCAGCCTTGACGCCTGTGATAACGCCGTCAGCGACTGTTGCGACCTTCTCATCGCTTGATGTCCAGGTTAATGTTCCAACACCGCCAACTGGGCCAAGTGTTGCTTTTGCTGTATATGTTTTGCCAACGCGTACCCAGCCTTTATCAGCATTCAATGTGACTGTTTCGGCCTTGACTGCGGCTGGAGCTTCTGCAGAAACGACTTTACCAGTGAGTTCCTGTGTTGTGTTATACATAAGTCCGCAGACTTCGAGTTTGAGCTTGTAACCAATTCCGATATCCTTTGTTGATGAATCTGTTAAGAAATCTTCTGGAGAAGTAACTGTATAGCTTGTTGTACCCCAAGTGAGAGTTGCATTTGCAGATGATCCATAGACAAGAATCTGCTTTGCGTCCTTATCCATTGAGTCAGCGATGTAATAGTTGCCATATTTTGTTCCATTGTCTTTGCCGGACTGCCAAGCAACGACATACGCTTCAACTTCATAGATAACTGTCTTGACATTCTTATCCGAGACTTCATTGACGAGCTCAGCGACTGTCTTCTTTTGGTGAGCTGGTTCTTTCATCTCACCTTCGTTTGTGACCTCAACCGTATCGGTGTGTGTCTTGTATGTGACGGTAATTGTAGCTTTTCCGGCTGTCTTTCCGGCTGTTGCGACCTTGCCGCTGATGGAGACAACCTCTGTATTTGAAGAAGTAATTTTGATGTCGCCAGAATTGATTAATGCTGTGACATTTCCTGCAGGAGTGATGGCAAGATTGATTGTTCTAGAAGCGCCAGCGACCCATCCGGATGCCTGAAGTTCATCCTTATTGGAAATTGAGATGTTGTACTGTGAAACATCCTCTTCTGATGAAGATGGAGTTGGAGCTACTTCTGATGAAGTTGGAGCGTCTGAAGCGCCTCCTTTTGATGAAGTATCTGTTTTTGTTCCGCAAGCGGCCATAGCAAGACCGACTGCGAGTAAAGCGATTGGTAATAATGTTTTCTTTTTCATTTTTTCCTCCTTATTACTTCAATCCTGACTAAATTGTATACCCTTTATTTATTGAATAAAGGTTTTGTTATTCAAATCCTTGAGCAATGATGTGTATTTCATCTTCTTGGTGATTCCAAGGGTCACGAATGTGATCCCCATTGCCAAAAGAATAACAGCGATGACGGTTAAAACGATGAACACGTAGAACTCAGAGCATGTCGTGACAAGCTGATACTGGTTCGATGGTTTCTTAGCAATACGATAGAACATAAGCGCGATGATTAGAGCAATAGCCCCGATTGAGATAGAGCACATGCCTCTTGCAAAATTGTTCGATCCTCTTTGAATCTGGGCGTGAGCCGCACGGGAGAGAGCCTTTTCGTCCTCTTCTGAGCAGCCGGCATGAATTAGATGCCCACAGCGTGGGCAAACGTATGACACGGTCGTGTCGGAGTCGATTTCCTTATCAGGGCCCTCAAGCGAAAACGACGAGGATTTCTCTTCGAGTTTGTTCTCATTGATTTCGCAGCCGCAGTGGTAACAATACATATCGCATCTCCTTTCGAAAATTATGATTAATCAGCCAATAATTCGGTATTCGTGCAAACTAAATCAGAGGCCTGCGATGGGACCATCTGATAAACTATTTTGCCGCTTGTGGTTCTATGGTAGCAATAAACGCCTGTGACTGTAAATGAATAGCCAACCCATTCATCCCCAGTCCATTTGTGGTTCTTACCGCGCAATGCGTTCTTGTAGATGAATGTGATATAGATATTCCAATCATAATCATTGAGGTAAAGTGTGACTTCAGATTCGTCTGTTGAGGTATATTGTCTCTTAACAGTTACCTCAGTTGTGACTGTTGTGTAGCAATTAAGGTTATCTGTTTTGCCAGCGGTTGCCTGAGCGTTAAGTTCACTTGCGGTATAAGAGAATTTGTAGAGCGAGTGCTCATCGGTATTGTCAGCGGCTTTTAAGAGAATACGGCAATCATTGTCGTTATAATCGGAAGTTACAGGGAAGTGTCCCTGAGTATCTGTAATCTGGAAGCCAAAAGTCTCCGAATCCTGAGCAAGGCCACAGATCTCAACGTATGTGTTAACGGTCGTGAATTTGGATGAGATAGTAGACATGCCGGTAAAGATGTTGATTCCGGCATATTCGCCTCCTTTTGAAGGGTCATCTTCATCGTTTGGATAATATTCCTGAACGTAAAGTGTGTTATTTGAATACCCAGCAACCGTTCCGGTGAAACGGACTTTCTTATTGTTGTATTTGTTAACATAAGAGGCATCAAGGATGGATTTCTCAATTTCACGTTTCATATCAAGAATTGAAACATCTTCGTAATCGCCATAATTGAAATATGGGTCCGGTTCCCCAGAGAACATGTTTTTCTTGAATTTCTCGGCTTGAGACTGAGCTGCGCGGAAAACATCGATGTATTCTGGCATATCGTTGACATTCTTAACCCAAGATAAGCCTTCCTGAACGATCCAGAGGTTAAGAAGGGCCAATTCTGTATAATCAGCATTTTTCTTCTCTGTATTTACCCAAACTAGAGAAACATAACGCACACCGGTTGAATCAAGATTCGGAGTTCCATATGTTGATTGCGCAGATGAAACAACAATCGTGCCGTTTTCCGCCGCTTCTGTGAGAATTTGCTTAGTGAAATTAGAAGCAGGTTTGCCCCACTCCTGGACTTTGCCTGTTGATTCCGGGGTATCAATGCCGAAGAATCTTGCTTTGATAGTTTCGCTTGATGTGGTTGTGACTACCGGCTCAAAGTGTGCGGTATCTCCATCAATGCAAGTTTTTAATGTAACTTGGCCAATGCCATCTTTGAAGAAATCATGGTCCTTGTAATCAAGGCCAAGCAAACAAGAACCGTCGTGAGCGTAATCCTTGAATGTATCTTCTTCAGATGAGGAAGGTGAAGGCGTTACCTCCGATGTAGTAGGTTCTGTAGGACGTGTAGCGGAATCGTCCTCACCTTCTTGGTTGGTTGTTCCGCAAGCGGCTAGATTTAAGCCTAAGATTGCTAATAAGAGAGCAAATGTAAATTTCTTTTTCATCATATAATCCTCCACTACATCTTTGTCTTGGTATTGGAAATGGCACGTTTAAGGGTTTCCGTAATATCTTTTCCATCTTTGAAGACCGATGCGAACACGCCACCGACCTCATCATAGAGAGTTGCCGATCCTGGGAAGGTTGCGGTGTTGTAATACTTGCCGTTGATATCATCAATACAAGTCTTTAAGGTTTGAGCATAATCTTCGCCCTCTTCCATGTAATCGAGGAAGAGTTTTGTCTCATAAGCAGACTGGCGGACTGGCATATAGCCCTCCGATCCACGTATGCACATTTCGGTGTTGACCTGAGCGTTTGTCAAATATTTCATCAATTTAAATCCGTATTTGCATCTTAAAGCGTTTTCCTCTGCCGAATAAGCCGGGTTCTTTAAGAGGGTCAATGTGACGCCTTGCGAGACATAAAGCGGATTGTTGTTGCTCGCTGGAACTGGGCAGACACCAAGTTCGAAGGCGTCGCCTTTAGGAATCGTGTAACCAGCACCGCCAGTTGAGCCGATGCAGAAGACCGATTCTTCTTTGTTAAACGCGGTATTGGAATAAGTTCCTGTAATTCCTTTTGTCGAGAATAGTCCTTCATCGTAATACCCCTTTAAGGTTGAGACCATCTGCACCGCCTTTTCGAAATTGCCTTCATCCTCAAAATCGATATGTCCTTTTCCATCGCTTCCGATTGAGGAATAAGGGATATTATTCTGAAACATCTTCGACACGAAGAAATTAGAATCAGAGTCATAAAGGGCAGGAACCTCGATATCGCTGAAGGCACCGGTTTTATTCTCTTTGATAACCCTGCAAATGCCCATGAAATCTTCCCATGAGCAAGTCTTCATGAAGGCTTTCACTTGATCCTCTGAATTATCTAGCTCAGGTTTATAGATGGCCATCGCTTCCATTAAGAAATCGAGATTGTAGTAAAGGACTTCCGATGATTTCATGAATGGAAGGGAATAAGTTCCTTTGCGGACATATTGCCGCCCCTCTTCAAAGAAGGCTTCAACAAAATCGTCAGACTCGTACTCATCGCCTAACCAAGCTTCTTTACCAAAGCCAATCTCTGAATCATTGATGTAGTCGTCAAGATTGCAAACATATTTGCCTGGTTCATTTCCTTCATCGTTTAAATAATCAGCGACATGGTCAGGATAGGCAACGGCAATGGTTGGGACGTTGCCAGCTGAGAATCCTTTTTCGATATTGTCCAAAATATCGTCATATCCACCTTGATAGGTTAATTTGACGTTGACTTTAACGTTTTCTTTCTCAAGGACTTTCTTTGAGAAATCCTCAATTTTCTGTTCAAGATTGTCGACGATTGTTTGGCCGCATGTGTGCCAGAAATTGATTTCAACAGTCTTGGTTTCGCCATCTACGCCGCTTGAAGCACCTCCGGCGTTTGTTGAAGATTGATTGCCTTCGGAGGTTGGCTCTACTGAACTCGTCCCGCCTCCACAAGCGGCTAATGCCGCCATAAGAGGGACGATTCCCCAAATAAATAATTTAGATTTTTTCATAAAGTGACCTCCGAAGGATAAATAGTGAGTTTAAATAATCTCTTGATTACATCTTTGCTAAGACGTTGTTCTTAGCTGTGTCGAATAATTCGTCGATGTTGGCGTCAAGATTCGCATTTGTTAAGCAGTCTGTTAAAAGCGAACCAGCATATGTACGAGCGGCCGATGAGCCTTTGAAGACTGGTGAAGAATAGAAATCCGAAATGGCTTCAACGGTGTAGCAAGCATTAAGGGCAAGCAGTCTATCTTTTGTCTGATCGCCCTTGGACTTATAGTCGCAATATTCTTGGTAGTCAGCGGTTTCACCAACTGAATATCTAAGTGGCATATAGCCTGTTGCAAGTGTCCACTGCGATGAATATTTAGCGGTTGCGAACTTCTTGTAGAATAACCATGAGCCGAGAGCTCTGTTGCTGTCTTGGTGATCAAGGAAAGCAAATGATGGGCCCTGCTGGATGACTTTTGGATCTTTATTTTCTGCGTGTGGGATGTGTGCAACGCCAATATTCATTGGATTAGTTGACGAGAACTGGTACGAAACGCCGCCCGTTGAGCCAATTGTCATAAGCATAGCACCAGTTGTGAAACCATAATTGGTGTATGTTCCAAATGTTCCCTGGGTCTGGAGATAGTGATTATCTTTTGCGGATTTCAATGTTTTCATCAAGGACTTCATGCCGTCGTTGACAAAATCAATTGATCCTACGCCTGTTGTCTTGTCTAAAGATGTGTAACCATATCCATATTGCTCTGCAAGAGTGATGAAAAGGTTGGCATCTGAGTCGTATCCCAATACCGACCAAGTGTCTGGATAAGTCGATTTATCAAAGATCACATGCTTATCATCCACATCATTGTATTTAATGAGAGCTGGAGCGAGGTGATTGAATAGTTCTTCCCATGTGAGACTATCCATGTAATCTGCGTCAAGTGGCTCGCCGCCATTGATTTCGTCATCGATAGATTTGAGGTCAAGACCGATGAGGATATCCTCATTGTAATATAAGGCTTCTGTTGATTTAGCAAGAGGAAGAGAATATGTTCCTGAAACGGAATAATTACGCCCTTCGTCGAGATAACCGCTTGGAATATCTTCTAAGTCATCCTCAGTCCAACCATATGTATCGTTGTACATATAGGTTTCCATGTTGAGGGCCTTACCGTAATCAAGGTAATCTGCAACTGAATCTGGATATGCGACAGTGATGTCTGGGTAGTTGTTGGCCGGGAAACCATCAAGAACCATATCATGCAAGCCATCATAGCCTGCTGACTGTTTTGTGATTGTGACCGTTAAGTTTGGTTCTTCTTTTTTGAGGTCATTGACGACGTTATCGAGAATTGCCTGATAGTCAGAATTGAAGGTTGACCAAATCTGAATTTCCGTCGCTTCTTTGATAAGCGGTCCTTCATCCACAGACGATGAAGCTGGAGCTTGTGAGGACTCAGTTGGGTTCTCGGATGGTGTTGGAGTTGGTGTACTTGTGGTTTGATTGCCACCGCATGCTGCAAGTAGCATTGCGCTTGCGAACACAAATGGCGTTAAGATGTTGTGTTTTTTCATTGTTTTAATCTCCTAAATTTATTTAGAAACCTATTGGGGTTTTTAAATCAAAATCGTTTAGCCTTTAATTCCTGCGCGGCCAACGCCTTTCATGATGTACTTACGGAAGCAGACGAACAAGAGGAAGAGAGGGACGGTGACGACAAATGATGCTGCCATCTGATATCCGTACTCTGTCTGTCCTGTATCCGCGTCTTTGAAGGTTGATCCTCTAAGACCGTTGGAGATGAGTCGGAAGTCTTCGCCGTTAGCGACTAATCTAGGCCAAACGTAGGAATTCCAAGTGCCCATGAACTTGAGGATTGTGATTGAGATGAGAGTTGGGGCTGCAAGTGGCACCATGACCTTCCACAAGAATTCCCAGTCCGACTTGCCATCGACCTTAGCGGCCAAATAGAGTTCGTTAGGAATCTGCTTGAAGTTCTGTCTTAATAAATAGATATAGAAGACGGAAACCCAGAATGGGACGATCATAGCGGCGTAAGCCTCATATATTGTCTGGCCATCGCCTACCCAGCCGAATGATGCGACCGTGATGTAGTTGGAAATGACCATCATTTCACCCGGAATCATCATGGTCATAAGGAAGATTGCAAAGACCGCGTCTCTACCTTTGAATTTAAGTCTTGCAAAGGCAAATGCCGCAAAGACAGTGGTGAGAAGCGTGCCAGCCGTTGAGAAGATGGCGACGACAATCGTGTTTCTCATATATGTCAGGAACTGGAAGTGTTCAAAGACATACACGTAGTTAGACCACATGACGATATTTGGGAAGAATGTCTGATTCGACTGATTGATTTCGTCGAACGATTTAAGGGATGTGATAATCATCCAATAGAACGGGAAGATGACAATCAACGCCAAAGCGATGATGAAAATATAAGTTAAGACCGTGAAGACGATGTGAGAAACCTTCTCTGCGGATTTAATCGCATCCACTGTTTTTCCCGACTCTTTCAAAGAGAGAACAAGGTGGTCATTTACTTTGACGTTTTTGAAATCAACGTATTCTTTTTTAGCTACTGCCATAAATAACCTCCTTAATAGTGAACCCTCTTCTTCGACACTCCGAACTGGAGGAATGTGAAGACGAGAATGATGACGAAGAGGAAGACCGCTGCCGCTGCCGCTAACGAGGTCTTATCCGACAAGTTGTCATAAACGTAATAGACGATTGTGAGCATGTCGTGAGTCGAGGAATTAGTGCCTCTAGTTGACGGACCGTTGAAGATAGCGACGATTGAGGTGTATTCCTTAAACGCTCCGATGAACGAAGTGATCATTAAATAGAGAATCTGCGGGGATAATAGCGGAACCGTGACCTTCATTAAGATTTTGGAACGGGAAGCGCCATCGATTTGAGCAGCCTGATAATACTGCTTATCGATGCCCTGAAGCCCTGATAATAAGATAAGGATTTTAAATGGAAGGGAATTCCAGACGATATAAAGGCATAGAGGAATCATAGCGACCCATCTATTTGCGCCGTATATCCACGTGATATTGCTTCCAAAAATATAGTTGATAACGCCTGTGTCGTCAAACATGACCGAGAAGACCATGCCAACGGCAATGGAGTTGGTGACATATGGAAGGAAGAAGACCGTTTGGAGGAACTTCTGGAACCACTTGATCGAATTAAGAGCAACCGCGATGATAAGAGCCAGCATGATAGATACAGGAACAGTAACAAATGTGACAAGTATCGTATTTGGGATTGCGTATCTGACGAAATCCGTTTCACGACCGCCATTAGCCATGGAGGTCAAATTGAGGATGACTCCAAAGTTGTTGAGCGTGAATCCATCATAAGTACCGGAAGCGTATTTGTAGTTATCGGTAAACGCGATGAAGATGGTATTGATCAATGGATAAATGAGGAAAACCGCGACCAAAATGATAACTGGGGCAAGATAAAGCCATCCTTTCCAGTTATTTTTGGCAGCGACATCATCGATACCCGAGACCTTATAAGCCTTTTTGATTTTCTTCTTGCCGACTAAGCGAACGATGGTTTTGCTATTATCATCGTATCCCTCATTGTGCTCAGGGACCGTTTCAGCCTCCGTTGTAGGAAGGGCTGAACCGTCTGCGGTAGCAAGATTCTTTTTCTTAAGGTGTAACAATTGTGAAATTTTGTCCAGCATAAGACCTCCTTACTACTTAATGAAGATACGTTCTTCGGTTTCTCCATCAAAGATGAAGAGCTTGTGCGGTTTTATTTTGAAAGCAACTGCGCCGGGTTTGACGTCATCGTCGCTTGATATGATTGCTTTGAATGTTGGCTTAGTGCATGCAGCGTTATGGGCAATGACGGAAATATCACGTCCCATGACTTGAATCATCTCGCATTCGGCATGCAAGACATTCGCATCGTTGGGATTTGCAAGGGTAAATCCTTCAGGTCTGATGCCGACGTACACTTCTTTATCGCCGATTTCTTCGCTTGATTCATAGATGACATCATCGCCGACGATGATCTTCTTGCCTTCGGCTCTGCCTTTATAAACGTTGATTGGAGGCGTTCCCAAGAACTGAGCGACGAATAGGTTAGCAGGCGAGTTATAAACCGCTTGTGGAGCGCCTATTTGCTGGAGCTCACCAAGTTTCATGACAACGATCTGGTCGGAGATTGACATAGCCTCTTCTTGGTCGTGGGTAACAAAGACCGTTGTGATTCCAGTCGTCTGCTGAATACGTCTAATTTCCTCGCGTGTCTGAAGTCTTAAACGCGCATCGAGGTTAGATAATGGTTCATCAAGAAGAAGAACTCTAGGTCTCTTGACAAGAGCTCTAGCGATAGCGACACGCTGCTGCTGGCCACCGGATAACTGGGATGGCTTTCTCTCGAGATATTCATCGACCTGAACAAGTTTTGCGGTCTCGTAAACGATGTCCCTTCTCTCTTCTTTCGTGAGTTTTCTATGAGCGATTGCCTGAGTTGTATCAGATTCGATATCACTTAAATCTAAAGTGGATTTCAGTTCATCGAATAAAGCTTTAGATGCTTCGTTTGATGCCCTTAGAAGTTTGAAATACATCTTGGTGTGCTCTTTGTCGAAATAAATCTTAAAGTCAGAGAAATTGAGTTTGTGTGCTTTGATGATGCCCTGCGCTTTCTTCGTTAATTCCTTGTTGGAAACTGAAGAGATTGAATAATGGGTTCCTTCAAATTTATAAACGCCGTCTAAAGTGGAAATTAACTTATCCAATTCAATGTGTTTGATATTGGTTAATCTAGCCATGATTTCATGGCCATGCTGTGTTCTAGCGATAACGACTTCTGGCGTCTTGCCATAAGGGGCGGCTGCAGCCCTAAAGGCTTTGATTGTGTCATCAATCGTGCCGATATCGAAATTCTTGCCGAGTCTCCCTTTATAGGAAATCGAAACAAGCTCCGAATCATCGATTACGTTGACCGAGGCTCTGAATGATGTATCGAATAAGGATTCCGTTGCTTGTTCGCTGGTCTCACTAGCAAGAGTTGCTGGAACTATCTTGCTGAAATTCTCTTCGAACATTTTCTTTCCGGAAGGAGAAATGGCGTTCAATTTGCAAATGATTGTCATTTCCTGGCCATTTACGGAGTTTTCAACGGCAAATTGTTTGCTGTTGAAACCGCATTTAGCGGCAAGTGACTTAACGGATTTGATGATTCCTGCCGGAATGTCATCAGCAGCCAATATGTAAGTGTAAGTTAAGACATAATTGAAGAATTGGATGAGAGGAACCTCAACTTGAAGGTTGGTAAGAGGGAACTCGATATTCTTGTAGATTGTCATGTGAGGATAAAGAGCGTAGTTTTGGAAAACCAAGCCGATTCCCCTTTTTTCTGGTGAAAGGTTCGTGACTTCCTGATCGCCGAACCACACCTCTCCGCTTGTTGGAGACTGAAGTCCGCTGATCATATAAAGGGTTGTTGATTTACCGCAGCCTGACGGGCCAAGCAATCCGACAAGAGTTCCGTCAGGAACCGTGAAATTCATATCCTTGACCGCTATTGTGTCGCGGATGTTCTTTCTAGCATCTCCTGGGAAGATTTTAGTTAATTCCTTAATGCGAATTTCCATAGCTTTTCTCCTCTTTTTTATTTTGTTCCGTCATCGCTGACGTCGTTGTCCAATTTGAGTTTGAGAGACATCTTTCTTTGCTTATTGGATTTATATGCCTCAATGCAATACTTAACGAAATAGATGATTACGATTACCGTTGCGATGCCAAATACGATGATGAATGCATCTAACGGGTTATACACCACAACCGAACTCGCCACCAATGTTGCCCTTAAGACAATATTGAGAATTGCCGAGATAACGATGAGTGATCCTAAGAATGCAAGCGCGGCTGTCTTGATGAATAATTTCGGCTTAACTCTTTTGAATTCGTCGTTTTTGTATTTGTTGGATTGATAGGCGAATAATCCAGCGGATGCCCCGGCAAAGCAAATCGTGTAGGCAATATAGAACAGGGCAAGGAAGAGATTGACGTTGAAGAGATTAGGTTTCTGATCAACATCTAAGACGGTAATCTTTCCAAATCTCTTGTTGAGAATGCTCTTTGTGATGATTGTCTGGGTCTTGTAATAATCGATTTCAATCTTCAAACCGATGATTTCAAAGAATGTAACGCTCGAGGCTGAGAATCCCTCTCCGACATCCGAATTCTTGACGAGCATCGAGAAATTGTTGTTCTTATCTTTCTGGAAAACATGGGCAGGGATTGGGGTTTCGATGTTCATTACCTTATCATACTCAACGCCTTTATACGTGTATTTGAAGTGATATTGCGCCTGATATAAGGTCTGGAAGAGGTAACGCATCGTGACTGAGCCGTCTTCAAGCGACGCTTTATATTGCTCATAGACGGAATACATCAATGTCGGATAAATGGATGGAAGGACTTTGCTGACGCTCATTCTGAAATCCGTATATCCGAATAAAGAGGAGACTCCTTTATATTCCATCGTGAAGTAATCCGAGAAATTGATGCCATCTGTTGAATAGGAGATGTGAGCAGATGCCGTATATGGCGTTGTTAAATCCGGCGTGTAAGGCTCATCAGATGAATTGCGGATTGCGTGATAGATATTTTTGAAAACAATTGAATTCTCATCGACCGATTCGCCTTTCTCAACGTCGATATCGAGATATTTGGTGGCGGATGATGTCGCGAACGCTCCAACGCCGTCATAATCATTTAACGTGGAAGCTTTCTCGAATTTATATTCTCTAGTTTCTTTTGTGCCGTCGGCTTTAATCAAATCGTATGTCGCAGTAAGAGGTAACCGATATTTCTCCTCGTCGTATTTGCTTCCCTTTGTTGGTTCATAGCCGATGATATAATTCTCTGCGGTTCCGAATTCTTTGCCACTTCCATAAACGTTTTGTTTGGCATATCTAGAAGGGTATTGGTTTTCTTCGTTGAAATAACCCCAAGTCACAGAATCGCCCAATCTATCGTCAGTCCAGTTATCGGACCAATCTGCAGGTTTTTCAGTTGCGCCCATATTGAAAGCAACATCGGCCGGGACATTCGTAAAAGCGAAGTCTTCAACTGTTGTAATCGTGCTGGGGATGTTGATTGAATTGATGTTTTTCCAATCCTGAACGCATTCCGCCATGATTCCGGTGACATTGACTTCAAACGAACCGGATGATGTGAGTAAACTCGGAATATAAACATCTTTATTTGAAGTGTTGCCGGCAATACGATAAACGACTCCATTGAACATAGGAAGACCTGTATCAGCATCTATTTGGGCCTCTTGGCCTGCTGCTGTGTAATTGGAGTCTTTCTTCTCTGAGTCGAATTTGGAGTCGTTGATATAGATATAGAAATTTGCATAACGGGACTGATAGGTCATCAAGCGCTGCGAGGAGAATTTGACGGCGAATGATTCTGATGAGTCGGTTACTGTATGTGAGGTGAGTGTAACGCCCAATTCATCACGTGAAAGCTCTGTTGTTGGAACGCTTTCGCCTTCACGCTGAATGTGACGGGTTATAGGTTCTGTTTCTTTGTTTGTCTCTTTTTGGACGGATGACGAAAAAGATGCTCCAGTTATTACGCCAAAACCTAAAAGGCCAGATAGAGCAATAAGAACTGGTAATTTGAACTTATTCATAGAATTGCCTCACAAAATACGACTTAATTTTAGTTACCTATATATGCATATGTCAAAAAGAAAAATTGACAAACCAACTATAGTTGAACACTTTGCTTGGAATTTGCGTTATTTTTACAAAAATTAAGGCCTCATAAACATGCTGAAATCCGGTGCATCTTGGTGCAAATCAAGCTGATCGAGTTTGATTTCATCATAATTTTTATAGATTTTCGATGTGGTCGTAGTCACTTCCAAAAGGCCGCACATATAATCCGGGAAACTTTGTTTATTCTTGGAAAACGCCATCAAAGTGAATGATAAAACTAACGGTATTCCAAATGTGAATATGGAAAGAATGGTCTCAGCAAAACCGATGAGATATCTAACCGTGAATCTTTTCCAGGTTGGAGATAACATTCTTCTATCAACATATGCGATATGATACAGGGCCTTGCCCAATGTCCTCTTGCCCCTCCCCCAAATGAGCGGGATGAGTCCATAAACTATAAAATGCCCTAGAACAATTGAGACTGGGCACTCGATGAAAATAAGCATGATAGACATGTCTTTCATGGCCTGGCGGTAAGGGGCAACATAAGTGTTTAAATATGCCACGCCATAATCATTGATGAACGGGGAATAAACGGAATTGTAGTAATTCACCCTAGTCGTTGCGGTGTAGTAATCGGGGTTGACCACCACTTCATCTCCATCCTTAACAAAAAGATGAATACCGCTATCGGTTGTGGCATCCAGCCTGTATTCGTTCCATTCTTTATCGAACAAAGTTTTCACATCGCTTCCGCATTTTTCCTGCAAAAATGTTGAGAATTTATTAATAGAATCATTGCAAAGCTCAATTTTTTCGTTATAAGTGCTAAGATTATTATCGCAGTGATCAGTTACCAAAAGCACCTCATCTTTATATTGGACATATAAACTCGAGGAAAGGCGATCCGTCTCAATTGTGTTCATTGTGTTCTTATACCATGGCGTCGCAAACACGATTTGCCTAGTTGCTATAAAGACAAATAGAAGCGTCACGATAAACAACAGGAAATCAACCAGGTTAGCCATGCACCTGTGCCAGAATTTAGGATGGAAGTAGTCAATGGAGACAACTTCGTTTTTTTCTAATTCCTCACCCATTAAAGTGTGTATCCCCTTGCTCTATAAACGTTCTCTAAATCGTCAGTGGTAATTATAACTGATTTGGTGAGTATATCACTAAGAGTGCGATTGAATGAATTGAAGAGAGTGATGATGAAACTGATTATCGCGAACAATAATGAGATTATGCTTAAAACCTGCAGCAACGGAAGATTGAAAACATAGACAACCTTCAGCCTCCACATCGGCAATAAAATGACGCTGGATAAATTGAATACCATGTTCTGAACGGCAATAAGAGCGGTTTCTCCCCTGCTCAACGTATCCAAATTATCAAATCCAACTCTTTCAAATTTGGCTATCGCGCCGGTAGGCGTTGCTCTAGTTTTATGAAGCATTGGCACAAATAAATAAATGATTCCCCAACCGAATAAATAGGAGATTAGCGAGCAAATCGTGTAATCCCAATTGATAATTGATTGGTTTTTCTCTACATAGTTAAGGCAATTAACATAAGAAATTCCATTAAAACTCAAATCTTTTTTGGCAATATCATTCAAAACTGAGCCATATAATGGCATAAACAAATGGTTGTAACCGTTGTTATATATCTTCTTCCAATCGCTCGTATAATTAGCCTCTTCAAAGCCATTATATAGGGTTGTTTTAACATCTTCGTTTATGGTAATTGTGTCCCCATTAACGACAAAATAACTGTCTTTGTTGTTGTACTCCGTAAAGTATTCAATATAAATTGACGGGGTTTTTGCGATATCGTTGTAATACTTATAGCAAACATCCGTCTTCTTGTCGGAGAAGTTTATATAGTTATAAAGAAACAAATCATATGTGTAGTAAAGATTATCCTCATATGAATATTTGGTGCTGTCGGTCTCATAGAAAAGAAGTTCATTCCCGTATAGGATGTCATATCTCCCTTTCTCATATGTTTCTACGGTTTCGTTGAGATTATCCATCTTAACGATTGCGGTAGAAAGAGGATAAACGGCGACGTTCATCAAAAGAAAAGAGATGATGAAAATAAGGAAATAATCGCCAAGGAATAAAAGACATCTTTTAATTTTCCCCAAAGGCGTGATATCCAGTGTGTTTTTATTTTCCTTAACTTCTTCCATTTAAATTAATTGGGATTTGTAGACATTTTCCTGAATATCTCTACCAATAGATATTCCGCAAAACAAGGCTAAAAATGGCTAAAACTATTTGTTTCCGCCTTCTTTATTATCCGCAACAGCAGGCACATCATCATCAACCGTTAACTTGACTCCTGTATGATCGTAGATGGTTTTATCTTCTTCAACAACAGGGTTTTCAGCCTGCCATTTTTTAAGTTCTTCAACATTATTGAAGATTGTTGAACCAACATCTTCCACTTCAACTGTCTTATAAAGATAATCATGTCCAACCTTTTCGTCGTGTTTAAACATGCCGATGAAGAAATCGATAGCAACAAGGATTACCCAAGCACCGATATCGATTATCTTGGTGAATGGCATAATCATTGTGAAGCCAAAGGCAAACATCACAAGAGGGCGGACAAAACGCTTAACTCCTGAGAGCTTAACGCCATTTTCGTTAACAACAGACACTTTGGCGATGAGTTTGCCGATTGTCTTATTGTTCTTGAGACAAACCGGAATGATATAGAAGAATATGAGCTGAACCGGAAGGAATGCCGCAAGATAGCAAATCCAGTTGTAATTGGAAAGGTTTTTGCTTAAAGCCGTGAAATGGGCGGTCTGCGAAAAGGCATAAGCAGCCTCATAATATTTACCAGAATATGAGGTTGATGAGCTTGCAAAGAAATAACTTATATACGAATCGGCATTCGCAGAATTAACTTCATATACCGGGGTTGGCTTTTGAGTTAAATCGATTGTGGAAGAACTACTTGTGCTGTCTTTTAATGTGAAGGTAAATAAAGAATCGGAGCTAACCAAAGCCTTGGCTTCTTCATCTGTGTAGGTTTTTGTCAAATCCTCAGGAATCGTTAAACCAAGAACATCTGAATAGAAATATCTATAACTCTCTTCTTGGGTTGAGCAACCTTCAATCTTATCTACTGATTTATTTGGGAGGAAGTCGGTGTAATAGCACCAAAGCATATCCAAATAATATTCATAACCATAGGTGATTTGATCATCGCTTGGAGAGGCGCTATAAGAATATAGATTAAGATTGGAGTAAGAATAGTCTCCATTGCTATCTGGAACGTTGTTAAACAATCCGGTCTCATAAACGTAGGAGAATACATCATTCTCCGCAGTTTGGCCTCCTATTGCCTTAAAAAGAAAGGTACCAGTTACGAATGTGTTTAAGAGGGCAGAAAGAACAAATACGATGAATGCATCGATGAAGAGGGCTAAGAATCTCTTGCCGTTAGTTACTAATTTAAGTGTGTTTTTCATATGCTCGTTATTTTAAGTTATAAGTGGCTAAAAACAATTAGTTTTTGTCAATTCTTCAAACAGTAGTGTTGATTGTTTTGAATAAAGCCTTTCGGCATTTAGGAAAATCTTTTCTAACCGTATCGTAAATTATTGATTCTTTAACCACATCATAGTCATGGATGATTTTGTTTCTGATGGATTTAATTATTTTCCATGGGATATTGCGATTTTCATTTTTGAAAGAATCGCTGATTTTTGAAGAATTTTCGGATATCTGAACAAACGCAAACATGATGGCATTTATTAAAATCTGGTTACCCCTAAAATCTTTTAATGAGACGCCATCCAAGGATGAAATGGAAAAATCCATATAACCGATTACTTTTTCTGTGTAATATTTGTCATCTTTCACATTATCCATATATCTTTATTCCATCCTTTAAAATTTCGTTTAAAAAATCCTCGTTTTCCAAAGTGTCTTTTAATCTGATCAAATCAACGTTTTTATGGAGAGAATCTATCGCATCTTGTAATAATCCATAATATGAGAGACCGCTAATGCTGGTACCGACCAATATATCTACATCGCTTTTTTCGCTTGCTTTGCCCTTTGCGTATGATCCAAAAAGATAAGCAAATGAAACATCGTATTTTTGAAAAACAGAAACTAAAGATTCCTTTATTTGTGCCAAAGTCAAAATCCCATGCGTTTCATCAATCTTCCCTTTATCGGCAAGTAATTCGCACATCTTCATATATTTTAATGAGCCCTCATATTTATCTTCATTTTCATATCTGAAATACGTTTTGTCTGACACGCCCAAAAAAACTGCGGCTTCTTTTTGCGTGAAATTGCACGCATTTCTGTATTCCTTTAATTTCATCATTTTATTTATCCCTAAAAGAACAATATAAGATAAATGTCTATTTGTCAAATATTATAATGGTCATTTTGACTACTTATATACGTTGAATGGTCATTTTGACTACTTTGCATAAGTTTAACTAGCCATAAGAAAAGCCTCAGAGAAATCTGAGGCTAAGCTATTTGTTTTAAAAACCTGAACTAAGCGAATTAGTGAAGGATTTCGGAAACTGTGCCAGCTCCGACTGTTCTTCCACCTTCACGGATGGAGAACTTTGTTCCCTGCTCAAGAGCAACTGGGTGGATGAGCTTGACTGTGAATGTGACGTTGTCACCAGGCATAACCATCTGAACGTCTGCTGGGAGTGTGATGTCGCCAGTGATGTCTGTTGTTCTGAAGAAGAACTGTGGTCTGTATCCGTTTAAGAATGCTGTGTGACGGCCGCCTTCATCCTTTGTAAGGATATAAACAGCTGCTGTGAACTGATCGTGTGGAGTAACTGATCCTGGTTTTGCAAGAACCTGTCCTCTTTCGACCTGATCCTTTGTGATACCACGGAGAAGTGCGCCGATGTTGTCGCCGCCCATTGCGTAGTCAAGGGTCTTTCTGAACATTTCAAGACCAGTAACAACTGTCTTCTGTGTTGGCTTGATACCGACGATTTCTGCTTCGTCGTTGAGTTTGATCATACCACGCTCGACACGGCCAGTGACGACTGTACCACGTCCAGAGATTGTCATAACGTCTTCGATTGGCATTAAGAATGGCTTGTTTTCCTCACGTGCTGGATCTGGGATGTATGTATCAAGAGCGTTAAGTAATTCGTGGATGCACTGTGCTGCTGGGTCTGTTGGGGACTTTGCATCACATGCATTTCTAGCTGAACCACGGATGATTGGAGTGTTGTCTCCATCGAATCCGTACTTTGTGAGAAGGTCTCTGACGTCCATTTCGACTAAGTCGACTAATTCTGGGTCATCAACCATATCGCACTTGTTAAGGAAGACAACGATGTATGGGACACCGACCTGGCGAGCAAGTAAGACGTGCTCACGTGTCTGTGGCATAACGCCGTCTGTAGCTGCGACAACGAGGACAGCACCGTCCATCTGAGCAGCGCCTGTGATCATGTTCTTGATGTAGTCAGCGTGCCCTGGGCAGTCAACGTGTGCGTAGTGTCTATGAGCTGTTTCATACTCAACGTGTGCTGAGTTGATTGTGATACCACGAGCTCTTTCTTCTGGTGTAGCATCGATTGCTGCATAAGCCATATCTTTAGCAAGGCCTTCCATAGCAAGGATGTGTGTGATAGCGGATGTTAATGTTGTTTTTCCGTGGTCGACGTGTCCGATTGTGCCAACGTTAACGTGGACACGGTCACGGTTGAATTTCTCTTTTGCCATTGTAAATTTCCTCCAAAATGGTTTTTGAAATTGTGCTTATAAATTGTAGAGCAGTATTTGTCTTTTCGCAATAACTTACTTATGTAAGTGATTAACGGTTGGACATATTGCTGTTCTTAACAATCTCGTCCTGCACGTAACGAGGTGTTTCACCGTAGTGATCGAATGTCATAGTGAAGTTTCCACGACCCTGAGTCATAGAACGTAAATCCGTGACATAACCGAACATTTCGGCAAGTGGGACAAAGCTGTGAACTGTCTTAGCGTTACCACGCTGAGTTTCATCATTGATCTGTCCTCTACGTCTAGTGAGATCGCCAACGACGTCACCATAGTAGTTTTCTGGAACTGTGACATCAACCTTCATGACTGGTTCAAGAACGACTGGGTCACATTTCTGAGCAGCAGCTTTGAGTGCCATAGATGCAGCGATCTTATATGCTGCTTCGTTAGAGTCGACATCGTGATAGGATCCATCGAATAAAGTACACTTCATATCGATAGCCTGATATCCTGCGATTAAGCCTCTCTTCATAGCGTCCTCAAGTCCCTGCTGTGTAGGCTTGATGAACTCTTTTGGAACTGCGCCACCGACAATGGCATCGACGAACTCGAAGCCTTTGCCTGGGTTTGGCTCAAATCTGATCTTAACGTCACCGTACATACCGTGACCACCAGACTGCTTGACATAACGGCCCTGAGCCTCGCCTGCTTTTCTGATTGTCTCACGATAGTTGACCTGAGGAGCGCCAACGTTAACAACAACGTTGAATTCCCTCTTCATACGGTCGACGATAATATCCAACTGCAATTCGCCAACACCAGCGATGATTGTCTGGCCGGTTTCGTTGTTGGTGTAATATCTGAGGGTTGGGTCCTCTTCGGCAAGCTTTCTTAAAGCTTCTTCCATCTTCTGCTGGTCAGCCTTTGTCTTTGGCTCAACGGCTTCTTCAAGAACTGGTTCTGGGAATTCGAGAGCTTCAAGGATGACTGGTCTGGATTCATCAGCAAGCGTTTCGCCTGTTGTTGTGTTCTTCAAACCGACGATAGCGCCGATTTCACCAGCGTGCAAGCAATCGACTTCCTGTCTCTTGTTTGCGTGCATAAGGACCAAACGTGAGATACGCTCACCTTTGTTCTTGTTTGTGTTAAGGACATATGATCCTGCCTTTAAGACACCCTGGTAGACACGGACATAAGCAAGACGTCCGATGAATGGGTCTGTAGCAACTTTGAATGCAAGACCGCAGAATGGGGCATCATCGGTGATTTCGCATGTGTAGTCTTCACCATGCAATGTTCCCTTCTCGCCTGGGATGTCGAGAGGAGATGGTAAGTAATCGATGACTGCGTCAAGCATCAACTGAACGCATTTGTTCTTGAATGCCGTTCCGCAGAGAACTGGGAAGAACTTGCCAGCGATTGTTGCTTCACGGATTGTCTTCTTGATGAGATCGACTGGAATCTGGTCGCCCTGGCCTTCAAGGACCATCATCATGATGTCGTCATTGAAGCCCGCGAGTGCTTCGAGAAGCTGCTCACGATAGGCAAGAGCTTTCTCTTTGTATTCCTCTGGGCAATCGGAAACTGTTCCGTGATCTTCTTTTGCGCCGCTATAGGTTGTGGCCTTCATCGTGATGATATCAACTGCACCGATGAAGTTTGATTCTTTGCCGATAGGGCACTGAATTGGAGCATAGCAAACCCCAAGTCTTTCTTTGATTGTGTTCAAGCAGAGGTCGAAGTCAGCGCCGATAGCGTCCATCTTATTACAGAAGACGATACGCGGGACGTTGTACTTGTCAGCCTGTCTCCAGACTGTCTCTGTCTGTGGTTCGATACCGTTCTTGGAGTCAAGAACTGTAACAGCACCGTCAAGGACACGGAGTGAACGCTCAACTTCAACTGTGAAGTCGACGTGCCCTGGAGTGTCGATGATGTTTAAACGATGGCCTTTCCAGAAGCATGTTGTAGCGGAGGAAGTGATTGTGATGCCTCTCTCCTGCTCTTGTGCCATCCAGTCCATTGTGGCTGCGCCTTCGTGGACTTCGCCGATCTTATGAGTACGGCCGGTGTAATAGAGGATACGCTCTGATGTGGTTGTCTTACCAGCATCGATGTGAGCCATGATACCAATATTACGGGTGTGAGGGAGATCGTATGTTTCGGATTCAACGATTGTATCTTCTGCCATTGCTTTCTCCTCCTAAATTACCAACGATAATGTGCGTAAGCCTTGTTAGCTTCTGCCATCTTGTGGACGTCTTCCTTCTTCTTGACGGAAGCGCCAGTTCCGTTAGCTGCATCGATGATTTCTGCTGCTAACTTCTCTTCCATTGTCTTCTCACCTCTTAAACGTGAGTAAGTGACTAACCACCTTAAGCCGAGTGTCTGTTTTCTTTCTGGGGAAACTTCGACTGGGACCTGATAGTTTGCAGCGCCGATTCTACGAACCTTTAATTCAACGTCTGGCATGATGTTGTTGATGGCTGTGGCAAATACGTCCATAGCTGGCTTCTGGGTCTTTTCTTCGATGATTCCGAATGCGCCATAGATGATGCCCTGAGATGTTCCTCTCTTGCCATCATACATAACGCGGTTGATCAATCTTGTGACCAATTTTGAATTGTAAATTGGATCTGGGAGAACGTCTCTCTTTTCTGTTTTGCCTTTACGTGACATTGTTTATTCTCCTTTCCTAATTACTTAGCCTCTTTTGGCTTCTTTGTGCCATAGAGGGATCTGCCTTGTCTACGCTTTTCGATACCAGCGCAGTCAAGTGTTCCACGGATGATGTGATAACGAACGCCTGGGAGGTCCTTAACACGTCCGCCACGGATCATAACTGTGGAGTGCTCCTGCAAGTTGTGTCCTTCGCCACCGATGTAAGCTGTAACTTCCATTCCGTTTGATAAGCGAACACGAGCGTACTTTCTAAGAGCAGAGTTTGGTTTCTTAGGTGTCATTGTGCCGACACGGGTGCAAACGCCTCTTTTTTGAGCAGAAGGCTGGCTGCTTGCCTTTTTGTTAAGGCTGTTCCATCTCTTGCCAAGGGCTGGTGTAGATGACTTCTTGACCGGAGTCTCACGTCCCTGTCTGACAAGCTGATTAATTGTTGGCATACTTTTTCTCCTTTGCCTAATTTGGACTTATCGACTAATTGATGCGTAATAAAATGGCGATAAACGCCTTACGACCTCGATAAATATAATTATCAAAAAGTCTCTTGTCAACAAAGTAATTTAATAAATTATCATCGAATTTTTTCTATTTTTGACACACTGGGTTATGTGTAATTGAAAAATGCTGATTTTTTTATTTTTTGGCACACGCGTATGTG
>CAVAGP010000025.1:0-29705 GCA_963588175.1 Faecalibacillus sp. | reverse complement strand
ACGAATAACGAAGTAACCCAACCACTACCGGTCAATAGTTTGATGATGAATATATCGGCTACATAATCAATCAAATAGGATAGCCAGCTAAAATTATCTTTGTAAAATTGGACATTTTTAGAAAGAACGCTTGAAAGATAGGCGACAAGGATAACCATCACAAAGTGGGATGCCGCAAAAATTATATGCTTTTTTACGCAATCTTTCCCCTTACCGATGACACCAAGCAAAACAAAAAATAAACCCATGTAAAATGTCGCAGCGAAAACCACTGCGATATAAAAGGAGTTCCAGCTCCAGCTAAAATCCCACATTATCTTTCACCCCCGATGTATTTATGGAACGCTTTGACAAAAGCGGATTTTTTTCGGATGACAAATCAAAATACTGTCATATCCAATAAAGATGTTGTACCCATCAATCCCGGTAATGAATGACATATTCACGAGATAACAATTGTTACAAAGGTAAAAATCATAATCCGCTAAAGAAGCAGCAAAGTTCTTCAGAGAACCATATGATTTATAATCGCCTTTTGTAGTGTGAAAGAGAAGAGTGTGGTCCTTTACCTCAATATATTTAATATCAATAGATTGCACGTAAGAGAATCCATCTTCAGTCTTTATTTCAATAGTCTTCTTTTTTACTTGCGGAATCTTCGTGATGATTCTATTCATCTTAATCTTAAAACTTGGGTATTCGACTGGTTTAACGATGTAATCAATCGCATCGACCTCATATCCCTTGCAAGCCATATTGGAAATGGTTGTAACGAATACCAAAAGAGTCGTTTGATCAATTTTCCTCAGTTTTCTTGCGGCTTCCATTCCATTCGTGCCAGGCATCGCGATATCCATAAATATAATTTGATATTTTTGCTGATAATCAAAAAGGAAAGCGTCGGCAGTCTCAAATCTTGTGATAGATATTTCTAATGAATTTTCGAGCTTGTAACATTCGAGAAACGTTGAAAGTCTCTCAAAAGATGATTGCTCATCCTCTACTATGGCTATGTTTATGAACATGGTTATATTTTATCACCTTAACAATGCATATTTTTGCAAGTTTGCGTGTATTTTTTGAAAGTTTGCGGAAAAAAGTGAAATTTCAGAGGTAGAAAACCCAATTTTGCGTTTTGATTTTGTCAATTTACGAGCAAATTACGTGCCATTTTTGTCGTTACGATAAATTATGCTCGCCCTAAAAAACAAAAACATAAGGAGGGGCCAGCAGATATGAAGAAACACTTCAAATTCTTAGCTACTGGACTTTTGGCATTGTGCACCGTAGGCGTCACTTTTGCTTGTTCCAGCGGCAACAAAACTCCTGCTACTTCATCAGAAGCAAGCACTGAGAAGACATGGGCCGATATGAACTACGGCGATTACGATTCCATGTACGATGATCAGGCAGCTCCAGAAGGAACAGAAGGCTATTGGGACTATTGGGAAACAAAGTCAGTCCAATGGCAATTCATCAATGACAAAACCGGTGCAGAAAACCATGGTTTTGCCAATTATTTCCCAACACTTTTGAACCTCTATCAGGATGGTTCAATCAAAGCGTGGCAGAGAACATTCCTCATCCCATCCATGTTCGATTCTCTCGAAGATGAAGACGAGGCGCGTAACACCTACAATAACACATACAAGATCGTTGAGCTCTGGTACGGTTATTGGGAACAGGCCGGAACAAATGTCACAATCCACATCCAATCCAGCTTTGACTACGGTGTTGAAGGCGCAGATACAAAGTATTCAAGCTACTCATTCAATTCAACACCAAACGCAGAGGGAAAGATTTCCTTCTACATCAATGTCACAGAAAAAGGACAGGCAATCAAATCCTATATGACCTGCGACACAAACTACACCGGAACAATCCAGTACACCTCGTACGTCAATTTCGCAACAGGTGTTAAAGAAGCGCTTCCTGGTGAAGAAACACAAGGAGCTTAATAAATGAAGAAACATACACTCGCACGCGGATTGAGCGCAACAGCAGTCGTTCTTACCGGCTTAGCAATCGCTCTCTCCGCTCAGATGTTCCAATGGTCAGGATCGGTCAACGCTTTCTTGGGAATTGAGTCAGGCTCGATTTCCGGCGAAGGCAACATGGTCTATCAGTCAGATTACGGAACATTATCTGATGAAAACCTTGCTAAATTAGTCAACGACGAAAAGGCTTTCTGCAAGAGAGAGATGGAAGAAGGCGCTGTTCTTCTTAAAAATGACGGCACACTCCCGCTCGCATCAACCATCAAAAACGTCACTTTATTCGGACACGCATCAGTTGATACAGTTTATAAATCACACGCTGGTGGCGGTGTCGTATCCTCTTCAACAGCAATCAATTTAAAAACAGCTCTTGAGGGCGAAGGCTTCAGCATCAATGAAACCATGTACAACGCCTACAAAAACAGCTCAGTCTCAAGAGTTAAAGGCTCAACAGAGGGAACTTCAGTCATCGGAGAAGAGGACCAGTCATTCTACACATCCGATATCAAGAACTCATTCAGCAACTACAAAGATGCAGCTATCGTTGTCTTAGCTAGAGATTCAGGAGAGGGACAAGACTTCAACCTAAGCGACAGCGAAGGACTTCCACAGTTAAGACTCCACCAAGCCGAAAAAGACTTGCTCCAGATGATTAAAGATGCTGGATTCAGCAAGATTATCGTTCTCTTAAATGGCGGTAATGCAGTCGAAGTCGAAGAAATCAAAGCTTATGGCGTCAACTCCATCATGTGGATTGGCGAACCAGGAAGATATGGTATGCCAGGCGTTGCATCTCTCTTAAGAGGTAAAGCTAATCCATCAGGACACCTTGCCGATACATACGCAACATCCTCAATATCCTCACCTGCTATGGCAAACTGGGGAGACTTCACATTCTCCGGGGACACCACAAACGCTATGGCAAACAAATATGTCTGCTATGCTGAAGGTATCTATACAGGATACAAATATTATGAGACCCGTTATGAAGACTGCATCTTGAATCAAGGCAACGCTGCTTCAACAGTTGGCACATATGCTTCAAGCGGCGCTTGGAATTATGCGCAAGAAGTATCATATCCATTCGGCTATGGACTCTCATACACAACATTCGAGCAGACACTTGACTCATTCGAATACAACTCAGCATCCGATCAGTATGTCGCTAAAGTTACAGTCAAGAATAAAGGCTCAGTTGCGGGTAAATCGGTCGTAGAGCTTTATATGCAGTCACCATACACCGACTACGATAGAACGAATGCAATTGAGAAATCAGCGGTACAAGTTGTCGGATTCGAAAAGACAAAAGATATCGAGCCAGGGAACACCGAGACAGTCACAATCACAGTCGACAGATACCTAACAGCATCATATGACTCAAAGTCCGCTAAAGGATATGTCCTCGATGCAGGCAACTGGTACTTCTCAATCGGAGATAACGCACACGATGCCTTAAACAACATCCTCGCTGCGAAAGGAGCAACAGGCATGTATGACCTCGACGGAAATTCAGTCACAGGCAACGGTTCAAAGGCTCATAAGATTGAAATCTCCACGTTAGACACGACGTCCTACAAGAAATCGCACTACACCGACGCAACAGTCACAAACCAATTCACAGGAGACTACGCAATCGATGTGAACGACTTCTATGACAACGACCCAGTCACATACTTAACAAGAAATCACTGGGACACAACTTACCCAACATCAGGTGTAACTCTTGAAATGAATACTGCAATCGAAAAGGCAGAAGTCTCAAGACAGTACACACAGAGCGGCACCGGATTAACAGACGACCAGAAGAATGGCGTTACACTCGAAACTCCAATCAAGTTCTACGAGATGCACGGTGTTGATTACAACGACGCAAAATGGGAAACATTCCTCTCACAGCTTGGCGTTGAAGATATGTCCAGAATCATCTCCGATTCCTTAGGGCAGGAAGCCGTTTCAACAGTCGGAAAACCAGCGAATAAGAATGCTGATGGCCCAGATGGCTATGGCATGAATTATCGTTATGGCGACCAGGATTCTCCAACTTGCTATAACATTGAGAACCTTTCAGTCTCTTCATGGAGCAAAGAAATCATGAAGTTAAGAGGCAACTTCTATGGAGAAGACTGCATCTACTCACGCGGTCAGATGGCTTGGGGCCCAGGCCTTGACTTGCACCGCACACCTTACGGAGGCCGCAACTTCGAGTATGGTTCAGAAGACGGACTCTTCAATGGTTTAATGCTCTCGGTTATGACAAAGGCCATGAACGCCAAAGGGGTTATCGCTTCTCCAAAGCACCTCTTCGGAAACGAGCAGGAAACCAACAGATCCGGAGCTTGCACATTCATGACAGAACAAACAGCACGTGAATGCAATTTACGTTCATTCGAGCTTCCTTATACAGTCGGTGAGTGCGGAGGATCCATGCTTGCTATGAATAGAATCGGATGCAAGATGTCTCCAGTCGCAAAGACCACATTAACCAACATCTGCCGTGAAGAATGGGGATGGAATGGTATCCTTGTCACAGACTCATCAGGTTCTGAAAACGACAGAATCCCAACGGTTGACTCATTGATTTCCGGTACAGGTATGTTCTGCTTAGCCAGAAGATCCAAAGTCATCAAAGAGGCGGTTCTCACAAACGATGACCCATACATGTACAACATCTTAAAAGAGACTAACCACAGATTCTATTACTGGTACGCTAATTCAACCCTTGTCAATGGACTTGGCGAGAATACGGTTGTCTCCAACACAATTGCATGGTGGCAGCCAACAGTTATCATCATCGATTGCGTCTTAGGCGCTGCAGCATTAGGAGCAGCCGCATGGTTCGTATATGATGGCTATTTCAAAAAAGAAAAGGTCGCGGAATAAAGGAGGGTATCAACAATGAAAAAGATCTTAACAAGAAGCTATGTCGCTTACACTCTCATCATCGCCGGAATCCTCTCGCTTGTCCTCGCGATTGTCGGACCAATCACCCACGGTTTTGCAGCACAGTCATTCAGCGGAGCAGTCATTGCATTAGCAATCGTTGCTCTCGTTGTCGATGTCTTTGCCTTTGCAGTCGAATGGAAATGGGCACCGCTATTGGCGGCTGTCATCTCTGCGGCAGTCTTTGCCGTAACGCTCTACAATGCACTTCCTATTTACGCCGATCACTTCAATGATTTGAACTTCCAAAACGGTGTCTATGGTGCTTGCGTTGCTTATGTTGTCATTGCGGCTATTGCATGTCTTTGCAACATCGTTGCTTGCTTTGACCCAAAGAAGTAATCAAAATAAGCAGAATTAAGGCTCACTTCGGTGAGTCTTTTTCTTATGAAGAACAAAAAAACTTAGGCAATTAACCTAAGCATTTTTGTTAATTAGAACCAACCGGTTATCTTCGCGTAAATCTTGTAGAAGAAGACGACTATCGGAGACCTTAATGGCCTAATGATATCCATAGGAACCCAGACGGCAGTTCTATGCCTGATGAATTTATAGAGCTTTGGGTCCCTCTTTTTCCAATCGGCGAGGATTTCCTTGAGGCCGTCCCATTTTTCCTTCTTATTGCCTATTAACGCATAGAAAATGGAAAGTATTGTTTTTGAAGATAGATCATGAAGGATGTATCTAGCGTGTTTTTTGCCTAACGCTTGAATCTGATCCCAGGTGTAGAGTTCAGTCATGACGCGGAAGACACGCATCTGATGAGCGTAATTCTTGTCCATCGACTTGATGTTGACGGACTGGTCAGGTCTGCCTACCAAGTAGTGATAGAAGGCCATTGGGGTGTAATAGAATGTCTTGATGTAAGGGAGAGGGGCATAAACGAAGATGTTATCGACGTAGAATGTATGCTCCGGGAAGACGATGCCAGATTGTTTAATGACATCGAGTTTCAAAACCATCGAATGCATCATTAAATACTGGTACAACTTCATCTTAGGAACACGGTCCCATGAGAAGATTTCATCGTGAGGGTATATATGCTTATAAGATTCAACAAATTGCTCATTATCGCAAACTCTATCAAAGATATAATCGAAAAGGTACAGATCTGGGTCTGTTCCTTTCTCATGCATATCCTTTATTAACTGGATGACTTTAGGATAGTTCTCCTCATCAACCCAGTCATCAGCGTCAACGCATTTAAAGTATAAGCCCGTTGCATTGGCCACCCCCGCATTCAAACCACCGCCATGGCCTTTGTTTGGCTGGTCGATGACTTTGACGCAGTTAGGAAATCTCTCTTCGTATTCTCTAGCAATCGCAAGAGTCCCGTCTTTACTTCCGTCATTGACGACGATGATTTCAACGTCATCGCCACCCTTGGTCAGAGAATCGAGATTTTTCCTTAAGAATTTCTCTGCGTTATATGACGGAACAACAAATGATATATATTTCATAGGTGGGTATTATAGACCATATTGGCCAAAAGGAATAATTTTGTTATTTCTTCTTTGGAGCCTTCTGATAATGATTTTCTTTTGCGAACTTAGGCGCTTCTTTATCACCTTTGATGAATGTGACGAGCCCTTTCCAGAAATGGCCATTGAACATCGCCATAACGGCATCAGCTTGAACCATGGACATGTTCATCATGCGGGAGATCGATCTCATAGGGAACTGATATGGGCCCATGACGATCATGTTGGCGAATCTCTTGTTGTGCTTATTGCCCCATTTGACCATGAATCTTAAGGCTTTGCCGACTAATCTTCCGATCCATCTCTTGGCAAAGACCAAATCGCAGAAAAGGGAATCTCTGGTCATGATGACTCTGTTCTTCTTATAGAAGACCATGTCGTGGCTGACCCAGTCCCCACCATAAACTTCCTTGAATTCCTCATCGGTGACACCGGTGACGTTTCCGGAGAAGTATTTAGCGGCCTTATTGGCATCATATGGGAATTCTTCGGTTGTACCGGCGACTTTAATTGTTCCGGTCGCACGGACATCAACAATTGAAGATGCGACATAAACATCATATGTTCCGCCTTCGATTTCCCATTTGTTCGTCTTGATGTTCCAGTAACGGAATGTCTTGTCATCGAATGGGATTTCGACAACCTCTTCTTCTCCAGGCTGCAAGAGTTTGGTCTTCTTGAATCCTTTGAGTTCCTTGACTGGACGATAGATCTTGGAATCCTTTAATCCAACGTACATCTCAACGATTTCTTTACCAGCATATGAACCAGTGTTCTTGACTGTGACTTTGATGCCTTTGTCAGTTACTGATAAGTTGGAATATTCGAATGTTGTGTATGAGAGTCCATAACCGAATGGATACTTGACGGCAACACCTGATTTTTCGAAATAACGATATCCGATATAGATTGATTCTTTGTATTTGATATCGACGTTATATGCACCAGCGAAGTTTTCGTTCGATGGGACATCTTCGATTCTGACGCAGTATGTCTCTGATGTCTTGCCTGATGGGTTGACATCACCGTTTAACATATCGAGGATGGAATTGCATCCAGCCTGGCCTGAGAGAGCGCCGTTTAAGAGAGCATCGCAGTTTGAATCCCATGTGAGGTCCACAACTGAACCGCCTGATAAGATGACGACAATCTTCTTTCCTAAGCCCTTTAAAGCCTCTAAGAGCTCAATCTGGTTGTGATGGATGTTGATGTCGGTTCTATCTAAGCCTTCTGATTCCGTGACTTCATCAAGTCCCATGAAATAGACGATGATGTCAGCGTTATTTGCAAGGGCTATAGCCTCTTTTGTGAGTTTGGCGTTCTTCTTGCCATATCTATCAAAGCCTTGAGCGTATCCGACATAATCGAATTTGAATTTGTCTTTAAGGTCTGTGAAGTTGTCTAACTGAGTGCAGTTGACTTGTGATGAGCCAGCACCCTGATAACGTGGACCCTGGGCAAAATCGCCGATGACAGCAACTTTGTCTGTTGGCTTAAGCGGAAGGATTCCGCCTTCATTCTTAAGCAAGACCATGGTTTCATCAGATGCGGCCTTCGCAACAAGGTGGTGAGCGGCTTTGACTTCTGGATAACAGTTGAGACCTGTGACTTTCTCACCATCGATCTCTCCGTGTGGTTCCTGATAATTTTCAAATACTTTTGAGGTCTTGATGGCTAGATCTATAACCTGATCTGCCGCCTCATCGACATACTTAACATCCAATGTTCCAGCATTGACGGCCCTAACGATTTCTCTATCGGTATCGCCGTTGTTACCTGGCATTTCAAGAGCGTTGTCCGCTTTTAAGCCGGCGATTCTATCTGCCTCACCGCCCCAGTCGGTGACAATTAAGCCTTCGTATCCGAATTCTTTTCTCAAGATATCGAGGCTGAGGTGCTCATTCTCGTTTGCATAAACGCCATTGACCATATTGTAGGATGACATGATTGATAATGGCTTTCCTTCTTTGAGTGCGATTTCGAAGGCGGTTGTGTAGATTTCACGCAACGCTCTCTCATCGATGATTGAGTTGGAATTGATACGTCTCTCTTCCTGGTTGTTGCCGCACCAGTGCTTAACGCAGGCTGAGATTCCGTTTGACTGTACACCGTCGATTAAGTTAGCGGCTAATTTACCGGCAAGATATGGATCCTCCGAGAAATATTCAAACGAACGTCCGCATCTTGAGTTTCTCTTCATGTTGATGCCAGGACCAAGAAGCATGTTAACGCGTAACTTAACAGCTTCCTCTCCTAAGGCAACGCCAACCGTATGCAATAATTCGGTGTTCCATGAGTTTGCAAGTGATGCTGCTGTTGGGAAGCAGGTGGCAGGAAGTGATGGGTTCAAACCAAGCTGATCTGCAGCGGCAGCCTGCTTTCTGATTCCGTGAGGGCCATCAGATAAAAACATCGATGGAATTCCCTTTTCAGGATAATCCATTGACTCCCAGAAGTTCTTTCCCGATAAAAGGGAAGCTTTCTCTTCAAGGGTAAGAGTAGATAGTATGTCTTCGTGTTTCATTGTCGGTTACTCCTTAGTAACTGTATTTAAAAATTATGGTAATACCATAAACCTTTTCATTAAAAAAGAATAGTCCATTCACTCAACTTGGCGTTTTAAAAACTCAAATGGTTGATTTTTCGAACCAAAACATAGTTTTTTGAACAAAAATAGGCATGTCTTTTGTGTTCACGCCCTTTATGAATCTAGGATGAATATAAATGCGAGCAAGATTTTAGAAACAATTCACAATAAGGAGAAACGATTATTTATATAGAACAAAAATAAAATGGTCGGGACAGCCAGATTCGAACTGGCGATCTTCTGTACCCTAAACAGACGCGATAACCAAGCTACGCTATATCCCGATCGCAGTGATTATATATCAAAGTGGGCTTCAAGAATATGGAATAGATTCCAATTTAAACTGCGCACTTTTCACTGAAATGGTCAAACTGCGCAGTATAATTTGTGCAGATGGAGGCTTCCCATATGGTCAAAAGAGAGAATACTTAAAGGAAATAAGGCCTTTCTATGAAAGCGATCTGATCAAAATAATCACTGGAATTAGAAGATGCGGTAAATCCGTTATCCTGAAAAGCATTTACGATGAGATAGCGGAAAAGACTGACAATATCTTGTATTTAGATTTTGAAGATGCCCTAATTTTGAAAGATTACGGAACGGTTGAGAAGTTGTTGTCTTTTGTTGAGGGAAATAGGAAGAAAGGCAAATGCTATATCTTTTTAGACGAGGTCCAAAACATAAAAGATTGGGCCATTGCCGTTAAAACCTTGAGATTGCATAACAATTCAGTCTTCATCGCCGGTTCCAACTCCAAGTTGCTCTCCAAGGAATTCGCGACCGAACTTTCCGGCCGCTACGTCTCCTTTAGAATCAGGCCTTTTGTCTATAAGGAAGCCAAAATGTACGCAGACGAGTTAGGCAAATCTATTGACCCGATGGATTATCTCATCTGGGGAGGTTTCCCAAAGAGATTCGAAATGGCTAGTACAAAAGACATGATTAGATACTTGGAAGACCTAGAAGACACCATCGTTATTAAGGATTTGATTAAGCGATATAAAATAAAAAAGCCGGAATTGTTCGAGAAATTCGTTCATTTCGTCTTAAGAAACAATTCGCGTATATTCTCCTCTAGATCAATTCATAAATACCTGATTAATCAGGGAGTTAGCTGTTCGTCCAATACGATTTGCAATTACATGCATTATCTTAGAGAAGCTTATGTTATAGATGAGATAGCCCAGTATTCATCGAAAGTGAAAAGAGATCTGGATTTCAACCCAAAAGTCTATGACTCCGATGTTTGCTTCAACACTTTGAAGGTTGACAATGGCCGTTATGACCTAGACCACAACTTAGAGAACGTCGTATATAACGAACTCCTTTATATGGGCTATGAACTAAAGGCCTTTGATAACAAAGGTAAAGAGATTGACTTCATCGCTTCAAAGAATGGCAAAACCTACCTTATTCAGGTTGCCTATTCCGTCTTTGACGATAAAGCCTATAAGAGGGAATTCAAAACTTTCAAAGCTTTAGACAACCTCAATCAGAAAATCATCATAACCAACGATGATATCGATTATTCCACCTCCACCATAAGACACATTCGATTCAAGGATTTCTTATTGATGGAAGATTTGTAAACGAAAACTCTTTGGTACAAATAAGAACTTTTACTGAATTTGTCTTAAAAAGCTTCTTTAATATCAAATTTAAGATCTAAGAAAAATTACCTGTACAGCGTTCACTAATACTTTAGATTACTTTATTCTTCATCAACGCCATCATCCGCAGCTTCTTTGATTTTCTTACTTGATGCAGCTGAATACTTATCGATGAGAATCTTGTTTCTTATCTGATGATTCAAGTTGCATGGGCCGCCAATACATCCGCCTTCACATGCCATGCCTTCAACGAAATTATAAGGAGACGTTGGGCTCTTGAACTGGGCAAGGGCTTTCTTGATGTTATCGATACCATCCACTGCCACGCCTTTGACCTCAAATTCAATTCCTTGTTCTTTCAAGGACTCAACGACCGCGGCTGATAAACCACCACACTTGGCAAAACCTCTACCAAAGCTTGAGCTTGGGCTGCTAAATGTATCTTCAATCAAGCCATGACTTGTATCGAATTCACGGGAATCGATCATGGCCTGCATTTCTTCGAATGTCATGACTGAATCAACCCATGGGGAGACTCTGGCATTTTTGATTTCACTCTTCTTAGCAACACACGGTCCGATGAAGATGACATTGCAGTTTGGGTCTCTTTCTTTCAGGGCTTTCGAGATTGTTGCCATCGGGGAAAGACTGCTTGAAATATATTGGGCAAACTCCGGGGCAATTCTTCTTTGATATGAAGCAAAGGCTGGGCAGCAGCTTGAGGTGAGTTTTCCTCTTTCAACAAGTTCTTTTGCCTCTTCAATCGCAACCATATCAGCGCCTAAAGCGGCTTCATAAACATCATCGAATCCAAGCATCTTCAAAGCGTGAATGGTCTGCCCTAACGTATAATCTCCACAGTTGGCAGCAATTGCAGGAGCAACGACGGCATACGTCTTTTTGCTCTTGTCCTTGAGCATAGCGATTATCTCTAAGATATATGATTCATCGATTGCCGCGCCAAATGGACACATGTAGACGCAGGAACCGCAATGAATGCATTTGGTATCATCGATGACCGCTTCATTGGTTTCCGGATTTGGATGGATAGCTTTGATTTTGCAGGCTCTTTCGCATGGACGAACTCTATTGTGGATAGCGCCATATGGGCAGGCTTGCGAGCATAAGCCACAGTTGACGCAGGCGCTTTTGTCGATGTGGGCGTGCAAGTTCTCGTCGAAAGTGATGCAATGCCTTGGGCAAGCCTCTGCGCATCTATGGGCGATGCAGCCACGGCAATCCGCGGTGACTTGATATCCGCCTAATGGACATTCATCACAGGCAATGGAAATGATCTTGACGACATTGCCTTCGCTTTTTGATTTAGCGTTTAAAACGATCTGAACTCTTTCCTCTACGATTGCTCTTTCTTTATAAATACAGCAACGGAATGAGGCCTTTGGTCCAGGAATGACCGCTTTAGGGACCTCATATAAAATCTCCTGCCCCGTTTTGCCTTCATATGCGCGTTTGGAAATCTCCACTAAAACATCATGCCTAAGCTTTTGAACTCGTGTGTCGAATTTTGGCATAGAACACCTCCAAAAATTATTGTTGTTTTCAGGTATGCTTACCTATTTATTTAGAATATTACTTTATAGGCAATCTTCCAAGAAAATGGAACATTGTCGAATGTAGCCTTTATGCGGCGTAATTGACCCCTATCTGCTGAAGATAGAAGGCCGCGGACACGTTGGTCATGACGATTTTGACAACGCCATCAAGAGCATCAAACGTTCCGCCGATGATTGGGCATTGCGAAACGTCTCTATTAAGAGCGATTTTATCGAGGACTTTTTCTCCCCCAACATACACAGACATATAATATGTCTTCCCTGAAGCAGGATTGCCCTTAATGTATACCGAATCCACTGCGGTTAATGAAATGTCAGATTGAATGGTTAGGGTATTTGCCCAGTTGTTCTTACTGCCGGTGCCAATTGAAATGCAGCCACCATAGTTTGAGCTGTTGCTTACTGGAATATTTCCATCGGTATCATCCGAGCTATCATATGAGAATGTCCAGCCTAGGTTATTGAGAGTGACATCAGTCCCTGTCTTTTCTATTTTGGTTCCAGTTGTACCGAATGCATTCTTGTTTTCGAAGGTATATTTCCATGAGCAGGATTCAATTAAGGCTTGCTCGACTTTAACCGCGAAAGGAATGCTTCCATCAGGTGTTGGTGCGCTGATTATCTTCGTACCTACATCTTCTACTGTAAATGTATATGGCACGTACTCAAGTTGGAAGTCTGCCGCGCTTGTTGAGTAATCGGCATAAACATTGACGATTTTCCAATCGGAATCGCTTGTGGAATCACCGACAAAATAGTTTCTCTTTGCGCACTCGATTGCATAATTCGAGAACTCATGACTTGTTGTTTTTAATGTCTTGCAAGTCGGCGTTAAATCAGATAACTTCCCAGGTTGATCTTTCTTTGACCCATAGACATAATCCACGAGTTCTGGAAAGTCTACATATGCGTTTCTATTTCCTTGGGCTTTTCCATTGATTTGATGGGTCCTAACACTTTCGGAATGCTGGTATTCCAATCTATCAACTGGATAGGAATTCCAAGATAGCAAATCCGATAGGTTACCTATCGCAAAAGTGTCATATCCCTTTGATGATGAGAATGTCACATAGTCCTCTTGGATATTGAGGCCCTTCATTGTAACGTTATTGACGGTATCTTCTTCATCATACATATACATCGTGGCCATATAAAATATTGCGCGTGCGAGTCTACCTTTATCTTTATTTCCAGGCTCAAAGTTCATCTCATCATAGCTATAGCCATCATTTGTGTTAGTTATTCTATTGACGTATGTGTCTGACGTTGTATCGGCAATGCCATAATTCTTGGAGCTTCTTGAGGTGTTACCAGAGAAATTAGAGGCAAATAGGTTATGGAAATCGGTGGCTCTACCAAGATTTTTTACCGCAGTTGCCGTTAAACTGCCCGTCATTAAACAAGCCGGGAAGGCATGTTCCCTTTGCCAACCACTGCCATTGGAATTCGTCGCACTCTTCAAGTCATTATTCTCTGAGTAAACAACGTCCACGCATTCAAAGTCATCTAGCGCTTGATCGGCATATTGGTTGGACTCCCAATTGGTGGGATTGCCCGAATAGGCAATTGGAGTGTAGTTTTTGCGCATCGCCGTATAGAGCTTTGCCCGTAAATCATCCCCGTCAGTCCAATGGATGTCATCGTAATAGCCATCATACACATCTAAAGGAAGAGCCTCTTCTTCAGAGGACGAATTAACTTCAGTTGATGAAGAAACATCAGAAATAACGGATGACTCCGTTGGCTCAAAAGAAGATTTGTTATTGTCCTTTTTGCTCTTGCAACCAGTCATCACTAAAGATAGGGACAAGAGAAACGTTAAGATGCGAATATGCTTATTCATGGATTAAATACTAGCAAAATAAGAAACAAAATGTGCAATTAATGATGAATTAATGTCTTTTTTTGCCGATTTATTATATAAATGCAGTCAAAAGAATCTAAAATACATTTAAATTCAAAACAAACATTACTCGCATAAGGAGAAGCAAATGAGAGCAATTACTAACATCAATCAAGGATGGAAGTTTTTCAAAGGCGTGGCAAACTACGAAGATTTGGCTAACGCAACAGGAGAAGAACTCAACATCCCGCACACCTGGAACGGTTATGATGGCCAAGACGGTGGAGGCGACTATTGGAGAGGCTCCTGCTGGTATGTAAAGCCACTTGAAGTCCCAACTCACAAGGATGGGGATAGAGTCTATATCGAACTTAAGGGAACAAACTCAACTGGCGAACTCTATGTCAATGGCAAATTCGTCGCTAAACACGACGGAGGCTATTCAACATGGAGGGCGGATATCACCGATTTCCTAAAAGAGAAAAACGAAATAGCCGTAAAAGTCGATAATTCTTATTCCGATATCGTTTATCCGCAGACTGCAGACTTCACATTCTATGGCGGCATGTACCGCGATATTAACGTCATCATCGTCAACAAGAACCACTTCAACTTAGACTACTACGGAGGCAAGGGCGTTAAGCTCACCCCAACGATTGAAGACCAAGATGGAATCCTCAAGGTCGAAACCTGGGTCATAGGCGAAGGCAAGGTAGAAGTTGGCGTTTATGATGCAGAAGGCAAAGAAGTCGCTAAAGGCGAGAATGATGTAAAAGTTCCTAATGTCCACTTATGGAACGGTAGAAAAGACCCATACCTCTACACTGCAAAAGTAACATTGACAGTTGATGGGGAAGTTGTTGATGAAGTCGATATCAACATCGGTTTCAGAACCTTCTCAATCGACCCTAAAAAAGGATTCTTCCTCAATGGAGTCTCATACCCTTTAAGAGGTGTTGCAAAACATCAGGATAGAAGAGACCTCGGAAACGCAGTCTCCTATGAAAACCAAGAAGAAGACATGAAGATCATCTATGAGATGGGCGCTAACACAATCCGTTTGTCCCACTATCAGCACGATGACTGTGTCTATGATTTATGCGATAAATACGGCTTTGTCGTTTGGGCGGAAATCCCATATATTTCAAGACATATGCTTGAGGAAGGCAACAAGAACCTTGAACAGCAAATGACAGAACTCATCGTTCAGCAGTATCACCACCCATCAATCGTGGTCTGGGGTATCTCAAATGAAATCACGATGATGCAGAAAGGCGTTAAGGCCAACATGATGAAAGAGCAGCATGTCCTTAATGATTTGTGCCACAAATTGGATCCAACGAGAAAAACCACAATGGCGTGTTTCTCAATGTGTGGTCCATTCAATCCGGTTTCCAAGATAACGGACGTTGTCTCTTGGAATCTCTACTTCGGTTGGTATGCACCAGGTCTCATCCTCAATAATCTGTGGTTTGGTTTCAAGAATGCATTCAACAAGAAATACTGCGTCGGTTTATCTGAATACGGCGCAGAAGGCATGACAAACCTCCATACATCACACCCAAGAAGAGGCGATTCAACGGAGGAATATAACTGCAAATACCATGAATACATGCTCCAATTCTTCTCAACTAGACCATACTTATGGGCAACACATGTCTGGAATATGTTCGATTTCGGGTCAGATGGACGTCACCATGGCGGAGATAATGGCGTTAACCACAAAGGTTTGGTCACCTTCGACCACAAATTGAAGAAGGACGCTTACTTCATCTATAAGGCATGGTGGTCGGAAGACCAATTCGTCTACATCACATCTAGAAGATATGAGAATAGACATGAGAAGAAGACTTTAGTCAAAGTCTATTCCAATCAGAAAGAAGTTGAACTCTTTGTCAATGGAGTCTCACAGGGTAAGAAGACCGGTGAGCACATCTTCAAATGGAAAGTCGCATTAAACGGAGAAATCCAGTTAAAGGCAGTTTCGGGCAATCAAGAGGATTCCTGTGTCATTAGATATGTTGATAAACCAGATGAATCATATGTCCTCCACGTCAAATCCAACAACTACTCTTGGGAGAAGAAAGATAAGACTGAAGAGGAAAAGAAATAAAGACTAACAAAACGGAAGAAAGTCGCCCAATCGGACGACTTTTTCATTCATTATAAATGTCAGCCCAAGGGAAATTCTTCCAGGAATCGGAATGCATTCGATGCATTTCCTTTACCATAAGAAGTATTTTTACCAACACAAGGCCTCTTTTGGGAAAAACATAACATTCCGCCGCAACAAACGAAGGCTGTTAAACCATCAAAAGCAAAAAACGCAAATACCAATTTATCTGTTTTTCGTCGTTTTAAAAAAGGAGTGCCCCCTTTTCTCAAAGCATCATTTCAATAAGCCGGCCGATAGAGGCGATGACATCATCGAAAGATATCCCTTTGGCATAGCTAGTCTTCCTCGAATAGGTTTCCCAAAGTTTCCTCTGCATTGGACTCGACGAGACGGATTCTAACGTTCTTATCCCCTTTACCTTATCAATTTCGAATTTCCGGCATCGGCACGTTTCCTTGAACGCTTCTTTAAGAACAAAACCATTCTTCTCTACAATTCTCTCCAGAACATGAAGGTCATATAAATCCTTCGCCCTGCTATTGAGAGCGCCTCTGAGGGGGAACGTCTGTGCCTTCTCGGCAACGACGCTCTCGACGGAATAAGTTTTGAGATGAAGCGTTTCGCCCGTTACAAGGCACCTGTATTCGTAGTGCTGATCGGAGGGATATACGATGTCAGCTGTGGCCAGATCAATATCGAATCTCTGCCTAACATTCTCAAGTCTTCCTTCAATGGATACGCTGAAACCGCCATAAATATCATCTTTTTTGATTTCGGAATCACTGATATATCGCAAAGTAACATTGTCGTCTGCGTCCTCTTCACAGATTTCCTTAATGATGTCAACGATTGTCTCCCGCTCCATACGAATCGTTCTAACGATGAAGTCGATGTCCATCGTGGCCCTGTTCTCAACGCCAAGGACGGAAGATAGGAACAACCCACCCTTAAGCACAAACCTTTCCGAATATGGCGACAGGGAAAGCCTTTTAAGGAAGCAATCGAAGAAATACCTCGAGTAGACAATGTTCGCACTGACACCTTTTTCCTTGGCAATACTTCCGGCCCTGGCCGAAAGCGAATCCCTGTTAATCCTCATAATCAATTGCCTCCAGAATCCAATATACCTTCTCTTCCATCTTCCTCATTCTTGCGTATCTGAATAGAAAATCCATGTCTTTGTCCTTTCCTCTCACGAACGTCTTCACTGCTTTAAGAAACAACTCCGAATCATAATCGTCCCTCTTCCGTATCATCTCAACAATCATCTTCTCTTTGGAGAAACAAGTGACGTCATTACCGAAAATGGTTTTGACGACGATATTGCCTGAATCAAAGAATTTGGCGTTGTTTTCTATGTGGCAGATGGCGTTAAATCCAATATTTTCCTTTCTCACGCGATATCCTTTCGGGATTGTGAACTCAATCGATTCAGGAATCCTATCGGTCAATCCAAGGAGCGAAAGCGCAGTCAAGCCGGAATACACGATTCTTTGATACCTTCTTTGTAGTTGAAAGAAGTCGTCAACACATCCAACCCTGGCGTATACGCCACGCCTTATCATGATGAGATGATTGGAACTAACGTACCTTGTAAAAGCCGCTGGCGGCACACCATTAGCAATAGCGTCTTTTCTGGATACGCTCCCATCGCCAGTCTCCATCATTCTTTCAAGTATATTATAATTTTGATTCATTCGTATCACCATTTTCCACATTTAGTGTAACCATTGAATCGTTAATTATCAATAGCCTACGCTTATTCTCCTGAAAAAACGGATAAGCCATGATGGAATTAAAACATTTTGTACCGCAGGGATTAATGAAAAAAGTCGTCCAAATGGACGGCTCTTAACTCATTTAGTCCCGGTATGGCCAAAACCTCCAGCACCTCTAACGGTTTCGGAGAGTTCATCAACAACATCGAATTCTGCCTGATAAACTGGAGCGATGACCAACTGAGCGATTCTTTCGTTAACCGTGATTGTTTGATCTTCATTTGAATGATTATGAAGAGCGACAATCAATTCACCTCTATAATCAGCATCGATAACTCCAACCTTGTTGGCCGGGGCAAGATGACGTTTGGTGGCAAGCCCACTTCTGGCGTAGATGAGTCCAACTGTTCCCTCTGGAAGTTCTATTGCTAAACCAGTTGGAACCTTAACCGTTCCATGGGCAGGAATTTTTAATTCCGCGTCAATGCAAGCGTACAAATCGCATCCAGCGCTATATGGGGTTCCGTAAGTCGGGATGGTTGCGTTCGGATTGAGTTTCTTAATGTTAACTTTCATTAGAGGGTCTCCTTCTTGAGTTCAATGGTGACGACCTTGCCTTCTTTTAAAGAGGCGGGGACGTCGATTGTCCTTTGGTTTCTGCTTCCCTTGAATATCAATGAGATATCGTGCTCATCTTGCTTAAACTCGCCATCGACTATAACATCTATCATTTCAAGGAGGTAATCGGTGTATTTTCCGTGCATCTTACCGTCCGGAAGCAAGTCTTCGAATAAATAGCCGGTGAAGCACCAAATCGTTTTATTGGGGTAGTCCTCTTTGATTCTTGTGAGCAAAGAATACAAGCCCTCTTGGTTAATGAATTCCATTGGTTCCCCGCCAAGGAGGGTTACGCCATCGATATAATCGGGCTTTAAAGACTCAATAATCTGATTCTCGGTCTCCAAATCCCATTCTTTTCCGTAATTGAAATCCCAAGCGATTGAATTGAAACATCCTGGGCAATAATGAGTGCACCCCGAAACAAATAGGCTTGTCCTGATGCCAGGTCCATTGGCGATGTCGTTATATTTTATTTCGGCGTAATGCATTATAAATGAAGGACTCTTTCCTTGATTTCCTGGGTTCTTCCCTGATTCCAGAACTGCGAGCCGATGTATCCGCAAGTGCGTCTAGCGACGTTCATCTTGGCTTGGTCCCTGTTCTTGCAGTTTGGGCATTCCCAAATGAGTTTGCCATCTTCTTCAACAATCTGGATTTCTCCATCATAACCGCAGACTTGGCAATAGTCTGATTTGGTGTTGAGTTCAGCGTACATGATGTTCTCATAGATGAATTCGATGACCTTGAGAACGGCAGGGATGTTGTTCTGCATGTTTGGAACCTCAACATATGAGATTGCGCCGCCAGGAGATAACTTCTGAAATTTGGATTCCAACGCAAGTTTTGTGAAGGCGTCTATCTTCTCTGTGACGTGAACGTGGTATGAGTTTGTGATGTATTGTTTGTCAGTGATTCCTTCGATGACACCGAATCTGCCCTGCAAGCATTTAGCGAATTTGTAGGTTGTTGATTCTAGTGGTGTGCCATATAAGGAGTAATCGATATGCTCCGCTTCTTTCCATTTTGCGGTGTATTCGTTGAGTTTCTGCATGATTGCAAGGCCTAATTCTTCGCCTTCTGGCTCAGTGAGTTTATGTCCGTTTAACGCAAGGACCGTTTCCCATAAACCGGCATAGCCCAAGGAGATTGTTGAATAGCCGCCATATAGCAACTTATCGATCTTCTCACCCTTCTTTAATCTAGCAAGAGCTCCGTACTGCCATAAGATTGGAGCAGCATCAGATCTTGTGCCTTTTAATCTTTCGTGTCTGCAACGAAGTGCGGTATGGCAGAGTTTCATTCTTTCATCGAAAATCTTCCAGAATGACTTCATGTCTTTGTTGTGGACTTCTCCAGCGCTAGATAAAGCGATGTCGATTAAGTTGACGGTGACAACGCCCTGATTGAATCTTCCATAGTATTTTGGTTTGCCGTTTTCATCGACATATGGGGTTAAGAATGAGCGGCAGCCCATGCAGGTATAGCAATGTCCTTCGCCATTCTTGTCGATCTTGTATTCGAGCATCTTCTTCTCGGAGATATAGTCTGGGACCATTCTCTTTGCGGTGCATTTAGCAGCCATTTCAGTCAAATAGTAATAAGGGGTGCCAGGTTTGACGTTATCCTCCTCAAGGACGTAGATTAGTTTAGGGAAGGCTGGAGTGATATAAACGCCTTTCTCGTTCTTGACGCCTAAATATCTTTCTTTGAGGACTTCCTCAATCATAACAGCGAGGTCTTTCTTCTGCTGTTCATCTTTAGCTTCGTTCAAATACATGAAGACGGTGATGAATGGGGCCTGGCCGTTCGTGGTCATCAAGGTTTCGACCTGATACTGAATGGTCTGGATGCCTTTTCTGATTTCTCTTAAAAGCCTCTTCTCGACGATATGGGAAAGGACTTCTTCTGACATTGTGGTGCCAGAAATTTCCATTTCCTCGTGGATTTCCTTGGTAATTTTCTTTCTTGAAACATCAACAAAAGGAACAAGGTGAGTCAACGAAATTGACTGACCACCATATTGGTTGGATGCAACCTGGGCGATTATCTGGGTTGCAATGTTGCAGGCGGTGGAGAATGATTTTGGTTTCTCGATCAATGTGCCAGAGATGACCGTACCATTCTGAAGCATATCTTCGAGGTTGACCAAATCGCAGTTATGCATATGCTGAGCAAAATAGTCCATATCATGGAAATGGATGATGCCTAATTTATGGGCTTCGTACACTTCATTTGGCAAAAGAATACGTTTTGAAAGGTCTTTGGAGACCTCACCTGCCATATAGTCTCTCTGAACAGAGCAGACAACCGGGTTCTTGTTGGAATTCTCCTGCAAGACTTCCTCATTAACACACTCGATGAGAGAAAGAATCTGGTCATCGGTTGTGTTGGATTTGCGGGCAAGCGCTCTTCTATAACGGTATGTGATGTAGGCTCTTGCCAAATCATAAGCGCCCGCTTTCATGATGTGTTTTTCAACGAGGTCCTGGATTTCCTCAACCGTCAAAGCCCTTTTTCTTCTCATGACTTTGGCTGAGACCTCTTTTGTTATTTGATCGATCTGATCTGGTTCAATCTGATCCTTCTCATCGATGCTGGCGTTGGCCTTTCTTATCGCTTCGCGAATCTTCTTTGGATCAAAATTTACTTCACGGCCACTTCTTTTGATAACCTTCATGTTTTTACCCCCAATTTGCGCGTATGTGTATGGGACGCCATCAAAAGCATTACCGCTTAGGTGGCGTTTTTTATGTTTCTTAAATCCTCTAAAATTCCTTGAGGACGTGTATAAAAATATAGCGCAACGCCTAGGCGAAATTAACAACATCTAAAACATTCCTATACACTGTCTAAATATGTAAAATTAGCTCTAGAAAATGAAGAAAAACGTGGGTTGAAAAAATAGGTAAAAATGTAAATCGATTGGTTGTGAATTAACCCTGTTATTGACCAAAAAAGTTAATTGAAACTAACAAAACCTTTAAATTATTTACCTCGAAAAATTTGAGATTTTCGGCTTGCACATCTTTATTTATATATATTTGACATTTATTAAATTCATCGTAAAGTTTGCTTATCCATCTAATGTAAGGAGATAAAATGAATATCGGTGAAACAAAATATGGGTTTAAACTCCTCCGTTCGAGAAAAGTCGAGGACTTAAACGCCACACTCCATGAATTTGAACATATCAAATCCGGCGGCACTTTGGCATATGTTGAAGCAGATGACACTAATTGTGTCATGGCCATCGGTTTTAGAACGCTGCCAGAGGATTCAACAGGCGTATGCCACATCATTGAGCATAGCACCCTCTGCGGTTCAAAGAAATACATGCTCAAGGAGCCATTCGTCAATTTGCTCAAGAACTCACTTGCCACATTCTTAAACGCATTTACCGCTTATGACTGGACAATGTATCCATGCGCATCCCAGACCCCAAAAGATTTTGACAACATCATGGATGTCTATTTCGATGCCGTGTTCAATCCAAAATCAATGAATGATCCTAGGCCATTCCTTCAGGAAGGTTGGCATCTTGAATTAACTGATAAAGACGCACTGCCTTGCTATAAAGGCGTCGTCTATAATGAGATGAAAGGTGCGATGTCTTCCGTTGACGAAGTCTTGACCCAAACAACACAGGAAGCAATGTATCCGGACACCGCTTATCGTTTTAACTCAGGCGGTGAACCAGATGACATTCCAAACCTCACTTATGAAGCTTATAAGGCCTTCTACAAGGCCCACTACAATCCGCAAAATGCCATGACTGTGCTCTATGGTAAAATGGATATCGAGGCTAAACTCAAATACATCGATGAGGAATACTTCTCCAAATACGATAAGGGCACTCCTCTTACCATCCCGATGCAGAAGCCAATCATTAACCTCGATTATCAAAAAGAATACGAAATCGGACCAGATGAGGAAACTAAGGACAACACCTACATGGCTCTTGCCTATGCCTTATGCGAATACAACGACATGGAAAGCATGATGGCATGGAGAGTCATCGATGACGCTCTCTTATCAGACAACGGCTCGCCATTAAAGAAAGCGTTGCTTGATAAAAAACTTGGGCAGGACATCTCAACTAGAATCGATGATGACAACATCAATCCAGCTTTGTACATCAATCTCGAAAAAACAAACCCAAACAAGAAAGAGGAATTCAAAACCGCCTTCGAAGAGGAAGTAAGAAAGATCGTTGAGAGTGGAATCGATAAAGACTTGTTAATCGCCTCGATCAACAACCTAGAATTCAAAGACAAGGAATGCGATATGGGTGGATTCCCTAAAGGCATTGCCTTCGCGATGTCCATGATGGGCTCCTTCAACTACAATGGCGATTTAATCAGCCATCTCGAATTCTCCAAATACTACGACAAATTCAGAAAAGAAATCGACAACAGATACTTCGAAAAGCTCTTAGAGAAAGCAATCTTGAACTCCAACCACCATGTCGAGGTCATGATTATTCCATCCAAGACATTAGGAGAAGAGAAGAAAGCCAAGATGGACGCTCTCATGAAAGCCAAGAAAGAGGCGATGAGCGAAGAAGAAATCAATGCTTTAGTCAAACAGACAAAAGAACTCCTCGCATACCAAGGGCATGTTGATACACCAAAAGAACTCAAGTGTTTGCCAGAACTCAAATTAACAGATATCCCGTTAACCGTTAATGGTCTTCCAACCAAGAAAACAAAAATCAAGGGATATAGCGCCATCACGCATTCAGCCGAGACACAGGGTATTGCCTATGTTAACGCTTACTTCGATTTATCAAGCGTTCCGGCAGAGGATTTAATCTACGTCTCCCTCTTAGCCTCACTCTATAGATCCGTTCCGACTCAGCATTACGACTTAACCCAGTTGAGCAATGTCTGCAAAACGTATCTTGGCGACCTAGGATTCGGAGTCCAGTATTTGTCTAAAGGCAAGAGCGAGGCAAAAACATATGCAACCGTCAGTGCTTCAGCCCTTAAGGCGAACGTTAACAAGATTCCAGAACTCATGAATGAGATCATCTTCCATTCAAAGTTCGATTCCAAAGTGGTTAAACAGACTCTTGACCAAACGCTTAATTCCTTAAGAATGGGGATTATCGGAAATGGAATGGGAGTTGCAATGTCCGAAGCTTCTAGTGAACATTCGGCAGCCGCTTCCTTATCATCAATTTCCGGCGGTCCAAAAGCCTATGCGAAACTCCAAGAAATCGTTAAAGATTACAATATCACAGCCCTGAAAGCCAAATTCAAAGAACTCATCGCCAAGATATTCTGCAAAAATAAAGTCTTGCTCTCCATCACGGGAGATGAGGATGTTGTTGAAGAAGCAAAGGTTGCGATGAAAACTTTGAAGCTTAAGAAAGGCCCAGAAGATGTCGTACTCGTACCGGGAAAAGAAGGTACAAGCAAGAAAGCATTATTAATCCCAGCACCAATCAACTACAACGCACTCGCTGGAAATATGGAAGACTTCGGCTATAAATATAATGGTGTCTGCCCACTCATCTGTCACATCATGAGATACAACTATCTTTGGGATGAGGTTCGCGTCAAAGGCGGTGCTTACGGATGCTCAATCCAGATGGGAAGAAACGGCATTGTTGCCTTTGGCTCATACCGCGATCCAAACGTCACAAGCACTTACGATACCTTCAAGAACGCAAACGTATTCCTTGAAAACTTCGCTCCGACAAAGAAAGAATTCAAAAACTATGTCATCGGTGCTTTAGGCGGATTCGATAAACCCGTCTCAGCACGAATCATGGCAAGTCAGGCCGATTTAAGCTACATCACAGGCACAACAAACAAAGACAAGATGAAGACAAAGAAAGAATTGCTACACGCAAAACTCGAAGATGTTAAGTCTTGGGCCCCACTCTTCAAACAGATTGTTGATAAATCATCCGAATATACCGTTGGATCTAAGGCAAAAATCGATGAGTACAAATTCGACGAAGTGAATTCCTTATAAACATTGAACAGGTCCAAAAAGCCTGTTCTTTTTTATTGCTAAAATTCTTTTCTTTAATGTCCAAGGAACTTATGTAGAATTACCATTATGTCAAATTTGAAGAGATTTATTTCCTATTACAAACCACACAAATTGCTCTTTGCCTTAGATATGACGGCGTCATTTTTGGTGGCGATAGTTGGTCTTGGATATCCGATTATTACCAGGAAAATGCTCAATAATATCGGAAATGGTGGAGAAATAAAGCTCACCATAATTTTGGGTACGATTTTACTTGGAATATATCTTTTAAGGTACGCTCTAAGATTTTTCATCCAATATTATGGGCATATCATGGGTGTCAGAATGCAAGCGAAGATGAGAACCGACTTATTCACCAAGATTGAGAAGCTTCCATACACGTTCTTTGATGAGCACGAAACCGGCAAAATCATGACTAGAATGACTAATGATTTATTCGAGGTTGCCGAACTAGCCCACCACGGACCGGAGAATATTTTCATCGCATCATTCACCATAATCGGAGCAATAACATATCTTTCTTATATCTATTGGCCGTTAGCCCTCATCTGCTTAGCTACCGTTCCTATTATTTTCGGCGTCTCACTAATCTTCAGAAAAAAGATGAAAAAGGCCTTCAAAGAGTCTAGGCAAGCTCAGGCTATAATCAACGCTTCAATTGAATCATCCATCACTGGAGTCAGAGTAACAAAAGCTTACACAAACGAAGAGAAGGAACTGGAGAAATTCGAGGTAGCAAACCAACATTTTGTAAAAATCAGAAAGAGCGTTCTTGGCGCGATGGCAGGCTATATGTCAACTAGCCAATTCGTCACGGATCTCTTCAATATCGTTCTTCTTGTTGCAGGCGGTATTTTTATATCAATAGATAATAGTTTCAGTTTCGCTGACTATTCCGCATTCATCATCTCCGTAAGTTTATTCATTACCCCCGTTAACCAACTCATCAGCTTTATGGAGCAATTGCAGGAGGGCCAATCAGGATTCACAAGATTCGTTGAGGTCCTTGAACAACCCGATGAAATTGATGAAGGCAAGGAAACAATAGAAGATGTGAAAGGAGACATCAAATTTGAAAATGTAATCTTCAAGTACAACAGTTCGACTTCAAACATTCTTGATGGAGTGTCCTTAGACATCCATCCAGGAGATAAAGTTGCCTTAGTTGGACCAACAGGCGGAGGTAAAACAACCATTTGCCACCTCTTGCCAAGATTCTATAATCCAACGGGCGGAAAAATCACAATCGACGGCAAGGATATCATGGATGTTTCCTTAAAGTCATTAAGACAAAATATAGGCATTGTGCAGCAAGATGTTTTCCTGTTCGGTGGAACGATCAGAGACAATATTGTCTATGGCAAATTAGATGCAACAGAAGAAGAGATTATGGATGCAGTAAATAAGGCAAATCTTGCCGGTTTTATCGCAAAACTCCCTAATGGGTTAGATACTGAAATCGGTGAACGTGGCGTTAAATTGTCAGGAGGTCAAAAGCAAAGGATCTCTATCGCTAGACTATTCTTGAAAAATCCTTCTATCCTGGTATTAGATGAGGCCACTTCTGCGCTAGACAACACAACCGAATTCCTAATACAAAATGCATTGGATGAATTATGTAAAAATAGAACCACAATCGTGGTAGCCCATAGGCTTTCTACCGTTAAAAATGCGAATAAAATATATGTGATATCTGGCGGTAAGGTCGTTGAGAATGGTTCTCATGAAGAACTGATAAAACTCGATGGTGTCTACAAAGTTTTATACGACCTTCAGTTCAGAAACGTTGAGGAAAATGACTCCGTTATTCTAGGAGAATCAATCGAAATAGCCTAGCCAACATCCCCATCAAGAACGAAAGATTGTCCTATTTCTGTTTATAAGAGATACGTATAATAGAACCACTATGAAAAAACAAATATTTAACCCTTATTTACCAAGTTATGAATATGTCCCAGACGGAGAACCACACGTCTTTGGCGATAGAGTCTATGTCTATGGTTCGCACGACCGTTTCGGCGGCGGCAACTTCTGTCAAAACGATTACATCACCTATAGCGCTCCAGTCTATGATTTGAAGGATTGGAGATTCGAAGGCTATATTTGGAGAAAGATAGATGACCCAGGAAACAAAGGAAAAATATCAATGTATGCTCCAGATGTTTGCCAAGGACCAGATGGGAAATACTATATCTACTATGCACCTGCCCCAGGTTTCACATTGAAATCTTGGTATATTCGCTGTGCGGTTTCCGATTCCCCTGCCGGTCCATTCAAATATTTAGGCGAGGTTAAAATCGATAAGTGGAAAAAGACATACATTCCTTTTGACCCAGCAGTCTACGTTGAAAACGGCCATGTCTACCTATATTGGGGCTCTGCCTTATTCTATCCTGTGCTAGGCGCATCTAAAAAAACGGTGCTTGGCGGTGGAGTTGTTGAACTGGATAAAGATATGATTACTCCAATTGGAGAACCAAAAACCACGATGCTCTCAAAAGATAAAGATCCATCACTTGGTGGACACGGATTCTTTGAAGCGTCCTCAATGCGTAAGTTTGGCGACAAATACTATTTCATCTACTCATCACTCAATGGACATGAACTCTGCTACGGCATCGGCGATAGCCCAATGGGTCCATTCCAATACTGCGGTGTCTTAGTCTCAAATGGAGATGTTGGATTAAGAGGAATCAGAGGGCCAAAAGACGCTTGCGACTTCACAGGCAATACCCACGGCTCAATTGAATATATAAATGGGAAGTATTATGTTTTTTACCATAGACATACCAATAGACACGACTTTGCGCGTCAGGATTGTGCCGAAGAAATCTTCATGGATGAAAACGGAAAATTCGCACAGGTCGAAAGAACATCTTGCGGATTAAATGGCGGACCACTTGAAGGCATTGGCGTTTATGAAGCGAGAATCGCTTGTTGCTTAAAAAAGAAAGGTGGCAATAGATTCTACGGTGTCTTTAGAGGTCTTGCGGGTAAAGAACCGTTCATCACTCAAAGCGGAAAAGATAGAGATGAGAATGGCGACCAGTATATCGCAAACATTCATGATGGAACCCTCATCGGATATAAATACTTTGATTTAAGAAAGGCCAAAGAAGTCGCCGTTAATATCAAAGGCAACGCCAAGGGCAAACTGCACATCAAAGTGGAAGAAAACGGTGAAGATATCGGAGTAATCGATTTAGCAAAAGGCAATTCCGCCCAAATCAAACCGGGAACCGAGAAATCAGGCCTATACTTCCTCTATGAGGGGCCAGGCAAATTCGACTTCATATCATTCGAGCTCAAGTAAGCATTAGAAAAGCGTCCTCCCTAAAAAGAACGCTTTTTCATTTTGTTTACTTGCCTTGTTTTCTAAGTTCTCTAATTTCTCTTAATTCTTCGGCCATAGTGAGGAGCATTGCCTCCGTCTTCTCCCAACCTAAGCATGGATCAGTGATTGATTTGCCATAGACTCCATCCCCGACTTTCTGACAACCATCTTCAATATAGGATTCAATCATGAGCCCTTTGACTAGTTTGCCAATTTTTGGAGAAATCTTCATGTAATGCAGGACGTCTGAAGCAATTCGAACTTGCTCTAAGTACTTCTTGCCTGAATTGCAGTGATTGCAGTCGACGATAATGGCAGGATTTTGGAAGTGATCGCTCGTATACGTATCCGCAAGCATCGCCAAAGTTTCATAATGGTAGTTAGCGTCCATCTTGCCTTCCTCATCGACATATCCGCGAAGGATACCATGTGCAAGAGGATTGCCAGCTGTGTCAACTTCCCATCCTCTATAGATGAATGTTTGTTCGTGTTGTGCGGCAGAAATTGAATTGAGCATAACGGTTAAGTCACCAGATGTCGGGTTCTTCATGCCGACTGGAACATCGATTCCGGATGCGGTTAATCTATGCTGCTGGTCTTCAACTGAACGAGCACCAATCGCAATATAGGACAAGCAGTCATTCAGATATGCATAATTCTCTGGATAGAGCATCTCGTCGGCGCAGCTGAAGCCTGTTTCTCTAATGGCTTTCATGTGCATTTTGCGAATGGCAATGACACCCTTTAATAAATCCGGGTCTTTGTTCGGGTCAGGCTGATGAAGCATTCCTTTATAGCCAACACCTGTGGTTCTTGGCTTATTCGTGTAGATACGAGGGACGATTGTGATGACATCGCTAATCTGACTATAGAGTTTTTTCAATCTTCCGATGTAATCAAGAACAGCGTCTTCTCTATCCGCAGAACATGGGCCGATAATCAAAAGGAATTTATCGGATTCTCCTGTGAATATTTTGCGTACATCCTCGTCGTTTTTCTTTTTTATCTCCGCCAAATCAGCACTCATTGGATACATTCTCTTGAGTTCTTCTGGCGTAGGTAATTCGCGTTTGTGTTTCATGTTCATAACTTTATGCTCTAAATTTCTTTCTTCTAAATGACGATAATTCCATCATCTTTTTCATTGTCTCTACATCGCCCTTGTCCAAGGCATTTCTCATTTTGGTCATCTCCGCCATGAACAAGTCGATTTGTTCAAGGAGTTTATCTCTATTATCCATAAAGAGTTCTGACCACATGTCTTCGTTGATATCCGCAATGCGGGTCAAATCTCTAAATGAGTTGCCTGTGTACTCGTATAATAAGTCGCAATCCTTCGCAGTCATAAGTGAAACCGCTATGACGTGAGCTAACTGAGATACATAGCCAATCATTTCATCATGCATTTCCGGCGTTAATCTAGCCACGTGATGCGAACCGATTGCCCAACCGAGCTGTTCGATCATGAGGATCGATTCCTCTTTGTTATCGGGGGTCGGAGTAACAATGAAGTTAGCCTTCTGGAAAAGTTCACCGGTTGCATTCTCCACGCCATAAACTTCTCTTCCAGCCATCGGGTGGGCGAAAACAAATTCTACCGGTTCATCCTTGATGATTTCTTTAACAGATGGGATAATCGCTCTCTTAACGCCGGTAACATCTGTCAGGATTGCTCCAGGTTTCAGATACGTGTGATATTTTTTAATCCATTCGACCAAAATATGCGGATATAAGGCGAATATAACCAAACCAAACTGCGACACGAAGTCTTTATCAACCTCAATCGTTCCGGCCTTTATAATGCCTTTTTTGAGAGCGTAGTCGATTGAAGCTTGTCTATGAGAGATTGCATACACCTCATATCCTTTGGCAGATAAAGCC
>CAVAGP010000024.1:0-30305 GCA_963588175.1 Faecalibacillus sp. | reverse complement strand
TTCTAATTCATTAATTAAAATCGTCTTTTGGACTTTAAAAAGTAGTTCTTTTTCAGTTTCTTTTTCAACAAGATTAATATTTTTTTCTAAAGAAGAAATGTAACGTAAAACTGCCACGGAATAAGGGTATTTAAATAACACAGCGTTATATGGAGAAGAATCAGAGGCAGTTCTTGAAGCTTCTAACACGTTAGGTTCTATAAATGCATAAGCGCCATTCCCGGCATATACATCCATATCATTTGGATATTTTTCAGGAACTCTTTTTCTTTCAATGATTTTATTTTCAAAAAGATATTCGATTGCGTTTGCAATATTCTCTTTAGCCAAATTTGATTTGCCATTTTCAAAATAGATAGCTTTTGAACCACTTAGTATTGCATCGAATGAGACGTCAAGTGCATTTACGATTCTAATAAATGTTTTTAAGCTCATGCTATTTCCAGCTTCATAATTACATAAATTTGATTCTGCTATACCACATTTTTTAGACAGTGAGGATAAAGTTAATCCCTTTTGTTCCCTTGCTTTTTGAAGATTGCCCCCAATTTGATCAAAGATTGTTTCACTCATAATTAATGTTCCTTATGTAATTTAATAATTATAGATTTCTATAATATTATATTATTCAATAACAAAAACGACAAATAAATAAAACTATTATTAATGAAAATAAGAGAAAATTAATCCAGCGTAATTTGCTCCTAAATTATTGTCAGGAGGAAATTTCCATGATTTACAATAAACAAAAAATTAGAAAAGGATGCAAAGACATTTGGAATGCTTCATACCTCAGAGAAGCTTCATTTGGAAAGTTTGACATCCCTTTCTGCCCAACAACCGCTAAAGGTATCCCAGAAAAGATCATTACTTTTGAGGACGCCTTAAATATTCATCATCAAGAAATGAAAAAGAAGCACAGGAATTATTCCATCAATGCTTTTGTCATTTTCTCAATTGATGATTACAAATTCGATAAAGGAATTAATAGCATATGGGAACACGTTGAATCAACCATTAAAATCCTTAAACATTATAAAGGAATTATTACACCGGATTTCTCAACCTATATAGATTTTCCAGAGCCATTAAAACTCTATAACACATATCGAATGAGAGCATTTGGCTATATTGCAGGAAAATATGGATTAGAAGTAATTAACAATGTTAGGTGGGATTCTTCTAATAATTATGCTTACTGCTTTGAAGGAATTCCAAGAAACACAATCGTTGCTATCGGTACTGTAGCAAGCCAATTAAAGCTAAAGGAAAATCGTCCTCAATTCGAAGGAGGGTTTTGGAAAATGGTTGAAACGCTGCAACCTCAACTGATTATTGTCTATGGCTCTTCAAATTATCATTGCTTCTTAGAAGCTGAACAAAAAGGAATACATATAAAAACATTTCCTAGTTCGACTGCTGAGTATTACAGGGGGAAGAAGTTATGAGTAAAGGCTACAGTGGCCATTTTAACAATCGAAAAGCAGTTGAAAACGGAACAAATGGCACAAAACATTGCAAAGGCACAATTCCTTCTTGTCAAAGAGAGTTAGCAATAGAATATGCTCAAAAACTTTTGAACAATGGAAGTAAAAAAGTCAAAAGGATCGTTAATACTGTTGCTTTGGCTTATGATGAAAATACTAGTAAAATATATTATGGATATAATCATGGGATTGAACTTAATAACACTCCCGTTAATCCAATATTGCAAAGCGTATTGCCAAAAGTTAGCTTAAACAACTTCCCACTTGCTAATTGCGCTGAATGCGACGCAATAAATAATGCACTAAATGGAGGATCAAAACTTGAGAATCTCCACATTTATACAATAAGTGTAACAAAGAAAAAAATGGGGGAACCGAAGCTCTCGTGTGAAAATTGCGCATACGCCTTTAAAGGTAAAGTTAAAAGTAATAACTCTGGATGGATAAAATAATATGAAAAAACAAGACTTTAAAGACATTTCAATGACAGGAAGATATGCATACGCTCTCCTATGTATTGAAAAATTATTTACAGAAAAATTTCCTCAAAAAGATTTCAGCAAAGTGTTTGAAATTCTTTGGAAAGGAACAGAAGAACCAAACTGGGATAAAATGAGCGAATTTGCCAGTGATTTAACAAGTGACGCTTTATTTGATTCGCCAACTTTCGATGAAGATAATTTCTTTATTATTAATAAGCAAGATTTTAAATTTTATTACAAGCTATTTGAAGATATGAAAGATATTTCAAACTCTTGCTTTTCTTCACTTTATGATTTCCTAACGGTGTATGAAAATACATCAATTCCTGGTTTTGGCAAAGAAAGTATTGACTCATTATTTGAAATTATAAAATCATTAGAAAATCATGATGTCAAATTACCCGATATTGAAAAAATTAAATTTTCCTGTTTTAGCGAAAGAAATGGATGGGGAAATAGTTTTGATGGTAATTCGTTATCAATAATTTTGAATAAACAGCATTAAAAATCTTTTAAACAAAGAAAGAACCATATCAGGTACGATATGGTGATAAGATTAGCGTGGCAGGGGATGAAGGAATCGAACCCTCATCAAAGGTTTTGGAGACCTCTGTTCTACCACTGAACCAATCCCCTACGCCCGGTAATAATACCCCAAATCATCTTTAATGACAAGTCGATATTTATAGCCTATGGTTTCTTGGCAAATAGCCGTTAATGATAGTGGCCATGTCGGTGTATTTGGCTTTAAGTTCAGGGTTATCAGCGCCATTAGACAATTCAAGCATATTATCCCTTTTCTTTTCCATGCTCTCAATCACTTCCTGACGGGTGAGTTTTCCATGAGTCCCTTCTTTTTCAACAATGGCTTTAGACAGTTTTTCGTATTCTCTAAGAATCTCGCTGATAGCTTCAGCTTTAACCATATTATCATGGCTTATTGCGGCGGTTCTGTCTTTCTTTAAACGATAGATAAGGCCTCTATATCTGCCAGTATCCATTTGACGAACGATAGGGTCGAAGAACATGCCTTTTACCGCGTAAATGCAGATGAAGATTTCTAGACGTGCGAACATCATGCCAACGGTGCAATCCACTAACATGACATTATATGGCGCTATAGATTCTCCGGATGCAATTAAAGCGTCTCTATATTCGGTGAACGTGTGAACAACTGTGCCATTAACATCAAACTCAAAGATGCCCAAACCAAATGTAGATAAAGCTGATGCGAAGTTATAGATAGCGCTCCTGAAATCAACGTATGGAAGGATTGCCAGTACGCAAGAACCCAACACCAACGTAACAATATAGAGAAGGATATAGTTATGGGCTTCTGTCTTATCGGAATCCGTAACCTCCACTATTTCGCCATGTCTAGCCATTTGATGGGTGGAAATGGTTCTTTCATTCTTGGACTTGCTTGTCCAACTCCACATGAAATCTTTAAGAGAAATTCCAAATCTCCATTGTTTGATACCACCGGCGGTTGAGCCTGAAGCGCCGCCAACAGACATGGCAAATATGGAAATGATGATTGCAAAATCGCCCAACGCCGTAAGCGTTCCAGTTGCTGGGGCTAAAGGTCCGGAATTGGTGTAGCCAGTCGTTGATAAAGCACTAACCAAATAGAAAAGGTTATAACGGAATGACTCCAAGAATGTTAAGTGATCAGTTCCGGAATAAACAAGATAATCGCCATACTGCGTTAGATTCTGATTAACGTAAATCCAAGTGCCAGAGGTAGCTAGTGCGGTAATAATCAATAAGAAAATGACGGCAAATCTAAGTTCAAAATCCCTTAAAACCGCGCCTAAACGCTTCTTTATGAAGCCTCTTTCATAAGGCTTTGCAAAGACCGTGAAAAGCAAGAAATGAATAACAAACGAAGTTGAGCCAAGAAGCATTAAAATCCCAAGGACGATTTCCATGGCAATCTGACGGCCTAAAGATAACGCATTTGCTCCAACCTGCCAGTAAAGCAAGGCTTCTGAACGTGTAGAGAAACCACCGGTTGCAAGGCTTGAGATAGCGTGGCATAAAGCTTCAAATGGGTCCATGCCGATTATCCATAAGGCAATGGTGCCCAATGCAATATAGACAATATAGATTAAGAATATCCATCTCGCTGTTTTAGCGATGTTTGGCAAAAGGTGATCGTTGTGTCCTTCAGCTGAGAATAATTTAGCGTTGTTCTTATCATGGATAAGGGATGTAAAGATCAAGACAAGACCGACGCCACCGATGAACTGAAGCCAAGCGCGATGGAACAAAAACACATGTGAATAGGCAAACGTTCCGCCTAAGAAGCATTCGCTTGGAAGAACCGTTAAACCGGTTGTGGAGTATCCAGACATCGCTTCAAAGAACGCTTCGCAATAAGACATATTCATCTCACCGAATAGAGATGACACGTAGAATGGGAAAGCGCCTACCGCCACTGCCGATAACCAAAGAAGGATAAGCATGACGGATTCTTGGTTTTTATATAATTTTCCAGGCTTTCTTCCGGCGAGGAAAATGAGATAAAGAATAAGACCGATGAGCAATGAGCCCATGGCTGGAATGAAGAAATCCTTCCAGCATCCCACCTCATTTGGATAAAAAGCGAGGATGACAAGAGGAAAGATCGTGATTAAGGCCTCGGCCATCATGAAAAGGCCGAGATACCCAAGAACCATTGGGAATCCATTGACGTAAATGTTTTCCTTTTTCTTCTTCAAGAGCGGCATAAATATCTTAAAATCCTTGCTAAATCGCTATTTTTCTCTAGTCATGAACGCTCTAAGTTCATCGATGTCTTTTCTATGGCAGACGCAGAAAACAGAGTCATTTGCGTGTAAAACAGTTAAACCTTTGGCCATTTCAATTTGGACAGGCGCACCACTATCATTGTCCGGTCTAAATCTCTTAACGCAAGCGATGGTGGCAATCGGAGGGCACTTGATTTCCATGATTGTCTTTTCGCAGATGGCGTAATTTGAATAAACCTGGAATTCGAAAGCCTGAACTTCATCTTCAATGGTGATGACCTTAAGGTTTCCGTTGATGTCGGATTCGTTCCTGATGTTTTCAACTAACTGAAGGGTTGAGCAGATGACCGAATCAATGCCGAGCGATTTAAACACTTCAACGTTTGACGGGTTGCTAACTAAACAAATTGTTCTAGAAACATAGAATGAGTTCGCGGCCATGCAGCATGCAGCATAATTATTCGTGTCTTTGTTAGATAATGCGATGAAGATGTCGGCGTTGGTGATGTTGGCCTTCTCTAAAACGTGGAAGTTCCATGGATTGCCAACTATAACATCATGTCTTTTTGTCTTGGAGAATTCTTCTGCAAATTCTTTGTTGCTGTTGATGACGATGAGTTTGTTCCCATCACGATTGAATGCGTCGAATATATAGGAAGCTTCGTTTGTACCGTTAGCAATTACGATTGTTCTAGCCATTAGTCTTCTCCTCCTACCAGCTCGTTATATTTATCAACTGAAAGGTTGAATGGATAAATTGTCTGAACTGAATTGTATCCGAAAAGCAATGGAGCCATGTCGCTGTTATCCAAACGAACGTAAATGCGTTTGATATGATATCTGGCCTCGCATAACTGGGCTAAGAAAAGGTTTAAGCAGTCATCACCGGTTGTGATGATTACTCTATCGATCTCCCTGATGTGGCATTTATTCTCAAGCGTTTCAACATCAGATGCGTCACCAACAATCTTCTCACCGATGAATTGATCGGAATCGTCGAGACGTTCAAAAGAGCCTGAATATTGGTCTACAACATAGACATTGCATTTCTCTTCAGCATAACGGTTTGCCAGGGCTCCGCCTAACTTACCGCATCCGATAATGAGCACTCTATTTGCCATGGTTTGCCTCCTTAGATACGGCGAAAGTATACTCCCCTATACTAGGGGAATCAAATCTTGTTCGCAATGCAGTTCGTCAATAATTTCGACATCAGGGTACTTAGAAGTAAACTCTAAGTACACTTTTTTGGTGTCTTTTTTCTTTAAGTTCTTCCACTCCGATTCCTTAAATTGTTCAAAGCACCAGGTGACGAATTCCTTGGTTGCTCTAGTCATGTAATAATGGTCTTTTCTTTCGTTGAAATAATCAAGAGGCATATTCGGTTTGAATTTTTTACCGCTATAGACCATGGATGCCGCGATAACATCGCATACATATTCAACGGAGTATTTGTAAGGCATAGTTTTTGCTAGAATATGACCCCTAAAGAAGTCGGCCCAATATTCCCAATGGTGTTTGTTCCTACCACAATGGTGTAAACAAACAGTTGAAGCCATATTCTCATGTTTTCTTTGCTCAAAAACAGGAGATGAACTGCCCACATAATATTTCGCGGAATTGTGGAATTCTTCATGGGAATATTTGCTTAAATCGTGTTTTAAAGCATGCCAGAAAATTCCCATGTGGAATCCGTTGCGGATAACCTGATGCCTATGTTTGGTGATTGTCACGAAATGCTTGAACGGATGGTAACTGCTCATAAGAGAATCTCCTTAAGCACTTTGCCAATATCATCATGGATAACATAATCGAATTTTCTATCTAATGGGGTAGACTCTAAATTTATCAAAATCGAAGTGTTGCCTTGGAAATAAGAAATAAGGCCGGCGGCAGGATAGACGTTCAGCGATGTTCCTCCAACGAAGAGGACATCCGCCAATTGAAGGTCAATTATTGCGTGAGTTAAGACGGTTTCATTGAGCGGTTCCTCATAAAGAACAACGTCCGGTTTTAAAAGCCCACCACATTTAGGGCAACGAGGGATTCCATGAGGTTCAATGTCTTTCAATTTGAATAAATTCATGCAATCCTCACAATAGTATCTACGAACGGAGCCATGGAGTTCATAGACCTTTTTAGAGCCGGCATCTTGGTGTAATCCATCAATGTTTTGAGTTAGTATTGCAATGTTTTTGCCGCGTTTTTCGCATTCCGCCAAGGCGTAATGAGCATCGTTTGGCTTAGCCTCGACATTCACCATCGTATCCCAATAAAACTCATAGAACAAATCCGTGTGGTCGTAAAAATATGTATGCGAAAGCATCTGCTCATAAGAAACACCATATTTGTTTTTGATGTTATATAAGCCTTGCGGGGAACGGAAATCAGGGATTCCGGATGCGGTAGAAACACCTGCTCCACCCAAAAAGACAATGCGTTCCGCTTTCTTAACTATCTCTTTGATTTCATCAATATTTTGATTCATAGTTCATATGATATAACAAAAACGACTTCGTGGCATTTTAAATTGCGCGTCATCAACCGAGACAATCGGGTTTGATCGTTATTGTGTCTCAATATGCTTGAAATGTCACGGCCGACAAATGTAGTTCTCACCTTTGAGAATCCTCATTTTAGAACTGTTGTAGGCAATTCAATGCAGGCATAAAGTACAATCAAAAATGTGGTATTAACAGCAATTAATCGCGTTTTTGCTTAGTTTTCTGTTTTTATTTGTTTTTAAGAATGACTTTGTGGCCCTTCGAAGAGAATTCGACCGGGGAAATGATTCCATCTGCCTGTAACCGTCCAACGACTTTAGTGGCAGTAGGGAAGGAGACGGAGAACTCTCTTTGTATTCTGCTGGTGCTGCAGTAATCCCATGTCATAACTTTGTTGATAATCTTCGTGTAAACGTCTTCAGGTTCAGTTTTGGCAATAGGCTTATCCTTATTTTTTGGGATGCCAGTCATTTCTGGCAGAGGTTCATCTTTGCTTTGATGAATGACAAGCTGATTGTATGGAACGCTGATGTTGTGTTCATCAAACATAATCTTAAGAGCGCGGTTCAAATCCCTTTCCACTTGGAATCTATTCTCTTCTTTGCACTTTGCGATGAATTTGAGGACAACACCGGAATCGCCTAATTCGGATACGCCTAGATAAGTTACATCGCCGATGCAGTTAGGAATCTCTTTATCAAGATTAGGAAGCTCTGACTTGATGATAGACTCAACAACCTTAAGATCTAATTCATAGTTAACGTCCATGGTGGAGACTGCAACTGATAGATTATTCGTCATATTGATAAGGGTGCGAATATCTGAGTTGTTGATGATTTTAACGTTGCCACCAGAATCGACCAATTGGGTTGTTCTGATGCCAATCTCGATAACCGTTCCTCTAAAATCATCGATTACGATAATGTCGCCAACATCAAATAACTTTTCGAAAATGATGAAGATACCTGCGATGACATCTTCGATGAGCGGTTGAATTCCAAGGCCAACGATAATGGAGATGATTCCGGCTGAGGCAAGAAGAGTGACGCCATCAACGCCCAAAGCGCCAAGAACGGCAAAAATGATGATAATAGCCGCTAAGTATTTAATGAAAGAGGAGAGCAAACTCATAAGAGCCTTTCTCTTCACAAATGGAGTGGCAACGTAGATTACGAATCTAACCGCGTTAGATAATGTCATTAATACGATAAGGATTGAAGCAAGACGCAAAACGATTGCGGCATCCGGCATACCATCAATCGAGCCCATGTTCCAATATTTGAAGAAGTTCATTGCCTGGTAAATCCATTGAAGATTTGAAGGGAAAATTATTCCTCCCAAGGACATAACCACAGTAAATGCAACGCCAAATATGAGGGTTATGATAAATGCCGGGCTAAGTTTGTTTCTTTCTTTTTGGACTCTCTTCTTAGCCTCTTGAGCATCCTTTTTGATGTCTTCACCAATGTTCATAACAGTTCTCCTTTAATAATGGTTTAAGCAACAGCAAGATTGGTACCGACTAGCGGAACGGAAACTTCCGCTCCATCATATCTTGTGCACGTTCCGAATGTGACAATGCAGTAATTACCTGCTTCCCCAGGAATGATTTCTCCACTGGAGGCAGATATTACTTCTCCCTCGGCGATTAACTTTCCTTCGCCAGCAGAGACATAATTTGATAAGTTGCATTCCTCATACAAATACGAAGCAAAATGGGTATAATCGCTCAAATCCCCGGATTCAAGTGTTACCGCATAATTCTTACCATCCCATTCGCTAGACGCCTTTAAAATGCCTCTGTCTGATTCGATGGTAGACGTATCTTTATATTTAGTGTTAGATGTGTCAATAACGGAAAAAATATAATCTCCAGAGAATAATGGCTTGGTGTCGATGATGAATTTATCGCCACTCTTATAAATAAGCGATGCGCAATCTAATTCGCCATTGAATAAATGATATACAGAGATTTTATTCATGCTAACGGGCAAAGAAATGGTCATTTGCCCACTCTCGTCTTTCTTAGAACCGGAAATCATCGTGTAAGCTATAGCACCAACTGATGCAACGCCAACCGCAATGGCAGCAATAATCGTTTTGGTATTACTTTCTCTTCTCTCGCTCCTAATCGTAGTGGCGTGTTCTTTGTTCAGAGTCGAAAGAACATACTTGGCTTCCTGATATTCATCACCAAGCTCAGTAGTTGGATCCTTGGTCACTTCATCGTAACGGTATCCAAATTCCTTTTCTGTATTGCTCTTTGAATCGTATGACATTTTAAAACGCTGCAAGACTTTGTCTTATGCGGTAATTAATAATAGCAAAAATATATTTGTTTTGTAGTGTTTTACGCGCGAACGAAATTGAAGAGGAGAAATTATCAAAAAGTTTCTTTGAAACTAAACCTCTTTCTTATTACACTATACAATCGTTTCAAGGGAGAACACCAATGAAGAAAACATTATTAGCATTATTGCTCAGCGCTCCACTGCTTCTTGCAGCTTGCGGAGAAACAAATACGAGCGTGAGTTCAAAAGAAGAAGAAAAGACATCAGAAGCATCCAGAGGCATCAAGTATACAGCAACCATAAAGCAATCTAACGGTGAGGCTATGAGCGGCGTCAAAGCTCAGTGGTGCATCGGTAGCACATGCTTAAATCCAGTTGCATGTGATGCAAACGGATATGCAGAAATGTATAGCGATAAGACTGGTCCGTTCAATGTTCACGCAATGGAGTACGATGAAACAAAGTTTGCATACAATCCTTATGGATATATAGCCACACCTGAAAATCCAGATGTCACAATCACGATGACAGATGTTGAATATGGTAATCAATCTTTAACCACAAACACAGAAGATACCGCATTAGCAGTCAAAGATGCTGCATATAGAATCACTTTGAATCAGGATGAGACTTATTACATCTCCTTATCAACAACAAGCGCCGCCCACTACTCAATCGAATCATGGCAAAACGATATCAACACAGCTATGAAGATTGAATACACTGGTTCAAAAGATGGAATGGCAAAGGATTGCACAACAAGCGAGAACAACAACTTCAAATACGAGTTTGATTCAGAAGCGGACAGCCAAGAATACACATTCAAGATAACACTTACCAAAAATCCATATAAAAAGACAACCAAGGAAAGCAGTTATACATTCCCATTTGCAGTTGTTAAAAGATAAGTTCATTAAACATTTAAAACCCCGGAAATTGAGTACAATTCAATCCGGGGTTTTTCCATATTTACTTCGCAATTCCAAGTTTAAGTGCGTATGTTTCGAGAATATCCATGTTTATTGCATTGGTCTCAATGCCTTGGATATAACCATCACTGTCAAGGATAACAGTTAGAGGATAACCAGAGATATTGAATTTGCTTGCGTATGCGGCATCGTAGTCCATACCGAAGTCATTCATCATCGTAGTCCAGGTGACACCACCGTTATCTTTACGAATGTAGTCTACGCAGTCAGCGCGTGAATCGATAGAATCCAAGATGATTAAATCACAGTCGCCCTGGTATTTATCATAGAACTCTTCGAAATCGTCCATTTCAGCTTTGCAACCTGAACAATCTGTATACCAGAAATTCAATATAGTTGGGGTACCATAATGGTCGGAGATTGTCCATGTGGAACCTTCTTCTTTCATCTCGCCATTGCTCTTAATGAGATCGAATGTTGCATCTGGTGCAAGAATGCCAATTTCCATAACAACATCATCGGAATTCTTTTTACCATCGATGAAGTTGTAATAAACAATTGCCGTTGCTAGAACCGCTGTCATGCCGACTCCAAGTCCAATGGCCCAGCCCTTCTTAAGTTTTCTTCTGGCCTTAGGCTTCTTTGTGATCGCTTCCGGTCTAATTCTTTCTTTCCTAACAGGGATTGGTTCAACCGGGGTTGCCACCTCAATATTCTCGGTAGGTTTAGATGCCATGGCAGCAAGATTCAGTTTCTTTTCAGGAAGCGGAGTTTCAACAGCGTTTGGGGCAAGGAAGAACTTCTCACCCTTCCATCTAATAGCATTAACAGGGCAGACAGGGATACATTCGCCACAAGAGATACATTCATGATCGCCTACATGCTTGATATCCATCTTGCATTTATCCAAGCAAAGACCGCAATTTGTGCATGTCTGCGGATCATAATCAATGCCAAACAAGGCTATTTTATTAAAGAATCCATAGATTGCGCCAAGCGGGCAGAAGAATCTGCAGAAGAACCTATAGAAGAACATAGCGCAGACAACGAAAGCCATCAAAAGAGAGAATTTCCAAGTGAAGAGAGGTCCCATATCAGACATATTTGACGCCATTAAAAATAAAGATCCCTCAAATGTGCCTACCGGGCAAATATACTTGCAGAAAGCTGGGATTTGCTGACCGATGAGACCGTACATAATAGGGATTGTGATGACGAATATTCCAAGAATCACATATTTAAGATAGGATGCGATTCTAGTCCATTTTGATTTCTTGACTTTAGGCGTTTTGACTTTATAGGCAAATTCCTGAAGCATGCCAACGGGGCAGAGCCAACCGCAGATAGAACGCCCACAGATAAGGCCAAATAACATAATGCAGCCAATTACATAATAAGGAGTTCTGACACTGGAAGACTCTAACGAATTCTGCAATGCACCTAATGGGCATGTGCCGATTGCGCCAGGGCATGAATAGCAATTGAAACCAGGCAAGCATGCATATTTGGTTTTGCCGGTATAGATGCTGGAATTGATGAAGCCTTTGATATTTGCGTTGTAAAGAAGAGCTACATAGAGCTGAACGATTCTGCGCCTTGTTGGAGCGTGGTCCTTAAACCAATGGCCTACTTTTACGAAGAACTGTTTCATACTATCCAATTCCTATGCACTCTTTGCAGATGGCTACCGCTTTCTTCAAAGCCTCTGCTGCTCCACCATTGAATATACCAGCAATGATGAAAGTAACAGCTGCCACTAAAACAACGCCTCTAATGATCCAAAGGCCCCTGTTGCTAATCTTCCTTCTAGGAAGTGGCCTTAAATCCATTTTAGCGGACTTTAGCACGTATTTTAACGATTCATATTCCTGCTTTGCCCATATTTCATTAAGAGCAAAAACAAGCACAGCCGTTGCAAATGATATAACGATGAACGGAGCAATGTGCTCCATGCATCTAGCCATTTCAGACATCAATTCTGCCGTTGTTGTACCGACAAAATTCTTTGGGTTTAACAAATAGCAATAAGCAAAGACGCAGCAAATCAGCGTGACCACTAAAGAAACAATGAAACCGATAAGACGATTTCTCTTCTTTTCTTTGATTATTGCGTATTCAACTTCGGCACCTTCAACAGGCTCTTTAGGCAGCTTGGCTTCCAATTCTCTGATGTTATCCGCCAAAGCGCCTTTATATCTGAATCTCTTTTCCTGCGGGAAGATAATGGACATGACGCCTGCTGCGATAAGAACGACTCCCCAAATTATGACAACCGCCATGATTGGATAAAAGGCCTCCCAAATCGTTGCCGCGGAGTACGGGTGAGCATATATATCCTTATAAGTGTTGTATAGCCATTGGACTCTAACGATAAATAAAATACCGACCGTGATAGTTAAAATGCCTAGGACCACTTCTAGAATAAAGCACGCCTTTTGAGGCTTTGTTAGCATTTTGAATTTCTCTAAGGCCTTTTTCATCATAGGCGATTATAGATTAATCGCTGTTTAAAACTCAATTAATAAAATGAATATTTGCTCTTAAATTGACGAAAAAATGCAATTAATAGTTAGTTTTTTAAACCTTTGGATATAATACACACATGAGAATTATCCAAATTAATTAATGGATAGGTTCAAGGAGATTATATGAATACATCTTGGGATTTAACAAGAATATGCCCTACTCAAGAAGGCTTCGAGAAGGGTGTGGCCTGGTGCAAAGAAGTTGCAATACCAGGTATCGCCTCGTTTAAAGGCAAACTGGGAACTGAAGAAGGCTTAAAAGGATATTTCGAACTCAATCGCGAAATCAATGAAAAGGTTTCTAAAGTTTATGAGTTCGCAAGCATGAGGAGCGATTTGGATAAGCGAAACACAAAAAACGTTCAGGATTTGGCAAGAATCAGACTCGCTTATAACGACATTGCCGCAGCCGATTCATATTCGCAGCCGGAAATACTCGCCCTTGGAAAAGATTATATGGACTCATTCTTCAAGAGAAATCCGGAATATAGAGATTTTGACTATCAGATGGAGAAACTATTCAATTCTCAGAAATACGTTCTCGACGGAGAAAAAGAGGGATTGTTATCAAATTTCAGCAATCTTTCTGGAGCAGGTTCAAGCCTTTATTCAACCCTATCCGTTGCAGATGCAATGCCAAAAACCATCACATTATCCGATGGAAGAGAATTGACAGTCACGCAATCCAATTGGACATACGAGGTTGAGAATGCAAAATGTGAAGCCGATAGAACCGCAATCTTTGAGGCCTTATATAGCTTCTATGATGAAAGAAAGAACACATATGGGGAGATCTATGCACAGGTTCTAAACGCCGAGATTGCCGAAATGAAGTCCAGAGGTTTCAAATCGGTTCTTGAAGAACATCTAGCTTACAATAAGATTCCAACCACCGTTTTTACAAACCTTGTCGAAGTTGCTTCAACAAACACAAAAGCCTTAAAGAAGTATTACGAACTCAAGAGGAAATATCTTGGTTTAGAAAAATATCACACCTACGACAGATTTGTTCAGCTTGTTCACAGCGACACCAAGTATGAATATCAACAAGCATTAAATTTATTCTATAACTCTCTAGAGTCATTATATACAGATGACTATAAGGCCAAAGCTAGAGAGGTTACAAAAGAAGGATATGTAGATGTTTACCCAGGACCAGCAAAGAGGTCAGGGGCCTATTCATCCGGAGGATCAGGCGTTCACCCTTATATCCTATTAAATTACAATGGCGGACTTGATGATGTCTTCACACTCGCACACGAGTCAGGACATTCCGTCCACACTCTCTATACGATGGAAGCCCAACCAATCAGCAAACAAGATTACACAATCTTCGTTGCTGAGATTGCTTCCACATTCAACGAACATAACTTACTCGATTACCTAATGCAGAAAGGCGATATGACGAAAAACGACAAAATCTTCCTCTTGCAGAAGGCTATCGATGAAATTTGCTCAACATTCTATCGCCAGACTTTGTTCGCCCACTTCGAATGGGAAGCCGCTAAAAAGGCCGAGGCTGGAGAACCTATCAACCACGAAGTCTTATCTCAAATCATGGAAGACCTCTATAAACAATATTACGGACTCAACATCAGAGAAGAAAAATATAAGCAGCTTGTCTGGGCGTACATTCCGCATCTCTATTACACGCCGTTCTACGTTTATCAGTATGCCACGTCATTCACCGCATCGATGTTGATTTACGAAAACGTCAAAGCCCATAAGCCTGGCGCATTCGATAGCTACATCAACATGCTTAAGATGGGCGGAAGCAAATATCCAATTGACGAGGTTAAATCGGCAGGTGTCGACCTTACAACCAAAGAACCATTCCTTGCGGTCACAAGAAGAATGGAATACCTTGTTGACGAATTAGAGAAAGTCTTAGCCGAATAAAAGAACGCCTCCCCGCTAAAAGGGAGGTTTTTCTTATGCTTATTCGGGCTATATGCCATTCAGTCTTCGTCTTTGTACATCCAATCGTTCCAAGGGAAGTTTTTCCAAGTATTAACGTGAAGTCTATGCATCTCTTGAACAAGCATTATTGCTTTGGCAGCAAAATGGTCAGAACCTTCAGGGCGGTAGAATTCAACTAATTCTCCGTTGTAGAAGATTGAGAACGTCGTGAAGTCACTCTCAACGTTCATCGTGTAGAGTTCTTTGTAATTCTCCATAAACTCAAATGGTTGGCCAAGTTTTGTGCCTTTGTAATGGAGTCCTTCATGGTCAATTGTTAAAACGCCTTCTCCACAAATTTCCGTGGTATGAGGGTCTTTAACTGTTTTATACGGAGGCAAATAACCGATTTTAACCTTACGAGAGAATGAGTAATTAGGGTCTTTCCTAATCTCTTTGATTATCTGAACCCTTTGCCAGTCCGCCCATTTGGATGGAGTTTCAGGAATAACACAGGTGTCATCAAAGGGAATCAAATCATAATATTCATTGATATTGAATCCATTCCCACATTTTATGCATCTGCAGGAATTGCCCTCTGCAACAATTGAGAATTCTTCTCCGCATTTAGGACATTTATAAAGCATATCATCCCAATGTCTGCAACCATTATTCTTGATCTTATATTTAACTCTCGCCTTCTTGTTCCAAAGGTAATCATCATGGTTAAAGACTTCGTTAATTTTGTCTTGAATCTCATCCCCACTCATGGCTTTTAAGTCTTCTGGAGTGAACAATTTATAGATTTTTGCATAGATTTTGCCAGGTTTATCAGTGATATCTACCTTATGAGACATCAAATAAGCGCCTCTTAAATCCATGCAGTAAATCGGTATTCCATAATGTTTTAAGAATTTACCTGTGCCCGGAACAATAGGTTGGGATTGGCCGAACAATGAAGAGGTTCCTTCTGGGGCGAATGTAACGACGTTGCCAAACTTAATTGCCCTATGCATCCCAGCGATAGAGACCATGTCGCTTGAGAAATTCTTCTTAGGAATAACATTAACTAAATGGAAGAGAGCTCTAAATTTATGACGAAAGAACTCGTTATATCCAGCAACCATATTAAACTGCCTTGGATATATTCCTAATTGCAGGAATAGATAATCCCTTCTAGAAAGGTGGTTCCAAATAAGGAAACATGGTCCTTTTTCTTTCCTAATGTCGTCGACCAACTCAATCTTGGCATGATATGGAAAAGCGACAAAATGTGCCAAAACATTATAAGCCCACCAAATAACGGGATTAGTCTTCTTGATTTTATGACGGTCTTCTTTTTGCTGAAGGGTCAGTTTTTCTTTTTTAGCCATATTTTGCTCTCTAGATATAGGGATTATACCTTATCAAGGGGGTTTATGATAATTTTAAAAGTTTTTGTTTATAGCCTATTTCTTGTTTAATTATAAAGATGTTGGTTTTGCAAGGTTTTTGTCTTTAAAGCATAAGAAAAGCCGCATTTGCGGCCTTCCTTAGATAATTTCAACCGAGACAGTAGAATCTCCATACTTTGAAGAGCACTGAATGGTTGCCTTTCCTTTGCCAATTGGGGCAAAGACAGCCATTGCCTCTCCATAATATGTATCGGAGACGTCGGTGATATATCCACGTTGGTTATACGCACCGCCATGTCCGAATCCGAGCAACTCAAGATTTTCCATTTTTTCAATCTTGATATCGCCTCTTGCTCCCGAGATGAGGTTTCCATTTTCATCGGTATATCTCATTCTCACATAAACAAGCCCATTTTCTGGAACACGTTCTAGTTCAGGCTCAAGTCTAAGAATTGGTTTGTCTCCACCGCTAGTCAAACACATTTCAGCAATAACTTTGTTATCTTTATCATATGACACCGCCTTAAGTGTGCCTGGCTGATATTTAACATTGAAGATAGTTTGAGCGTTTTTGCCCATCTTCTTTTTGCCAAGGAGTTTTCCATTCAAATAAAGTTCAATATGATCCGCTATTGCGTATACTTCAACTTCGGTTTCTTTCCCTTCATCGCCTGGGTAATTCCATGAACGTTCTGCTCTGGAAAACTTCCAGCTGGAAGGCGAATGCTTTTCGCCAAAATGGAACACCGGGATTGTGCCTATGTTGATCTTATCAAGTCCAAAGGCCACTCTGGTGTAATCGGCTTCAGACGTCAGTTTTCCCGTGATATCAATTCTGCCAGAGCCCGCTGCCAGCCAACCAACTTGATGCGAGAAATCACTATTGCAGTAATCACCCGTTGTCCAAGAACCGATTCCGACCTCGCCCAAGTAATCAAATCCTGCCCAAACGAAATCTCCTATTAATCTTGGGTTATTCTTGGCAATGCTCATGAATTTATAAGCATCCGCGCAGAATGTTTCCGAGCCAAGAATAAATCTATCTGGATAATTCTTTAAATCTTTCTTATACCTATTGATACCATAGTTATAACCTGCGGCATCCATATTGGCGAAGGCGTCTCTAGTCTTTACATTGGATCCATGCAGTGTTGCCCCGAACTTCATGAATCCCGCACCCATAATGCCAGCAAGGTTATTGAAGAATTCAGATCCCACTGATGGTTTTTTCTTTTTTGGCTTTGCTTTTGCGGACTTTTCGGCTTTTTTATCGCTATAAACGCCAAAGCCCAATGAATACAAATAGTTGAAGAAAATGTTAACGCCGCAAGAGACATATCTAGTATCGTCCAAGGCATGGAGATATTCAGTAAACTGCTTGGTTAACTCAATTCCGCGTTTTTCGCTTGTTTCAGCCACTTCATTGCCGGTTGAATAAAGAATTACGCACGGATGGTTATAATCCTTGTCAACGAGGTTTTTGAGGTCTTTTTGCCAGTTATCCGTAACATGGGATGCATAATCGTATTGATTTTTATGAATATACCAGCAATCGACATACTCATCCATCAAAAGCATTCCAAGTTCATCGCAAGCGTTGAGAATATTTTTAGAACACGGGTTATGAGCGGACCTTAAAGCGTTGTATCCGGCGTCTTTAGAAATCTTGACTTTGCGGTATTCGGCAAAGGCATGGCTTCTAGCGCCGATAAGTCCATTATCATGATGGAAGCAGGCGCCTCTTAAAATGGTTCTCTCACCATTGATTGTGAGGCCTTCTTCCTTAGTTAAAGAGACCGTTCTAATACCGAATCGTTCATGAACTTGATGTCCTTCAAAATTTGCCTCCAAATCATAAAGATTCGGGTGGTCTGGATTCCACAATTCGGCATTTGGCACAACCATTTCAATGGTAGCGTTGCCATCTGTTACGCGATTTGAAGAAACGACTTCTTGTCCTTTGTGCATGACTTTGAGGTCAAGATTGCCGCCACAGTTCGTTAAAACGTTAACAGAGATGCGACCGGTTTTATAATCAAGAGTCTTTATTTTGATTCCATTAAGAAGGATGTGTTTTTCAGGCAATAAGTGAATGTGGACATCCCTATAAATGCCTGCACCCGTATACCACCTGGAATTTGGCTGATCATGATTAAAAGCAAAAACCCTGATTATGTTATTGCCTTCATGTAACCGATCGGTTATGTCTGCATAGATATCTGTATAGCCGTAATCGCATTCGGCCACCAAAGTTTCATTGCACAAAACCTTGGACACCATCATGATTCCTTCGAATTCTATGATTACATGCTTGCCTTTCCATTCCTCTGGTAGATCAAATTCTTTGCAATACTCATAATCAAGTCCTGCAAAGTATGAATTGTTGGTTCCGCCTTTATTCTCTAAAGCGCGCTCCTCATAAATCATTGCATCATGAGGCAAGGCGATTTCTTTCCAGTCATTTTGCTTATAATGGGAATATTTCCACCCGTCATTAAATAAGATACTCATAATTGTCGTCTCCGTTGTTAACAATATTTTAGCAAATCGATTAATTATATCGGCTGCAAATTACGCTTAAAAATGCTCATTTTGTGCAAATGAAAAGGGCAACCTTGCGATTGCCCTAGTTTTGCTTGTTTTTCAATTATGCGACGTATTCAGGTAAGCCTGCTTTGACACGTGCCTTATTGAGTTCGATTCTTGCGTCCTCAAGAAGTTCAGCCTCTTTCTTAGCCTGGGCTTCCTTGACTTCTGCAGGGATAGCGGCATCTTTTGCTGCTTTCTTTGCATCAGCTGCAGCTTTCTTTGCTGCTGCTTCTTCGTCTTTCTTTGCCTTCTCCGCTAAGAATTTGCTATTCTCAGCATCGAAGTCGAGATGTTTCTTCTCACAATCCTTGTGTAATTGCTCAATGCGAGCCTCTTCAACGAGTCTTGCGTTTTCAGCAGCTTCCTGCTCTGCTCTGACGGATGGTTCGATCCATTCACCGCCAGCGGCAAGAACCTTAGCCTTCTGATCAGCGACGATCGCAAGGTTGTCGACCTTGGAGAATTTCTCAACATTCATGAAGATGAACATGATTGCGATTAAGAGATAGCAAACGCCTTCAACACCGAATGCGAGAGTTGTGTGGACAAGTTTGAGCGATGCTTCTGGAACGACAGAATTAAGACCGACGATGATACCGTTGCAAACACCGGACATAGCGACCATGATTGAACCATAGACGGACATTGTGAATCCATCTGTGCGGACGCCATGAACTGCTTCCTGATGGTCAAGGACATTAGCCATAAGAGCAACGGAGATATACATAGCTGGGCCGGTTCCTAATGCTTTAACGCAGAAGGACGCAACTGCAATGCCAGTGATTCCGCCGGTTGACATATTCACGAAGCATGGGATGTAGCAGACCATTGCTGCAAGGAAGGCGATTAAGCCGCCAAGAGCGATTGTCTTTGATTTTGTGAGTTTTTTAGCGATTGGCCAAACGATGACCATTGCTAATGCCGTTGGAATGGCGCCAACTGTGTTAATAACGGATGAGACTGAGTTAGCACCCGTCATCGCCTGTGAATAGAATGACATAGCGTTGTTCTTCATCTGTCCACCAAACTGATAAAGGAAGAAGAAGAGGATAATGAACCACCAATACTTGTCATGGACACAGATTTTGATCTGTTCGGCCATTGAAACCTTTTTAACTTCTGGCGCAGCCTCGCCATTTGCGGCAGCTGCCTCAGCATTGCGAACTGTTTCTTCAGTGATTCTCTCGCGTGTGAAGAAGTATTCGAGTAAGCAGCCAATAACAAGAGCGACAACCAGGACTATCATGAGGATTGTCCACTTGGAGTTAGCCTGTTCTCTTGTAATCTTTGTTGTGTAATCAATGCCTTCAATAAGTTTGTTTTTGATGATGTAGTTGAAGTCATTTGTTGTTGTGACGCCTTCACCGAGCGTTGCAACATTTGCGGCAATATATGCGTCTGAGAATTTGTAGACCGGCAACAAGCCGAGTAAATCAACCAAGATTCCACCAAACATGCCAGAGACGCCTGCAGCACCAAGCTGAGCAGCCATGATTGCCGTTCCTAAGAGTCCACGCTTTCCGCTATCACGAGTTGAAAGGTTGACTAATGCGGAATGTGATGTGTAGTAGATCGGCCAAGCGATTGCGTAATAGAGGTTATAGCCAATCGCAATCATGATAGATGCAAGAAGCATTCCATCTTGACTAACTTTTGATGTGTCAAACAAAGCTTCGATGATTGTCTGTTCTTTTGCGCCAACTGGAAGCGGCACGAGGAACAAGACAAGCAATGCGACAGCAACGATTGGCATTCCTAATAAGATCAATGGTCTAGCCTTACCAGCAATGGTAGGTTTTCTCTCCATCAAACGTCCGACAAACAAGTTACCGATGACGATAACTATTGCGGAGATGATAGGGAGGAGTGTCTCGAAGAGCGGAGCCCAGGTTCCTAAGCCGAGAACCTTGTCCCAATACTGAACGAGCCAAATGTTAACAACGCCGTTTGCCAACAAAGCCATTAAAGGTCCAAGCAAATAACCTAAAGCAGCTTCTGGGAATAGCGAAACGGTTGCGCTTTTTATTTTGGTCCTCATAAGAGGGGTCTCAAAAAAGCTTTTTCTTTTTTCAGCCATAACAGCCTCCTTAAAATTTTGATAGTTAATTATAATCACAAACAAAAATAAATAGGGCGAACAAAATATTAAAAAACGGCTTTTTTCCTTATTTGGTCGCTTTTCGTGCACAAATTGCAAAAATTAAACGGCTGAAATGATTTTCTATTAATGTATTTTTGAATCGTAGAGCAAGAAAAAATCCCTTATTGGAGAGCGGCCTCTTCTAAGGGCTTCAATGTTTTCTTTTCCAAAATCAGCACCATCGGAATATAAACGAGATTGACTAACACCCAACTGATTGGGAAGGCGGCATAGAGCCAGAATATCGTATGGAAATATGGCATCTTGAATAAAGTTAAAAGGAATATGATACGCGTTCCTGTGCAGCCAATTAACGTAAGGATTGCAGGAGGATTCGACCTCTTCATGCCTCTTAGATAATTGCCGTTTATATCCATCCAACCATCGAGGAAATACGTGAAAAGCAGCATAAACATCCTCTCTTTGCCTGCCGCAAGAGCGTTGTCTGCCACGATTCCACCGCCATCTTCTATGAATATGGACAATAACTGATTAGGGAATATGGAGCAGACGGCAACGGATAATCCCCACGCAATTAGCATCCATACGACCGCAAACCAGTAGCATTTCCTTATGTTCTTGGTGTTCGATGCACCATAATTTTGCCCAACAAAAGAGATAATACCAACCGCCCACGCATCCAAGAATTGGAAAACGTAGCCTTCAATTTGAGCGGATGCCGCTGCGCCTGCAACAATTTCATCTTGAGAGATTGCAACGCCATCGATTGAATAATCTGTGATTGTGTAGAGACTTGATTGAATCATTACGTTTGGAATACAGAAGGCTAATCCCTGAATTCCCGCAGGAATACCGATTCTGAAGATATCTTTGGCCGCAAGTTTATCGATACGCATATTCTTGAAGTCGATCTTAACGAATATGCTTTTTGAAAAAACGAACCAAAGAGTGGTCAATATCGCGGAGATTCCTTCTGATATGACCGTGGCAATTGCAACACCCAACACATCCATATTGAAGTAATAGACGAGAACGATATCAAAAACAACGTTGAATATTCCCGATAAAGCCAAGATTATCAATGGCGTTTTTGAATCGCCTAAGGCTCTAAGAATCTGCGAGCCAAAGTTATAAATCATTAATAAAGGGACACCCAAGAAATACACTTTTAAATATATTGCAGCGTTGTCAATCATGCTGGCCGGGGTATCCATCCACTCCAAAAGCGTTCTAGCCGTAAAGAATCCGAAGAGCCCCACTGCTATTCCGCCGATCAATGCAACTAACATCGCGGTGTTAAGGATTCTTTGAGCCCTATCTTTATCCCCAGAGCCTTTTGCCGTGGAAATGCAGACATTTGCACCGGTTGCCAGGGATACCAAAACCGTGATTATCAAGTTGATTAAAGCGGAATTTGTGCCGATAGCGGCCATAGAGGTAGATCCACCACCGAACTTTGAAACGGTCCACAAATCGATTGTGGTATAGAGCAGTTGCAAAACGTTGGTGATTATCAAAGGAACGACGAAAAGCGGCATCTTCCAAAAGAGGTTGCCACTAGTTAAATCCATTTCGCTGTTCTTAAAAAGTTTCATAAGCGGGCATTATTGTATGCCTCTATTTTTCATTCGCAATGAAATTGAACCGCTTTCAAGTCTACTTTGTAGTTTTTGACTTCAATTCCATCCGCTTCCATGCGTGCTTTTTGATTCTCTATGCCACCTGGGGCGCCAAAATGCCACGCCAAATGCCCTTCGGAATTAACGATTCTAAAACATGGATTCGCATCTGGGTCGGGGTTGACATGCAGAATATTGCCGACCGCTCTAGCAAGATGCCTATCCCCAAGGTATTCTGCAACCTGACCATATGTTGCTACTTTCCCTTTTGGAAGCATTCGTAAGTAAGCATAGATTCTCTCACTGAGCGAAACGTTAGGGTTCCAAAGGATTCTCGCAATTGCTGGTTCTTCAGTTCCCTCGCATGTTTTGCATGCAATTGGTTTGAAATCATTGAATCCGCATTTGCGCTGAACATTAGCAGATTGAGTGTTTGTTTTAAAGCTAGATGAAACAAGACAATCACAGCCCTCTTCTTCAAAAGCGTAGCGGATAACTTTATTCACCGCCTCTACCATTAGGCCAAAGCCCCAATAATCCTTGTATAAGAAAAAGCTCAATTCTCCACATTTAAAGCCAGATATTTCAGGGAAAACCGACATATCGCATTTGTCTAGTCTTAAAAAACCTATAACCTTATCGTTATATATAATGGCAAATGCATTTTTCTCACCGATATCAGAAACGTTGGCATATTGATAAAAGTCTGATAAATCAGATTGCTTAAACGCCCTTAAAATAAGATGCTCAGTTTTTAGCACTACGTTTGCGATATCTATTTCGGTATTCATAAATCAATTATTGGTGTTTGTGGGTTAAAAAACAAACAAAAAACCGGACATTGCAATCCGGTTTATCAATCAAGTGGTGACCTGTACGGGACTCGAACCCATGAACCCACCGTGAAAGGGTGGTGTCTTAACCGCTTGACGAACAGGCCAGTTGGCGCTAACTAGAGGGCTCGAACCTCCAACCGATCGGTTAACAGCCGATAGCTCTGCCATTGAGCTAAGTTAGCACGCTACTCCGCGCTTCTTAAAAGCGCTCAAATATATTACGCAAATAGAACGATTTTTGCAACAAGAAATAAAACAAGATTCAATCTTTAACAATAAAAGCGGCCCTAAATGACCGCTCTTATATACGAATATTGTTATTTTGAAGCAATTTTGGAATCAATCTTGTTAAGCAAGTCGCCAACGGTTTTGAACTCAGCGAGTTCTTCTGTGGCAAACTGGATTCCATATTTATCTTCTAAGTCCAAGCACATCTCAACGACGTCAAGGCTGTCCAAGCCTAAATCTTTAAGTGCCTTGTCATCTGAGATTGTGTCTGCACCGACCTTGTCGGCTAAGAACTTTCTAACTTCTTCAACTTGTGTGCTCATGATTTTTACCTCGATGTGATTATAGTGCAATTTTCACATTTGTAAAATGAGTTTCAAGTTGAGAGGTCCGATTAAACTAAAGATGAACTTATGGTGATTTGGCTTGCAACATCCTGAGCGGATTGCTGGAAAGCCGGGATCAATACGGCGGCGATGATGCCGAAAACCGCGATGACTAAAACCATTGTCAATAAGGTTCCTTTTAACTCTGACATAACTCCTCCTTTCTAATCTAAATATCCAATGACGGTTGAGCGGCTTACCGAAACCGTCATGCTAGATTTGGACATAACCAAAGGGTCATACTCCCTAGACAAGGTGAACACGAAAATATCGCCTTGTCTTAATGAACCCTCCGTTTGAACATTGATCGTTGCTTTATTCTTCTTTATTAAAGAGAGAGTCTCCGCGGATACCTCTCCATCTAAAGACACTTTCTTGGCGACGGTCATAGCGGTCGCATCCAATGCACTATGAATGGCCTGAATGGAATATAAATCGCCGGAATATGCGATAACCTCGATTATGAAAAACAACGTGAGGATGAAACCTAACTTAGAGCCCATTTACGATTCCTCCCATTATGTTGATGATTCCTACCGTTATCATAATCATCGTTAAAGCGGAGCCGATAAGAGGGAAATATGAGCAAGTGGCCATTTTCTTATCCAGTCTCTTGACCTCATCTTTCCTCTCATTCGCAAGCAAGGAAGCGAACAAAATATTGAATTGATTGATGTAAGAAACATCCCCGCCTTCTATGGACATACGATAAATGGACACAAGAACCTGCTTACACTCCAAAGTGCCAAGTTCATTACCAAAATCCATGAACGGCTTAACCGTTTTGTCGTTATCTATCTTCTTCAATAAATCATTGAGCTTCTCTGCCATCAAAGGGCTCGCAAATTGGATTGTCTCTTCTATAGCGTTATAGACAGGATGACCGTTTTTTATGTAAATGGAAAAATAGGAAAAGATTCTTATGAATTCTTGAGATAAGGCATCTTTCTCATCTTGGAGCCTCTTTGTTGGGGCGGTTATGTAGAGATAATCGGCAACAGCGATGATCAAGAACAAAGAAATCGGCAATAGCAAAGATTGCTGCAAAAAGTAACTTAATACCGCCAAGGCAAGGCCAATCGCGTTGCCAACTGATAGAACAATTATTTGGGTTTTACTTAGTTTTAGATGCATGTTTGAACCTCCATTCGAATTTGAGTTTGCCTCCAGTATAAGTAAGGGCTAGATATAAAGAGGACCCTAAAACGAGCAAGAAATAGAGAATGCTCAATACGAGATATAGCCATGAGTCGGATAGCTCCTCATAAAACATCGAGAGACCAAATCTGATGGCTAGGAGGATTAGGGCGCTCAAGCCCCACAAAGTAGCAAATTGAACGAGATTATTCATTTTGACCTTGTCTTTCTTGTTCTCGTTTTTCTCAACTTCCGCAACCTCGTTTAGCAAAGGAGACGCCAAATCAAGCACCTCGCCACCTTGTTCCTCCCAAATCTCGTATATCGACAAGAACATCTTGTAATAATCCTCTTGGAAATAATTGGCCAAGTAAGATAGTTTCTCTCTAGTTGAATATTGATATAGAGCATCGCTTATCTCCTTCTCCTCACCTGTTGCCCCTTCAAGCGCGCTTTGATAAGCGCCTTCTCCGGAATTAAGCGATGACAAAGAGACGATAAAGGAATAAACGAATTGATAGCATTCATGCCTCCTTCTAGTTCTCACGACATATTCAGAGACCATAGGCCTGACTAGGAATATGAGAACCAGTTCAAATACGAGCGCTATAACGACGCCCATGATGATGTTATTGAGTAAAAAGTACGCAATAACCCCATAAAATACGCTGATTATTGAAAATATAGCTATTAACATTTTTCCCTCCTATATAAAACTTTCATAGTCCCGTCTTTGTTAACTTTCCCAACCGATTCAACATAACGTTGGATGCTGCCGTCATCTTTCTGCTCACGCTTAAGGAAGATGTAATAGGGAATGTGATGATAGACGTCTGAAGAAAGTTCTTTGACGGATGACCGCTGTTCACCTTGCATGCAAAGTCGGACGATACGATTTGGCATCGATTCCAAATCCAAAGCGTGTATGGAGGAAATGAGGCTGTGGCCGGATGTTGCGGACACCAAGGCGTCATACATCTCTCCACCTCTGCCCTCTGCCACCACAATGTAATCCGGATTGTTTCTCAAAGCGTTCCTTATGAGACTCGGGAATAAGGCTGCCTCATTCCTATCGTTTCCCAGCCAAACCGTTAAGTCGATTTGGGGGATGGATAGAATATCCAATTCCTCAATATTATCTATTACGATTACCCTGGTGTTTGGCGCCATGTTTCTCAAAAGCCATTTCTCAAGTTCGGTTTTGCCGGTTGATGTCTCTCCTCCCACCACAATTGACTGCTTGCTTTTAAGCATCTCTAATATCAAATCCTTGCTATTCCCTTGGAAAAAAGAAGGATCTTCATCGATTTTAGACTCGAATGATTCAATTCTTAAGTCGAAGGAAAAGACTTTTTCATTGCAATACCTCGCAATCGATTTATATGTGGCATTGAGTCGGTAACGGCCAAAACCGACATCTAGGATCGGGGAGGAATGAGAGAATTGCTTCTCCGACATATTTGCGATTTGCCGGAGGAAGTCGCCAACTTTAGTGCTCTCTATCTGAATATCCGCCTTAAGTCGCCCTTTAGAACTTGTGACATAAAAGACGGAAACGCCATTGAAACTGATATCCGTGATGTCCGGCGTTTTTAATAGTTCTTGAAGAAACGATTCTTCTACATACTTGGAGATGTCTTTATCCATATATGGACTCCCCTTCTTTGATATAAAAACTGGAAACGTTCCGGTAATGATATGAAGACAAGAAACTGCCATCTAAAGAAACGTTGAAAGCCGTTAAATGATAAACATCATCCTCGTAAAATCCATTTAGATATTCGATATCCCAAGTGTATTTGATCATCGGTTTATACTGATCAAGATTGTTCTTGAAGAATGCATATGTATTCTGATTTAGCACATCCTTGTCAAAAAATGGTTGGGAGGCATCGATTGCGTTTATGCATTGGGCGGCAAATGTCTCATCAAAACATTCAAAAGTCCTATCTAAGGCCCCGTAGCTTGATGAAAACGAGAACATCGTTACGCTTAGAATAAATAGCAGCGTTGCCAAAAATACGTTTGCCATCATTCTCTCACCACGCAGTAATTCGAAGAAATGCAGGACCCAACGTAGTTCTCCGTCTTGGTAACCTCAAACGAATATGTCCATTTATCCAACCCGTTTGGCCCAGTATCGGAAACAACCAATTCAAAACTGAATATCTTAGCCTCACCTGCATCAACTGATGGAAGATAGATATCTTTTGTTAAAAGGTCGTTGTCATTCATCTCTTCCTGAGGCTTCATGGTTCGTCCATCCATCGTTACGCCAAGTGCCTCTTTTAAACGGGGTATCCATAGATTAGATTCATCGCTTTCCTCGAATTCAATTGGAACCTCTCTCCAAGATGTGCGTCCATCCGTTTTTAAGTTGAAGAACGGAAAATCATCTAGGTTGTTCTTAACCTTCAATACTGCCCCGCCATATTCAGGCGCCTCTACTTCCTTTTTATAATTAAGGATTGAAAGTTGCATTTGTCTGAGCGGAATGCGATTTTTCGTTGGATTTGTGAAGTTTTTATCAAAACCAGTGTGTTGAATCTTGTACGGATTTTGATATATGGTGTCATCCCTTATATAAGCGCCTGTGTAGCCATCTCCATCTCTATATATGTCTCCTTCGGTAGTGAGGTCATAAGTGGTTGGATACTGGATGTCCAATCTAAAGAAATAAGAATATAAGGTGCTGCTCGTTTTGGCGTTGTTAAATTCCTCATCATATAGATAAAACATATTTGCTTTGGACGTGATCATCTTTCGAGGGATCGTGAACTCAACTTTCTTAGTTGCACCCGAATACATGATTGTCTTATTCCAATCTAAAGTTTTGAATACATAGGAAGTCGGGTATGTGGAATCGTTATGGAATTCAGATGTTGATTTAACGAGCGTGTTCGTGAATGCCAAATAGCATGTGTGGATGCCATAACGATGTGATTTAAATGTCAGGCTCAGGTTGAAGTCATTGTCGTCATTTGGAATACAGCCAATATCCTGATCGACTAGTTTTACCGACTTCATAATCTTGACCGTAAGATTCCTGTTTCCAGAGAAAAGTCCGAATGTTGAAACGAATAGGGCTGTCATGATTTTTAGATGCATAAAAAATCTCCTTACACTAATTAGTAGTCAACTTTTTCGGATTTTTTCCCAAAAAGTTAATATTTTTATGAAAAATTTATATAATGTACCCATGATTATCCTAGTTGGAGCCTCTGCAAGCGGCAAAACCGAAGTCGCTAAGCTTTTGAAAAACAAACACGGAATAGTTAAAGCAATCACCACTACCACTAGAACAATTAGGCCAAGCGAAAAAGATGGCGTGGATTATTTTTTCTTGAGCAAAGACGAATTCTTAGCCCTCAAGGAAAAAGGAAATTTCGTTGAGACTACTTTCTATAACGGCAATTATTACGGATGCTCAAAGTCCCAAGTGGCAGATGACAAGGTTGTAATCGTAGACCCAAATGGTTTGAAATCATTCTTAGCTTTAAACAACAAAAATGTGGTTACCTTCTTTTTGAGTGCAAAAGAAACAACACGCGAGGCCAGAATGAGAATTAGGGGCGACAGCGAGGAAAATATCGCTCAAAGACTTAAAAACGATAGAGCGGAATTCGCACCTGAAAAAATAAACAAGACAGATTTCGTAATCGCAACGGACGATTTATCTCTCGATGAGGTTGCTGAACTAGTTTATAAAAATTATATGGAAGCATTAAAGAAAAGAAGCTAAGTCTAGAACTTAACGGTTCCTTTTAGCTTCTTATTCCTTGTCTTTACGTCTTCTTGGATAATAGTGAACCGAGCATTCCTCAACCGTGAATTCGGTTGCTTTAGTGACGATTATCTCAACAGTTCCATATTTTATTTTATCGCCCACGCGCGCGAATTTCTCAAGTCGGTCATTGATCCAGCCAGATAAGGTTGAGTAATCTTCATTCAGAACTTCGTCATCCATATGGAATCTGGCGAAGAAATCTGAGATGTTCATCATGCCTTTAACAATATAGATGTTTCTCTTGTTCGTATTCTTGACAGCGTCATCAACTATTTCCGATTCATCCCACATCTCACCGACAAGCTCTTCGAGGATATCTTCGAGTGTGATGATACCTTCGGTGCCGCCAAATTCGTCTCTAACGACTGCGATGTGGCTATGCGAATCTTTCATCATAGCCATAACGAATGAAATTGTCATAGTTCTAGGAACTGAGAATAAAGGAAGAAGAATTTTCTTAACATCCACTTTCTTCTCTTTAACGAGTTTTCTTAACAACGTCTTTACAGGGATATATCCAAGAATATGATCAAGATTTTCTTTATAAACCGGGATTCTAGAGTGTTTGAAAACGTCCGGTTCCTTCAAAAACTCTTCAAAAGGCGTGTCAATATCATAAGCGAACACTTTTACCCTAGGGGTCATAATCTCATAGGAAGATGTTTCTTTGAAGTCGATGGATTTAGAAAGAAGTTCACTCTGATCATGGTCTATGATCCCTTCGCGTTCAATATCATCAACCATTGCCTGGAGTTCATCATCAGATGCCACCGCTTCTTCTCCATCATCAGCTTTTTCAATCAACGGAGAAGTGAGGAATTGCGCAAATTTGTTAGTCGGCCAAACAAATGGAATGAACAATTTGCTGATAACCATGACAAACGGGCTAAAGAATTTGGCAAAAGCATAAGAGTGCGATTTAGCAATCTCTTTAGGGAATATCTCACCAAACATAAGGACAACAATCAAGAGGATGGCTGCACCGATAAATTCAGCCGTGTCTTCCGTCATCGTGGTATTGCCGGATTTTTTTAGGATTGCTACAGCCAGGAAGGTAGCAATTGAAGATGCCAAGATATTAACAAAATCGTTGCCAAAAAGGATGGAAGCGATAGTCGTTTCATACTCTTCAACACATTTTAATGCACGTTTTGCATTCTTATCCGTCTTTGCGTTGCTTTTTAGTCTAAGGATGTTTACAGATGAATAAGACATATCCATCGCGGAGAACATCGCGGAGAAAATAAGGCAGATAGCGATAATTACACTATAAAGGATGATCATTTGGATTCCTCCCCGAGAGCGTTCTTCTCACTGATAGGACCAACCAATTCTTCAAGCACGTCCTCCATAGTAAC
>CAVAGP010000023.1:0-31880 GCA_963588175.1 Faecalibacillus sp. | reverse complement strand
ATCGGTAGATATGGCGGAGATGAATTCATCATCTTCGTTGATGACACGAATGAGCAGGATTTAGCGGAACTTGCCAAGAACGTTCTAGCCACCAATATCGTTGTTAAGGTTGGCCATAGAAGCGTCACCATCACCTCTTGCTGCGGCATCAGCATAATGAATTATTCCGCTGCGGAATTCGCGCTCCTGCTTCAGCAAGCGGATAAATCATTGAAACTCGCCAAAGGCAACAACAAGAAAGAAGCCTATATGGATTCTAAGCTCGTTGCCAAAATCAACTCAAAGAATATTGTTACTGCCGATATCGAAAGAGAGAAATCCAAGAAACCTAAATTATTTAAGGATGAGATTAAAGGCCTTAAACTCAAGTATGGTATTATTGGCTTAATATTAAGCTTATTATTTGTCGGTATTGCTGGCATTCTCTTATATATATTCTTCTTCTTATATCCTGATGAGATTCATCAGATATATACCGAAAGACCAATACTCCACGCCTTTATCCATGGAACGGTTGGCATAGTTCTCATTTTTGCTTTCTTAAGCGTTTTCTTCTCAATCAAAATATCTACTGCCAAAATCAAAGCGGTCCAGAACAGATACATAGACACTTGGACTGGAGGCATCAATATCGAGAGATTCCTAATCGATGCCCCAAGAATGGTTAAGAATAACAAGCAGTATGCTGTAGTGCAATTCAATATCATCGGCTATAAGACAATCCTCGATTATATCGGCAAAGAGAAATCCGATTTGCTCATCATCGGTGTCTATAACACGATTATGGGCTGTTTGAATTCCAAAGAAGAACTCGTTGCAAGAAATTATGGCGATAGATTCGTCGCTGTTCTAAAAGGTGAGAATTACGACGAGATTCTTGGAAGGGTCAAAGACATCAAGACAAATGTTGAGGCATATGTTGCCTTAACATATTTCATGACGATTAATGTTGTCATTGGTATTTATTATCCGGAGAAAGAGATAATGGATTTCGATGCCGCAATATCCCGTTCAGATTTAGCCTTAACGCATGTTGATAGAGAATTCTTATTGCAGCCAATCATCCGTTATCAGGATGAGATGTTACTTAAAGAAGTATCCGAGACCGATTTCTTCAATAAGGCAAAACGCGCGATATATGATGGCAATTTCAGCGTTGTCTACCAAGGCAAGAAAGATTTAATCAAGAATGCTTGGACAGGATGCGAGGCCTTCTTAAGATGGAAAGATCCCACAAACGGCGAATTCAGTGACACTGAAATCATTCCTTTACTTGAGAAGAACGGATTGATCATTGACCTTGATTTGCTCGTATTCAAAATCGCGATCGAGGATATGGCAAATGCGAAGAAGAACGGATTGAAGCTTGTTCCAGTTTCCGTAAACGTATCCGCAAGGCATATGGCCAAATCCGATTGGCTTGATGACTACAAGAAGATTATCAAAGATAATGGATTTGATGCCGGATATATCGAATTCGAATTCACGGAAGATGCGTTTAGAGCCTCTGAGAAGTCAGTTACCGATTCGATTGAGCAAATCCACAAGATGGGCGCGAAAGTCGCTCTAGATGACTTTGGCAAGGGCTACAGCTCGCTGAATGTCTTGAGAACGCTTAAATTTGACACAGTTAAGCTTGATGGTTCCTATTTCATAGGTCCAAATGGTTTAGATGATTCAAATAGGAAATTCATCAGGCATTTGGTTGACCTCTGCAAGGATTTAGGCAAGGCAGTCACATTTGAGAAAGTCGATTCCAAACAAATGGCGGATGCGCTTAAGATGTGTGGCATCACAAATGTACAGGGATTCTATTACTGCAAACCTCAGCCAATTGATGAGATGACTAGGATCCTAAAAGGAACTGCTAAATAAAACAAGAATTTGCCATCATAACAGCGGTGGCATTTTCTTTATGATTTGAGGATTGTTTAATCGTATTTGTACCGAGTTTATTGCGATTTTTTATGGTCACATAGTTCGTAATTCAGATTTATTTCTAGATTTCTTTTATTTATTTTCTATATTTACGCGTGTACACATGTGCGTGTATGCATAAGGCAATATTTTGCATACAACCCGCGCCTTAATATTTATAAATGCACTTATGAACCATATCCTAGAGGCTTATTAAAACAATCGGTTAAGGATTCAATGTGTCAAAATGATTAACATCACGAATAGAGTTTATCTTTGCTGATATTGCTGAGATACATACTTTGTGATTTTCGTTTGGCTCAGGATTGGCTGGAAAGTCGACATCCAATATCCCGCATCCAAAATTGGCGTCTGCATTTATGTTTACTTAACAATCTTATTATTTAGCCCTTTATTTCGTTCTAGTTCTAAGAATTGTATTTCTTATATCGACAACTTATTTGTGTTTTATGCAAAAGGTATTTCCTCAAAAAGTCCTCTTTGCAATTTAGGTATTTATTTTTTCGACCAACACTATTAAAATTGCAAAAGGTAACTCAATGGGAAACTTATCGAAATCTAAAAAAATATTATATGGAGTATTGTTTGGTCTAGATGTTGCGCTAACAATATTCTTCCTTGTTGTTTCTATTGTTATGCTTGTCACAATGCCTTCAGCCGCTGATGTGATTGCCGGCAGATATCAACAAAACTTTATTGGGTGGTTCCAGCAAAATCCAACTTTCTTCCTCATACTAGTCGTTTTACCTTTGGTTGCGTTGTTTATAGTCAATATTGTTGTACTTGTGAAATATGTGAAATCAAGCAGTACAAAGAAGAAAGTTGCATTGAATGATCTTTCAGAAGAAGATAAAGCGAAACTTAGAGAGGCACTTATGAAAGACCTCTCGGGTGGAGACAAAAAAGAATAATAAGAGCGATTTGGCTCTTTTTCTTTACACATATGCACGTATGTATATGCGTGTGTGCAAAATAACGCTTGCACTCGCATAAGCATAGGCGTATATTAACGTTGTCTTACCTCCTAAAGAATTATCGTCCAAGTAGTTCCAAGGAAAGTTAGACACTATCAATTAACAGCCTACCAGACTAGTGCAATAGCTGATCGGTTGTTCCGTTCTTACAAAAAGAAAAGGAAAATAAAACAATGAAAAAAACAAAAATCATTCTTCCTGCAATTGCTCTCTTAGCAGTTTCAGGTATTGCCTCAGTTACAGGAACTGTTGCATGGTTCACAGCTGCTAATACCGCCACATTTGCAACTGGAGCGATCACAGCTGTTGCTACAGATTCAAATTTGTCTGTTAATCATATTGCAGCTAGCGCTGTTAACTGTTCTACAGGAAATACCATTACGCAGACTTCAAATATTTATGACTCATCGTTTAATGCTGTAACAAAGGAATTTTATAAAGCAGCCTTTGATACAGTCACTGTAGATAGTTCGTCACACACAACTGGCAAAGCTTCAACTTATTATTTGTCGACAACAGGCGTCGCCAATTCAAGTTACTATTGTGTTTCTTGGATTTCGGAATTTACCGCTCCAGGAACAACCAATGATTACGACGTTTACTTCGATTTTACAACATCAACAATGAAGGCGACCGATTCTAATGCCGCAAATCTACAAAAGGCCTATAGACTTTATGCGACTGAAGTTACCGCAACTACTTCTACAGGTTCTGGCGATTCAGAAAAGGTTGCTGTAGAAACGTATGGGAATCATTCCTTCGTTTGGGGTTATTCCGCTACTGCTGCTGATCTCACATATGTTTGTAAAGCGGGCGACGCAACTGCATCAAATGCTACCTCAAAATATGATTCAACGACAACACCTGTTGGAGTGGCTGGAACATCAACGACAAAAGCCTTGTCAACTCAAACTAAGGATGCGGCTCGTAGCAATGCTGGCTATTTGGGCGTTATTCCGGCAGACGGAAAATTAATGGTACAGTTTGTCGTCTATTGCGAAGGAACCGACAGCGCTTGTATTTCGGAATACGCAACACAGTCAATCTCCTCTTCATTTACTTTCTATTCAAGAAATGTTGCGGGATATACCGCTGCTGCAGGTAATTAACCCTTAATGCGAAAGAACATCGCTCAGAGTTAATCTGGGCGTTTTCTTTTTGCCTTTACCTACTAGATGTAGTATTGTTATGTTCAGCAGCTGCTTATTTATATAATAAATATGTTGCATTCAATCAAGGATTTGGTATAGTAATGCTTGTAAAGAGCAAAACTAGAGGAATCTAGTGACGCAAAGCTAAAGGGTCTACCTTAGATAGCCAGCTGCCAGACGATCACCACGATATTAATAGGTGTTTGATAGGCGGCTATTTTTATTGGATGAGACGGTCATTGGACGGGAAAACTGGTTCTGATCACCTTGCACAGTGAAAGGGATTGAGTATCCGTATATTTTGGTTTTAAGAACATTAAACATAATTCATGGTTGATTTAGAGTACGTAAAAAAGAAAAAAAGAAGAAGAGTTGCGGCTATTTTTGGCGCTGTAGGCACTATTGGTGTAGTTGCTTTCATAATCACATCTTTCCTTGGCAAAAACCTCGGGAACTTCACGATTGAGCTTAAACGTAATAGCACGCAGTTGGCGTTATCAACTGACGAATCTTTCGAAGAGTCCTCTACGTATTTAGGCGTGAGAGATGTCCCTGTCCATGTTGGATATTATTATGCTGACCGCATTAATAAATTCGAAGACAGTGTCATTGACTCCACTTCATCCAACGGTGAACTCTACTTTGAAAAGGACACCGAAGGAAACAAAGTTGGAACATTTTTCTTCAAATACACATTCTTTATCAAAAACACCGGTGTCGATGATGCATATTACAATTCATCATTTGATATTGTTGATGTTAAACGTGACGCTAATTACAACTATGACTTATCTGATATTTTGAGAGTTCAGATTTATAACAACGACGCCACAACCGAAGAACATGACTCAACTATTTATGCTAAGCATGAGCTTAAGTACAGCGTTGAAGACGAGACCAAACAAGAATATTTTGACGCACCTGTATGTATTGATCGTACAGATGGTAAAACTATAATTGGTGGGTATGCTACACCATTCTACGATGATTCAACTGTCGCTAGAAGCGAAAATGTTTTAATCAAGACTGGCGAGATGAGACGCCTTACCGTTGTTATGTGGCTTGAGTTATCTGATGAGCAAGCAACTGGTTCTATGCCAAAAGATACAAGTTTGAAACTTGCTATGAACATCGAAGCTGTTCAGGCTTTCCAAGAAGAGGAATAACCTTTGAAACGTAATTTATTTCTTCCTACATTGATAAGCACCGTAGCGGCACTTGCTATTTCTAGCATCGGAGCTACATACGCTTGGTATCAATATCAAACTTTTGTTTCCGTCGGAGCCGGCGGAACATCGATTGATGTTACCAAGATTTTTGAAGTTGGGCTTGTCAGTGAGGTTGCTTTAGATACTAAAGAACACAATTGGGAAGAAGAGATTATAGGAGAAAAGAGAATCTACTGGATTAATGGTGCCGCAACTGCTGATTTGACAAATTACTATTTATCAATGAACGGTTATGGAACCACAAAACTCGAGGGCGTTACATCAGGTAAGTATCAGCCTGGAATTCTTACGAACAAGGGATTAGATTTATTTGAACTTAAACGCGCTCCATCATCATCGAGCAATTATTACCACCCGAGCACTGGCTATTACAACGCAGCCGAAACGAAGAACTATCTTCATTTCCAATTGGTGTTTAGATTATCGGTACTCACATCAGAAGGACAATCATCTTACGATTCATCAAGTGTTATCTTGACGAACGTTGATTTCGAAAATTATAACAATGATCTTCACAATGCAGTTCGTATACATTTCTGCGATGCTAATGATGGCGCCAAGGGTTTCGTTTTTAATCCAACGTCTAACGATGATGGTTATGACAGCGTAGGGGCTCCTCTCGATTTAACGGATGACGGTGTATTTGATACATACACCAAAGGCACTGACACATACGAATTCCCATATGGCGAGTTTGATACTTTAGTTTACAAAGATGAGAAAACCACCGATGGCGTTTATCATGGTTCAGGCGATGATGATGGCAATTCATTCACAGCTGAGCATTTGAATGGCGTTTACGCTATCGATATGGACAAGTCCGAGGCTTCTAAATCCTATTATTCTGGCACTAATTCGGTCATTAGAGATGGCAAGGTACTTGCATCTCCTGACAGTCACGGATTGGCTTACCTTAACATGGATATCTATCTTGAAGGCTGGGACAACGCGTTCACCAACAAGAACATGGATCAAATGTTCGAATGCAACCTGGAGTTTGAATCATTATGAGAAAAGGAAGATTAATTACCTTATCTTTAATGGTTATATCTCTTAGCCTTGTTGCATCGATTGGGATGTCTGTTGCTTGGTATGCAGATGGCGCTTATCTTCGCGTATCTAACATTGATGTTTCATTGATGTCAGAACCTCAACTTGGTTTATCTTTAACCGAAAGCGATAACCTCGATGACTATCATTTTGGAGAATTCCCATACGATGAGCTTCCGAAGATGAAAGGCGGCTACTCGGATGATTACGTTGAGGGACAGGAGTATACAGGAAACAACTATGTTCCTGTCAGCTCTATGTATTCAAAAGATTGGATAGGCCAATATGATGAAGATGGCAATCTACTCGATCCGCAATTCTGCAGGAATTACAAAAGGGCATCAAGACATGATGAGTCTACTTTCAAAAAAACAAAATTAGCCGTTTCAGGATACTACAGTGTACCTCTGTACATGTATTGCGATAGAAGCATGTATGCAACAATCGATGCATCCGGAACTTCATTTACCCCTAATCACGAAGCAAATGTTTCCAAGGCTAAAGAGCTTCAAGAAGAAGACCCATCGATTGATATCGAACAAACGGCCATAGAACTGGATAGTGTTGTCAATTCGTTGAGGTTCTCAATTTATGATTGCGTAACGAAAGAATATTGGATTATCGATCCAAATAAAGGCGACACAACAACGTATTTAGGCGGGGTTCTCGATCTTGATGCAAACAAAGTATTTGATTTGTATTACGATACCGACACCTCAGAGTATAGAGAATTTTTATATGGAGAATACAACAGTGTGTCCGACGTTATTTATAAGGATGCTGACAACTCCGTAGAAATAGAAAATTACGATACATTCAACGCAAAGCATGCTCCAGATGCTAAAGAAGTTGACATCGAAAGCTGTATCGAAAACGGGGTAATATCCAAAGAAAACAGTTATACGCCTGAACAATTGTCTAAAATGGATTTGATAACACTCAAAATGGGTGTGCCGCATAGAATCGTCTTATCCATTTATATTGAGGGGTGGGATAGAGACAACACAAACGTGTCCTCATATGGAGCATTCTATTCGTCAATAAAATTCAAGTTGACCACGCCATATTATGCCAGTTAATCAAACGCGAATATTGATTAGTTGGACTTATTAGAAGAAAAGGAGAAAAACCATGAACGCTTATTTCAGCTATTTACAAGAAGTGTTCGTATCATTTTGGAAACATTTTGGAACCTGGTGGTATGACCTCATTGTCGGCCCTTGGACGAAAGTCGGAGGGAATTTTGAACATTATGGGAATATATTTCATACTTATGAACCAAGTTTTGGCGTTGCCGGTTGGATCTTCTTTGTTATATTCGCAATCTTAGGTGTTGCAGCGATAGGTGCTGCTTGCTTTGGCTTATACATCCTTATCAAGAAATATGTTAAGTTCTATAAGAAAGAACTTGATAAAGACGCTCTTAGAGAACAGGTTGATAGACTTAATTATGAACTCTATCAAGCCGTTGCAGAGAAAGATAGAATTCTTGGTTTACAAGTTAATGCGCTTGGCTTAAAGAACCCGGAATTAGATAAGAAGAATGCTCAGAATGTTGTTGATGAAGTCTCATCTAGATTCCCTAAGCTTACCTGGGTTGATCATCAATATGCCGACTTCGATGCGACAATCCCTGATATACCGGATTTCACATTAGAGGAATTGTGCAATAGATTTAGATTATTCGCAGCCTCTCAGTTACATCTTTATTATACAGTAGACACAATCAGACAATTATTTGCAGGTATGGCTACCTCCAAATTAATGATTCTTGAAGGTATTTCTGGTACAGGTAAAACATCCATGGCCTATGCTTTAGGCAAATTCTTCCAGTACGATGCAAACATCTGTTCAGTCCAGCCTTCTTGGAAGGATAGATCAGAACTTATCGGTTACTACAATGAATTCACCAAGAAATTCAATGAAACCGAATTCTTGCGTGCCTTGTATACCGCAACATACCGCAAAGACATCAACATCATCGTCCTCGACGAAATGAACTTGGCACGTATCGAATACTATTTCGCAGAATTCTTATCCGTCATGGAAATGCCTAACATCAATGAATGGAATATTGAGTTGATCAATACATATTCAAATGATGATCCTAAGAACGTTCATAATGGTAAGATGTTGATTCCTCAGAACGTTCAGTTCTTCGGCACCGCCAACAACGATGACTCTACATTCACAATCTCAGATAAGGTCTATGACCGTGCTATATCATTATTCTTTGATAATAAAGGTATTGCCTTTGATGCAGAATTCACCGACCCAGTCAAATTATCATATGATCAATTCCATCAATTATGCATCAACGCATGGAATGATTATCCAATCTCCGACGCTATCCTAGATAAATTCGGTGAGCTAGACAACTTTGTCATCGCTAAATTCAAACTCGCCTTTGGTAACCGTATCTTGAAGCAGATGAAATCATTCGTCCCGGCATATGTTGCTTGTGGTGGCACCGAGATCGACGCAGTTGACTTCATCTTTACTAACAAGATTCTTAAGAAATTCGAATCATTGAACGTCGCGTTCTTAAGAGACGAATTAGGTGAACTTAACCTCAAACTCGATGAATTATTTGGTGAAGGTACATTCAAGATGGCCCACAAATACATCAATAACTTGCTGAAGATGTCAGCGTAATTAATCTACAAATCGTTTTATGCAAAAAAAGAAGAAAATCGAAAACCCAACCAAATCGACCGCTACCAGAAATGGGGCGGATTCTTCTCTTTCGGGCGCGCACACAGGTACAGGCAAGGGAACTAAGAAATCTAAACTCAGCAGAAAAGAATTAGAGAAGCTCTCAAAGAAACCGAAAACCGCGAAAGATGAGAAGATATCCCTCTCAGAAGAAGGCTTCCTTGAAATCGCCAAGGAATTAAAGCCTCAGAAAGAGGATATTTTCGATGCTGGCAAAATCGTGTTTGGAGAGAACAAGGTTTTAAAAGAAGAAGCTGATGAAACCAAAGACGATGCTCCAATTGATGAGAATGCCTCAGATATCGCTAGATTCGCTGAATTAGCCCTCCAAGACGAGAAGAGAGTCGAAGAGCAAGAAGCAGAAGCCGAGAAAGAGCGTATCGAAAAAGAAGAGCAGGCCAAAGCCCTCAAAGAAGAGCAAGAAAGACTTGCAGCAGAACAAGAAGAAATCGAAAGAGAAGCCGCAGATGACACTCCAAAATCTGATAGAGTTCCTCCAAAGAAGATTCCTGAGGCAGAAGAGGCCACAAAGAAAGACGATAATCTATTTGATTACGATTTAAAGAATAAGATCCTTGAAAATGTCATCAAATCCGCAGTCTTGGAAGATGAGGATTTAGATCGTTTGTCAAAACTCCTTGGCAGTGGGAATTCAGTTCATACCTTAAGACTTTCCCGCCACGAGACAGGATCATTCGATATGGCTTGGGTTAAAGCGGTTGAAGACGCAATCCCTGCCATCGATGAAATCCTCAAGAATCCTAGAATCAACACAAAAGTGGTTACTGATATCGTTCCAGTTGAACTTGCAAAGAAGACGGGATCTGAATCAGTCAAACACTTAGCGTCCCATACTCAGTATGTTAAAGATATCGATGAGTTTGGAAATGTCATCCCATCCAAGATTCTTAATATCGGTTCCGATGATGAATACATCACCTACGAAAATAGATTCGTTGCTACAGTTGTTAGACGTTTGGTCCTCTTCATCGAAAAGAGATATGACTTCATCGTCAAATATTCTGAATTAAAAGATTATGACATCCTCTATATCAAGAACCATTCCGATGTTAATGGATTGGCAGTGGATGTTGAATCTAAAGTAGTGGTATCCCGCCCATCCGGCAAAGGTGCTGCAGATGGGGAAGATAACGCTTCCTTGATGAAACGCATCAATCTCATGAGAAGATACGCTAAATTCTTCTATTCATCTGATTTCATGAAGAGATTTAAGAATGAGAAGAATGTCCGCGCTCCAATCATGCAGACAAACATCATCAGAAAGAATCCTAAATACCATAAGGTTTATAACCTCTATCGTTTCATGGAAATGTATAGAGCCTTAGGCGTAGAGTTCACCGTCCAAGAAGATTACTACCTCCCGGAACAGGCGGATTTAGACGCAATCAACAATTTAACCGTGGCAAACTTCCTTGCCGCTAGAGCAAAACCATCAGAGAAAGACAAAATCACTAAAGTCGATGTCAAGAACCCTGAGGTCATGACATCAATCGATGATGATATTTTCACATTCTTCCCAACTGGAGAATATCCAGAATATGTTAGAGTGGATGAAGAATATCTCAGATGGAAAGAAAGAAACACCAAAGACCTTAAAGAAGACCCAAACGAACTTGAGAAAGCCTATAGAGGCAATGACTATCTAAGAAAAGCCAAAGCCGAAAAAGAGCGCGCTAGACGTGAGGCGCTTAAGGCCAGACGAGAGAAAGAACGTCAGGAATTCTTAGAAGAGCAAGAAAGAATCAAAGCCGAGAAAGAGGCTGAGAGAATCCGTCAAGAGAAACTCGCTAAGGAAAGAGAAGAGGCTAAGGCACTCGTTGAGCTTGAAGCCGCTAGAGAGGCTGTTAGACAGGCCGCTAGAGAAGAAGACGAAGACTTGTTACTCGCTATAGTCACTCCGGTTGAAATCACAATCACCGGCGATACCGAAATCGTCGCCAAGACAACATATGCGCAATTAGAATCAACAGTGGAATTCTATATTGCCGATCCATCCCTTGTCTGGTCATCATCTGATGAAAAGATTGCAACAGTTGACCAGACCGGATTCGTTTCCGGCTGGAAAGAGGGCGATGTTGTCATCAGAGCTACCTCAGTTGAAGACCCGTCATGCTACACTGATTATGAGATGCATGTTTATCCAAGGCCTCCGATCACTGTCAACTTCCCATCAATCGACAAGATTCTTGTCACAAAAGAAGCCACTCTTACCCCGGTTGTTAGAAACGCCGATGATTTGTCAGTCATCTGGCATTCATCAAATGAGGCAGTCGCAACAGTCATAGATGGAGTTGTCCATACAGTTTCCTCTGGCAACGTCATCATTACGGCCTTCTCAGTTGAGGATCCAACAAAATCTCACTCAATCTACATCCATCCATTAGACGGTATTGAATTAAGCGCAGAATCCCATTCAATCATCTCAAGAAGAACCACTCTTCAGTTGAACGCATTCTCCAATGTGTCGTCAGACGACATGATCCTATTCTTCTCAAGCGATGAGAATATCGCAACAGTCGATCAAAGCGGACATATCGAAGGCATCTCATGGGATGGAGGAGAAGTTGAAATCAAGGCCATCTCCACAGTTGATCCAACAATTTCCAATATATATAAGGTAACAGTACTGCCTAAACCAATCGTCAGCGTTACTCTCGAAGGCGATTCTAGAGTCTTCCTTTCTAGACCGAATCAGTTAATTGGCACGGTTATCAATGCAATGGTGAACGACGTCACATGGACGTCATCCGATGAAGGAGTCGCTACAGTCGTGGATGGGCTTGTTACCGGTATTTCAACTGGCAGTGCAACCATCACCTGCAGATCAAATGAAGAGACTGATAAATTCGCCACCCTTGAAGTTGAGGTCAAAGAAGCGATTATCGTTGCAGAACACAAAGATTCTCTCATTGCGGACTTAACAATGAAGTTAGAGGCTATCTCTAATGTAAGCGATGATGACACAATCGTCTGGACATCATCCGATGAATCAATAGCGACAATCGATAATAACGGCACAGTTACCGGTGTTAAAGAAGGAGATGCCACAATCAGTGCCGCATCCTCTACCGACCCAGAATTGTTCCAGGAATTCACATTGCACATCACTCCTGCAATCGCAGTTACATTAAGCGGATTGAAGGATGCTCTTACAACTAAAACTATTATTACATCAGTAGAAGTGCTCAATGCTGAAGATTCTTCAGTCACATACACTTCATCTGATGAGAATATCGCAACAGTTGATGAGAATGGTGTTGTTACAACCCTCTCAGCTGGCATTGTTACAATCAGCGCAGCAAGCGTCCAGGATCCTACAAAGGTTGCTGAACTTGAAATCTCAATCAAAGACGGTATCGAACTTTCAACCCCAGTTGTCGCTATCCGTGCAGGAAAGACAACTGTTTGGAATGCAATCTCTAACGTTAGCACAGATGACACGATCGTCTGGTCAACAGATAATGATGAGGTTGCTACCGTTGATAACAACGGCGCTATCACCGGTGTCAGCGATGGCAAGGCAACAATATTTGCAACATCCACAATTGATGACACGCTTTACGCATCTGGCGTTATCGAAATCAGATCTGACATCGCAATTGAAATCAATGGTCCTGCTAAACTCGTCAAGTCTAGAACAGGACAATATGAAGCAACTCTATTGAATGCCGATAATTCTGCAGTCGTCTGGTCAACATCCGATAGCAATATCATCACAATCGATGAAAATGGCTTAGTTACCGCGCTTGAAGTTGGCGATGCAGATGTCATGGTGCAGAGCGCTGAAGATAGCGAGAAGTCATCTTCAATCCACATCAGCGTCAAAGAAGGCGTTGAATTGAGTTATGAAGAAACCTCACTTATCTCTAATAAGACAACACTCACATTAAATGCAGTCACAAATGTTACTGAAGATGACACAATCCTTTGGACATCATCTAACGAGAACATTGCAACGGTTGTTGATGGCGTTGTTACTGGAGTAGATAAACTCGGTGGAGATGTAACTATTAGAGCGTCTTCATCTAAAGACACAGAGTTATATAAAGAAGTTAATATCCACGTAGAACCAATGCCAATAGTTGGCATCAATATCACCGGTTCTAATAGGGCAATCCCTGGCATGGCAATCCAGTTGACCGCTGAGGTTGAACGTGCTGATGATCCAAGCGTCATTTGGGCATCATCTAACGAAAACATCGCAATCGTTGATGAGAATGGCTTAGTCACACCAATGGCTGTAGGCAAAGTATTGATTTCTGCCACATCCGTTGAGCAGAGCGATAAATCCGCAACATTCGAAGTTAATGTCTATGAAGGTGTTGTGTTCGATACCTACAAAGAATCTCTTGTCATTGGTAAACCTGAGCAATTCGGGGCTATGTCCAACGTTTCAGAAGACGATGAAATCGTTTATTCCTCATCCGATGAGAATATCGCTGCCGTCGATGAGAACGGGGTGGTTACCGGAATTAACGCAGGAAATGCAACGATAAAGGCTTCCTCGAAGACAGACCCAACACTCTTTGTTGAGCGTGAAATTACCGTCAAGCCTGACGTTTCTATCGAAATCGTCGGTCAAAATAATTATGTCATTGGGCAGAAGGTTCAGCTTACTGCCAATGTTATGCACGCAGAAGACACGAATGCTACCTGGTCATCCAGCAACGAATATGTCGCTAAAGTCGATGCCGAAGGTATGCTTACCGTTCTTGCAGCCGGCACAACCGTCATCTCAGCTAGATCGGTGGAGGATATGAGGAAAATCGCCACCCTTGAAATCACCGTCACCGATGGAATCGCATTCCTTGATGATTGCTATGAAGTATTCCTTGGCAAGAGCATTCAGCTCTCCGCTAAGAGCAACCTCGAGAATGACACACTCATCTGGTCAACATCGGACGAGGGAATCGCCACAATCGATGAGACTGGACTCCTAACTGGCGTAGGGCTTGGCGAGGTCACCGTCAAAGTTACATCAACTGTAGATGAGAATGTCTATAGTGAACGCAAGATTGATGTGGTGCCTAGAGCTCCAATTGAAGTTGAAGTTTATGGTACAGATAAACTTTTCATCGGCAAAGATTCGCAGTTCAGCGCATATGTCACTAACGCAGATGACACCTCAGTCACATGGGGTTCATCGTGTGAGGATATTGCAACAGTATCAACCGATGGACTTGTACATGGCGTATCTGAGGGCGATGTCACAATTCTTGTCACCTCAGTTGAAGACCCAACAAAGTCCGCATCCCTAACCTTAACAATATCCAATGGTCTCACGCTTGAGGCTGATGAGATTGAGGTTATCGCTAAGGATGATGTCGTTTGGAGCGCAATATCAAGCGTTGCTTCTGATGACACAATCACCTGGACTTCAAGCGATGAAACGATCGCAACAGTTAGAGAGGGCATGATTACCGGTGTAGCTGAGGGCGTAGCTACAATCACAGCAACATCCAATACTGATCCTGCCATCTCTACTTCTAAAGAAATCACAGTTCTTCCTAGACCAGCAACAGTGGTCACAATCGGAGAACTCTCTTCAATCGTCATGGATCATACCGCAACAATCCCATTCACGGTTGAGAATGCTAAAGATAAATCCGTCAGGTGGTCATCATCTGATGAATCGATAATCCGTGTTGATGACACTGGCGCATTAACCGGCGTTGCTCTTGGTAGCGCTGAAATCACAGTCACATCCGTTGAGGACCCAAGCAAGTCCGCAACGACAAGCGTTGAATGCATCGAGAAGGTCATCATCACATCTAACGAAGATACCTTCAGAGTCAAAGAATCCATTACGCTCACAGGCGTCTCTAATCTAGGAGAAGAGGATACGCTCGTTTGGACAACCTCCGATGTCAATATCGCTACAGTTTCCCCTAATGGAGAGGTGCTCGGCGTTGGAGAAGGTGAGGCAATTATCACTGCAACCTCAACTTTAGACTCAACAGCATCAGCTTCTAAGACCGTAACAGTGCTTCCTAAACTCAACATCATCTTTACGACTTCAACTCCTGCAACAAACATCACCGCAGGCAAGCAGTTCACAATCTCAACTTATATTGAGAACGCTAAAGATGAGAGTCTCACCTGGACATCATCCGATGAGAAGGTCGCAACAGTTGAGAATGGGCTAGTCACCGGCGTATCTAGAGGTACAGCTACAATCACCGCATCAGTCAATGAAGACCCGAGCAAGACCATAACCGTCAACGTTTCAGTCAAGGGCGGTATCATCATTGCTCCTGGCGTACGTGAAGTCAAAGTTGGTCAAACCCTCATACTCTCCGCTAAATCTACCGTCGGTATCGGCGATAAGATTATTTGGGAGACAAGCGATGAGGAGATTGCCTACATGGCCGGTGAGGTCGTATGCCCAGTTAAGCCTGGCGTAATCACCGTCACCGCAACATCAAGCATCAATTCATTGGTACACTCATCAGTTGAAGTCACCATACGCGAGAAGACCTACACCCTTAAGAAGACTGTTGTTAAGAGTGATAGAGTCCTTACGCTTGATGACATCAAGACCAATAAGCAAGGACGTGTTGTCTCAACCTTCAAGAGAGAGACAATCGTTGAAGAACTCGTCGAGGACGATGGCATCGCGGTTGTTGATGGTACAAAAGCCACCGACGTCAAGAATGAGGAAGTAAAAGACGAGAATAAATAATATTTAAATAAGAGGATTGATAATGGCAGAGGAAAAAGAAGCGAAAAAACCTCTATGGAGGAGAATCACCGATTGGGTCATGACGGGAATCGTCGTGGTTTTAGTCGGCTTCTTTGCTGCCTTTATGATCAATGGTCAGGTCACTAAAAATAAGAATTACGGGGTTAACATGTTCCTCGGAACTGCTACACTCGTTGTTCAGACTGATTCCATGGAGCCTCTATATCCTGTTGGCTCAGCCATATTCGTCAAGGATGTTGAACCATCTGAGATTAAGCTGGATGATGATGTCACATTCTATTATGAATCTTGGGGGCTGGTGGTAACTCACCGAGTCTCTAATATCGAGTACAAACAGGAAGAAGGCAAATACTACTTCACCGTGCATGGCATCAACACCGATTCCGATCAGTGTGCTAGCTCAAATGGCGGCCAAAGAGACTGTACTGACCAAACTCAAACCTTCTCAGAGGATTACCTCATCGGTAGAGTTTCAGGCAAATCTGTGGCATTTGGCAAGATTTACAAATTCTTCACCACAATCTGGGGTTTGATAATTCTCCTCGCCATTCCAGCCGGTTACCTGATCACCACCAGCGTAATCGATATCGTTAAAGCGGTGAAGAGCGATGATGATGAAGATTCGGCTAAGCCATCAGGCGAGGCTAACGGAATGGAAGGGCTGAGTCCTGAAGATATAGCAAGACTAAAAGAAGAGATGCTCAATGAAATGATTGAGCAAAAACAGCAAGAGCTCTTGAATAAAGAGGGAAAGGAAGAAAAGAAAGATGAGTAAAAGAGCAAAAATATTAATTTCCTTAGCGGCGACATTCGTCGTGCTTGGCATTGCAACTGCCATATTATTCCCGATTTTGATTTTCGGAAATGATGCGATTGGATTAAATTACGCAACTAACGCCATATTCGTTGTCGCACTCGTCGTTTTCGTATCTCTTTCCACAATCACCATTGCTATCACGGTTAGAGAGATACAAAACGAAAACGGTTCGTTGAACGAGAACTTATATAACTTAGGTAAGAGAATCTCATTCTTTAACTTAGACACCTTCACAAGGGCTGTATCATCTGTTTACAAGAGAAAAGCGGATAAGAGCTATATCATCTCTTATTCCCCAATCAAAACAGACATCATCTATGAATCGTTCCAAGCCGATCAGGTAAGAACCCTTTATGGTTTAATCGCCGATAAATTCATCGCTTACTTCTCCGTTCCGGAAATGGTTAAGGCTAGAGCATCTTACTGCTTTGACAAGAACTCATTCTTCATCTATTTCGTCGGTGATGAGAATCTTCTCAACAAAATCACAAACGATTTCGAGGCAATGACATTCGACCTCGCTAAAGAAAACGATATCCGTTTATTCGTCCAGCCATATTTCGGAATCGTCAAAGGGTCTAAGGAAATCTCAGTCTTCCAGGCAATCGACAGCGCATCCGCAGCCCGTAAGAGCGGTGAATCCAAATACATCTCAAGAAGCTATTACAGCGAAAAGAAAGACAATACATCATTCGAGAATGAGCTCGATAAGATTCTCGACGCTTTAAAGAATGATGAATTCGTCGTTTATTATCAGCCAAAATTCAATCTTGCCCACAAACAGTTCGTCGGACTTGAGGCACTCGTGAGATGGAATTCTCCTGAACACGGACTTATCTCGCCTGCCAAATTCATCGACTTCGCAGAAAACTCCAACATCATCCACGAACTTGATATCTACATCTTGGATAAAGTTTGCAAGGATATCGCAGACTGGAAGAGAAGAGGCAAAAAGATTCTTCCTGTATCCGTGAACTTCTCGGTTTATGAATTATTCATCCCAACCTTCATCTCTGACGTTGAGAAGACAATTGAGAATTATGGTGTTAACCCAATGCTCATTGAGGCTGAGGTTACCGAAACGGTTAGATTCAATATCTCATCGTCTCTTTATATCCAATCCGTTCTTAGAAAGATCAGAGAAATGGGCATTAAGATTCTTCTTGATGACTTTGGCTCCCACGCTTCATCTTTCAACACATTGAAGGAACTCCCTATCGATATCATCAAGATTGATAAGTCATTGATCGATGGAATCGCGGTGGATTATAAATCAAAGGAAATCGTCAAAGCCGTCATCACAATGGCTAAGACCATGAACCTCGGCATCATCGCTGAAGGCGTTGATAAGGATGAGCAAGTTCAGATTCTTTCCGAATCTAGATGTGACGAAATCCAGGGATTCTATTACAGCAAGCCAATCCCTAAGAAAGACTTGGAGAAGTTCCTCTCAGTCAACCCATTCGAGAGCAAGGAGGTCTTGTAATATGATTCTCATTATCGGATCAACATATGATGACGTCATCTATTTCGATTCCAAATTAAGGAATAAGACGGAAGAGAAGCCTTTTGGCCCAATCAAAGTCTTCTCAGGAGATGCGTTCTCTCAGCGTGTTGTTGTGGCATATGGCGCCTCAACTAGCTACATGATGTCTGCCGCGACAAGCTATTTGGCGGATAAATATTCCGTAATTCTCGTCATTAACGTCGGCAAATGCTTCTCATACAAAGATTCCCTTAAAGTCGGGGATGTTGTCATCTCTGAATCAATCCACATCTGTGACGTTGATCAAAGAGCGATTGAACCTCGCGTTAAAATCGGACAGATTCCTGGAATGCCAGAATACTTCAATGTCTCCAATTATTTAACCAATTTGACTCTTACAACCGCTGAAAAGTTATCATTGATTGACGTTAAAGGTGCAACCTTCTTCTCAAGCGACATCATCTATAGCAGCGCAGAGCAGATTAAGAGCATCACCTCCGGACAGTATGTCTTGGGTGTTTCAAAGAACATCGTCTTCGATTCAGAGAGCGGTGCAATCGCGGTAGCAACCCACTTGGTTGATGTCCCATCCCTTTGCATCAAAGTCGTCGCCTCGCCATTTGCCGAGAAAGTCGATACATCCAATCTAGTGGATGTCATGCATGCATATGCACGTGTGGGAAGACTTATCGTTGCGCTTATTGGCGAAATCTCAAGAAACGACACGATCGCCGCATAAGATGGATAAAATTGAAAAACAGCTTAGTCATGAGCTGGTGTTCGATGGAACGCTTCTTCATGTCTATAAGGACAAAGTGCTTTGCCCTAACGGGAACGAATCAACCCGCGAATACATAATGCATCAAGGCGCATCCGCCGTGCTTGCCTTCCTCCCTGATGGCAAAATCATCATGGAGAAACAGTTTAGATACCCGTTCCACAAAGAGGTTTATGAGGTACCTGCTGGAAAGCTTGACCCAAATGAATCCAATGAAATCTGCGCAATCCGCGAACTCGAAGAAGAGACGGGATGGCACGCAAACACAATTGAATATTATGGAGCGGTTTATCCCTCAATTGCCTACACAGACGAAGCGATTCACCTATATGTTGCAAAAGACTTGGTCAAATCCAAACAGCATTTGGATAAAGACGAGACACTTGAAGTCCTGTATATGAATCTTGATGATGTGGTGGAGATGATTAAAAACGATGAGATTAGAGACTCTAAGACCATCGCCATAATCTCCAGATACGTCCTCAAAAACAAATAGGAAAGATAATGCCATCGGTTAATAAGCGGTGGCGTTTTTCTTACTGCGGATAATGGATGCTGTCAACAATGTCTTTTGGCGTGCAAAATAGCCGTTTTAAGCCACTTACGGGAAATGATTGATTAATCCTTGTGCATACCGATTGGTTGCTTCAAATGGCTTAATTTTTTTAAACGGAATAATGTCAATAATATCGGGCCATCCGTTCGTTTTTGTTCGTTAAATTCAAAATTGTTTTTAATGATTTCATGATGATCTAGCCTGTATTTGACTATATTTTTTGAGTGCCATGTTGAGTGCCATTTTGAGGGACATATTAGGACATCCCCCTAATTACAGGGTTTATTTTAAAGTTCTGGATAAAAAAAGAGGCGGACGAATCCGCCTCTAATTTCTCTTAACTTCTCTTATTTGTTGAGGTTGTAGAATGCTGCAAGTCCTGGGTACTCTGCATCAGCGCCAAGTTCTTCCTCGATTCTGAGGAGTTGGTTGTACTTAGCAATTCTGTCGGTACGTGACATAGAACCTGTCTTGATCTGGCCAGCATTTAACGCAACTGCCAAATCAGCGATTGTTGTATCTTCTGTTTCACCGGATCTATGGGAGACAACACAAGTGTATCCTGCTCTCATAGCCTTCTGGCATGTGTCGAGAGTCTCTGTTAAGGAACCGATCTGGTTGACCTTGATAAGGACTGAGTTAGCGCATCCTTCTTTGATGCCTTTTTCGACATAGATCTTGTTTGTGACGAAGAGGTCATCGCCGACGAGCTGGACTTTCTTGCCAAGTCTTGCTGTGAGTTTTGCCCAACCTTCCCAGTCGTTTTCTGAGAGGCCGTCTTCGATTGTGATGAGAGGATATTTCTCAACGAATGAAGCGAGCATTTCGATCATTTCGTCTGATGTCTTTAATCCTGTGCCTGATCTCTTGAGGTTATACATGTGAGTCTCATCATCATAGAATTCTGAAGATGCGACGTCCATACCGAGCATGATGCCTTCCGGTCCTGCTTTATAGCCTGCTGCTTCGATTGCTTCGACTAAGACCTGAAGTGGCTCTTCGTTATCTTTCATTCCGTTTGGAGCGAATCCGCCTTCGTCGCCGACCGCGGTGATGTCGCCTCTCTTCTTAAGGATCTTCTTAAGTGCTTCGAATGTCTCAGCACCCATCTGGAGAGCTTGTGAGAATGTCTTTGCGCCGACTGGCATGATCATGTATTCCTGGAAATCGCATGATGAGTCTGCGTGTTTACCACCATTGATGACGTTCATCATTGGGACTGGTAACTGTTTTGCGTTAGGTCCGCCGAGGTAACGGTATAATGGCTGTCCGAGGTAGTCAGCTGCAGCTTTAGCAACAGCGAGTGAGACTGCGAGGATTGCGTTTGCGCCTAATTTTGATTTTGTTGGTGTACCATCGAGTTCGAGCATCTTGTTGTCGATTGTGACCTGCTCTAAGACGTTGTAGCCTTCAAGGGCTGGAGCGATGATTTCGTTAACGTTCTTAACGGCTGTTAATGTTCCTTTGCCGTTGTAGACTTTCTTGTCTCCGTCACGGAGTTCGAGAGCTTCTCTTTCGCCTGTAGAAGCGCCGCTTGGGACTGCTGCTCTACCGAAAGCACCTGATTCAGTTGTAACTTCAACTTCAACAGTTGGGTTTCCACGGGAGTCGATGATCTGACGTGCGTGGACATCTGTAATGAATGGCATGTTTACTTATTTCTCCTTGTAATTTTTGAAAAACAAACATGCTTACTCAACGTAAGCACTAGGATTATATGACAAATCGTAATCAATAACAAAGGTATTGATATTTATATCGCTTACATTTTACTGAATTGTTACACCTAGTATAATATGAGCACATTATGCTAAAAGATTGGAACCCGCTATTCAGCGCTACAAAAGAGAAAGAATACAGCAAGAGCCTGCATGCATTTTTAGATGAAGAATATCGGACAAAAACAATTTATCCTCCTCGCGATATGGTATTCCAGGCTTTTAAGCTCACCTCCCCAAAAGATTTGAAGGTTGTAATCATTGGGCAGGATCCTTATCACAATCCAGGGCAGGCAATGGGATTATCTTTCTCCGTCCCTAGGGGATTTAATCCGCCTCCATCGCTTATTAATATCTATAAAGAAATACAAGATGATGAACGCATCGTCATGAATTTTGATAATGGCGACTTAACGCCATGGGCTGAGCAAGGCGTGCTTTTGCTCAACGCTTATCTGACAGTCGTGGAGAATACCCCATTAAGCCATAAAAGAGCGGAGTATGACTGCTTTATCAAAGATACCCTTGCTTATATAGAGACATTGGACCAACCGATTGTTTATATGCTTTGGGGAGGATTCGCAAAGAAATACGCCAAGTTTGTTAATAATCCAAAGCATCTTGTTTTAATGTCTGCCCATCCATCGCCTTTATCAGCTAATCAAGGCGGCTGGTTCAAGAAACACTTATTCACCCAATGCGACAAATATTTGACCGATAATGGCGTTAAAGCGATTGACTGGCAAATAAAGTAGACTACAATTTATGCATCCGGAGCTGACCGAAATCGTTGGCTGAGAGGAGTCTTGAGCAGACTCGACGGTACCTGATCCAGGTAATGCTGGCGGAGGTAGTGGGACAATTTGATTTGTCGTGGTGCCTCCCTGTTAATAGGAGGTATTTTTTATGGAAGAAACAAATCAGGCAAAACAAAGTAAGAGCGCTTCCCTGAAACTTTGGGGAAATGTCGCGGCAGTAGCGTTTGCTATTGCAGGCGCCTTATTCACTTTAGCGCCATTATTCACGGTAGAACTAAAGTGGTATGTAGGCGAAACAAAGATGAAGGATTGGATTGCAATCAATCTCGTCTCAGCCTTAAGCGGGCCATATGCGGATAAATCATGGAACTGGACAATCGTTATCGTATTAGTCCTAATTGGTCTTGGAATCATTCTCGGAGGACTGGGCTTGCTTTTTAAGGACAAAGAAAAGGCTTCCGATGGATTGAAGATTGGAGCGGTCTTCTCATACGTCCTTGCAATCTGCATGGTCTTCGTTTCCAAAGAAGCGTTCAATTCAATCATGCAGTATAATATCGAGAACTATAACGGTATTGAAGCCAACTGGGGTTTTGCAGTGTGCATCGCGATGCTATCATTCGCTTCTGTCGCTGAATTAAGTGCAACCGAATCGGCAAAGAACACATCAACTCAATCTATCGCAGAAGATGCCATCTTAATCGCTGTTGCATTCGTTTTGAATTTCCTCAAATTGTTCTCTATGCCGACTGGAGGATCCGTCAATTTCCAAATGTTCCCTCTTTTCCTCATCGCATTGAGACATGGACCTACAAGAGGCCTTATCGCTGGTGGACTTGTCTACGGCTTGCTCACATGCATTACAGATGGTTATGGCCTTTATACATTCCCATTTGATTATTTCATCGGATTCGGATCGGTTGCAGTCATCGGATTCTTCAGCAAGTTCATCTTAAACGGGAAAGACAATTACAACCTAAAAGGCGAATTGTTTATCTTTGTTGCTTGCTTATTGGCAACCCTTATCAGATTTGTCGGTGGATGCACATCATCTATGGTCTTATATGGCTATACGTTAAGTGCCTCTGCATTGTATAACGTTGGATATGTCGGAATCTCAGGACTTATCTCAACAGTGGCGTTGATGCTGTTGTACGGCCCACTTCTTAAAATCAACAAACAGTTCCCTGTAAAATAAGTATCTAAATTAAATCAAGCATTCATTAGTTGACCATCCAATCGGCGTTGGTTTATTAATGGGTGCTTTTTGTTTATAATTGCCTACATGAAAAAAGCAATTAACGTTCTGGTCATATTAATCAATCTGTTCTTGTTCGCCTGTACGATGAGCATAACCATTATGTATTTCATCGGTGGTGGAGAGGGGAATATGGAAGTGTTGGGTGTTGAGTGTTTCAACTACTTCACAATCGATTCGAACATTATTTGTGGTTTGGGCTGTTTGCTATATGTGGTTTATTACGTCATTTACCTAGTTAAGGGGAAAGAGATTCCAAATTGGGTTAACTGCGTTAAAGTGGCGGTAACTGGTGCGATTCTCGTCACATTCCTAACCTGCGCATTCTTCCTTGGACCGACAATGGGTTATGATAAGGTGTTTCTAGGCAGAAACTTTTTCCTGCATGGTGTTAATCCAATCCTTGCTTTCATCACATTCTGTTTCTTGGAAAAGGGAGTGCTACCGAAGAAAACGTGTGTATTTGCCATTCTTCCTACATTCATTTATTCAATTGTATACATCATATGCGTTGTATTCGCTAAAGTGTGGGATGATTTCTATGGATTCACATTTGGCGGACGCTACGGATTGATCCCGGTTGTCTTAGCGGTGATGTATGGTGTCTCATGCTTAATTGGGTTTGGGATAATCAACATCAAGAACGCCATTTCCAAAAAGAATTAGTCACTCTACTTTGGGTGGTGCAAATAACTTTTTCGTTTTGCACTGTTTCGTGTTATAGTGCTTTGGACCTTTATAAAGGGGGTAGAAAAATGACCGATGAAGAAAACAAAGTCGAGGAAGTCAAAGAAGAGACTGAAGTCGACGCTAAAGAAGATGAAGATGAATTCACCGACGTAAAGCCGGTAGAAGAGGCTCCAAAAGCTGAAGAGGCTCCAGCGGTTGAAGAAAAGAAAGAACCTGAACAGCCAGCTGTTGAGATGAATGTTGCAGAAGAAGAAACGACCAAGAGCGCAGCAGAAGAATTCCAAGTGCAGGAAATCAAAGATGCAAAAGGAAAAGTTGTTTCTTATACATATCCAGACGAGAAACTTGAAGCCATTGATAAATCCCGTTGTGATTTCTTTGGCGAATATAAGAAGACAAACGTCATAAAATGGATCGTCACAATCGTGCTTCTTGCGCTTATTGTTGCTTGCTGGCTCATCCCAACATACGTAACCGCGCTTCAGAATTATCAGATGTATATCACAATCGGCGGATTAGTCGTTTCGCTTATCGGGTTGTGGCTCATGTCATTCCTCATCAAGAGAAAAACAGATGCTGCGATGAAAGCGTATTTCCATGTCTATTACGAGAAAAGCGATGAATACGTTTATGGCGATTTAATCGAAAACAAGACCGGTGATGTTGACCAGAAACTTGATCAGCAGGTTATGGTTGATGCAAATCTATATGACAATATCTATAAAGTCGGAAGCCGTAACTGCGTGAACTTCGATTACAAGCATCATCATGTCGTTTTCGCGGATGCCGCTGCTCAGATTAAAGGACAGAAGGCTCTCCAGACCGTCTTCGTTGGCAAATTCCTCATGACCGATAATGATTGGGATGGCGATGATTTGATTATTTATCTCAAGGGAAACAAGAGGGCGTTGCCTCCAACCACTTTGAAATATTATGAGTTATTGGAAGACTCAAAATACATGGTAGCATACGGACCTAAGACCGCTAAAAAATTCTTAACTAAGAAGGTTAGAGATGCATTATCGGAGATCAAGACAAACAAGACTCTTGTAGACGTTGCTATCTCCGTTAGAAAGGGCAAGACCTACATTGCCTTAGGGTATGAGGATGACTTGATGATTCTTCCAATGGATAAGCCATTCAACCCATCTGCGACAATGCAATTGAAGGAAGACACCAAGAAAGTGTTCAACCTCTTGGACGCTATTAATTCTAGACACGAATAACGAATTGGTCAGCCTAAACAGCTGGCCTTTTAGTTTGCCTAAATCTAACTTTTTGAATAAAAAAGTTTAGTAAGTATGCGTTTGAGCATATAATACAAAACGAAGGACCGATTTATCGGTTTGCTCCCTAATTGTTATGAATTGCACATCTGAATCAAAACGTTTTTACAAGTGGGTTACCGTTCAAGCCTACAAGCACGACGGTTTACTCCATAGACAATGGTCTCCAGCATATCTAGCCTTGGAGACCGATGACTTTTGGGCTTTGACCTCTAAAGCATCTTTAGTCACCGAGTGCGATGGCAGAAGATGGATGACAAAAGAACCCGCTGTGTTTTTCCTCTTCAAAAAACGATGGATGAACATTATCGCGATGATGAAGGAAAATGGTGGGATCGTCTACTACGTCAATGTGGCGTCGCCAACCATCTTGGATAACGGATTCCTCAAGTACATCGATTATGATTTGGATGTCAAACTATTCCCGGACGGCGCGATAAAAACGCTAGATGAGCAAGAATTCGAGAAACATATTCAGTTCTACGGTTATTCAAGTGAACTCGTCGGAGTCATTAGGAAGAGCTTCAAAGAGATACAAGCGAATATGATACACAAAGAATTTCCTTTCAATGTTCCAGATGTATTGAACATTTTCCAGAAATTTTTAGATGAGAACCATCCGTTCCAGGTGAGACAGTAATGGAATTTAAGTTAACTACCCACTCAAAAGAAGACACCAGAAAACTAGGCGCATTCATGGCCCCACTTTTTAAGCATGGCGACGTTGTTCTCCTCAAAGGCGATTTAGGCGCTGGCAAAACAACATTTACCGGTGGGGTTGCCGAAGCCCTTCATATCGAAGACCATGTCATTTCCCCTACATTCAACATTATGAAATGCTATGTAGGCGGAGACATCCCTCTATATCACATCGACGCTTATAGACTCGAAGGGCAAAACATCGAAATCGGCCTTGATGAATTCATCGAAGGCGATGGAGTCTGTTTCATAGAATGGCCACAATTCATCGAGCCTCTCATTCCTGATGAGGTGCTCTCTATCACCCTTTTGAATAAAGGTGATGACAATAGGGAAATCACACTTGAATCGGATTGTCCTCATTTCATCGAAATCATCAATAAAGTCAAGGAGGCATTCTAATTATGTATAGCGTCCTAATTGATACGGCAGACAAATATTTATCGGTTGGTTTATCTAAAGACAACACTATCATCGACTCAATCTCTTACGAGTGTTGGCAAAGACAAAGTGAATTCCTCATTTCTGAGTTAGATAAGCTTATGAAGAGGAATAACGTTACTAGAAATGACATCGGAGCGGTTGTGGCTTCTAAGGGTCCTGGCTCATATACCGGAATTAGAATTGCCCTTACCGTTGCAAAAGTCATGGCGTTTGCCTTGAACATTCCTCTATATCTTGCTAGTTCGCTTGAAGTCCTCAAAGATTTCAACACCGCATCGATATGCGTGGTTAATGCAAGGTCCAAGAGGAGCTATGTTGCCATTTATGATGGTGAAACAACCATTATGGCTGACACGATCATGGATAATAAGGACTTGCTCGATTACATCGCAAATCACCCCGAATACAAGGTTTGCGGCGATGTTTCATATCTTGGTTTAGAGGGCTATCAAGCTAATATTCTTGAATCCCTCAACAAATTGATGATTGAGAGGAATCTCGAAAAAGATGTACTTGCCTCTAAGCCGGTATATCTCAAGGACAATTATTGATATGGCTGAACTTACCATCAGAAGAATGTCCGATGATGATCTCGACATTGTCGAGCAGTTAGAGAAGGCATCTCTTAAAGCACCTTGGAACAAGTCCGCGCTCTATAGTGAGCTTCACGATAATCCATGCAGCTTGATTCTTGTTGCCGAAATGGACGGTAAGGTTGCGGGATATCTTGATTTCATGATCACATTTGACAGCGCGACCGTCTCGCGTATCGCCGTCTTCCCTGAATATAGAAGAAACGGCATTGCTAGAGCCTTGCTCAATGAGATGAATACCATCTGCAAGAAACAAGAAGACCCCGTTGCCTGGATAACATTAGAAGTCAGGCCAAGCAATGAGAATGCGGTTAACCTATACCTCTCATCGGGCTATGAGAAGGTAACGATCAAGAAAGCCTATTACGATGATGGCGAAGACGCCATTTATATGATGAGGAGTTTGTTATGACTAGAATCCTAGCAATTGAATCAAGTTGTGACGAAACAGCTGTGGCCATCACCGAAGATGGCAAATTATTGTGCAATGTTGTCTCTTCTCAGGTGGCGGTGCACGCTAAATACGGCGGAGTCATGCCTGAGATAGCATCTAGATTGCATGCTGAGAATATCGATGTTTGCCTAAAAGAGGCTTTAGACACTTCGGGATTGAAGTTTGAGGACATGGATGCAATCGCGGTTACTAGAGGCCCTGGATTAATCGGCTGCTTGCATGTTGGCTTGCAGGCCGCCAAAACAATCGCGATGCTATATAACAAACCATTAATACCGGTACATCACCTTGCTGGGCACATTTACGCAAATGAATATGCCGGCGAATTTAAGTTCCCGATGTTATGCGTTGTTGTATCCGGTGGCAATACTGAACTCGTTATCATGAGAGACCATCTCAATTTCGAAATAATTGGCGAGACAAAGGATGATGCAGTCGGAGAATGTTACGATAAGGTCGCTAGAGTCCTCGGCTTCCCATATCCAGGCGGGCTCCCAATCGATAGAGCGGCAAAAGAGGGCAAGCATACATATGATTTACCTATGCCACTATCGCATGAGAATTCCTATGATTTCTCATACTCTGGTTTAAAGACCAGCGTTATCAATCTTGCAAACACCCTTAAGATGAGAGGAGAAGAGATTAGACCAAATGATTTGGCCAAATCCTTCCAAGATGTTGCAATCGGCATGATTGTTGAAAAAGCAACCAAGGCCGCTAGAGAATACGATGTTAAGCAAGTTATTCTTGCGGGCGGGGTTTCCGCCAACTCTTATCTTAGAGAATGCATGAAGAATAGGCTTGCCAATACCGGCATTGATTTAATCATCCCACCTCTATGGTGCACAACAGACAACGCTGCGATGATTGCTAAAGTCGCTGAGAGATTATATAAAGAAGGCGTCTTTGCGGATTTGTCGCTTGGCGTTGACCCTAACTGGAAGATTGATCAGTTCAGGAAGTTTTAATAAATATTAAGTTAATTAAGTTTGCATTTAATGTATACTTGCAAACACCATGAGTAAAAGGAGATAAAGTTATGAGCAAAATAATCGATGTTCGTACAACCTATGAGGCTTTCGCTAACGGGGCAGACCTCTCCGCATTTGGCGAGGTTGAGATTTATGGATGGGCAAGAACAAATAGAAATTCCGGCCAAGTCGGATTCATTGAACTCCATGATGGAACAGCATTCAAATCTATCCAGGTGGTTTATTCAAACGACAGCGAGAATTACGATGCGATTGCTCATATCTCTACTGCATCCGCTATCAAAGTTGTGGGCAATATCGTTGTTACACCAGGCATGAAGCAGCCATTTGAAATTCACGCTAAAACGGTGGAGGTCTTAGGCGACGTTGCTGAAGACTATCCTCTCCAGAAGAAGAGGGCATCACTTGAATTTTTGCGTGATATCGCATACTTACGCCCTAGAGCAAATACATTCCAAGCCGTTTTCCGTGTTAGATCCGTCCTTGCTATGGCTGTTCACACATTCTTCCAAGACAGGGGATTCGTCTATGTACACACGCCTGAAATCACCGCAAACGATGCTGAAGGTGCAGGATCAGTATTTACGGTTTCTACCGAAGGAACTCCACATCCTTATACGGATTTCTATGGCACAAAAGCATCATTGACTGTTTCTGGACAATTGCACGTTGAGGCCTTTGCCTTAGCCTTCAAAGATGTTTATACATTTGGTCCTACATTCCGTGCTGAAAAGTCCAACACCAAGAGACACGCATCCGAATTCTGGATGATTGAACCAGAACTCGCATTCTGCGATTTGAACGGCGATATGGAATGCATCGAAGCGTGCATTAAGTTCTGTATCCGTTATGTATTAGATAAATGTCCAGATGAAATGGCCTTCTTCTCAACATGGATCGATAAAGGTCTTATGGACAAACTCAATTCAGTTCTCAATACACCATTTACGAGAATGGATTACACAGAGGGTATCAGACTCCTTCAGGAAGCAGTCAAGAACGGTCATAAGTTCGACTGCGATAAGATCGAATGGGGCATGGACCTCCAGTCTGAGCACGAGAGATATCTCACTGAACAGGTTGTTAAGGGCCCAACATTCTTAATCAACTATCCAGAGGCTATCAAGGCCTTCTATATGAAAGAGAATGGGCCAGACAAAGTCGGACCTAACGGAGAGAAGACGGTTGCCGCATGTGACTTGCTCGTTCCGGGAGAAGGCGAAATTGTCGGCGGTTCTCAAAGAGAAGAAATCTATGATGTATTAAAAGCCAAGATGGATAAGCTTGGAAACACAAAAGGACTCGAATGGTATCTCAACCTTCGCAAATACGGTGGATGCGTCCACTCGGGATTCGGAATCGGATTCGATAGATTGCTCATGTATATCACCGGTATCGACAACATCAGAGATACAGAACCATATCCGCGTACATCTAACGCTTTGAAGTATTAATCAATATGTCAGACATCAACGCTAACCAAAACTCAACCTTAACTCCTGAGGACAAGAAAAACATCGCCAAGAAGAGAGTGTTCTTCGCGATTATAATCTTGGATTGCATCCTTGCTTTAGTCCTTGCTTGGACAATCATCAGCATCTTCGTTAAATAGCTTAAGGAGCAAACTAAAACCGCCGATTGGCGGTTTTTAATTACTGTTGTTGTTTTTCTTGCTTGTCTTTATCAACTGCTTTAGCGGTTTCGTCGTAGAAGTTGAACCCTTTCAAGGAATTTTTGTAGGTTTCCTCGATTATTCTCCTAAGTTTAATTGCTCTAGCGAGGAACGCTTGAGAGACTATGAAGAGGTAGGCTGTTCCTATGATGAAGATTGTGACGATTATGTACGATGCCCAGTGAGCGCCGATCCATTGTGGGTATTCTTTAACTGATAGTGACATCAACTTATAGAATCCGATAAAGTCTTTCTCCCACGTTGCATCGAATTTGAATAGCAAGTCGTTGAAGTTCGCGAAGTGATTTGTACTAAATCCCTCGCCCGAGAGTGTGCATAAGGAGTAAACAACCCAGAAGATTAAGACGAACATCAGTGCTAGTATCGGAGGCGTTGATTCCCTAACGAACATCCTAGCGTTCTTCTTACGCCCGTATTTCATGGCCTCTTTGCCGTTTTCGATGATGCGATATTTGATTGGCTCAGCAATATTGGTTTCAATCTTATCACCCATCTTATTCGTAACGTAACGGACGAGCATTCCGATGAATCCCGCTAGAAGCAGTACTACCACGAATATGATGAGAAGAATCAACAATAGTCTTCTATCGCTTTCGGACATCTCCAGGCTGACTAATAATGTATTTAAATGTCTCATTATTTATCATCCTCCAATGTCCAGAGATCCAATGATTCGATTTGATTCTGCTTGTTATCTATCATTTTTTGGTCATGGTTTTCTAATTGATCAAACGTTGGCTCTCTAAGCTCATCATTTGAATAATCCTTATAAGTTGCATCAACCTCGGTTGCATTCATGTCAATACGTGGGTCTGGATTTCTGAATTGAGGATTGCCCCCTTGATTCATGTTTGGCTGAGAATTACCGTAATAATTGTTTGTGACGTTGTATGTTGATTGCTGAGAGTTGTCTTGGTTCGAAACATTGGATGTTGTGCTAACCGGTGCAGGGGCAGGTTGTGGCTGCTCAGGGTTTGCGGCCTGATCCTGAAGTTTCCTCTTTATCTCTTTGACTTTTATGTCTTCAGGCAATTCTTCAAAGAATGTATCGCCTTTGAAGAAACGCACGGTTCCTTTACAAAGATAGAATAGGTATATGCCTAGCCCATAAGCTGCATAGCAAACCACTCCTAGGATTAGGAGAGGCAAGGCGATGAAGTAGAGGAGACCGAGTCCAAAATTCTTAATGAATTTTACCATGGTTATATATTAATTTTTTGAATAACAACTAGCAAGACTGCTTTTTTGAAATAAGGGAGATAAGGGATGATAGTGCTATTGCATCAAAGAACATTGTGCCTAAAGATATAATCGCATTAGCCTCGAAACATTTTGCGAATACTGCAAACAAAAAGAATGCAATAATTAGCAATACAACCAAGATAATGTAATAGTAGAATTTCACTTTATTAAGCAGGGTTACTACCGAGAAAATTGTAAAGAATAAAGACAACGAAAAGAATAGATATGTTAGGGTTGTGTTTTTGAACGCAAAGGCGATTGAAAGAGCGGAAAAAATAATGGTTAGAATCGGATAAAGATACTTCTCCATTCTATAATATGTTTTTGCTTCAAACTCTAATTTCTCATGGATGAAAGTCATGACTAGATGGTTGATGGAAATGGCTGCCCAAGAATAAGCGAACAATATTGATGGAACTAAGTCCTTTGCAAGGGAAGAATCTTCTTTGCCTAGCGTTGCTAGCATCATTGGAATCATATCGATGTCGTATATGAGTTTAACAAGCGGAATCATCAAGTATGTCGAGCCCAATGTCCATAATGAGCAGATAAATATTGTTAGGGGAACCGGCGTCTTGAATTTGGTTAATGCGCCATAAATCAAACCGGAGGCAATGGATGGCAAGATATAAAAC
>CAVAGP010000022.1:0-35812 GCA_963588175.1 Faecalibacillus sp. | reverse complement strand
GGATAATGATGTTATGAAATTCAGCGTTGAAAATTTGCAAAAATACATCAATTACATAAAGGATAGATTGATTAACAAACATATATCCCATCCGTTTTTTTATGCTTCAAATTCAATATTTTTCCATCTTTCAGGGAAGGATGATCATCGTTTCGTCATTTCATTGGACGATGCCGAGCCTAGATTCTACACCGCACCGCACACAATAGATGGAAGAGGGCAGGATTCTAGGTTCCTAGATCAATTCCAAAAAGAACTAGGTAATGCCTATATAGTCGGCATGGAATGCGCAGAGAGAAACAAGATCGTCAAATTCAGCATCGTTATCATTAATTCAGTCTATAAAGAAGAAGAGAGGAACATGTACTTTGAGATGATTCCGCACCATGCAAATTTAATCGTCACGGATTCTGAAAATAAAATCATAGTTTCCTATAGACCTGGCAGTTTCACTGATGACAGGCCTTTGTTCAAAGGCATGACCTATGAATACCCTCCAATGGGGAATTTTGCGAATGATGAAAGCGAATTTAATCCTGAGGATTATCTTAAGCACTGCCTCGATAAAGAAAACGAAATTGCGACGAGAAGGAAAAAAGATAGATTCGGTTACCTAATTACCGCTCTTAAAGCGAAAGAAAAATCTTTAACCAGGAAAATAACGGTCTTGCAAAATGAAATTGAAGAGGCGAAAAAACATTTGGACGACTCCAGATTCGGAGACGCAATATACATATGCTATTCAGACATCAAAGAAGGTGCCAGAACTTTTGAGTACGAAGGGGAAACAATTAAATTGGACCCATCGAAGTCATTGCCGGCAAACGCTGAAAAATATTATAAGAACGCCAAAAAGTCAAAACAGACAATTGCCCATGGCGAAGAAAATATAGTCAAAACAAAGGAAGAACTAGAAAATATCACTTCCGCCATACAACAGGTAATGATTGCAGACGAGGAAGGTCTTGAAACCATGGAGAAAGATTTATGTTTGAATAAGCAATGTGCAAGAAGGAAGGATACGTTTGATTCGCTATCCCTAGCCACGCTCCCATATCAAGTTGAATACAAAGGGACGAAAATCTTATTTGGGAAATCATCAAGACAAAATGATTGCCTAACGTTCTTGTTTGGAACGAGCAAAAACCATATGTGGTTACACATAATGGGTGACTCAGGATCTCATGTAGTTATCAAAAAAGATTGGGCTTCTACCGAAGAAATCAGAATTGCAGCAGAAATTGCACTGTTAAACTCCCATCGAGAAGATGGAGAGGTAATGTATACATTAAGAAGAAACGTTCGGAAAGGGAACATTCCCGGTCAAGCAAATGTTAAAGAATTCAATTCAATTAGAATCGACAATATCTCCAAAACCGCAAAAGATTTGCTAGCTGAAGCTAAAAGAATGAATGTTGATAAATAAAAAGTGAGATGGATTTTCTCACTTTTATTTTTTATTTGTTGTCTGGGAATGCTTCTTCATAAGCGGCGATATCTTTGATAATCGCCTCAATAGCAGCTTCCCTTCCTTTCATCTCGCCAACCTCGGTGGACTTACCGTGTTCGAGGTCTTTATAAACTCTAAAGAAATGCTGGATTTCTTCTGTGATATGAATCGGCAGTTCGGAAATATCTTTGTAACCTCTATACAACGGGTCGTGAGCGCAAACGGCAATAACCTTTTCGTCGAGTTTTCCGCCATCGACCATCTCAAGTAAACCGATTGGATAGCATATCGTTGTTGCTAAAGGAAGGATTGGTTCCGAACAAAGAACCAAGACGTCTAATGGGTCCCCGTCTTCAGATAAAGTGCGGGGGATGAATCCGTAATTTTGGGGATAGTGAGTTGAGGTATAAAGAATTCTATCAAGAATCAAAACACCGGATTCTTTATCCAATTCATATTTGTTTTTTGAGCCAGCACTTATCTCAATGCAGGCCAAAAATCTTTCAGGCTTGATTCTATCTTTGGAGATGGAGTGCCAAATAATATTCATGTTTGCCATAGGGATACCTCAAAAATAATTAACTGAGATAATTATAATCGCAAAATGCTGTTATAGTTATAGCTATGAAAAGGAAGTTTCTTTTTATTTTGGCAATTATGCCATTCTTGGCAACATCGTGCGGCGAAGGCGTAGGCAGTAAAACCTTTTATATAGATAGAACAGAAGAAGTCACCAATAGTTATGAGGATGACACTCTAGTCTATTCAAATCACGCTTACTATAAAGGGTGGTCCGAAATCAAACCTCAATTAGATTTGGGCAATAATTTATTCGTAATCCTCACTCAAACATCATGCAGCCATTGCAATAAATTTAAAAATACATTCATAGATTATTGCAAAAGCAATTCTTTGGCCTATGGAGTAATCGAAAGAAACGGTACAACTTCGGAATCCTATTACGAATACCACGCCCAAGTTGATGCGCTAAACGCCTATTATAACTACGCAGAAGATAGTGAAAATTACATTGAATCTTCCACCCCTTCAATCGTTGGATTGAATTCTAGCAAAGCCTTTGAAATCTTAGGCGGAAACGCAACAATGGCCCGTTTAACTGCTGAAATGAAGAAATTTTGCACTTACACCAACGTTTATCATTCAAGGATTGTATCCTCGATAAAGTCTGATGCCCTAACGTATCTTCTAAATTACGATGATGAAAGTTCTACCTCATTCTATAAAGAAAGTCTATTAAGCAAGATGAGAACAACGAAAAAAACCGTCAATATCGTCGATTATTCATTGATGGATGAGGAAAATCAAAATTCTTTGCTGAATAAATACGGCCTCGACTCTTTTGAGCCACTCCTGATTAAAGGCGACACTAGGATAAATGTAAAAAACGATTCAGACGCTGCCGAATCGTTAATTAAGTCTTCTTTGTAGCTGTTCTTACTTTTCTTGAATGAACGCTTGGAACCTCATTCCATCTTCAAATTTTTTGAATTTGCCGAAGTAATAAGTGTCACCCATAACTTCCGCAATGCCTTTCGGGTATCTTCCACTGACCATAAGCTCGTTCTTAAAGGCATTACATATATCGCTGTGTGAATGCTTATAGGAATTCTTGTCTTTTCTGCAAACCGAGAAAGCATAATACTTTTCGTAGTTGTTGTTTTGCCTATTCTCATCATAAGCGATGACATCGGCGTAAACCCCAAATAGAGAAATAGAATTGCCATAATCCATTAAATCTGGCGTGTTGCCGCCTGGGCAGCGCATATTACACTCAAGTGCAACGAACTCGCCTTTCTTGGCAAAACCAGGTTTATCGCTTCTAAGAACAAAGAACTCAATATGGAACAAACGTTTCTTAATTCCAAAGGATTTGACCACGGCTCTACCGGCTTTTTCGAATGCAGCAGCATCGATATCGAACATTGGCAGCTCGAACGGATTGTTCCAGTAATAGAATTCCAAATCGTTATTGACAATGTCGGCAACAGGCGTCGGAAAATGGTCGGTGCAGCAGAAAACTACATTGGAATTGGAGTCGCAACACCCGTCGAATGAGACGATGGACCCATCAATGTATTCTTCCATGATATAAGTTTCTGGAAGGTCCCTTGAGAGGAATTCCAAAAGCTTTTTCTCGTCCTTGATTTTGAAAGAATCGTTTGCGCCAACACCGACATTTGGCTTAACGAAAACAGGATATCCGACTTCCTCAATGAATTTTTTAGCCTTTTCCAAGTCTTTTGGGCCATCAAGTAAAACGTAACGCATCGTTTTGACTCCAGCCTTTGAGAAAGCTTCTTTCATGGCGGATTTGGCCTTTATTGCTTCCATATCTTCAGGGAGAAGACCAGTTGTGATGCATAAATCTTTTCTGAGTTTGGCATCCTGCACAAGCCACCACTCATTGTTTGATTCAAGATAATCAATCTTGCCGTATTTCTTTTCATAGAAACGGCATGCCCCCAAAATGGCGTTATAATCGCTTAATGATGGCAGCCAATAATATTCCGTCGCTGAAGCCTTGAGCTCAGGGTCGATATTGGCATATGGAGTGTCTCCGATGCACAAGACATTCATGCCTCTTGCACGTAGTTCTTTTACAAATTGGAAGTATCTATCCGGAAAGTTCGGTGAAATAAATATGAAGTTCATATTATTATCAATGCTCTTCTTTTTCGAAATCTTCAATCATTTTCTCACAATCTTGTAATGTATTCGCTTTTATGGCCTCGGTTGTGATAACTAAAAGCCTTTCGCCTTTCACTTCAACCGCCCCTTGTTTGATGACATAAAAAGATTTGACGCTCCTGGAGGTGAACTTCAAAACGCCAATCTTTTTGATAGAGGCGATATAAGGGGTGTGCCCCCTTAAAATGCCAACCGGCCCAACGTTTGTCGGAACGTAGCATTCATCCACTTCCCCTTCAAACACAAGGCCTTTGGCCGATAAGATTGTAAGCACTAATCTATCGCTCATTATTTCCCTTCCATTTCTTTTGCTTTCTTTTCGACATCTTCAATTGTTCCGCAGTATAAGAAAGCGTTCTCCGGATACATATCGTATGCACCAGACAATATCGCCTTAAAGGATCTAACGGTATCCTCAATCGTTACATAAACACCAGGGAAGCCGTTGAATTGTTCGGCGACATGGAAAGGTTGTGAGAGGAAGTTTCTGATTCTTCTAGCTCTAGCAACAACCGCTTTATCTTCATCGCCAAGTTCATCAAGGCCTAAGATAGCAATGATATCTTGGAGCTCTTTATATCTCTGAAGAATTTTCTGGACTTCACGAGCAACCTGATAATGTTCTTCTCCAACAACGGCAGGATCAAGCGCATTAGAAGAAGATTCAAGCGGGTCAACAGCAGGGTAAATGCCTAAAGCCGCGACGTTTCTATCAAGCAACGTTTTGGCGTCCAAATGAGAGAAGGTCGTGGCAGGAGCAGGGTCCGTTAAGTCATCAGCTGGAACATAAACAGCCTGAACCGAAGTAATAGAACCATCTTTTGTCGAGGTGATTCTCTCCTGAAGCTGTCCCATTTCTGTAGCGAGAGTTGGTTGATAACCAACCGCTGAAGGCATACGACCCAAAAGAGCGGAGACTTCAGAACCCGCTTGGGTGAAACGGAAAATGTTATCGATGAAGAGGAGAACATCCTTGTGTTCTCTATCACGGAAATGTTCCGCCATTGTTAAACCGGTCAATCCGACTCTCATACGAGCGCCCGGAGGCTCATTCATCTGGCCGAAGACAAGCGCGGTGTTTTTAAGAACGCCGGACTGCTTCATTTCAAAATATAAGTCATTGCCTTCACGAGAACGTTCACCAACGCCGGCGAAAACTGAAATACCATTGTGTTCGCTTGCGATGTTGGAAATGAGCTCCTGAATCAAAACCGTTTTGCCAACGCCAGCACCGCCGAATAATCCGATTTTACCACCTTTGATATATGGGCAAAGAAGGTCAATAACCTTAATACCCGTTTCAAGAATCTCGGTAGAAACCGACTGATCGGCAAAGGATGGCGCAGCTCTATGGATAGGATCTTTCTTGCAATCGCTGAAATCGCCACCCAATCCATCTATAGGCTCGCCAAGAACGTTAAACATACGTCCTAAAGTCTTCTCGCCAACCGGAACGGAGATAGGTGCTTCGGTATCAAGAACCTCAGAACCTCTCTGAACTCCATCTGTTGCGCCCATGGCGACGGATCTGACGGTGTCATCGCCTATATGCTGCATGACTTCGGTTGTCAAAACCGAGCCATCCTTCATTTTGATTTTTAAAGCTGTTAGCAAAGGCGGTAGATGTTTCTTTTCGAATTTTACGTCGATAACAGGGCCCACTGCTTCAACGACAGTTCCTATGTAAGCATTCTTTTCGCTCATCGGTTTTCCTCCTTTAATTCTCGGCTCCACCGACAACTTCGGTGATTTCCTGAGTAATAGCACTTTGACGTGCCTTGTTGTATTCGATTGTTAATTTATCAAGTAATTCATCCGCATTATCATTCGCGTTGTCCATTGCCGTTCTCCTGCTCGATTGTTCGGCAAGCTGAGATTCAAGCAGTTTTGAATAAATGACGCTAGACATATATGGAAGCATTAAGTTGTGCATAAGTTCTTTTGGATTCTCATCAAACTTAGGCGGGACATTGATACTATCTTTATTACCCCAAGAACCGATTTCTTTTGGAATCGGAAGTATTTGGGCAACAGCTGGCTCACTCGTGATAGAGTTGACATAATGGGTGTAGACAATCATTATCTTTTTCCATTTAGGCTCGTTAAATTCATCTTTGATACACTTAGAAACGTCAATGATTTTATCCATGTCCAAATTAAGGCTTAACGAATCATATGCGACGATTCTATCCCCATAATTGTCTTTATTGAAATGATGCATCGCTTTTGAGCCAAGAGGACAAATATAATCCTTGTCGGTTATCAGCGTGTGACCATATTTCAAAACATTTGAGTTATAAGCCCCACATAATCCGAGGTCAGATGTGACGACAATATAGAGGGTTGGCAAATCATCAGCATTTTCTTTTGAATAATGTGATTCTTCCGGTAGATACATAGACAAAACTCCCATGAGGTTGCGATACTCATCGGAATAATAAATGTATTCGTCATGAAGTTTTAAGAGCTTTTTCACTTTGGCGGTAGCAATCAGCTGCATGGCCTTGGTGATTTTTCTCGTGCTTTGGACGGATTTGATTCTACGTTTTGTCTTGTTTAAACCTTGTGACATTATAAATCCTTTTTATTTTTGCGTTGAGATGGTAGGCCATTTATCGGCTTTGAATGAAGCAATTGCATCAGACAACTTAGCCTCCAATTCCTTGGAGAAAATCTTCTTTTCCTTAAGTTCATCAACGATATCGCTGTGAGATGTCATAATATTTTCTCTCAATGCTGATAAGAATGGATTGACAGACTTAAGTTCAAGATCGTCTAAATATCTGTTTTTTACTGCAAATAGATCAATAACCTCTTCATAGAAGGCTAGTGGCGAATTGTTTTTCTGCTTAAGCGATTCGGTGACAATTGCACCATGGTTCAGAATCTTCTTCGTTTCAGCGTCAAGATCGGAACCGAATTGGCTGAACGAAAGGTTTTCTCTATAGTTTGCAAGTTCAATCTTTAGAGATGAAGAAACCTGCTTCATGCATTTATATTGAGCGGCCGAACCAACACGGGAGACCGAGAATCCGGAATCAACTGCTGGTCTTTGGCCTGAAGCGAAGTAATCGGTGACAAGGAAAATTTGACCATCGGTAATGGAAATAACATTAGTTGGGATATATGCCGAAATGTCTCCTGCTTGTGTCTCGATGATTGGGAGGGCGGTAATTGAACCACCGCCATAATCATCGTTAAGTTTACAAGCTCTTTCGAGCAATCTTGAGTGCAAGTAGAAAATGTCACCAGGATAGGCTTCACGTCCCGGAGCTCTTCTTAAAAGCAAAGATAATGTACGATAAGCAACTGCGTGTTTTGATAAATCGTCAAACACTATCAAAACATCCTGTCCTTGTTCCATCCACTCTTCAGCGATAGCCATACCTGCAAACGGGGCGATGTATTGCTGAGGGGCAGGTTCAGAGGCGGAGGCATTAACGATAACGCAGTAATCTAAACAGCCTTTTTCTTTAAGTTTATTCGTCAAAGAGGCAACAGATGAATTCTTCTGTCCTATTGCGACATAGACACATTTAACGTTTTTGCCTTTTTGATTAATGATTGTGTCGATTGCAATGGAAGTCTTTCCAGTTTGGCGGTCGCCGATAATAAGTTCACGCTGACCACGTCCAATCGGAATCATCGAGTCGATTGCTTTGATGCCCGTTTCCATTGGGGTGTTGACCGATTTACGGGTCATGACTCCAGGAGCAATTCTCTCAATCGGCCTGGTTTTTGTGCATTCAATAGGGCCAAGGTTATCCTGCGGTTGGCCTAACGGGGAGATAACTCTTCCAAGCATTCCATCACCAACAGGAACTTCGACAACTCTTCCGGTTTCCTTAACGATGTCACCTTCTTTGATTAAACGATCTGAGCCAAGAAGAACGACGCCAACGCTGTCGACATTGAGGTTCATGACCATTCCGAATATGTCATTCGGGAATTCAAGCAATTCAGAGAGCATCGCTCCCTTTAAGCCATAGACTGTTGCGATACCATCGCCTACCGAAATAACGGTTCCTACCGCGTTTTCCTCCACGACTTCACCTGAATATTTTTTAATTTGCTCTTTGATTAGGGCTGAAATATCAGAGGTTCTGTTGCTCATTATTTGCCTCCTTCTGTTTGATATATAACCGCTTTAATACGGTTAAGTTTTGAAACGACGGAAGAATCATAGACTTTTCCATCGATACTTATTTTGTATCCACCGATCAGATCATGGTCGATACGATTTTCGAGATAGACTTTTGATTCCAACCTCTTCGATAATGATTCCTCGATTTTCTTCATGTCGCTCGAGGACATTGCTTCAACCGAGTAGATTATTCCCTCTTTAACGCCAAGTTCTTGGTTGCAGATGGAAATAAACGAGGCGAATATCTTGTCATAATGACGCAATATGTGTTTGGCTGATAAAAGTTTTAAGAACGAGCATAAATGCTTGCTTCCAAGATTTCCAAAGACATTATCAATGACGGAATCAATATCCGATTCAGACACGCTCATACATGACAAAAATTCCACTAGTTCGGCATTCTTATCGAATGTTGCCAATACATAGAGGACATCATCTTTATAGCCCTGAACGTTATTCTCCCCTTTAGCGAAGGAGATTAAGGCTTGGGCATAATTCGCATAACGGTCCTTATTCATAATATTATTTCTCTTCTAATTGATTTGTGAGTTCATTAAGCATTCTCTTGTTGTCTTCCTCGGTGATTTCACGTGGCAAAACAGCTTGCGAAATATCCATGGCAACATCAACGATTTCTTTCTTAATGGCTTCACGCGAGGCAATCTCCTCCTGCTTGATGGACTCTCTAGCCTGCTCAAGCTTTTTAGCGGCCTCGTCTTCGGCGGCTTTAACTATTTCTTGACGTTTCTTCTCTCCGTCATTCTTGGCTTTGTTAACGATATTAACAGCCTGCTCATTGGCATCGCGGATAATAGCGTCACGATTTGTAATAGTCGCCTGCGCTACTCGTTTGGCCTCTTCTGCATCATCAATGTTCTTTTTAACTGCATCTTGTCTGGCTTTTAGATATTTCTTAACCGGCTTGTACGCCAAAAAATAGAGAATAGTAAAAGTGACTAACAGCGCAAGAAGATTGATGAGTAGACTCCAGCCATTTGGCACGAGTTTCTTTATGAAATCTTCAGAACTGAAAGGAGCATCTGCTAGAACTGCTTGTAATCTAACGATACTTTCCATACACAGCGAAAATTAAACAGCCATTCCTGGGAAAACGAAGATGAGAAGAATAGCCACGATTAGCGAATAAATAGCGGTTGATTCGTCGAGAGCGACAGCCAAAATCATTGTTGACTGAAGTTTCTTCTGCATTTCTGGGTTTCTTGACATTCCCTCGATTGCCTTAGAGCAAATCAAAGCTTCGCCAATAGCTGATAAGCCGCCCATTCCAACGGCAAAACCTGCGCCGAGGGCAATTAAACCGAATCCTGTTGTCATAAAATGTTACCTCCTAGATTTGGTTATCTTATTCTGCGACCGCCGATGAAACCTCAGGCCTCATTTGATCGTTTAAAGCTGGGGATACCGGCTCTGGTATCTCAGCCGCAATCCAAACGGCATTGAGCGATCCGAAGACCAACGTCTGAATGGCGCCAGAGAATAAGGTGAAATATAACTGCAACACGCCCGAAATTATTGGTGAGAGCACGAAGCTAGTTAACTGAATTGAAGGGCTGAAAAGGGTTTGATATACAGCGTTTGCCGCAGTCCCTAAAGCCCATTGAATGATTCCGACCAAAACAAATCCCGACAAAGCGTTGCCAAACATACGCATTGCGGTTGAGATGATTGGCGACCACATGGTGACAAGATTAATCGGAAGAAATATCACGATTGGTTCGATATAACGGTGAAAATATGAGAATTTCTGGTAATGAAGTGCAGTGACCTGAATGATGATGAACATGACAACGGACAGGCAAAGAGGCGCGGCCAACCAGTCAACTACGGACGGGAATCCCGTTGCGCCCCACATGAACGAGAGGAACAAATATGCGAATAAGCCAAAAAGATATCCGCCCCAGCCTTCGTTGTGGTCACCCATATTGTCTCTGGTCAAATTATCAATGTAGTTATAGTAAATCTCCACGAGATGAAGAAGTCCTTTAGGCTTTTCCAAATAGGTTTTGTTCTTCATCCCCTTTTTGACCTTGAAATAAATGACTATCGATAAGACGATCAAAATAAGCATTATAAAGAGCGAAGAAAATAAAGAACCGTCCAGGTCCCAGTCCCAGAAGTGAGCGATTCTGTAATTGAGATCCACTGTATCAGTTAGAATCATTTGCCCGCCTCCTCTTTTTCGGTCTGTTTGGACTCGTTTTTCATCTCAATGATTTTATAAATCATTAGAAAAAATGATAGCACGACGATTGATGAAAAACACGTGAAAAAATTCAAGCAATTAAAACCGCCAAACCACTCAGGTTTAAAAGTACTGATGGCGGAAATCGTCAGAACCCCAGCGTACAGGATGTAGCGAATGAAGAATCCACCTCCGCCAAATAACGTTCCTATGGTGCTAGTTCCACTGATATTGCCCAAAACCTTGCTGGTGAAAATAATGGAAATGTACCCTAATATTTGAGCAAAACACCCAAGCAACCAGCCGAGCATCAACGAACCGAGCCAATACCCGGATTCAGTTTTGAAAAAAGCAAAGGGAACAAAACAAATAAAAACGAAGAGGTCAAAACAGGCCAAGAAAAAAAGCGACTTTGCGTTAGGAGTAAGTTTTTTAAACCAGTTCTTCATAATGTGCCTACGTGTATATATTAAGACTGAAGAAAAATAAGTCAATTTTGCTTCACTCTATCGGTAGTAGATTATCGTATTTCCACCTGAATTCTCTTCAATGCGGCAATGGCGATTTCATTTGCGGTCTTATCCCCGCCCGACGAACAGCTCCTATCAACAATAATATGAGCGTTAGGGCATGCGGCCTTAGCCATCACGGCATTTGATAAAACGCAGATTGAGAGGTCCAACCCCGCAATAGTGATTTCATCATAGTTTTTTCCTTTAATCCATTCACCTAAATCCAAGGATGGGAATGTGTTCTTTTTGAAACACACCTTATTTTTCAATAATTCTTTTACGTTTCCGAATACTTCATATCCGACTGTTCCAGGGATACAGTGCGGGACAGGTAAGTATTTCCCTTCTTCGGTGTTCAAATAGTCGGAAGAGTGAGTATCTAACGTATAAACAACATCGTTTCCCTCTGAATCAAACTTTTTTATCAATTCGCATATTTTGCCATCGAGCAAATCGGCTCCAACAAAACCTAAAGACCCATTTACAAAGTCATTCTGGAAATCAACAACAATCAATAATTTCTTCATGCTTAGATCACCTCTACAATTAATTATGCAACCTGCTTGAGAAATCAAAATGTTAAATCTTTTGAAAGCGCTTGCAGAGATTGCGATTTTTGCTATGATATAACGTTTGAATACGAAAGGAGTCTTGCATGGAATTCACTTTAAAATACAATGGGAAGACGGAGACTTTTAGCAAGAAAGTTGTCCTCGAGGATTTAATTAAAGACGAAAATCAAGACAGGCATATTATTTGTGCAAGGGTGAACAATAGAGTAAGAGAGCTGACTTATGAGGTTTTCTATGATGCTGAAATTCAATTCCTCACTCTTGCGGACAGCGATGCAAAAAGCGCATATGAGCCATCGTTAAGGTATGTGATTGCGATGGCTTTTGCAAAATGCTACCCAGGCCTGGAAATCAAATTTACATTTAATGTATCAAGAACAATCGGAATATTCTTGAGAGGCGATAAATATCAGGCCAACACCGCCATGTTAATAAAAATAAAGCACGAGATAGATAAAATCGTTGAGGCAGATTTGCCATTGAAGAGAGTCATTGTCTCAAATGAAGAGGCCGCAAAGATTTATAAAGAAAAAGGGTTTAAGGATAAATTAGAAATACTGCAATATAGACCGGAAAAAACGGTACATCTATACGAATGTGATGGGTATATGAACTATATGTATGAAAGAATGGTACCATCCACAGGCTATATAAAATCATATAAAATCAGACTTTATTCTCCGGGATTTTTGGTCCAATATCCTCGCCCTGAATGCGGTGGACAAATACCGGACTTCAAGGATTCGCCAACATACGGAAGAACGCTAAAGGAACAACATGACTGGGCTAAAATCGTCGGGATTGATACCGTTGCGAGAATAAACAACGAAATCAAAACCGCAGGTTCATCAGAATTCATTAACATTTGCGAGGCTAGACATAACCGAATGCTCGCCGAATTGGGGCAGCTAATTGAGGATGACATCAGCAATATTAGATTGATTTGCATTGCTGGCCCGTCCTCCTCAGGAAAAACGACATTCGCAAACAGACTTCGAGTGGAACTTCTATCTAGAGGCATCAAACCTATCAGAATATCATTAGATGATTACTATTTAAGAAACGACCAATGCCCAAGAAATCCAGACGGTTCCCCGGACCTAGAATCAATCGACGCTTTAGATATCGAACTATTCAACCAAAATATGATCGATTTAATTAACGGCGACGAAGTTGAACTGCCAAAATTCGATTTTAAACTCGGTCACAGGGTACCAGGAAGAAAATTGAAAGTCAGCAAAGATGAGCCAATCGTAATTGAAGGCATCCACGCTTTAAACGAAAAAATGACCAGGGACATCCCAAAGAACAACAAGTTCAAAATCTTCATTTCCCCGCAATCTCAGGTTAACATCGACGACCATAACCCATTATCGCTCACCGATTTGCGTTTAATTAGAAGAATGGTTAGAGATTACCAGTTCAGAAATTCTCCAGCCGAGGAAACATTCAGTATGTGGGCCAACGTCCGTGCAGGTGAATTCAAATGGATTTACCCAACGCAGGAAGGTTGCGATTACGTATACAATTCTTATCTCGCATACGAATTGCCAGTCCTCAAGAAATACGCAATGCCACTTCTTGAGAATATCAGCAAGGATTCGCCATATCACCACACGGCGACAAGGCTTATGCATATGTTGAAATTCTTCGTAAACATGGACGATTCCTGGGTTCCATCGAATTCATTGATGAGAGAATTCATAGGCGGAAGTTGTTACGCGGATGTATAAAATTAAAACTGGCATTCGGGCCAGTTTTTTTCATTTGTCATCCCCTTCTATTTGCTGAGATTCAGACTTTTTAATTTGCCCCGTCAAGGAAGCGAATCTATATCTTTCAACGTCATAGCAAACTTGAAGTTGCCCTAAGTACTTATTCCTCATCTCAAAGTATTTTTTCTTTTCTTCTTCCGGAAGTTTGGATAAGTAGAACGAGGCAAAATACTTCTCTAGTCTGAAGAACGACTCGTAAAGGTTCATGATCGTGATGAGATAGTAATATGATTTACGATTATCCGAATAAATAAGCAATGGCGAAGAATGAGCAATCTCTGATGACATCTCGTAGATCTCCGCTTTATCACGCAAACCAGCACATCTTTCAACTCCATCCCTGAAATTGAGTTTAAAATCTGTAACTTTGTCGATATCAGGAATCGCAAAAAGCCAACCGTACTCGATAAAGCGTTTCATGTCTTTGCTCTTGAGATCATGAGATTTCATCCCTTCTTTGATACGAACGAAAATTGCATCGGTTGCATCTTTGTCAGGAATCATATGCCTAAAGGCGCGTGCATACTGCATATGTTCTAGATACGATTTGATGACCGGCTCGCCATGCTTTATCAGCAAAGCGAAAATGCATTCGATTTCGTGAAGCGTTCTCCAGGCCGAGAATGCCTCAGTCTCATAACCGCTATTCACAAGTTCAACAACACATTTAGCCTGTGAAAACCCTTTATGAAGCATGTCTACCAAAAGCGTTTGTGTAGGGTCATTCATTTTGTATCTAGAAAGGATCCCTAAAACGAAGTTCAAATATAGTGTAACGGTGGAAATTTCCGGTAGATACTTATTGGAAAGCACGGTTGATTTGAAGGCCATATGCTCGTTTGTGTAATATTTATCAACGGCAATTGCAACGATGTAATCCTGAAGATCCTCATTTTTGGAAATGTCTTCCTGCGTAACCTTATTGTGCGTAGCCAAATAGAATGTATATTCGTTGACGAGGTATAGAATTATCTCAATTGGATTTATCTGCATCCTTGAGAAAATCTCATTTTCTTCTTTAAGAGACTCAGCCGCGTCCTTTGCGCTGACAAAAAGCGTATACAAAATCTCCTTGTCTGCGCGAGGATTGACCTTTAAATAGTCCAAAGTCCTGAAGAATAGTTGTTTTTCTTTCTCGTTTATTTCTTCCATATTTTTATTCTACGCTTTTAAACTCAGCTCCGATAATAGAAAGTAGTATCGTATGCGCGCGTAGGCCGAACTTTTTCTCTACAAAATTCTTATAAGTAGACAATTGCTTTAGATAAGCAGGGTCATCAATGTGTTTCGCCTTAAAATCGATTATGTAAGCGTAATCTTTATAAATTAGAAGCAAGTCAATGGAGCCGTGAATATTTTCTTCTTCATCAAAGAAGGCATATTCGTGATAAATTCTTGCATCCGCGACATCATCAAAGATAGAGAGGGATAAAACCTTATCGATTATGCCCCTTTCCTTATCGTTGGTGATGAATGACGTATCCTTAGTTTTAAAGTCGACAACCTCAAGCAATCTATGTAAACGCGTTCCATAGGCAAGCGCTCCTTCGTCAATCGGTTCAATTGTTGTTTTGGATGCTTTTTTACGTTCTTTGACAATCGGATCAATCTTAATCGATTTGAATGTAGGAGCTGGCACCTCCTCTACTTCAACAGACTGAACTGATAATTCTTTCGGTTTGGTGACAATAACATCCACCGTTTTGATCTTCTTTTCTGATATTGCGAGGAATTTCTCAAATGAATCAGCGTTCAGAACGCTGGTCTTAATTTCTTCTTCGCCATTCTCAATTGTTGAATGAGAAGTCTTGAGCAAAGAGATGTTTGTTATCTTGGTATATTCAAAATCATTGTGTTTCTTAAGGACTAAGATAATTTTCTCTTTGGCTCTAGTAAGCCCCACGTAGAACAATCTCAAAAATTCGCTTATTGCTTCTGCGCCAACTCTTTGAGAAATCAAATAATGGAGCATGTTAGATGAATATTCATCGCATTTTGTTTTCGGAAGCGCCATACCATATACATCATCGATAAGAAATCCGCCTTTACATTCATCTTTATTTGTCTTTCTTGCTAAATCAGGACAATAGATGATAGGGAATTCCAATCCTTTTGAAGCGTGGATGGACATAAGTTGAACACCATCTCCGCTATCGCCAGACTCTTTTACCGAAAGTTTAAGTCCGTATTCTTCTAAATCATCGAAATATGCGAACAAATCAGACATAGTTCCGCCAATGGCATCAATACTTGCGGCAGTGTTAACAACGGATTTTAATACCTCATAATTCGCGGTAACATCGCCAATATATTTTAAATTGTCCACAAACGGAAGCATGTGAAGCATCTCGCTGACCGCATTCTTAACTGATAATGCATTTAGGCGATCTCTATTTTTTCTAACTATCTCGAAAACAGGCGAAATTTTATATGCGCCAGATTTTATGGAGTCGAATATCTCCTTATCTGTTTTGTTACACACATAGCTTCTCATCAAAGAAACATAATAGAATTTCTCTGCGTTCTTGAGGTCATCCGTTTCCCCATCAACGCAACCGAATAAGCGGATAAAAGAAATCAAGGCCATCGAAACATTACTCAAGGAAATGTCGCTGTCATCGGAAACGGCTAGAGGAATTTTGGATTCAGCAAATATTTTCTTGTATACCTGGAAGTTCGTTTTTCTAGAAATTAGGATGGCGAAATCCGATGGTGTGCAATCACGCATATTACCATCGCTTCCAAGGACTTGATAATGGTTCTCGAGTTTGGAGATTATATCATTGGCGATAACCATAGCCTCACGTTCTTGATCGTTTAACTGAGATTTTTTATCGATATCGTTATATGAGAGAATCTCGCAGTTATGTTCATCGCTGCATGTTGAGCCATAGGCATCCTTGTTTCCCCAATTGAAGGAATGTCCTTTTGCGTAATCGACCGACCCAAGCTCATCTGACATGCAACCAGAAAAAATGCTATTGATGTCATCAACCACTTCTTTTCTCGAACGGAAGTTGTCTTGGAGTTTTATCAATGTTCCTCCTTTATTTTGTCCGTACGTTTCAAACTTACGAGCGAAAATAGATGGTTCCGCATTACGGAATCTATAGATGGATTGCTTGATGTCTCCGACAGCGAAAACATTGTTTCTTGCAATAGCGTTAATAAAGTTTTCTTGGAGCATATTGGTATCTTGATATTCATCCACCATGATGAATTTATACTTGCTGGCAATTTCCTGGCGGATTTCTTTGTTTTTCACCGCTCGGCAAGCAAATGAGAAAACATCGGAAAATGTCCAAGCGGATGTGTCTCTCTTAAAAAGATTGATTTGGGCGTCCAAAGTTGTAGAAAGAACTACGATTGAAACGATGTCTTCGCTCATTTCGGCAAGTCTCGCCCTTTGATTGCTTGAATCTCCAAGACAGTTAGCTAAATTAATGTAATATTTAAATTCATCCTTAACGTTCTGACGAACGCTGCTGGTAAAACCGTCAAGTTTTGCATCTCCCCTAAAAATTTTGAATTTTATAGGCGATTGGCAGGAAAGGCTATAAAAGGCATCATATGTCTTCAAGTCGGCAAATTGAGCTATGATTTCCCTATCGGCTTTGGCAGCGTCATCGTTTTGGTATTGATCAATAAGGTTCAAACATTCATGAATATGGAAATTGATGTTCAAATAAAGTTCATTTAGGCAAGCATCGACCCACTCTTTATTGGTGACGCGATTTATAAGGCTACTATAGAGAGCGGCCCTATCCTCGTATTTATCCGCAAACTTTTGCAGATTCATCACCAAATCGATGATGTTATCGCAATTTTTGATCGAAAGGCGTTCGAATGTTTGTTTTATTGGAGGATTAGATAATCCGGCTTCGATAATCTCATCAAGGCAACGCCTTTTGATTGTCTCAAGGTATGTTTGATCAATAACGTTGAAATTAGGGTCAATGCCAAACTTATCAGAATATTTGATCGCGATTCTTCTCGCATAAGCGTCAAATGTAGTTATGTCAGCTAGCTCAACTTGTTCGGCTTCTTCATTCATGCCGTTTTTCTTGAGAGATTTTCTGATTCTGGTCTTCATCTCATGAGCGGCTTTATTGGAGAATGTCAAAACCAAAAATTCGGAAATCTTGGCTTTTTTTGAAGCGATGATATCTGTGATTCTTTGGGTTAAAACGGCAGTCTTGCCAGATCCTGCGCCTGCAGATACGAGGAAATTGCCTTCTCTGGAATCGATTGCTTGCTTTTGTTTATCAGTCCATGCCATTTTCAGCGTCCTCCTCTTCTTCCATGCCTTTTGGGTTCTGCAGTCTCTTCACATCTTTCTCATTCCTATAGCAAATTGCCTTGAATGGGCAATACTCGCAGGAATTGAATAAATTTTTAATCTGGATAGGAGAAACATCGAATTCTCCTTTTGTAACCTTATCGTCTACTTCTAAAACAACATGTTCCGCTTTGGCGGCGAGCTCATCCATTTGCTCTTTTGTTTTCACTCTTCCAAAGCCAGGTTTAGACCTGTCTCTAAATTCTCCTTTTTTATTAACGGCGCATCCATTAATGTATGTTGAATCCGTAAAGTTAGGGTCAAAACTTCCTAACGCTTTTTCATCCATTAAAAAGACACCATCAAGTTTAAATGATCTCTCCTCTAGTTCCCTATAAGTCTTTTTGCCATCAAGATTCATCAAAGGCATGCTTAATAACGGAGCAATATAGAGTCCGGTCAATTCCTTATCTTTCAATTTATCGTTGTGTTTAGCAAAATATGCATAGAATGGAAGCTGTATTGATAAGCCATAATAAAGCAAGGACTGATCAAATCTTTCAGCCCCAGTTTTATTATCAATTACGCAGTAGTACTGGGTTTTATCTCCATATTCAATAATCTTGTCATATCTTCCGTTGATGCTGACTTCCGGTCTGCAATCAAGTGTTTGCTTGAATGAGGATTCGGTTGAGATTGTCTTATTAACGATTTCATTTTCGTGGGTTTTATTGAATTGAATCAAATCGAGAGCGTATTTGTGAATGATGTCAAGCAACGCCTTTTCCTTATTGGTGAAAACATAGCCGTTATCTTCCTGAGTCTTAATGCATCTAGACCAAGAGATATCCTCGTCAAAGAACGGATCATTGTAATAGCAATCAAGGAATTCATGATAGATTGTTCCAGATATTGAAGCGAACGTTTCTTCAAAAGTATCGATGCCCAAAATACGGGTTAAATAATAGCTGAACGGGCAAGAATTAAATGTTTTTATCGAGGAAGGCGAATAATTTCTCTTGATGTATTTGTCATCGATATCGAAACGCTTGAATCTATAATCGAAAGTGTTGTATTCAGGAACGTCGATTTCCTTTTCGAGACCATGTAGTCTTCTGTCCACGATAAGATAATTTCTATACATATCCTTAAGGGATGAAAGAAATAAAACGCCTTTATCATCCGCATATTCATATTTGCTGAGCGGAGATTTAACTTCCTTCAAGGAAAGGTTGCTAACAAAAGATGATTCAAAGCATTCGCTTCCGAAAGCTTTCTTTTTAAAAGTGATGAGTTTAACTTCTGGGGACAAAAGCAAATCATAGAGTTCCTTTTTATTCTCATCGTTAATTTGTGAGCTTTTCAAAAATCCTAAAAATGAGCATTTCTCATCATTTAAGAAGGAATCCTCTTCTATAACTTTCGGGAATTGGCCCATCGAAAAATTCACTATATATACGTGAGCGCCCCTAGGGCAAACAAAGCCATTAAGTCTTTTTACAACGTTGCTTTTAATGGGTTTGTACGCTGATTTCGTCTTGCAAATCTCCTTAATAAGAAGCAAATCCTTGTCAGGATTGTCATAAACGCCGGAATATCTAAGAGCAATCCTCTCGATGGCCTCAACGTCTTCAACAGGCAACCCTTTTTCAATAAGTTTATCGAAGATGCCGTCTTTTTCTCCTGAGATAGCCATGTTCAAGTAATTTATGAAAGCCTGTGAGTGAGCCAAATCGCATGCCATTCCACTTTCGATTTCAAATCCGTAGTGTCTTCCGAAATCATCAAATAACATATCATATGACTCATCGGCACCTAAGACATATATATCGTTAATATCGGTTCCTGAATCAATGTCTTCGGCAATAGCGTTAAACAAATAGTGCACTTCTTCATAGATGTCATTAAAAGACATGTACGAAGAAACTGGGTTATTTGCCCTTTCACAATCAAAACGAACGATTTTGGCAATATCGATACCCCTAAGGTACTTTTCTATGAATTCATCATAGTGATAGCCAGAAATGACTATTGTCTTGTTGGCGAATGTCCTCTCGGGGTAGGCAAATGGAAATAAAAAATGATTCGTTAATAATTGGTGCCTAATCCGTTTCAAATCATCATTCAGAAGAAGCCCGCATGATATGCTGGACATAATCTTTAATAATTGATTGGCCTCACGATATGAGTATCTCCTTTCAAGAAGATCAATAACGGCCCTATCATCATATTGAAGCATGAACATCGAGATAAACTGATTGATGTCCATTATTTGAAAATCGAGATCAGGGTGTTCGTTTTTTAGGCGCAAGAATGAGTCATGAAGTTCATTTGGGGCAATCACAACCGCATTTTTAAGTTTTTCAAAATTATCTTTAAGTTCCATATAACTTAGTAATAGGTTGAAAGATTATTCCGTCTTAAATGCGCGTGTTGCGATAACCGCTTTTGCCCATCCGTGGCACAATTTATTCGCTTCATCTGGATCCATCTTAGGGAAATAGCGTTTTTGGATGCCTACATTCTTCTCAATATCTTCCAAATCTTTCCAGAAACCGCAGGCAAGCCCAGCAAGATATCCGGCACCTAAAGCAGTTGTTTCAACGTTCTTTGGAATCCTGACTTCGCACTGAAGAATATCGGATTGGAACTGCATGAGCATTCCGTTTGCGGAAGCCCCACCATCAACTTTTAAAACGGGCAAATCGAGGCCAGCGTCTTTCTTCATGGTATCGATAACATCTTTTGATTGATAGGCAATCGAGTATATTGCCGCCCTGGTGATGTGATGTCTATCGGCACCCCTAGTCAAGCCAAAAATCGCGCCTCTAGCATCGTCGTCCCAATACGGTGTTCCAAGACCAACAAAGGCCGGAACGAAATATACGCCAGCTGTGTCGTGAACTTTGGAAGCATAATATTCAGAATCTTTTGAGTCCTCAATCCATCTGGTTTGATCACGCACCCATTGAACAACGGCACCGCCAATGAAAACAGATCCCTCTAGAGCATATGTTGTCTCACCGTTAATTCTCCAAGCAACCGTGGTGAGCAATCCGGATTTGGTTTTTATTGGACTCTTTCCGGTATTCATCAACATAAAGCAACCAGTGCCATAGGTATTTTTGGACTCGCCCTCCTTAAAGCAACATTGTCCAAATAATGCGGATTGCTGGTCGCCAGCCACGCCAAAAATATGGACGTGTCCAGGGAAGAAGGAGGCTTCTCCGTAATCGCAGGAAGAGTCTTTAACTTCAGGAAGCATGCAGGTAGGAACCTTCCAAAGAGAGCAAAGCTCATCGTCCCACTTCATATCATAGATATTAAATAATGCGGTACGTGAGGCATTTGAAACGTCGGTTGCGTGCACCGCTCCATTAGTCATTTTGTATATAAGCCACGTTTCGATTGTCCCAAATAAAAGCTCGCCGTTCTTCGCTTTTTCCTCGGCTCCTGGAACGGCTTCTAATATGAATCTGATTTTAGACGATGAAAAGTATGGGTTTAATCTAAGCCCTGTCTTGTCTGAAATAAAAGATTTCTTCTTTTCATAACGATCGCAAATCTTTTGGGTTTGCTTTGACTGCCAAACGATTGCGTTGTGGATGGCTTTTCCTGTCGCCTTATCCCACACGATGGTCGTCTCACGTTGATTGGTGATGCCGATTCCTGCAATCTCATCCCATTTAGCGCTGCTGACGATCATCAATTCGTTGATGACATCAACCACAGAAACCCAAATGTTATCCGCGCTTTGTTCTACCCATCCCGCTTTAGGAAAATAGCAATCGACTGGGCGCTGAGCTTTGTAAACTTCCTCACCCTTTTTGTTGATTAAAATGGCGCGTGTCGATGTCGTGCCCTGGTCTACTGCCAAGATGTATTTCTTCATATGAGTTTATTATAAACTCTATGACGAAAGAGAAAAGCCCACATTGCTGTGAGCTAATCTTTTTCTTACTTTTTCTTTGTGGCAAGATACGCTTCGATGTCATCGGGCTCTTTGATGATTTCGGCGGTCAAGACTTCACATCCGTCTTCAGTGACAAGTAAATCATCTTCGATTCTTATTCCGATTCCCCTATCGGCCATATATAAGCCAGGTTCGTCAGAGATAATCATTCCAGGTTCAAGCTTAATCTTCTTTGATTCTCTTGAATTAGGGGCGAAATACGCGTCGTGAGTGTCTAGTCCAATGAGATGCGAGACTCCATGGAAATAATAATTCATGATGTCTTCTTTCTTGGAGATATAGCCTTTTGCCAAGCACTCCTCTGCAAGATACATAATCGTTGCCTGCTGCAATTCTTCAATAGTGACTCCTGGTTTTAAGATGGAAGCGACCATCTTATTGGCTCCAAGGACGATATTATAAATCTCTTTTTGCTCCTTGGTGAATTTGCCATTTACCGGGACTGTACGCGAAACATCGGCGCAGTAATAACCGTTTCTTGCTCCCAAATCCATAAGGAGGAGATCGCCATCGTGCATGGTGCCCTGAAGGGTTCTATAATGCAAGCAAGTGGCATTTTTGCCAGCGGCCATAATCGTTGTAAAAGCTAAGCCCTGGTATCCGTTATCATCATTGATTGTATGGAGGAATGTGTCGGCCATCTCAAACTCGCGCTTTCCGTCTGCCATGTCATTCATAACCGAATAGATGCCAAGCTTAGTTGACCTGATTGCGCTTCTCATCTCTTCGATTTCATTATTTGACTTTCTGAGTCGTAAGGTTGTGATTAATGGGTAGGCGTCAAGAATCTCAACAGATGGGAACGAAGCTGCGAGAGTGTCTTTGTAATCTCTAGTTGTTGTTTCGTCTGCGATTTTAATTTCCGGCTCGAAATCTAGATAAACGTGGGAGACCTCTCCATACTGGGCAAGAGTCGGGTCGAGTATAGCGGCTACTTTAGCCATGATTGTCGTGTTGACTTGGGCGTTAGAGATTCCGGAAATCTTCGATGCCTCCTGCAAAGTGAGTCTTTTGCCATACCATTTTTCCTTAACGGGGTCGAATGGTGAGACAAACAAGAATTCTCTTATTTCTCCATCGGTATTGACAAGGATCAAACTAGAGTCAGGCTGATCGATGCCTGTTAAATAATAAAAGTTGCGGTTTACCTCAAATGGGTAATATTCATCCGCGCTGGAAACTTTCTCAACTCCTGAGAAAAGGACCATGATGCTGTCTTCTTCCATGACGGAGAGAATTCTCTGTCTTCTTGCAGCATATTCATTTGAAGGGATCATTGTTCTGCCTCCTTTAATAATTTAATCGGTTTAACATCTCCCCTGCAGATCTCATAAGGGAGGGAAGATACGAATTTTGTCAGTGACTCCGTTTCGCCTTTTAAGGTGATGGTCACTTCCTCGGAAAATACTTCGCCATACATTTCGAGGTTTGTCTTTGCGACAAGCTTTTTGACGTAATCGTAGTTGGCGTAACTCATAATCAGAGTTTCGGTTGAACCATCGATTATGGTAGCAAATCTTGCCTTTGCGATAACGTCCTCCGCCGCATCTCTATAGGTTCTTGTTAGTCTGGGCAATCCAAGTTTGGTTCCTCCGAAATACCTGATGACTAGAACTAGAGCCTGCGTAATTCCGTGCTGCCGCAGTATCGTCAAAAGCGGCATGCCAGCACTGCGCGATGGTTCACCATCATCGCTCATCCTCTCGTTTGGTCCAAATCTGGAGGCGTAACAATAATGCGTGGCCTTGGGATATAAGGACTTTAATCGCTCAAGATGAGCATCTATCTCACTCTCATCGAGAATCGGCTCTAGAACGGCTATAAAGCGCGATCCGAGGATTTTAATTTCACTTGTATATTCTTGATACGGCAATAACTGAGACATACTAAGCGATGAACGATGATAATCCACTATAGGTGAACGATGAGTCAAATGGATTTGGCACATCGCACTCCGCAGATGAGAGGCATGAGCCATGGAAGGTGCCTCTATTGAGGAGATAGTCATATGTGGAAGAGAGATAGAATAATTTTGTGAGGGCACTGACCCTTGAATTGCTCGCCAATGCATCGATTGTTGCGAATGCATTAGACAATTTGGACGAATCTACGGTATGCGAAGAAAGCGTTGAATTAATTCCGATTTCTTGAGTAACCGCCAACATGCTTAGATAAGCGTTCTTGACATCGTTATTTGAAATATCGTCGCTATCAAAGAATGAATAGTTGGTCAAAACCGAATTTGAATCGTACGTTGAACGCACCCTTACGCTAGAACCATCGTAATAGCTTGATGGATATGGGCAACCAGCCGAGCCAAGTGTTGAATCAAAGATTGCAGTGTAATATGTACTTCCATTGATATAGGCCTTAGCTCTGTAGAGAGGCTCCTCTAAAAGGCCAGAAGCATATCTTTCCGAAATATACCCATCATAGGCGATAGAGTGATCAAATAACGATTCAACAGATGAGATGATTAAACTATTTGATAACGATTCAAAATCGGCTAAATGAGTTGGAATAGTTGTTGAAGAGGAAACGGATGATAATCCAGCATAAACGGTTCCTAAATTAACAATTGTTGATCTCAATGCACTTTCTTCGGTTGAATAAGCAATGGTTGTCCTTGAAATCTTATCAAACGTCATTCTAGAACCTTTTAAGTCCTCTATTAGTGAATCTCCATCTCCAAGATATGTCCCGAAGTTGGCAATGGTTCCATTGATATCGAAGTTGGAAACGTTATAGAAGAACACATCTCTTGCGGTGAAATCATAAGATGTTCCGGTTTCTTTAGATAAGGTATCCAAGTATGTAGCAGTTGATGAGGTTCCAGAATATTTTTCACCTGCATAGAAGCCGTTTGGCTCATTGATGAATTCGAGTACGGATGAGAACTTGCCGTCTTTCAGTATCCATTCACTCATATTGACCGAACCGGTACCATCAAGAATGACATAATGATCGGCCTCATAAACGGCTTTGGCCAAAACATACATCGAATCGATAGCGCCGTCTTTCATGGCCTGCTGTCCAACATAGAAGTTGGCAACGTTATCCTTAGTGCCGTTAACATTGACCTCGCTATATTTATCAAGGCCGGTCGATGAAATGAATGCGCTGATTTTATTAGGCAGGGCATCACACACGATATCCATATAATTTAGGGCGTAAGAGATAAATTTAATGTCATCAGGCGAAAGCGTATCAAGAGAGAATGACCCAAGATTCAAACCTGAAGAAACTAAATTCTTGTCAATTGCGATGCCTAATGTATTACACAAAGAATCAATTTCGGTTTGATAACGATCCGCATCACTTCCATGCAAAGAATCAAGCGTGCCATTGCGGAATTCATCCATTCTTTGCGCTAATTTTTCGCTATAAGAGCTAAATGATGTATCTCTCGTTGAGTCAAATGATAGCGACGCAAGGCCGGATTTGTCGTAAATAGTTCCAAGAACCTGTTCAAACACGGTCCAAGACTCCTTCCACGAATCGACTGACGCATCGTAATATTCCGCGCCACTTCTTGCTCCTGCAAGATGGAAAACTTTACTTTCATTCATAGAAGTCAACAAGGATTTTAACTCGCTGACCGTAGCACTTGTGAATGTTGCGCTATCGAGGCTGGAAAGAATGCTATTTCCACCGCTGTCCTTCATATTATTGTTGTGAGTTATTATCGAGGCGATTGATTCGATTTCATCATCATCATACTTATTTCCCCAAGAACCATTGTAGCAATAGAAAGGATTCGCTCTCTTGATGTTGATCGAACCAAGTGAGAATGATGAGCTATTAAGCGTCTTATCGATGACATTCGGAACCATATCGCAGGTCAAAGAGCAGGAATTGAGTCTCGACAAGGCTTCATAGATAACATCTCCGTCTAATGAGGATGTATTGCCATTAAGCGAGTTGATGACTCCTGAATTTGCAGGATCAACAAAGTAGGAGAATACATACTTTAAGGAATTTGTGTCCCCATTGATGCTAGAGACGTCGTATGCATCAATATCAGTTTCCAAATCCAACGGTTTCCAAGTGTTCTTTGCCGCAACCTTAGCTTTTTCGGATGATGTTGTGTAGGAGGCAGCCTCATCTAATGGATTATTTTGGTAGTAATAGAGGTCCGATATACCTTTTGTTGTCATAAGCATGGCATATGAAGTGTCGAATGCGGTAAAATCCTCTCCATCTTTCAAAGAGTTAAAAATCTGGCTCTTCGCGAGTTCGGCCAAAATGTTTGTGACCTTAGACGCATCAACCGTTGACAAATCGTCTTTGTTGATAGTTGGCATCCTCATCGAATCTTTAACGATGTGGGAAAGCATTTCAATTTCATCATCCGTGTACATATATCCGAGTTTATAGGTGGCATTGGAATAACCTGTATAGAAAACATTGGCGTTATCCATCGAATCACCGCCTAAACGCGTTGAAATCTTAGCGATAGCTTCTTCAACTGTGTTGTGGATCGTTGAATGCATAGTTAAGGATGAGTTCAAATCGTCAAGCAACTCTTTAAAATCAACTCTATTAGCTTCAGCCTCATCTTCCGAATCGCTCATCGGGAATAGGTTGGAAAGGTTGATTGTCTGCATTGTGAAACCACACTTCTTGTAATCGGCAAAAATCTGATCGAGAGTACCTATTTCACCATCCCAAACGGATTTGATGCGATCAAAGTCCGTAATTCCTTTAGTGGCATCGAATGTCATTGTCTTGCAAACGATTAACTCGTTGGCTCCATAATCTTCATAAACATCGCCTTCGTCCAAAATAGAAACATAGGTATTCTCAAATGATGTCAAAACATCCGTTGAATGCACAAGTCCTTCTTCGAGGGTGTTGAAAACGTGACTGGAAGAAAGTCTCTTCATCAATGAGATGTAAGGAGTTGTGTCAATCGCGGTTAAATCACTTATGTCTTCATTAGGAAGCGTAGAGGCTTCCATAATTATATAGGAAAGTGTTTCATTCTCCTCGTATTCATAAGCGTTAGGCAAGGAAACTGATCCTTTTTCGGTATCGAGGAATGTATAAGTTGTCTTTCCGGCATAATCGTAATTAGCGTTATCAAAAGAAATTACGTTAGAATTTAATGAACTCTTATATGAGGTTATGCTTGTTCTCATTTTTAACGGTACGACCGAATGCAATGTTGAGGAATCGCTAAGCCTGTTGAGAAGGATGACAAATGCCTGTCTATTTGCCTCGTCTCCAGAACCGCCATTAAATAAATCCTTAAGATTGAAGTCGTTGATGTTGATATCGATGTTTCCCGATGCGTCAACAACATCGCTGACATGAGCAAGTTCTTCTTCCCACGCTTCGCCTCTTTTTGTTAAATCAGATTCGCCATTTGTGACCATGAGTGAGGCGGCCTCCGCAACTTTCGACTCATAGATATCTGATTTCTTAAGGGAGGTAGAATAAACTGTTTCAAGTGAGGTGAGCTCTACTCCATAGTTTTTTTCGGGAAGCGTGTTGAAAATGTTGGAGTAACCCATATCGGTAAGCAAAGCGACGAACTTGGTATCCGTTTTTCCCTTGCTGAGGTCAACGGATCCAATATGGATTCCCCTAATGGCGATTCTTGCAATGCGCTCACACTCGGTTTCGTCATTATATCTATTAGGGACGGAAACGCTCAAGCCGTCTCCATAATATAAGGTAGATGTCCCGTTATACCTGGAGTTAACGGTTCCAATTGAGACGCCTTCGCCTAAAGCATCGTCAACCTTGCCGACTGCCTCTTCTATCTCTAGCGGAAGTATCGCATGGAGGGTTGTTGTCTTGTCAACGTCGTTCAAAATGTCGGCAAGTTGCTCTTCTTGTGATTCGTCCAATGCATCATAATCAAAATCGTTTAAATCAAAGCCAATCTCATCCAAATCTATGAACGTCTGGTGGAGAAGATTGATCTCCTCTTCCCACATATCGCCACGTTTGCCAAGAATCGATAAATCAGACCTCATGCCGTCGGTAACTTGATATACAGACGCTTTTAATTGATTGGAGTCCTTATAGACACCGGCTTTATTCAACGCTTGGTAATATACGTTTTCGAAAGCGGTCATATCGTATTCGCTTGTAGAATCGCTGATTGTGTTGAAGACGTTACTCGATGACAATCTCTTCATCAAATCCATAAGAGAATCAACTTTTTCTCCATGGAGAGACGCCATGTCAAGCTCGCCCATAGTCAAACCATCTTGAATAATATAAGAAAGTGTCTCAATTTCGTCTTCGTCGTATTTGTTCGCGAGGCCGTCTTCATCTAAACCGGTATAGTACGCATTAACATTTTCTATGGTGTATGAACCGAGTTTTTCAGAAAGTAGATCAACTGATTTGTCAATTTGATATGGCAGGACAGAATGAAGTATCTGCGATTCATTGATGCCATCTAAAACGTTTTCAAGTTGCTGTCTCTTTGCCTCATCTTTTCCATTGGGGAAGAAATCTTCGAATGAGAAATCGTTTAAGTCGATATCCAATTCTTGGAGCGATGTCAAAACATTGGTGACATGGTCAATTTCATCGTTCCACAAATCAACGCGTTTAGCAAAATCAGTGACGCCTTTTGTGACGCTTAGAACGGCTTTGTCAGCCTTGTTTTGACTTTCGAAAAGGGATGATGAGCCAAGCAATGTTGAGAATTCTTTCTCCAATGCAGTCATCGCAACACCATCGGAAATTTGTTTGTCGGAAAGCGAATTGAAAACGTGAGAATCAGCCAAAGCCTTTAACAATGGATTTGCAAAATAATATGAGTCGATGTTGTTGACACTGACTTTCTTAACGGAGCCATCGTCTTCGATAACGCCATAAACAGGGTCCATTGCGGCTTCGAGAATTTTTATTAGTTGATGATTCTCATAATGGACATCATCCGAATCGGCAGTGTAGATGAAATCTGTGTTTGCATTCTCAAACGCATCCATGCCCTTGCCGGTTAATGTATCAATAATAGTATTATAGAAATTTGGAACAACAACCATGCCAAAGGCTTTAGAATCCGTAACGCATTCAAGCAAGCTTCCAATTGCATTCAAATTGACTTCTTTCAAATTAATGTTGCTGTCTGAGATGACGATTTTGCATGGAGAAAGGTATCTGAGAATCTGAGATAGCGAATGAGCTTCATCTTCCCATTCCTCTTTGCTGACTGATTTGATTGAATACTCAAGATTGGAATAGCTAACTCCGTCGCTGTCGGCGAAAATTTTGGCAACATCTGAGCCGGCATTTTCAATGTTCAATACAAGCAATCCAGCAATGTAGTTGGAGAATTGATATCCGTCTTTGGACTCAAACAACGATGATTGGGACAAAGCCGTGATAATCGACTCAACGGCATACGGGTCGGAATTGAAGAAATCGATGTTTTTTAAGTCACCAATTTCCGCAGCGGCTTTGACCAAAGTATTTATAGTCCCACCTTCATAAGACCAAGAAGTTACATTCTTGAATGAAACATCAGCACCATCAACGTGCATTGCGCCACCATCATTGAATAGAAGCTCATCCAAATAATCGCCAACCAATGAACTCATAAGTTTAGAGCCGTCGATATTGGAGAATAAATCAACAAAATCGATCGATGAGAAAGCGGATAAATCCAAATTGTCCGCATCGATGCCGAGTGCAAGTTCTACCACATTGTATTTATCGAAATCCACCAAAAGATTTACGACCGACTCTAGTTCGCTATCGATATCAAAATCAGACGAGAAGACAACACTTTCAATGGTATTTGCAGAATCTTCAAAAACAGAACTTAAGAGCGTTTTAAGCATTTCTGCGATATTGTAGTTTTGTTTGCCATCTACTGTAGGATTAATGATTTTGCTATCAGCGACGAATAAGAGGAAATCAAGCAGCTGATCGCTGTATTTTGCTAGACCTGATAAAACGTTGGAGGCAGACGCAACATCGTCAGTCGATATGGTTCCAATGGTCATAATGTAAGAAATTAAATCCTGGCACTTGGAGAATTGAATGACCAATTCAGATAATTCTTCACCGATATCATCGACATTGAAATCCAAATGAATATCGCCAAGGTTCATGGACTTAAGTGGGGAATCGTCGCCTGATAAGAAACCACCTAAAGCTTTTGGCATGACTTCTTGAATTATCAAAGAATCATCGAGTTTTACCAACGCCGATGAAAGAGAGGAGAGCAAATCATCATCAACTCCCAAGAATTTGCCTTCTTTATCGAAATAAACGCCTGGCATTGTGTCGAGATTCTTTAAGAATTCAGATCCGGCCTCGGAATTGATAAATTCGGTAACAACGTCAAACATGCGCCTAATCTCGTTTGTGACATTGGTTATTTGAACGTCCATGTCTTCATCGGAGAGTTGTTCCATAACATCGCTCAAATCAATCGCGAATTCCACGTCGAGTTTTAGCATGCTATTCAGTTGATCAGAGAGGATTGCCAACAGTTTGTTCATCGCCCTTTCAACAAACGGGGATTGGAGAAGGCCCTTGTCGGATTTGCGGGTCAATTTTACGTCTACGTCACTTGACGATTCGGCACCGCATACAACGCTGAAAACTGCATCATAATTATCAACTGTGATTTCTATTAAATCGGCGTAATCGAGTTCTCCGCCATCGATAGTATTTAAAACTATGGAAATTACATCCGGGTCTATGGTCATCAAATCTAAAATAGGATCAACGATATTGGCCAATTCATCGCCCCATTTAATCGATTTGTATGAAGCTGGTACTTTATCAGGAAATCCATTGCCATCCTCATCTGCGCTTTCAAAATCAGGCAAGAAATCTTTAAGCATCAATTTAGTTTTATAAGCATCTGGATCGGCCGCTTCTTCTTCGGCTTCTTCAGCGCATCTTACGAATATGGCGGACTCAACTATAGAATCAAACAAGTGCATCGAATCATCATCCAATGAAGAGAGAATCGTTTCCAAAATGCCTCTGTTATCCTCAACAAACTCTTGTGTCAGGAAATCGTCAGGATCCTTAAGCGATAAATCTTCGTTGAGTATTTCGTTAACGATTCCTGAATCAACTACCACTTCATACAGATCGGCAAGGTCATCAAAAGTTTTTGCATAATCGTATGTGTAGTCGATATCTAATCCCGCATCGGTTTTGACATACTTGGCGATTGAATCAATATTTGAGGCAACTGCGACAGCGTATGGGAAGATGGTTGTAACCAAAGAACTTGCGCCGAGAGACCTTACTAATTCAGGTGCGAATTCAGAAGAAATGAATGCACCAACATTTTGCTTTTGGAATCCCTGTTCGCTTAAGATTCCGCCTTGTACCGCATATGAAGCACTCTTGGTTAAAGCGGACAGCTCATTCAAGAAACTAATTGATGATGTACCGAGATTTATGGTTGTTAAATAGTCCATAAGAGCAACATCATATGTCTGGCCTTTTTCATTTTTTGACCAGCTGAAGAAAACTTGGGAGAAGACCGAGTTATCATACGTGTCTAAAACATCATTGATCAGCTGATAAGTAGAATTGTCGGCCTCAATGCGCTTTTGAGTTTTGGTATCTTCTTCTTTCGCCGATTTCCAAGATGCACTTGCAGAATTGACCATAGCAGAGAGCGGAGCAATCAACATGCATAAGCAAACTGCGCCAATAAGGAGTTCTTCAAGACCGCTGATTAACCTTCCCTTTTTTAGTTTTTCTTTGCGTTTTTCTTTCTTAATGAACCTCTTAACAACCAAATGCCATATGACCATTATCAAAAGATTGCCCAAGGTGACAATCACCAAAGATTCGACGATCATGAGAACCATCGCCAATAAAGACTGAGTGAGGGCCATTGAATACTGAGATAAACGCTCAGGATCAGCGTTGACATTGTATGCCTTGAGAAGTTGCTCAATTAAACTTGAACCAGTCTCGAATGCGGTTGTTACATGTGCGGACAGTATTATTGTATCATCACCGTTTGGAATGCTGATATTGAAGTCAGGAATCGCAAAACTTCTTAAATCAAGGTTTCCCAAGACGTTTGCTAAGCTTCTAAGGGTGGCAAAGCAAACGATAAAAAGAATGGCGAACATGGCAATGCGATATGTCCCGTATCTCCATCCCCTAGTCAAACCTCTAAAGAAAAAATATAAAAGTGCAACGACGATGAAAACTATAACGCCAATCAAGCTATAATTAACTATAGTTACAATATCCGCTAGCATAATTAAATTATGAGGTAGATTTATTTTGAAAATCAATTAGAATGTTTGTTATACAAAAATACTATGACAAATTTTTTCAAATCCAAGATATGCAACCAATGTGGTAAAAAGTTCGACCCGGTCAAGGAATCATGCCAACATTGTGGGGCAAAGAATGACAACAGAGACAAACGTGCAATTTCCTTTGATCGAATCACTCCGGTTGGACATATTAGAGAATTTTTCTTAGCGATTACCCAACTTGTATTCATCAAAATCTTAATTTATGTCGTAGAAAGCGTGCTGATTGCCGTGCTCTATACCAAACTCGGCGATAAAGAATCTGTGACAAATTGGGTTCAGAACAATTATGGGGCCTTGAATTTTTGGTTGAGTTTCGGAGGCGATATGGTTGCCTTGTTCATCGCCATCGGAATAATGAGACGGGCTTTCATCGATATTTGGAAAACTTTTAAGAATAAAAAATTTTTATTAGGGATTCCTTTAGGAATGGCAATACTAATTACAACTTCGTTATGGAGTTCTTTCGCAAATCAGATAATGCCTGGGGAAATCAATGGGAATTCCTCAGGTTTGATATCTATTTTGGAATATTCGCCAGTCGGATACTTCCTATTCGCAGCAATTCTGGCGCCGATAGTTGAAGAAATAATGTATCGGGTAGGTCTATTCACATTCCTGAAGCGAATCCACCCAGTCGTTGCCTATGTCGGTGTTGGCTTGGTTTTTGGCATGATTCATATGCAAAGTTTTACCGATCCAGTTGAATGGCTTTATTTCCCAGGATATGCATTCGGCGGCATTGCGTTATCAGCAATATATGATTGGCTGGGTTTTGCCGGTTCGGTCACCGCCCATATAACAAACAACGCAATTTCCGTTGGACTAACCATCTACAGTTTGTTCACGCAGCCACACGCCTAAGCATTATGAAAAGAATACTGAATGAGACCGTTTTAAAAATAATCGGAATATTATCAATGACATGTGACCATATCGGTGCGTGCCTATGGATGGTTTACGTCGACACAACATCAGTCGGATACTTAGTTGGATATATATTGAGAGTCATCGGAAGGCTATCGTTGCCCTTATTCATTTTCATGCTTGTTGAAGGATTAAGGCATACATCAAATAAATGGAAATATTGCGGTAGAATCGCGATGATATCCTTGCCAATGACGATAGTTGAACTAGTAATCGGGGCAACCATGAAGGATATGTCAATCATGCCACCACACGCTTTCACAGAACTTCTGCTATTCGCGCTTATTGCAACTTTATGGTCAGGGAAATGGTGGCAGAAAATCCTTTCTTCCTTGCCTATCGCATACATCATTTTAAGTTTCTTGGCAGATATGTTCTCATACCACGGAATAACCACGCTAGATTGGTTCGTTCCGGCTTTGTGGGCCGATTACGATTTGTTTGGGTTTACCTTGTTCATTGCTTTCTATTTTTCGTATCCTCTTGTCGACACCCTTTCAAGAAAGTTCTCTCAATCAACCACTTTTGACTTAGAAACTTTTAAACAATCTGACGATTACAGGAAACTCTCAAATTTCACAGCATTCACCATGTTGCTTTTGGTTAATGTTATTTTCTGGGGGCTTGCATATTTCTTCGGTCAAACAACAGATACATATTTATATCAATATCATTCTCAAACATATTCGGTCATCAGCGGGTTATTCATCCTCCTCTACAACGGGAAGCGTGGATATGATTCCAAGTGGTTCAGAATAGCGAATTACTTATATTATCCGGTGCATATCGTTATTATTTACGGAATTTTCATGTTATTGTTTTGGATGTAAAGGGGTAGATTATGATTAAACACATTTCAGATTACGATGAATTTCACGATTCAATTAAAGAGGGATTAGTCCTCGTTGATTTCTACACAACATGGTGTGGACCATGCAAGATGCTCTCTCCAATTGTTGAAGAACTTGCAAACGAATTTCCGCAGTTGACGGTTATTAAAGTGGACGCCGAAGAGGCGCCGCTTCTTTCCTCTGAATTCAGAGTCAGTGCCGTTCCAACTCTCATCAAATTTCAAGACGGCAAGATGATTGAACAAAGAGCAGGCTATATGCCCGCGCCAATGCTGCAACGTTGGCTTGGCTTTTAGCCAAAACATTTTTTGTTTCTTTGCTCTCGCGCACGGGTTAAAATACTTGCAGCGAAAGCGGGGAAACTCAAATGGAATACGTTCTATTTAACGAATTATCAAATAATAAAGCTGCAAAAACTGCAATTGAGGAATATACAAAATCTTTGACTAAACCATATAAGACCGTTAACGTCATCGGATTGGACTATTCCTCTTTTTTATCCGAATTAAAACCTGAAGATGTGATCGTTCTCATCGGTGGCGACGGAACGCTCAACCATTTCATAAACGATGTCGATACAGACAAACTCGAAAACGAGCTTTGGTATTATCCTGCCGGCTCAGGCAATGACTTCATGAACGACATCGCCGGCAAAGTCACAAAACTTGTTCAGATAAACAAATACGTCAAAAATCTCCCAACAGTTACAATCAACGGCGAGACAAAGAAATTCATCAATGGCATAGGCTACGGAATTGATGGCTGGTGCTGCGAAGAGGGAGATAGGCTAAGAACGAAAAGCGATAAGCCAGTTAACTATACTTCGATCGCCATCAAAGGCTTGTTGTTCAAATTCAAGAGAGTGACCGCTACCGTAACGGTTGATGGAGTTACACGCATTTTCAAACACTGCTGGTTAGCCCCAGCAATGCATGGAAGATTCTATGGCGGCGGAATGATGGTCGCTCCAGGACAAGATAGATTAAATGCCGAGGGAAAGCTCACAACAGTTGTCTATTGTGGCATCTCCAAACTAGGATCTTTGATTGCATTCCCGGATATCTTCAAAGGACAGCTTCAGAAACACAAAAAGAAATGCACAACAATCGTTGGACATGAAATCGAAGTTTCATTTAATAGACCATGCGCTTTGCAAATCGATGGTGAAACAGTCTTAGGCGTTACAAGTTACAAGGCCCGCGGTTAATTGATATGTTAGTCTCTATACCACTTTTGCTTGTGGCCATTGCCGCAAGCGCATGTATTTCCTGTTTAGGAATTAATCCAAATCCAGTTTGGCTAAATGTGATTTACATCCCATTGCTAGTCATTGCATTCATCATTTTGGCTTTCCTAACCCTTATTACCGTGGCCTCAATCCAAGGGATAGGCTACGACAAAGATTGCGTTCCTGAATACCATCAAAAAGACAGGATAAACCTTTCTAGATTAACGGATTTCTGTTTGGCACTTTTCACGGTAAAAGTCCAAGCAAACGGATTCGAAATTGTTCCAGATGACCAAGCATTTTTGGTTGTTGGAAACCACCGCTCAAACATCGATTCTTTCTGCTTAGATAAGATACTGAGAAAACACAAGCTTGTTTTTGTCGCCAAGAAATCCCTGTTCAAACTTCCGTGGGCTTCGCCTCTCATGTACAAATGCGGGTACCTTAAACTAGATAGAGATGATTTATCCTCGGGCTTCGAAATGATGAGGAATGCACAAAGGCTAATCCAAGAAGGCGTTAGCGTTGGCATTTTCCCTGAAGGAACAAGGGGAAAGGTTGAAGGAGAAATGGGTCCATTCCACAATGGCGCATTCATTGCGGCAATAAAAGCCAAGGCTCCGATAGTGGTAACGGCATTGCATAATACTCACGGTGTGAACAATTTCTTACTTTGTAAAGTCCATAAAGTTAAAGTCAATTGTTTAAAAGTGTACAGATACGAAGATTACAAAGATGTGGATCCTAACAAACTCGGCGAAGAAATCCGTTCATTGATGTTGGAAGACATAAAAATTAAATAAGAAATATTTACTATTTGCCTAAAGGTGTGATATAGTATCCCACGCTAACCGATGGACCATTGGTGTAGCGGTCCAACATGTCTCCCTGTCACGGAGAAGACCACGAGTTCGA
>CAVAGP010000021.1:0-36551 GCA_963588175.1 Faecalibacillus sp. | reverse complement strand
AGATAAGGCTGAATATGCCATTTTTGAGGTTTCCAAGAATTTAGAGGTGTTGAATAAATCAATCGCGTCATCGCTTTCAATATCAACGCCGAAACTGGCGAACACAAGTCTTGGGTTTGCCGTGACGGTGGAATCCAAAAGATAGGCGGCCAAAAGAATATCGTTTTCTAGTCCTTTGAAGTTAATGCCCATTCTATTTGAGACAAAGAACGTGGCTTTGCCATCAAAGACATGTTTCTTGATGTTCTCATCCTCCATTATTTCCTTAAATGCAGCATCGTTAAGCAATTTGTCATATTCAATATATAAAGTGTTGTTTAAATTTGAGATGGCAACGCCGTTTATAGGGCAGTCGTGGTAGGAGGAGTAGTCGATATCGAAAGCGATGCCGATTTCCGAATCGTTTTTGAATGACTCGGCAGAATTGGCTTTAATGGGTTTGAATTCGACCGCTTTTTTGTCCTGCTTTTTCATCGCCTGAGGCAACCTGGAAATAAATTGCTTCAACTCGTATTTTTGAGCAAATTTATTTACTTCTGCGAATTGATACCCTTTGTACAAACAGTCTTCAAGATTGAAAGGGAGCCCACAATCCGTTTTGATGGTGGCAAGCTCATAGCATTGCCTTCCTTGATCAACATATGTTCTGATATTTTCTCCGACTTTGGATTTCATCGTTTGCGCCGCTTCAACAATCGCATCGAATGTTCCGTATTCTTGGATTAACTTAACTGCGGTTTTGTCTCCGACTCCAGGGATACCGGGGAGGTTATCAGACGAATCTCCTCTTAATCCTTTGTAATCAATTATTTGCTTAGGCGAAAAACCAAACTTCTCTGGCATTGTTACGGTGTTCATGATTTCCATATTGGAGAGTCCGGTCTTCAGCAAGGATACCGTAATGTTGTTATCGATTAATTGGAGGTAGTCTTTATCTGAGGTATAGACCATTACTTCAAAACCATTCGCGGAACCCCATTTAGCGACTGTACCGCAAATATCATCTGCTTCAATTCCGTGTTCCTCGTAATTTTTAATTCCTAAGGAGTTGAGTAACTCTCTCGAAATTGGGAATTGGGGAACTAGTTCTGGAGGGCATGGTTTTCTATTGGCTTTATAGTCTGCATATTGTTCTTTTCTGAATGTGTGTCCATCAGCATCAAATCCCACGAAGAAATATTCCCCGCCTTTAAATCCCTGGAGGATTTTTGTAACCATGTTTGCAAATGCGAAAATCGCATTGGTAGGGGTGCCGGATTTTGTCCTCATTATGTTTGTTGTGTCGCCATACGCCGTTGCGTAGAATGCTCTGAATAAAAGCGAATTTCCATCGACGACTATAAGTTTTTTAGGCATATTATTCTCCTACCTTTCTAACGAGTGTTGCCAAGAACGAGTCTTGCTTGATTCTGTCTTTTCTTCCGTTTACGAGGACCAGATTATCCTTCTTTAATGCGCTGAACGATTTTAGATATGCTTCTTCAAACAAAGTGAATTCCATATCGTTCAAATCATCGTATATCTCCAAGAAACACATCTGCGTGCCTTTTTTGGTTATGATGGTCTTAACGTTTTTAACGAGTCCCGCTGTCACAAATTCGCCATTTGCATTATACGCTTCTTCGATTCTTGTGAATTCTACTCCGGCAAGATCTTTCTCATAAAGTTTGAATGGAGAAGCTGATATCATCATTCCAAGCGTTTCATATTCAGCTTCAAGGTTTATTCTCAAGTCATCTTCAACGTTCGCAAGCATCGGTTTTTCGATTCCAATATCCAACAAGCCGCCCGCTAAAGCGCTCGACCCAAACATATTTGCATATGTCATGACTGAATTTGCGCTCATTCTTAGGGATGCTCTATTCGGATGGAGAGAATCAAATGAGCCAGAATCGATGAATTTGATTAACATTTGGATATTTAGCCCATATTCGATGGTCCTAGCTGCGAAATCGAAGATATCTGTATACGGACCACGTTCTTCACGTTCTTTTAGAACGTTATTCAAGAGGATTCCCTGCATTCCCTTTATTGCACTCAATGGCGTTCTCAATGATGTCCCATCAACAACAAAGGATTTATATGATCTATTGATGTCTGGATTTGATAGCTTAAGCCCTAAGTCTTTCATCTCGGTCAAAGTGTCTTTGAATTTTTTATCACCTGGCGCCATTGAATCTAGAATCGCGCAATAGAATTCTGTGGGGTAGTGGGCTTTTAGATATGCCATTCTGCATGTGAGAACCGCATATGAAATGGCATGTGATTTGTTGAAACCGTAGTTGGCGAATTTCTCGATTAACGCGAACAATTGCTCGGCAAGTTGTTTGCTTTTTCCTTTGCTTAAACAGCCGTTTATGAATTTCTCATGCATCGCCTCGATTTTCGATTTGTCTTTCTTGGAAATCGCGCGTCTAAAGACATCGGCTTCGCCAAATGAGAATCCGGCAACAGCAGAGGCGATCTGCATTATTTGCTCCTGGTAAACGATGATTCCATAGGTATTTTTAAGGATAGGTTCGAGCTCCGGAGTAAGGTATTTGATAGGCTCTGTACCATGTTTTCTTCTGGCAAAACTCGGAATTGAGTCCATTGGTCCTGGACGGAATAACGCCTCGATTGCGGCTATGTCTTCGAAAGTGGTTGGCTGTATATCTTTGACCGTTCTCTTCATTCCTGGAGACTCAAGTTGGAACAAACCCATTGTTTTATTTTGACAGATGAGTTTGATTGCATCTTCATCATCATACGGAATTTCATATGGGCTGATTTTGATGCCTCTATTTATTTCAATGAGGTTTAATGCGATTTCGATTATCGTTAAATTCCTAAGGCCTAGAATATCCATCTTAAGGAAACCTTGTTCCTCAAGATAATCTTTTTCAAGGCATGCGACATACCCAACTTCCTCGTTTAAGGTTACTGGAAGCGTTTCGGTTAGAGGTTCGTTATTCAATACGACACCAGCGGCATGCAGTCCCGCCTGTCTTGGGAGTCCCTCAATCTTGGATGCTAAAGCAACCATTTCCAGATAGAACTTATCCGAATCCACAAGCGATTTGAATTGAGGGGATGTCTTGTAATCTTGCCTCAAGGTGAGTTTGTCGTTGCTAATGCAGGATATTATTGTGTCTACTTCGCGTTCTTTGTAACCGTAAACTCTTGCGATATCTCGCAACGATTCCTTTGCTCCGATTGTCTGGGTTGTTAAAACTCTGCCGACTCGTTGGATGCCATATTTACTTTGCAAATAGGAAACGACTTTTTCGCGGTTTATATCGCTGAAGTCGACATCGATATCCGGCATTGAACGTCTTTCTGGATTCAAGAATCTTTCGAATAAAAGGCTGTACTTCAAAGGGTCGGTTTCAATGATGCCTAAGCAATATGAAACCAGAGACCCACCTGCGGAGCCTCTTCCAGGGCCGACGAATATTCCGTTGTTTCTTGCATAGTTTACGTAATCCGAAACGATGAGGAAATAGTCGTCATATCCCATTTGATGTATGACTGATAACTCATAAGAGAGCCTATCTTCGTATTCTTTCTTGCCTTTTAGACCTTTTTGGGCCATTCCTTCATAAACAAGCAGTTTTATATATTCTTCACTTGTTAGGCCCTTATCGTTCTCAAAATGGAGTAGCGTGCCTCTTTTTATGATGAGAGAGAATTTTTTGCACGAAATCGCAACTTTGTAGGAATTATCGATTTCCTCCTCCGTGTAGAAGTTGGACAATTCATCTTCAGATATGAAATAATTCTCACCTGTTTTTTCTTTTTCACCAAGAGTGTTTTTGCCTGAGATTGCATTGACGATATCCAATGTGATTGCATCTTCTTTTTTCTCATAGAGGATATGGGGGAACGCGACTGCTAAATAAGTGTATTTATCCGCAAAAGCTCTACCTTCCTCAACTAGTGTTAAATTCTTCTTTCCATACGGCAATCCGATAAGCGTTTTGTCGAATCTTCCGGTGAGTTCAAATAGTTTCCTGGCGAATTCTTTTTCTGATTCAACGAGCGATTCGGCATAGAAAGATGATTCAAGTGGATAAACGCAAATAAGTCCTTTGGAATGGCTGCTGATAATTTCGTTATTCAGCCTCTTTTCAACAATAGCGGTCGAAATGGCAAGCAAATTGCGATACCCCTCTTCGTTTTTTACAAACAAACTCAACGTTCCGATTGGAGTCTGAACATCCATGCCGAAAACCGGTTTGCTTCCAACGCCCTTGATCAGATGTTCAAAAGGGGCGATGCCGGATAAAGAACAATTATCGCACAGACCGCAATATTCATAGCCTTTCGCCTTTGCGACTTTGGCTATTTTTTCAATTGTTAATGCGGATTGCAAATAGGAGAAGCCGGAATAAACATGGAGGGGGACAAAATGCATAGCATTATTATAAACGTCTCTTCGTTAAACCGCCATAAACCGATAGTAAACGGTTTATACATGCATAAAAAAGACCCGGAACAATTCCAGGTCTATTTTTTGTCAATTTATTCGCTTTTCACGAATAGTGCGTCTAAATCCGCAATTAAGCCATCAAGCTCGCCTAATTCGAGAATCTTTGCCCCTGATGCGTTGGCGTGTCCTCCGCCTCTCCATTTGGCGGCAACTTGGGAGATATCCGTCTTTTTGGAACGGATGGAAACCCACCAGCAATTGTCTTTTGTGGATTCGGAGAATGAACACCATGCCTCAATTCCCTCGATATTGGAAAAGAGGTTGACATTGTCTTTTCCTCTTTCGGAGGTGATGTTGAGGTCTTTCTGGACATCCTCAGGCAAGTAATAGTAGGCCACACCATGCTCCGAAACATTGAAGTGGTTCAAGACATATGCGGTTACTTTCAAATCATCGATCTTCTTCTGGAACATGCAGTTGGTGACATCGGCGATGTTGATGCCGCTTTCCATCAAAGCCTGCGCGCAAGCAAATGTGTGGATGCTCGTTGAACGGTATTTGAAATTGCCCGTATCGCCAACAATTCCCGAGTAGAAGTACCACGCAGCTTGGTAGGAAATCTTCTTTCCTTTCCAGTTTGCGCAAAGATCATAAACCATCTCCGAGGCTGAGGCCGAATCCAGGTCAACCACCTTGATATCGGTGATTTCCATCTTCGAAGGGTGATGATCGATTTTAACTATATCGGTTGCGTATGCATATCTAGGATCCGCGATTCTATCATGCTCACCTACGTCGCACACGATTGCTAGGAACGGGGTTGTAAACCAAGATTCCGGCAATGATTCAGTCACAGGGTAAACTCGCCCGGCAAAACTGACGTGGTTATCGCCAACGTAATGGATTTCCTTATTTGGGAAGTTGTCTTTAAGAAAAGTGACAAGACCCATCTGCGAACCATAAGCGTCAAAGTCCGGTTTGATGTGGCGGAACACGCAGATGCGGTCGTATTTCCTAATTAGGGAATATATCTTTTTATATGTAGACCAATGGGCTTTTCCATAGGCTTTGATAGCTTCTGGTAATTTGCTCATTATAAATTGCCCTCAAGTGCCTTCCAGCAGTCTCTTGCAATCATGACTTCCTCGTCGGTTGGGATGACGACGACTTTGATCTTTGATTCCGGCTTGGAGATGACTGCGTCACCGTGAGAATCGTTTGCCTTTTCGTCTAAGACGATGCCAAGTGCTTCGCTGATTCTATCAATGACGAGCTTTCTGAACCAGCCTGAGTTCTCACCGATGCCTGCTGAGAAGACGATTAAGTCCGCTCCGCCAAGTCTTACGTAATAAGAACCGATGTAATCGGCAATTCTTCTTGCGAATAAGTTCGCGGCTAAGATGCACCTTTCATTTCCTTTTGATGCGCCCGCTTCGATATCGCGTGTATCGTTTGAGACACCAGAAACGCCTAAGAAGCCAGACTTCTTGTTGAATTCATCATAAATTTGGTGAACATCTTTGCCGGTGCAGGTCGCGATGTAATCCATGACTGATGGATCCATATCGCCAGTACGTGTTCCCATCATGACTCCGCCTAAAGGAGTAAGGCCCATTGATGTGGCGACGCATCTTCCGTTTTTAATAGCGCAGAGAGAAGAACCTGAACCGATGTGGCAGGAGATAATTCTCTCGTTTGGAACATTCTTCAAATATTTCTCTTTTGCGGTAATTGCCAAGTAGTTGTGGGATGTGCCATGAGCGCCATAACGTCTGCATGAATATTTTTCGGTGTATTCATAAGGAATTGGGAAGACATAATCTTCTGGTTCCATAGTTTGGTGGAATGCGGTGTCGAATACCGCGATTGCAACAGCATTTGGAAGAGCCTTTTTAAATGCGTGGAAACCTGTTAAATGCGCAGGTGCATGCAAAGGGTCAAGAGGAATTAACTCAGTGACCTTATTTTCGCAATAGTCGTCGAATAAAACCGATTTGCTGAAATATTTTCCGCCTTGGACAACGCGGTGTCCAACGGCTTTGATTTCATCGAATGAAGCGATGATTTTCATGTCGACGAGCGCCCTTAAAATCAACTCAACGCCGACAGCGTGATCCATGATGGGAAGGATGTCTTTTTTGGATTGACCATTGAATTTGATGGAGAAGATTCCATCTTCGTGTCCGATACGCTCAACCTGACCGGAGCAGATGACCTTCTCCTCAGGCATTTCATAAAGTTTGTACTTAATGGAGCTTGAGCCACAGTTGACAGCTATACATTTTGCCATATTTTTAACCTCTTTTTCGTTAACGAAAATGATTCTACTACAAAGTGTCTAATAAGCCAACGAAACGCACAATCATCAATTCAAAAAAGTAAAATTTTTATTTCAAAATATTTGTCAATTTATTATTTTCTAATTCATGCCGCATTTTCGGCCGATTAAGTGGTTTTCTTTCAAATTGAAAGCAATTCATTTATACTAACCATAGAGGATTTATATATATGGCATATGGTTTACTTGCTGACTATTTAAATGGCCAAACAATTAGGGCTTTTGAATATTTCGGCGCGCATTTCGTCAAGAAAGATGGTGTTGATGGCGTTGTTTTCCGCTTATACGCCCCAATGGCCGAGGACGTCTCGGTTGTGGGAGATTGGAACGGATGGAATTACGATGCCAATAAAATGAATAAGATCGATGACTGCGGCTGTTGGGAGACGTTTATCCCGGGCTGTCAGATGTATCAATCTTATAAGTTCCATTTTAGGAACGCTCAGGGTGAATATGTTGATAGAGCCGACCCTTTCGCCTTCTTTTCTGAACTTCGTCCGTTAACCGCGTCAAGGCTATTCGATATCCAGGGTTTCCCTTGGATGGACGGTGATTGGCTTAAAGCCAGGTCCCGCAACTACGATAAGCCGTTATCCATCTATGAAATACATCTTGGTTCTTGGAGAGGCAAGATTGGAGATAGATACCCATCTTACGAAGAGACTGCCGATGATTTGATCCCGTATATGAAAGAAAATGGTTTCACCCATGCCGAAGTCATGCCTCTATGCCAATACCCATTTGACGGTTCTTGGGGATACCAAGCAACAGGTTTTTATTCTGTTGACTCCAGATATGGGAACCCTAAACAATTGATGTCATTCGTTGATAGAATGCATAGGGCTGGTCTAGGCGTTATCCTGGATTTCGCCCCAGTTCATTTTGCCACCGATGACTTTGCTTTAAGAGAATTCGATGGCACTCACATGTTTGAATATGACGACCCAAGAAGAACTTTCTCTCAATGGGGTAGTTGCCAGTTCGATTTGGGCAAAGACCCTGTTCGTTCTTTCTTGATGTCCGCGATGAACTATTTCTTAACCGTTTTCCATTTTGACGGAATCCGCGTCGATGCAGTCTCGAATATCATTTTTTGGGATGGCAATAAGAACGAAGGCGAAAATGCCGGTGCTACCGAATTTATCAAGCGCTTGAACGGCAAGATTCACTATGAACACCCAAATGTCATGATGATTGCTGAGGATTCATCCGATTATCAAGGCGTGACCAAACCTGAATCAGAAGGCGGTTTGGGCTTTGATTATAAGTGGGACTTAGGCTGGATGAACGACACCCTCAAGTACTATAAGTTGGATCCTATCTATAAAAAGTGGGACCACACAAAAATCAATTTCTCCATGGCCTATTTCTTCTCGGAAAGATTCATCATGCCGCTATCGCATGACGAGGTTGTCCATATGAAAGGCACCTTGATCAATAAGATGTTTGGCTCATATGAGAATAAATTTGATTTGCTAAGGAACCTCTATACTTATCAATGGGGCCACCCAGGAAAGAAACTTCTTTTTATGGGAGGGGAACTTGCTTCATTCGATGAATGGAATGAGGAAAAATCGTTGCCATGGGTTTTGCTTACCTACCCAAAACACGACTCAGTCAAACGTTTGGTCAGAGACCTCAACCTCATTTATCAGGCTGAGCCGGCGATGTATAAATGGGAATACGATAGCAGGAACTTCCATTGGATGATGGTCGATAACGCCGATCAGTCGGTCTTTGCATTCGAAAGAGAAGTGGAAGACTCCGATCTTTTGTTCGTCTACAATATGACGCCTAATTTTTATGAACAATACGATGTTGGGTGCTTGCATGATGGTGAATACGTTGAAATATTCAATTCAGATAAAGATTGTTATGGTGGACATGGTCAATACAACGGTTTGCCTTTAAAGACCGCTCCAAACGGCCCAGAAGGACACGCTAATCACATCACTATAAAACTTGGGTGCTATGCAGCGATGATTTTTAAGCGTAAAATGTCACCCGTCATTTCAAAGAAAACGACAAAGAAAAAGCCTGCGCGTTTAACGGCAAATGCGCGTAAGGCCAAGTCAACAAAGACTAAATAAACCCAAATAAATAAGGATTAACGATATATGTTTGAAAATAAACGCGATTTTAAAAATGAGTTTGAGAAGAGACTCGTAGAGAAGTATGGGCGCAACGTCGAAGACGCCGATATAACTGAGAGATATGACATCTTAGGCGAGATGGTAAGAGATTTTGCGGGAAAGGGATGGCGCAATTGCCGTGAAGATATCCTCAACAACGGCAAGAAACAACTCATCTATTTCTCAATGGAATTCCTCATCGGAAGACTCTTACTCAACAATATGCAGAATCTTGGTATCTACAAGGTTGCAAAAGAAGGCCTTGCCGATTATGGCATCGATATCAACGAATTAGAAGACCTTGAACCTGATGCAGGATTAGGGAATGGTGGCTTAGGCCGTTTAGCAGCCTGTTTTCTGGATTCAGCTGCTTCCTGCGGCTACCCAATGCATGGCAACACAATCCGTTATGAGTACGGATTCTTCCGCCAGAAATTCTCCCACGGCAGACAGGTTGAACTCCCCGATCAGTGGTTATCGGATGGTTTTGTCTTCGAAGTTAGAAAGCCAAAACACGCAGTTGAAGTCAAGTTCTATGGCAACTCCGAGACCTACCTTAAGCCTAATGGCGAATATGCGATGCGCTTAGTCAACTATCGCGCAGTCCGCGCTGTTCCATACGATGTTTCAGTCGTCGGTTATAAAAATGGCGTTGCCAACACGTTAAGGCTTTGGTCGGCTGAGCCATCAAACAAGAAACTTCCAACCGATTGCTCATTCAACGAATACCTTCAGACCCTAAAGGAATTATCCTTTGGCCTTTATCCAGATGATTCAACCGAGAACGGACGCATGTTAAGACTCCGTCAGCAGTATTTCCTCGTTTCTGCGGGTTTGCAATCGTGCATGAGAGGCGAAGCTAGACGCTATGGCGACTTAAAGCAGTTCTCTAAGCATTATGTGTTCCAATTAAATGACACACATCCAATTCTTGCCATTCCTGAAATGATGAGATTGCTAATGGATGAATATGGCTGGGGATGGGATGATGCCTGGAAAACGGTCAATGAGACAATTGCCTACACCAACCACACCGTCATGCCTGAAGCATTGGAGAAATGGCCTGTCCAGTTTGTCCAGAAACTCTTGCCGCGAATCTACATGATAATCGAAGAAATCAACCGCAGGTTCAATCAATACCTCGCCGAAAAAGGCGTTAACCCAGCGGATAGATATGCAATGCAGATTATCAAAGATGGCCAAATCCATATGACAAACATGGCTATCTATGCCGGATATTCGGTCAATGGCGTTGCCGCTATTCACACCGAGATTCTTAAAAGCTACACATTCAAGAGCTTCTATCAGTTATATCCTGAGAAGTTCTCCAATAAGACAAATGGAGTCACTCACCGTAGATGGTTGCTTTATAGCAATCCAAAACTCGCTGAGCTCATAACATCCAAAATCGGTGATTCATGGATTCGTAACGCTGATGATTTGAAGAAATTTGCCGAATATGCAGATGATGCGAAAGTTCAGAAAGCGATGTTGGAAATCAAACACGAAAACAAGGTTGCGTTCGCCAATTTCGTCAAGACCGCATACGACATTGACATCGATCCAAATTCAATCTTTGATACTCAGATTAAGCGTCTGCACGCCTATAAAAGACAGTTGCTCAATATTTTCCATATCATGTCCAACTATCTCAAGCTTAAGGCTGACCCAACCAATTTCAATATGGTTCCGCATACCTATATTTTCGGTGCGAAGGCCGCTCCATCCTATGAGTACGCAAAACGCATCATCGAATTGATCCTCGCTGTTGCGGATGTTATCAATAACGATAATCAGGCCAACAAATACATGAAGATTGTCTTCGTTGAGAACTATGGTGTTTCTTTGGCGGAGCGTATCATTCCGGCCTCTGATTTATCAGAACAGATTTCAACCGCTGGCAAAGAAGCTTCGGGCACGTCCAACATGAAACTCATGATGAATGGTGCCATTACAATCGGCACACTTGATGGTGCTAACATCGAAATCGCTGATCTTGCGGGCAGGGAAAATGAAATTATCTTTGGTTTAACCGCAGAAGAGGTTCAGGAAAAAACCGATGCCTGCAATTATAATCCATGGGATGTCTATAATTTCGACAATCGCGTGAAAAATGTCTTGGATTCTCTCTATACAGGACCTTGGGCAATTAAACATGGCGATAGATTCAGAATGATATTCGACGAAGTCATGAACAGGGGAGACCAATTCTACATCCTTGCTGATTTCGATGCCTATTGCAAAGCTTGTGAACAAGCCGACGCTATGTATCTCAACGAGAAGAAGTGGGCGCATGCGTCAATCATGAATGTTGCGATGTCTGGGCATTTCTCAAGCGACAGGACAATCGAAGAATACAATAGAGATATCTGGCATTTAGAAAAGATTGAACCAAACAACTAATAATCATTGCGGATTTCAAACGCTTGAAAATACAGGAATTTGTCTTCTAAAAGTAAGTTCCTGTTTTTTGTTCACTAAATGCGTTTCTTTGCCGATTTAAATGGTTATGTTTTGAATAACAACTGAAGAATCGGGAAAATAAAACGCGATGATTTGTCAAAAATAACTATAAATGGCATTTAGTCTGGCATAGTTTCTATTTCTATATTGCGTTTAATCCGATAAAACCGATTTTTTTGAAATAGCCTGAGGATTTGCAAAAACATCCATTTTTACAATATTGTTCTTAGACATTTACGGATGCTTATTCAACTATTTTTCTTTAGAAAGTATGTCATTGCAGTATTTAAGCAATTCGGGAACGTCGGTCTTAGACGTATTGAATATTAAGTCTAGGTTCAGCGCTTCATAACCGTCTGCCACCTTGTCTCTCAATCTTTTATTTGTTTCCAAGGCGTGCGATTGTATTTATTCAGAAATTCATTAGAAAAATTCTTTGCCAATTCACCAATTTGTAAAAGATTGAAGCAAATTATTTCTCTCAAATCGTCGTTGGATAAAAATCTCCAACGTCAGTGTTTTGCGCCTTTGAAATGATTCGAGAACAATGTTTTACAATTTGCTCCAGTATTCCAAAGTCCCTATAGCTCAAAATAATTCAATCAAATCCTCCTCTATTTTATTTTTAAAGAAAGCGGGCATTTGTGTTGTTAAAAACAATAAATCAACCTTTTTACCGAGTTCTTTTTCGAGTTCCTCTTCTAGATATTCCTTTTGAAGTAACGTATTAATATCGCCCTTTTCGCATAAGATATCTACATCGCTACCTTTTGTAGCTTCTCCTCTTGAATAACTTCCGAATAAATATATTTTTTTGATATTGTGTTTGCCTAACACATCTTTCAGGACCTTTTTTATGAAACTTAGTTTCAATACAGGCGGGTTTATGTCATTTTGAACAAGTTCTAACAAATATCCATTTTTAGAGGGCACCGATTTCAATTTCTCTATGATTTCCTTGTTGTTATTGGGAATTCTTAGAAGCACTGATTGATAATTCTTTTTGTTATAAGCGGATATATAGTCTTTTTTTAACACCCTCGCCCTCCTAAATCCAAGTATATGATATCATATATAATATCTGTGACACATAAAAAATAAAAAAAGAAGCCTAAGTGCCGAGTGCACCAGGTTTCCTTGATAAAAAGAAAGAGATACACCTACAGTGGGCTTCTTATTTTATTATGTTTTTATTAAGCTTTTTCGGTGAAGCTGAGTGTATAAGACATAACACTTGTGGTGGTGTTTGAATTAACGGTTGCCTCGTATGTTACATCCAATGCGATAGATAATGTCTTGGCGTTCTTATCGTAGTTGACTGCTGTGTCAGTTGCATAAGTCTTGTAGCTGACTGATTGGCTTACTCCGTTCTCTGAACCGGAACTTGATTTTCCACCCATTGAGAATGTGTAATCGACAAGTTCGCTATAAGAATCTTTTGCTAATTCGACAAAGTGAACTGATGTGTAGTCATTGTTGAGAGCGACCCAGTAGCATTCACGTGTTTCGCTGTATTCGCTAAGGGTTGTTGTGTTATATGCACCGACTTTGGCTTCAGCGCCTTTGTATGTCATGTTTGAGTAAGTAGCTGATCCGAATGAGATTTCGCCCGTCTTATCACTTGTTCCGTGCGATTCAAGAGCTTTGACCGCGCTTTCAACAACTGCGTCTTTTGTTGCTCCTGCTGGATTATCTTCTGTGTAGAAGGACTCAGATGTTCCTGTTTTGATTGCGTCTTTAGTGCATGATGAGAAGACAAACGTCTTTCCCTCAACACCATTAGATGCATTGCCGCAAGCGCATAATGCAAGCGGAAGAAGTGCCAATGTTGCTAATAATATTTTTTTCATTTTTTCTTTCCTTTTGGTTTAAAACCGGACGATATTTTATTCCGTTAACTTTCCAAGTCAACTTATTTAGTAAATAAGTAAGTGCTTATGCAATTTTGTTAATGGGCTATAATTGATTCATGCGCAAAGTTATCATCGCTTCGGATTCATTCAAAGGAACTTTATCAAGCGTTGCCATCTCAACTATTTTTAAACGTGTTTGGAATGAACGTTATCCTGACTGTGAAGTCATTGCAATTCCCATCGCTGATGGTGGTGAAGGCACTTGTGAATGCTTTGATCACCTGCTGATGGGAAAATGGTTTAAAGTGGAGACGGTTGATGCGAATTGGAATCCAATAATTGCTGATTATTTCTTATTTGGAGATAAAGCCATAATTGATATGTCATCTGTTGTCGGGCTTCCCAATACAAAAATTAAAAATCCGATGCTTACTACGACTTATGGTTTGGGTAAACTTGTTAAAAATGCAGTAGAAAACGGAGCAAAGACCATTGTTATTGGTATGGGCGGCACATCTACGAATGATGCTGGATGTGGTTTTGCGTCTAGCTTAGGCGTGGTTTTTAAGAATGAAGGTGGCAAGGAGTTCGTACCAACTGGAGGCACCTTAAAAGACATCAATCACATTGAAATTCCAAATCTTTTGGATGGAATAAAAATCATCGGCATGAGCGATGTAAAGAATCCACTCTATGGCCCTAATGGCGCTGCCTATGTATACGCTCCGCAAAAAGGTGCGGATGAGGCGATGGTCAAAATCCTTGATGATGGGCTTAAGTATCTCGGCGAAAATGTATCTGAAGAACTATCGGGCATTCATGGTGCGGGTGCAGCTGGCGGTTTTGGCTTTGGCCTTATGGCATTTTTCAACGCCGAGTTGAAATCTGGCATCGAAACCGTTCTGGATATTGCCGATTTTGATGATGCGCTTAAAGGCTGTGATTTAGTTATATCGGGAGAGGGCAGACTTGACTCTCAATCCTTCTCCGGAAAAGTTATCGATGGAATTAACAAGAGAACAAAGGGTGCGGGTGTGCCTCTCGCCTTAATTGTTGGCTCTGCAACTGAAGAAGGACTGCAACTCGCCAAAGAGAATGGTATTGAATCCATTTATATAACTACACCATTGGATGCATCTAGAGATGATATGATTGACAACGCCAGTTTGTATTACAAAAATGCCGTTAATGGTCTTGTTGACTGCCTGAATAAACGTTAGAAAACACTTTCATTGACAATATAAAGATAATAATTGACATTAACGTTATCTGTTTTAAATTTGTTGTCGTTTTTTTGAAAGGGAAATTATGAAACTTAAAAAACTATTCGTATTTGCCACTTCCGTTCTCTTGTTGGCTGGGTGTGGCACAACGGCAGCCTCTTCGTCTGAAAGCGCTGCTTCCTCCTCATCAGTTGTTGAACTTGACCCTATCGATCAACTTATTGAAGATTTAAAGGGCAACAACTTAACGGTTGTGAATCCTGATTTTGCTTCAATTGAGTTCTACGACGATTACAGCGTCTTCTACGATTACAAATCGGAATACACTACCGATTCTGGAGTGTTCTATGTTCCGAATGTCGGATATTGCGACATCGATGTTGAAAAAAACGTAACAATTGATACTCCATCTGACACAAAGGAGAAAATGAGTGATCTTTATCTCATGCCAAGCACAGTCGGAGAATTGATGGAACGCATCGGCGATAGAGCATTCGACGATCCTGTTGGCGACACCTACGATGTAAAAAGTGAAGATTTAATTGTGTATTTAGGAATGTTGGTTGGCTATGACTACCAGTCTGCGATCAGCTTTTCAAAAGCCACAGTCACGCCACTGGACGGCGGTTATCAAATATACATATTCAAAGATAATAGTGCCGATAGACAAAGCTGGGGCTTAACAGAAGAACAGTATCCTGATTTTGAAATCACCTGCACAATCTCCAAAATCGGAATGACCATGCCAAATGAACTTGCCGATTTTGCTGAAACTTATGTTCCAACGGGCCTATCAGAAGGGTTAAGCGCCGGGGATATCGACATAATGAAAAAATACCAAGGCGATGACAATATCATCGATAAAATTGCTACATTGGATTTCACTGCGTCAGCGTTCTTTGAAGATGCTTATCCAACTCAATATTCCGAAGAATGGCACATAATGGATTACCGCATCGGTGATATCTCCAATGAATATAAGAAGTTGCTCAGTGATAATGATTATGAGATTACGGTTGATAACAGTGTAGCTGATGTTGGTAACTATACTTGTATTTTCGAAAAAGCCGAGTTGAAAAATGATGAAACGACTGGTCAGATGTGGACGTCTTCTGTCAGCAGACTCACCTATGCTTACGTTTCTCACGAGTGGTTCACGAGTAAAGATGGCATGGGATATCCTTCGTGGTCATATCCAGATGGAAGAACCGCCTTTGCCGGCTTATCCGAATCATATATGCAACCATCAACTTGCAAATCCAATTGGAATAGTTTAACGGATACCTCAGGTGCATCAATTCCGCAATTCAATCCATCAGTTATAATCGATAAGACCAATTTTGCTGACGATTACGGAGTCACATCGTTCTCGATGCATTTTAATGATAACGCTTCGATAAAAACCGAAGGCAAGGCCTATGACAAAGTCTTAGAGGATGCTGGTTGGACCTCCGAAGATGGATGGACTGCATATACCGAAACATATGAGGAATCGATTAGACAATCCACTCCAGATGAAGATGGCAAGTATACACAGATAACAATTACCGCAACTCAGACAGAGTTGGATTTGTCCATTGCCGAAGTTGACCCTAACATCTCATACGATTTTTAAAAAAATAGGATAAAGAAAAGAGGCCATTTGAAACCTGCGGGTTATTGAATTGGCCTCTTTTACTTATATTGAATGCCTAATGCCTTCTTTAATATCTTGGTTGCAATAACTGCGATTGCAATTTTGGCTAAATCAAACGGAATATATGGTACAACCGATATCAATAATATCTTTACAAGCGTGTAGCTCGAACCTTTTGAACTCAGGTAGAAGTACATGAAGAATGTTCCGATTGCATAGACAATAATCAACGCAACCAAGCATTGAAGAACCATGTTGACAATCTCGGGCATCTTCTTAGCCATGCCGATTAATTTCATGGCAGGAAGGCAAACAACAAACCCGATAACATAGCCGAACGTCGGTGTTATGCCGGCGTTGAAACCTGCATATATCGGCAAAAACAATCCGATGAGCAAGTAGGCAAAAGATATTATGAGCGAATCTCCTAAATAAGGGTTTAGAAGACCAATTATAAAGATGACGAGAAGTTGTAAAGAAACCTTAATATTCTCGCCTAACGGGATTGAAAGGCATCCTAAAGCGCACAATATCGCAAGAAGTATTGCGTCAAATGCCATTCTTTTGACAGGTGTATCTAATTTCATTTTATTTATGGAAACTCACCTCTCCAGAAGATAGGTGAAGTTCGGATCCCTCAACATCGACGATTAGTTTGTTGTCATCGTCTATCCCTTTGACATAACCATGTTTATTTTCGCCATCATAGACAAAGTCTACATATTGGCAGGTAAGGTAGTTTGCGTTCCTTATATTCTCAAGGTATGACCTATCTCCCATCTTAAACATGAGAATGTCATTACGAATATTTGTGTAAACAAGTTCACTGAAAGCACCGATTTCGTAGCCTTTCTTGGCTTCGATGTAAACCGATGTAGCATGTGGCAATTCGTCGAATTCGTTTTGATTAACATTAAGCCCGATGCCGATTATCAACGCTTGGATTTCTGAGCCGAATGAGACGCTCTCTAATAAAATGCCGCAAATCTTCTTGTCGTTGACCATGACGTCGTTAGGCCACTTAACTGAAACACCGTTAATGCCAATGCTTTTGAGGGTGTTCATGATAGAAGAAGCGGCTAATAGAGATAAAGAAGAGAATTCTGGGAAGAGATTTTTGTCTTTGATAAGTACAGAAAAAAGGAGATTCTCACCAGAAGAGTCTTCCCACACTCTCGCCATTCTACCTCGTCCAGCGTTTTGATGTTTGGCATCGACAATGTCGAGGTCATCTAATTCGGCATAATGTTTTTTGAGGTAGAGGTTGGTGGAATCTATTTCTGTAAAATGAATCTCCTTCATATTTTTTACTTCGCGAATAAGAGAAGCAAGACGCCAGCTGCGACGGCTGAACCGATAACACCAGCGACGTTTGGACCCATTGCGTGCATAAGCAAGAAGTTTGTTGGGTCTTCTTTCTGGCCTTCCTTTTGGACAACACGCGCTGCCATTGGGACGGCAGAGACGCCTGCGGCACCGATCATTGGGTTGACTTTGCCATGAGTTGCCCAGCACATGACCTTTCCTCCTAAGACACCGGCAGCGGTGGAGAAGGAGAATGCGATGATACCGAGGACAAAGATGAATAATGTGTCTGCTGTTAAGAATGTTTCGGCGGTGGCTGTTGCGCCAACGCATGTGCCTAATAAGATAGTGACGATATACATCAAGCTATTGGCAAGGGTCTCGGTGATTTTTGGAACGACTCCGGATTCTTTGATCAAGTTGCCAAGCATTAAACAACCGATAAGCGATGCGCAGCTTGGTACGATTAAGACAACAATCATTGTTACGATTATCGGGAAGAGAATCTTCTCTCGCTTTGAAACAGGTCTAGTCTGTTCCATCTTAATCATTCTTTCTTTCTTTGTGGTAAGAAGTCTGATTATCGGAGGCTGAATTACAGGTACAAGTGCCATGTATGAGTACGCAACGATTGCGATACTGCCAAGGTATTCTGGTGCTAATTTTGTTGTAATTAAGATGGCTGTTGGTCCATCAGCACCTCCGATGATGCCGATTGATGAAGCGACTTCTGGTCCCCAATCGGTCCAACCTAAACCGTTTTTGCCGAGGATGATAGCGCCGATAAACGTAACAAAGATACCGACTTGCGCGGCCGCACCAAGTAACATTGTTTTCTTGTTTGCGATAAGCGGACCGAAGTCAGTCGTAGCGCCGATGCACAAGAAGATTAAGCAAGGGTAAATGCCCCACTTAACTCCATAATATAAATATCCTAGTAAGCCGGAATACGATATTTCTCCGGTTACTTCGTTTGTAGTCTTTACGAATAGTTCTTTACCTGCGTACGGGATGTTAACAAGCAACATTCCGAATGCAATAGGAAGCAACAAGTAAGGCTCAAACTGTTTTTTGATAGCCAAGAACAAGAGCACGCATGCCAAGGCCATCATGATCAAATTCTTCCATCCGCCCTCCGCGAAGAAACCCGCAATGCCGGACTCAAGACAGAATTGTTTGATAGTTTCCCATATCTGGTCCATACTTGCTCCTATTATTTAATTTTGGCTAATAATTGTTTTGACTGAACTGTAGCACCTTTGTTGACGAGGATTGTTGAAACAACGCCGTCATATGGCGAAACGATTTCGTTTTCAAGCTTCATTGCTTCGATGATAAGTAATGTATCGCCTTTAGCGACTTTTTGTCCGACTTTGACTTTGATGTCTAAGACATTGCCCTGGATAGGGGATGTGACATCTTGTCCTTCTCCAGCGACTGGAGCAGGAGAGTCTGCCTTTGGAGATGAAGCAACTGAGACTGGCTTGTCTGATTTGACTTCATCGACTGATTCTAATTCGACGACATATGATTTTCCGTTTACTTTAACTTTGTAGATTTTCATTTTATATCTCCTTAATCATCAAGGCGTTCGATGCTAACTAATTTAGCATTTTTGCCTGTTGTCTTATTGAAGTCGATTGTTGCAACGAGTGCAGCAGCGACTGCGTCTTCGTCTGTCTCCAAGATTGAATTCTCTGGGCGAGGATCGATCTTGGTTTTTGAATCATATAACTCGATGGTTTTTGAGAATCCGCCGGTTATGAAGATGATTATCGTCAAGACAACGAAGACAATGACGATTGCAATGAGGCTTACTAGAAGCGAATCTAGAATGCTGAAGTCTGCAATCATTTGATCATTGTAAATTGCAAATAACATCTATTAGGCCTCCAACTTGATAATTGTTGGGATAGCGTCTTCGTTTCTCTGCTTGATGAACTTGATTGCGACATCTCCGAAGAGGGCGATGCTCAAGACATCCTCATCTGATTTAGCGATATCCTTGTATTTTTCTTTGAGTTCTTTGAATTCAGGCTTCAAATCGTCAGCTGGTCTATAATCGATGACTTTGTCATCGCCGATAATCTTCTTCTGGATTTCCGGATCAACTGGTGCTGGGAATCTTCCGTATCTTCCGTGGAGGTATTCGTTGATTTCTTTTGGAACCATCTTATATCTCTCGCCTGAGATTACGTTCAAGACTGCCTGCGTGCCAACCATTTGCGAAAGTGGTGTGACTAGCGGTGGATAACCCATATCCTTACGGACGCGAGGGACTTCTTTTAAGACCTCATCGAATTTATCCATTGCGCCTTGCTGTTTGAGCTGGTTCATAAGGTTGGATAACATTCCTCCAGGGACCTGGTACTTAAGAATGTTAGGATTGCAGGATAACGATTTTGGATTCAATAATCCGTTATCTAGATACTTCTGCTTGACTGGAGCTAATTTAGCTGCTGCCACGCTTAATAATTCATCATTGAGTTTTGGGTCATACTGAGTGCCCTTCAATGCATAATTGATTGATTCGGTGCATGGCTGAGATGTTCCGCCAGCAAGTGGGCTTAAGGCTGTGTCAATAATATCGACTCCCGCCTGGATTGCTCTCATGTATGTCATTTCCATCAAACCGCCTGTGCAGTGTGAATGAAGCTCAATTGGAAGTTTTGTGTTCTTCTTCAAAGCGGTGATCAATTCGTATGCTGTCTCTGGGAGCAAGACGCCAGCCATATCCTTGATGCACAAGGAATCTGCGCCTAATTTCTCAACTTCCTTTGCGAGTTCAACATAATATTCAACCGTATGGACTGGAGAAGTGGTATAGCTTAATGCAATCTGGCATTCTCCCCCGTACTTCTTGCATGCTTTTACAGCACACTCCAAGTTTCTGATATCATTCAATGCATCGAATATTCTGATGATGTCGATGCCGTTCTTGATTGATTTCTCAACGAACTTATCGACTACATCGTCCGCATAGTGACGATAGCCAAGGATGTTCTGTCCTCTGAAAAGCATCTGAAGCTTAGTGTGCTTGCAGACTTTTCTGATCTTTCTCAATCTTTCCCATGGATCTTCGTTTAAGAATCTTAAACAGGAGTCGAATGTTGCTCCTCCCCAAACTTCTAATGCGTAGTAACCGGCATTGTCGAGCTCACTTAAAGCGAGCATGATTTCATCGGTTGTCATACGCGTGGCAAAAAGAGACTGGTGACCATCTCTTAAGGCTGTTTCCACAATTTTGACGCCCATATATTTACCTTCTTTCTTGTTCGGAGAATGTTGTTTTACAACAAAGCCCGAAATCGAAAACATAGTATCACAAAAAATAAGTAAATGGATATACCCAAATCATAAAAAATCGCTATTTCGGAACGATTTTTAGCAATAAGCCTCGGAAATAAATTGGGCAAGGAAGTTAATAAGGCAAACGAACGCTGAAATTATTCATAAACTTTTGAAATTACTAGCACATAAAGCGTTTACTTGTCCGTAGTAGGCGTACAATGTGACCGGTTACAGAAGATAAAGATTGAAAAATTCTTTTATATTTAAGTTAATAAATGGCGTTATGAAAGAATTTGGAATTTGTATTTGTGGTTTCGGTATCGTTGGCTCTGGTACTTATGAAATCCTTCAGAAGCTCAACGCATACGTGGTATCTATCTTTGATTTACCCACGAACAAAAGAGTCCCCGAGAATCTCTTGGTCTCTAATATCGATGATGTCGTCAACGATAAGAGAGTCGACTGCATCGTCGAATGTTTAGGCCACGAGAAACTCCCTTATGAATTGATCACTCGCGCTTTGAAAGCGGGCAAGAGCGTCGTTACCTCAAATAAGGAAACGGTCTCAAACCATTTTGAAGAATATGTAAGACTCTCAAAAGAGAATCATTGCCATTTCCTATATGAAGCATCCGTTGGTGGTGGCATGCCAGTTTTATCGACTTTAAAAGGCATCAGACTTTATGAGGATATTTTGGGATTCTATGCCATTTTTAACGGCACAACCAACTTTGTCTTAGGTGAAATATTCGATAGAAACCAGACGATGGAAGACGCGATTAAAGAGGCTCAAAGGTTAGGTTTTGCGGAATCCGACCCAACCGATGACCTCGAAGGCAATGATTTATTGAGAAAAGGATATATAGTCGGCGCTTTGGCCTTCGACCATTCCTTAAAGATGAAAAACATTGCAAGATGTGGCATCAAGAATTTGTCTCAGTCTTTCATTGATGAGGTCAAACGTTCGGGGAAGATTATGAAGTTCCTCCTTATCGCCGATAAGCAACCTGATGGAATCCATTACGCCATCGTCCCAACTCTAGTATCCCCGAATTCAAGATTCAACGTCGTCAAGAAAGAATACAATGCAGTCTTGTTCAGAACCAAATATCACGAAGACTTATTCATGTATGGCAAAGGCGCCGGAAAATATCCAACGGGTTCAGCCATTGTTGAGGACGTTGAGCGTATCAGAGAAGGAGTGGATGACCTTAATGAATTGAGTTTCAGCGACACTCCGACAATCCCACTTGTTGAAGCTGATTATCTCGTTGAGGATTGGGATGGAAGAATCTTCCGCAAACATATCACGAGCAAGGAAGAGTTCGATTCTTACAAGCTTGTTGCCAGGTTCGAAGATTACCTATAATTGTTTAGAACAATTAGCCTCCTTTGCGAGGCTTTTATTTTTGTTGTGCATGATGAACAAAAACAACTATAATATTGACTATGAAATTATTAAAGAAAGCGGGTTCACGAGTATTGACTGTAATAATCGTCATTTTAGGCGAGGTTTTGCTTATTGGCGCGATTGTTGGGTTGGCGGAAACATTCAGCAAATGGCTTTATTTCTTGCTTGTGGGATTTCTCGTTCTTGCTCATGTCGGCTGCTTATTCAGACTTGCCCTAAGAGATGAGGATATGGAATCGAAACTCCCATGGTTTTTGATCCTTATCTTCCTTCCTTACATTGGTCCGATAATTTATCTCACTTTCTCAACAAAGCCAATCAAAAAGAAAGAGCAGAAAATCCTGCATGAATCAGAAGAGAAGGCGATTCCATACCTCCCTTATGATGAACAGCAAATATTCATCGATACATTCATGTACGCGCGCTATTTTAATTACTTAAGGAAACTGACTTATCAAACCGCCACAAAAGGCAACCACATCGAATATTTCAAGAATGGTGAGGCCTTCTTCCCTGAACTATACAAAAGGCTAGAAGAGGCAAAAGAGTTCATCTTCTTCGAATTTTTCATCATCGATAAAGGAGAAGTGTGGAATACCATTCACGATATCCTTGTCCGCAAAGCCAAAGAAGGCGTTGAAGTCCGTCTTCTTATGGATGACGTAGGATGCGCCGGCTTACTTCCTGAACATTATTATAAAACCCTGAGAAAAGAGGGCATTAAAGCTTATAAATTTAATAAATTTACCCCGGTTCTCACTGGGATTTACAACAACAGAGACCATAGAAAAATCGTGGTTGTCGACCATAAATACGCTTTTACCGGAGGCATCAATATCGCGGACGAATATGCCAATATTATCAGTAGATTCGGCTATTGGAAGGATACGATGATTGAACTCCAGGGCCCTGGAATCAATAACTTCATATCAACGTTCTTATCCTGTTATGACTTAGCCTCTAGAACCTCAAGCGACTATAAGCGCTTCATGGATTATGAATACCCGACTTTTAATGAAGAAGGCTATGCCTTGATGTTTGGGGATAACGGCGGACCATATGATTATGAGCAGGTCGGCACCAGGAATTATTTGAATATGATTAACGGCGCCAAGAACACGCTATACATCTCAACCCCATACCTTATTCCGCCGGAAAGAATAATAGATGCTTTATGCAACGCTTCAATTAGAGGAGTTGACGTTCATGTGATCCTTCCGGGAATTCCTGACAAGAAAGGCGTGTTCCTCGTCGGACAATTGTTCGTAACAAGGCTTTTGAAAGCAGGGGTGCACGTTTATTCTTATACCCCGGGTTTCAACCACATGAAAACATCTTTGGCGGATGATGAAATTGCTTTTGTTGGCACAATCAATCTGGATTATCGTTCCTTGCTTCACCATTTTGAGGACGGTGTACTTATGTACAATGTCCCATGCATCAAAGATATCAAAGAAGATTTCGAAGAGATGATAAGTGTTTCCAAGGAATATCCATCCGATTTCCATCTTAAAGGCTTTAAGAAACTGTTGGCTAAGATCATGAAGATCTTTACCCCGTTGCTATAGGGGGACACCATGAGGAAGATTTATTTGTTTCAAGCCAATGAGCCCATCAATCGCGATGTCTTCGATCAACTGATCAAAGCGTTAATACCGGAAACCGACATCTTTTACGAAGATGATAAAAACGGGTCTTTTGTCGCGGACTCCCTATATGAGCCAACCCTTGAAAACAACATCTTCTCAATCCATCAAACTTTAGGGGTAAGAATAAGCATTCTTGCAGTACATAAGCTAGATAACTTAACTGCGCATTGCCGAAAAGGCGCTTTGGATTACTTCCCAAACCAATGCGTTTTCCTAACCGACATTCTCTATAAGAGAACCTCCTTTGGCGACTATTATTACGTCCATTACCTCAAAGAGGAATTCGATAATGTTCCGGACGAGATACTAGAGACCGCAGGGGCATTCCTCCGCTGCGGATTGAACGGAATCGAGACCGCCAAAATGCTTGGCATCCACAGGAATACATTCAACTATCGCCTTAAGGAATTCATCGAATTAACCGACTGTGATATTCGTGACTATCATAACGCTTTGCTCCTTGAATTATTCTTCCAGTTCGCAAAAAGGCGTTAAAAAAAGCACCACAATGTGATGCTAGTTCGTTAATTTTTGTTTCCACTGTAGGATTTTTTCCCAAAGCTTCTACCAGATTTATTTGAGGAATAAGACTTCTTGCCTGAGTAAGATTTCCTTGCCCCATACGATTTCTTATCCCCATAGCTCTTTCTTCCGCTGTAGGTCTTTTTATCGCCGTAGGATTTCTTCTCGCCATACGATGATTTCTTGCCCTCATAAGTTTTTCTCTCCCCGCGTGGTTTTCTGCCGTAAGGTTTCTTGCTTTCGAATGACTTTCTTTTCTCGAAGTGGCCAAATTCGTTTTTGTCTTCATTAGACTCAACGCCTTCCGGTCTCTTGTATGACTTATGAGATTTATCCTCATACGATTTCTTCTCGCCGAAATCTTTGTATTTCTTGTTGGAGTCCGTTTTGAGTTCTGATTTGTCTTTTTGCTTGGCGATGTTTTTCCTCAATGTCGCCTTTTCATGTTCGATATTAGGGAGAAGGAAGTCTAGCCCATCTGTTTCCGAATAGACTTTCACTCCGGCGTTGATGAGGGCTCTAGCGGTTACGCCTAAACCTTCGATCTTAATGCCTGAGAAGGTGCCATCATGGATGTATCTGCATCCGCAAGCAGGGGAGCCATCCTTTAGGATTGCGATATGAATTCCCAAGAATTTGCAAAGGTTAACCGCCTTTTCCGCGCTTGAGGCATATAATGCCGAGACATCTTTTCCGGATTTGGTTACTACCGATCCGTGTTTTATTTCGGCCGGCTCTCTTGGGGTAGGAAGTCCGCATTCGACTTCCGGGCAGAATGGGACCAATTGGTATTTCTTTTTTAGTTTTTCAACGAACGGGAAGTAATTGTTGCCTCCATCGTATTTTGTGTTATCGCCTAATAAGCAGGCACTGATGAGAATCTTTTCCATATGGCGGAAAGTATATCTTCTTTAGAAGTTCATTTCTATAAACTTTGTACTAAAATATGCATATCATGTCAAAAGTCGAGAATTGGAACGTAATAATCGAGGGAGTGGAACACCCGTGCAAAGTGGAGTGGAAGTTCAAAAGGACCATTCGTTACTCCGTTAGAAGGGACGGGTTCACCCTTTATGTATCCGCCCCATACGGAACCTCAAAGGAATATCTCAAAAAAGGTATTCAGATGTATATTCCGAAACGTCTCAAGAAATTCAATTATGAGAAACCAGCCAACACCGATGATGAGGTCTATATCTTCGGTGAGAAAGTCTACCTTCCCGATTGGAACCAACTCAGCGAAAAAGGGCAGACATCTTATTTAAATAAGAAACTACTAGCATATGTTGAGCCTAGAACCAAAGAATTGGCGGACATAATGGGTATCAAAACCCCGTATAAAATAAAGGTCAGGAACATGTCGTCTCGATATGGCGTGAATTCCAGCGCGACCACAAGCATCACCTATTCAACCATCCTCGTTCATTATTCAAAACCCATCATCGATTCCGTCATCTTCCATGAGTTGACTCATGATAGGGTGAGAGACCATTCGTCGAGATTTTATGATGAACTCTACAAATATTCTCCGGATTACGACCAACTCCATGGTAAACTTAGAAAGCACCAATACAAATGAGCGAATTAATCACATCAAAAGACAACAAACGCATCAAAGAAGCCGCTTCTTACCTCGATGGCAAGGGCGATTATTTTCTCGTCGAAGGTTTCCATTTAGTGGAAATGGCAGTGGAATCAGGCCTTGCAACAACCATCTTTACTCTTAAAGAATACAAATCCAATATTCAAACCCACATCGTCAACGATGCCGTTCTAAAAAAACTTGTGTCCACCAAGAATCCGGAAGGGATAGTTGCCTTGTGCAAGAAACCGATCAACGGCGAGATAAAAGGCTCCAAAGTCTTATATCTTGATGAGGTTGGAGACCCAGGAAATGTCGGTACGCTCCTGAGGACCGCTTTGGCGTTTGGCTATACGGATGTTGTTTTATCCAAAGGCTCGGCCGGTGTATACACCCCAAAAACATTGATGGCATCGCAAGGCGCTATATTTAAATTAAATATAATCGAGAGCAAAGATGCCCCGTTTAACGATATCGAAAAGCTCAAAAAAGATGGTTTCTACATCATGGCAACCGACCTCAAGAGCTCGCTTCCCCCAAAAGACATTCATCTCGACGGGAAGAAGTTCGCAATCGTCCTAGGCAATGAGGCTAGAGGCGTTGCTAAAGACATCATCTCGATAAGTGACCAAGCCGTCCGTCTCGAGATGTCGGGAATAGATTCCTTGAATGTCGGGATCGCCGGGGGGATTTTAATGTATCTTTTTAAATAAAAAGGACTACCATATTCGTTACGTTTAACAGGAGGGGAAACTATGAACAAGAAAATCGGAACATTACTCTTAGCAACAGCTTCTTTGTTTATGGCTTCATGCGGAAGCAAAATTGACTCGTCAAGCAGCAGTTCTTCCATGACGCCTGAAACATCGTCTGAACTACCTGCATTCAAAGCGTCCAAGGCTCTTAGGTATTTGGATATCGACCTTCAGGATATCGCGGAATGCGATAACGCAGGTTGGTACTACAAGCCGCTCGAAACGCTCGATTACGATATTTATGCTGACGTCATGATGAAAGCGACTGAAGACGAAGAGGTGACTGAAACGGATACCTCATCCGAATCCGCAAGCACTGTTTCAGATTCGCTTGATGAGAGCGCTTCTCAAGAAGATTCAAGCGAAGAAGAAACTTATGTCTATAATCCGGATGATTGGACCGCTTTAGGAATCGGCCTCGATGTTGAAAATGGCTCATTGATGCTAAACGGCAGGACATCCGAGGACATCACCGGTTTGACCGGAGAGCTCATCATGAATGAATGCAAACTCTGGGAAATCTCAGACGGCGTCGAAACTTACCAAAAGGTTTCGGGCGTTAAAGGATATTTAGACGGGGCGACCTCAAGCCTTTATGCTGATTTGTCCAACGCATCATTATTGAGACTTGCACTTATTGAACTCGTAAGGCAGGCCTACCCGGATAATTCGGAATGGAGCATTGGGTCCAAGACCAAAATCACGATAGATGACAATGCATTAACTTTGTTAAAGCTGCTCACCCCGTGGTCGAATAGAAGTGCTTCGGTATACTCAAAACTCGTTGATACGATCAAGAGCGATTACGGTACGGATGGAACGGACTATTGTTACTTTGATAACGCAAAAGTCAAAACCGGGTATTATCTAAATTGGATCGTCAATGATGTTGCAACGCTTGAGGATATGGCGGATGACATCATCGGCGGAACCTCTTACCCGACTTTTGCAAAAGACTACATCAAGAAACTCCTTGCCAGTTACACCGATTATATCGATGATTTCAAGATGAGCATTGGCATCTCTTGGACTCAAGATGAGCTAAGAAGCTTCAATTTGGCAGTACAAGCCAAACTTGATGAGGATAAGATAACCGCCAAATTGACGAGTGATGATTCAATATATATCAAAAGCCTATCCTTCGAGGGCAAATTCATGCCGATGGTCGATTCGGCCGCCGAATTCGATTTGCCAGACCTCGCTAAATACGACGAGATGCCGGAAATCGTTGGATTGACCGACCAAGAGATATTCCCTGATTACAGCGGTGGTTCAACGGGTGATGAGACAATCGATTCATACCTCGAGAGAATCAAACAGTGGATTGAAGAGAACGGCGGAGACACCGGAGACTGGGATATTCCCGGCGGAGATGACGGCGACGACGATTGGAGAACGAAAGTTGACGACTGGCTCTCATCCATGATCGGCTAAAGGAATTCCTCCCAACGGAGGATTTTCTTTTTCCTCTTTATAAAAAAGAGGTTAGTGAGTACAATATAACCGTTCGTTGACGAGAAGAGTAATCTAGCTGAGTCTCCTAAGTGGGAAGGATGAGAAGAGTGACCATCCTAGGATAGACTAGATGAAGTTCACCTCTGAGAACGGAGATGAGAGTCTCCCCGTTGTGGGTTATAGCTATTAGAGCATCATAATAATTTTTGATGAACAAGGATGGCACCGCGGTTATCCCGCTCCTGAGCCGTCCTTTTATTTATTTTTAAGGAGGCATTTATGGCAAATGCAATCGAGAGAGTGGCTGAGATTAGAGAAAAGGCACTCGAGGAAATCAAAGAGGCTCAAAATCTTGAGGGGTTAGCCTCCATCAAGAACATCTACCTCGCCAAGAAAAGCGAACTCACCGCTCTTATGGGGCTCATGAAAGAATTAAGAGCAGAGGAAAGAGGCTCATTTGGTAAGGCGATCAATGACACCAAGAACGCTATTCAGGAAGCTTGGGCAAAGAAAGCCGAGGAGATGGAGAAGAAAAAACTTCAGCAACAGCTTAAGAAAGAGACAATCGACATCTCTCTTCCTGGAGAAAGTGTCAATGTCGGTCATATCAACCCTTATTATGTAATCATCGATGAAGTGTCCGATATCTTTGCCGGCATGGGATTTGAGATTGTCGAGGGCAGAGACGTTGAGACCGATCATTACAATTTTGAATTGCTGAACGTCCCGAAAGACCATCCGGCAAGAGATATGCAGGACACATTCTACATCAACGACTCTCTTTTATTGAGAACCCAGACATCCGCCGCTCAGGCTCATACGATGATTTCTAAAGGCGGCAACGAGCCAATCAAGATGATTTGCCCAGGTAAGACCTACAGAAGAGACGAGGATGACATGACTCACTCCCATCAGTTCTCCCAAATCGAAGGACTTGTGGTGGCTCCAGGCGTTTCCCTTGCCGATTTGAAGGGTACACTTGAACTCTTCGTCAAGAAGATGTTCGGAGAGAAAAGAGAGGTCAGATTCCGCTCAAGCTTCTTCCCGTTCACCGAACCATCCGTGGAAGTCGATGCCAGCTGCGCTAACTGCGGCGGCAAAGGCTGCGCCATGTGCAAAGGCACCGGCTGGATTGAAATCGGCGGTGCCGGGGAAGTCCATCCAAACGTCTTGCGTATGTGCGGATATGATCCAGACAAATATTCAGGATTCGCCTTTGGCGTCGGCGTTGAGCGTATCGCCATGCTGAGATTCGGCATCGATGACATCAGACGTTTCTACACAAACGACGTCAGATTCATCAAGGACTTCAATGCGAAATAAGGAGGAATAGAAAATGAAGATATCTCTAAATTGGTTAAACCAGTTCGTCAAAATCGATGACATCACTCCGGAAGTTCTCGCAGACAAGATGACCTTCGCCGGAATCGAAATCGAGGAAATCACCAAACTCGCAAGAGGCACCAACCTCACAATCGGCCACATCATCGAATGCGTTCCGCATCCAGATTCAGACCATCTTCACGTCTTGAAAGTCGATGAAGGAAAATATGGGATTCACCAAATCGTCTGCGGTGCGCCTAATGCCCGTACGGGATTGAAGGTAATCGTTGCTAGGGAAGGAGCGGTCCTCCCGGAAGTCACCATCGTTAAATCAACGATCCGTGGCGTTGAATCAGATGGCATGTGCTGCGCTTTATATGAATTGGGCGTCGACAAGAAATATTTGACCGAGAAGCAGTGCGCTGGCATTGAGGAATTGCCGGAAGACGCTCCTGTCGGCATCGATAATCCACTTTCCTATTTAGGAATCGACGACGTTATCCTTGAGCCAAACATTTTAGCTAACCGTTCCGATATGAACGCGATGGAATCCGTTGCTCTTGAAGTCGGTGCGCTTCTTAATAGAGAGGTCAAATTCCCGACTTATAAAGTTGAAAATAAATTCAAATCCGAATACACCATTGCCTCCGATACTCCAAAATGCCCGGAATTCGGTATGAGAGAAATCAAAGGCATCAAGACGAAACAATCACCAAAATGGATGCAGAATATCCTCACATCCGAAGGTGTCAGATCCATCAATAATGTCGTCGACATCGGAAACTATGTCATGCTGTTAACGGGGCAGCCTCTCAACATGTATGACGCGGATAAACTCCCTGAGAAGAATCTGACTGTCAAAGATGACATCGAAGGCGAATTCGTCGCGATGGATGACAAGACTTACCTCATTCAGAAAGGCGACTTACTCGTCACCAGTGGTGGCAGAGGAATGTGCTTAGGCGGAATCATGACCAGCAAAGAGTGCGAAGTCGATGAGAACACCACCCATGTCTTGCTTGAAGCCGCTTGGTTCAACCCAGCCTCCATCAGACGCACATCCAACAGATTGGGCCTTGCCTCCGAATCCTCATCCCGTTTCGTCAAAGGTATCAACCCTGACCAGAACGAATATGTCATGGAGATGACCTGCGCTCTCTTAAAAGAGCTTTGCGAAGCAACGGACGTCTCCGAGACAGTTCACTATGACACGCTCAATCACGATAAAAAGCATGTTGAGACGTCTTTGACCTACATCAACAACAGACTTGGCACTCATTTCTCAATGGAAGAGGTTGAAGAAGTCTTGAGAAGAGACCATCTCGAACCAGTCGTCACAGGCGATTCCATCAAAGTTGGAATTCCACATAACAGAATCGACTTGAATGAGCCTTGCGACATCTCTGAAGAGGTCATCCGTCTTCTTGGATTCAATAACATCCAGTCCACAATGCCGATCGTTGAGGTTAAGGGCGGCTATACCCCAAAACAAGCCAACAAGAGAGCCATCAGAAGGTATCTCCGTGATCAAGGTATATATGAATGCTTGACCTATTCGCTTGTTGATGAGAAACACAAAGATTCGTTTGCCTATCTCAATACAAACGAGAACTACAAGCTCCTCAACCCGATGACCAGCGACAAGGAATATCTCCGCAAGAACACCTTATGGAGCCTCCTCAATTCGGCGGTCTACAATGTTTCTCACCAGGAAAAAGACCTCGCTTTGTTCGAAGTCTCCGACGTTGACTCGGTTGGAAAAGAAAGCACCCAGCTCTCAATCGTCTTAGTCGGCAATGAGAAAGTCAGAGGTTCTTTAGAAAAGAAACCATATGGTTTCTACCACGTAAAAGGCTTACTTGATGCAATCCTTGCGATGCTTGGCATCAAGGAAAACAGATACAAATACGTGAGACTCGTCTCCGATAAAGAGGAATTCCATCCAGGCAGAAGTGCCGCCCTTTACATCGGCAAAGACCTTGTTGCAGTCTTAGGCGAACTCCATCCAAATGCCATCAAGGAATTGGGACTTGGCAAGACAACTGCGGTTGCCGCTAACGTCAATCTCGATTATCTCCTCAACGTCAAGACCAGCATGGACAAAGCTTCTGTCCCTCCAAAATTCCCATCAGTCTCCCGTGACCTCGCATTAGTCCTCGACAAGAGCGTCTCTTATGAGGAAGTTAAAAACGAGATCAAGAAGACCGACAAGCTCGTTGAGAGCATCGAGGTCTTCGATGTCTATGAAGGCGATAAGATCGACTCTAACAAGAAATCTCTTGCCATCACCATTTCCATCAGAGACAAGGAGAAGACTTTGACCGATGCGGAAATCAATGTCGTCATGGACAAGATAGTCGCTACCCTCAAGATGAAACTTCTTGCTGAGGTGAGGTCATAATGCTGAAAGTCAATAAGTCCAACATCACGAAAGGAAGAGTCCTCTCATTTGAGAGCGACTCAACCTTCCCTGGCTACGAACTTAGCTATCCGATGCTTGGCATCAAATCCTGCCATTACGAGGCTGAACTAGAACAAGTAGGGGATTATAAACATGTTTGCATGAACATCAAAGCGACCCTTGCCTTAAGTGATTCTCGCGATGGTGTCCCGTTTGATAAAAACGTCACGGTCAGTGATGATGTCGATATACTCGATGTGGAAGATGACACCGGAGAAGGATTCGTCATTCCGGGCAACTCTATTGATTTGGATGATTTATGCATCCGAATTCTTCACGCCTCCCTTCCGATTAAAATCACTAGGCCAGGCTCAAAAGTCTCCGCCAGCGGAAAGAATTTCGAAGCCATGTCAGAGGATGATTTCAATGCTCAAAAAATGGACCGAAATGAGTACAATCCAGCATTCGATGCTTTGAAAGATTTGAAGTTTGACGACTAGTTATATTGCAGACTAAAGTCTGTAATATATTCCAAAAAACCAAGAAAACAAGCCGATTTGAGAGATCAGATCGGCTTTTAAAATTAAGTTACATTTTTACCTTTTTTTGCTTTACACCTTTAAACGTGCGTGATATTGTTTAACTGCAAAGGTGGGAAAAAGTGGGAAAATACATTGGAACGTACAACAGAACCCTAGATGCTAAGAAGCGTTTACAGTTACCTGCAAAGATGACTGATGTGATGCCTTCTAAGTTCTACATGCTCCGCGGATTCGACGGTTGTATCGCCGTTTACGAGGAATCTGAGTACGAGAAAGTGCTCTCCACCCTCCAACCTAAGCTCCTTGAGGGACCTTCATCTTACAAATTCATCCGTATGGTTATGGCTTCGGTTCGTGAACTGGAAGTGGATAGCCACGGGAGAATCAATCTTGGGGAAGAGGTCGTTGAGAAATATCACCTCGGAATGGAAATCATGGTTATCGGAATGATTGATCACTTCGAAATCTGGGATCCAACAAGTTTCGCGGAATATTCCAACGAGGAATCTGAATCCTACGAGGAGGCAGCCGAAAAAGCTGCAAAGCACAATGGGTGAGCACATCTCAGTGCTGCTCAAAGAGACCATTGATCTCTTGGACATCAAGCCAAACGGCATCTACGTAGATTGCACTCTAGGCAGGGCCGGCACTAGCGGTGAGATTCTTAAAAGAATCCCAAATGGCCATTTGTACAGCTTCGATGTGGATGATGAAGCGGTTGCTGAATCTAAAGTCAGACTCTCCCAAATCGGCTCAAATTACACCATCATAAGATCCAACTTCCGACACTTAAAAACCGAACTGGAGAAATTAGGCGTCACTAAGGTAGATGGGTTAACAATCGACTTAGGGGTATCGAGTCCCCAGTTCGATGAAGGAGAAAGAGGCTTCTCGTATAAAGAAGAGGCCAGACTCGACATGAGAATGGACACATCCAGACCCTTCTCAGCCCATGATATCGTCAACACTTACACCTTGAATGACCTCACAAGGATTTTCAGGGAATACGGTGAAGACCCCGATGCATATCAAGTAGCTAAGCTGATCGTCAAAGAAAGGGCTTCTTCCCCGATTGACACAACGACCCAACTCGTAGACATCATCAAAAGAGCGAAGCCAAAGAAATCCCTTCTCAAGAAAGGGCATCCGGCTAAGCAAATCTTCCAGGCTTTGAGAATAGAGACCAACGATGAGTTGGGTGCTCTTCAAGAAGCGTTGGACACGATGGTGGACCTCATTGCTCCGAATGGAGTTGTGGCCATCATATCCTTCCATTCTTTGGAAGACAGAATCGTCAAAAGAAAGTTTGTCTCATTATCGAAAATCGAGGGTGACAGACATTCTCTGGCCGTGAGACCGGAAGACGTGGAGGTAGCTCCATTTATCAATCTCACAAGTAAACCAATAAGCGCTAGCGAAGAGGAACTTGAACACAATCACCGTTCTCACTGCGCTAAGCTAAGAGGCATAAAAAAGAAAGGAGAGTAAGCTATGGTTATTAGAGATAAGCTTGAGAAAAATGGCAAGACCAAAAGCCATTACATCATCAAGGATTCTTTAAGCATTGCCATGATCTCCTTCGCTGTCGTCGCACTTTCAGCTATCCCAATCGGCATTAGCGTTAAGCTTGCTGATAAGGCCAAAGCCGAGGCCGAATACAGCTCTTCATCATTAGTGGTGGAAGAGGAGACGAGTGAATCTTCCTCCAATGTGTCCCTGACCACCGAGGAATAACCTCACTCTACAAAAGCAATGAACAAGTGACCGACTGGTAAGTCCCAATCGGTCCTTTTTTCGTAAATTAGTAGTTTTTTAGTTATTTGAAATGTATTATGCAAAAAAATACTAAAATCTGTTCTACAATTTAGTTGTCATCAATACATTTTATTCTATAATAGAATACGATATGGAAAATAGAACTAACACCGCAGTCATCGAAATAAGTGACACATCAGTTAAATTCGCAGTGGGCTATTGCATCAACGAGAAACCCGTTGTCGTCTATACCAAAGTAGAGAAATTGCCAGAAGGGGCGGTCATCAATGGCAGAATCATCAATGACGCTTTAGTCAAAGAAACCGTTTCTAAATTTCTCAACATCGATGATGAGTCAGTCAGAAGAAAAGTGAATGACATAACAACTATCGTTATTCCGCCTCTAGGTTTCAAAAACTATATCACCGATAAGAGCACGCTTGGCTCCGACCAAAACGGAATCATCTGCCCACAAGACTTGCTCAACATCATTCATCAGGCCCATAAGCTCAGGATACCGGATGGCTCAGCCTTAGTTGGCGTCATTCCATCCAAGTTCGTCGTTGACGATAAGCCGGTTACCAAAGAATATCTTTATGGATATAAGGGCAAGGAACTCAAAGCAAGGCTTTATCTCCACACCGTCCTTGAAGATGTGCTCAATGAGCAAAAGATCACGGTTCAGCAGGCCGGTTTCAGGACCGACACCGCTTGCGTCTCTTCTTATTGTGCCACCTCCCTTATCGGAGAAGAACCTGATTGCCCACCATATTATTTCTACGCTGATTTCGGGGCGAGATTGACGACGGTGACTGTGGTGGATGACAAGAAATCCCCATACGTCTCCTCAACATTTGCCTCCAACGGCGGTGATGACCTCACAACCTACATCGCAAATCGTTTGCTGCTCGACCAGAAGGAAGCGGAGATGCTCAAGATGAAATACGGATATTGCGTTAAGCCATATGCCTTCCAGCTCCCAATTTGGGAAGGATGCAATCTCAATGGGGAGAAAGTGAAGATCAGCCAAAACGACTTGAATGCCGTCATAAAGGACTTCTTCGCTGAATTGAACCAATTCATGTCGAATGCCATCAGGACTATCTGTGAGACAAGCAAAGCCATTAAACAGCGTGAGTTTCCGCTTTATTGTGGCGGCGGAGCAACAAAGTTACGCGGCTTCAAGGAACTCATCTCTCCGCTCAGGAATATGGTTGGAGACATCAAACTTTATGTACCGAAAGTGCCTGGTGCTAGAGATCCGAGCATGATTAACCTTTTGGGATTAATCGCCATTAACGGAGATAGCAAAGAGCATACAGATGGATCATTCCGTGGCATGTCCACGTTAGTTAGACAATAAGGAGAAGCAAGATGGAACTTTCTCAAGAGAAATTAGATGAAATACGCGACCTCGATAACTTCGATGCCGTCGTTAAAATAGCGGTCATTGGCGTAGGTGGTGCCGGCAACAATGCCGTCAACCGCATGATCGATGAGGAAATCTCTAACGTGACATTCTACGTTGCCAATACCGATAAACAGGCTTTATCGACGAGCAAATGTCCTAATAGAATCATTCTTGGCGATGAGACCGCTCGTGGTTTAGGAGCCGGTGCTAATCCGGAAGTTGGTAGAAAAGCAGCCGAATTCTCAGCGGACAAAATCCGCGAGATAGTGGAGGGAACAGATCTCGTCTTCATCGCCGCAGGCATGGGAAAAGGCACGGGAACCGGAGCCGCTCCAGTCATTGCTAAACTCGCAAAAGAGGCTGGCGCTTTGACAATTGCCATCGTCACTAGACCATTCACGGTCGAAGGTGATCAAAGAAACGGCAACGCCGCCAAAGGACTTAACGAATTAAAAGAAGTGGTCGACTCAATCATGGTCGTCTCCAATGACAAACTCCTTCAGACGTCTGGCGGGCTCGATATTGCCGAGGCATTCGCGGAATCCGACAAGATTCTCGCCCAATCCGTCAAGACAGTCTGCGATTTGGTCAATCTCCCAGGTTTCATGAACCTTGACTTTGCCGATTTAAGAACGACTTTGGAGAATGCCGGACCAACTCTTATCGGCTTTGGAACAGGCACTGGAGAGAATAAAACCGAGGAAGCTGTTCAGAACGCCCTTAACATGAGCCTATTAGAGACCTCAATCGTCGGGGCAAAGCGTGCTATTTGCAACGTTGCTTGCGGAAAAGGAGTCACTTTGTACCAAGCCCAGGAATGCTTAGAGAAAATCAAAGAGCAGACCGGAGGAAATGTGGACATCAAGATGGGATATTCAATGAACCCATATATCCAAGACTCCATCATGCTGAGCGTTGTTGTGGCGGGATTTGATGATATCGATTTGGCCAAGAACCCAGTCCAGAACCCAACTCAGATGAGCGCTCCAACTCAGCAGACAAACAAAGAAAAAACCGCCCCATCGATGGAAACCGAGAGCATCATGGACATCCTCAAACCGAATATTTATTAAAAATCATTCTTTATTAAAAG